>NZ_JBVIWA010000003.1:0-84703 GCF_055595065.1 Streptomyces sp. NPDC040545
CCGACCACTGCTCACCAGAAAGATCCCCACGCCCCACACCATGATCATCACGGCGCAAGGCGCGGGCCGGAACCCCGATCTAAAACACGGCCTAGGCCGTCGGCAGGGATCGCGCGCGGGCGATGACCAGGGCGACGTCGTCGTGGTCGTCCGTGCGGCGCAGGGAGTCCAGGAGGCGGTCGCAGGTCTCCTCCAGCGGACGTCCGGTGTCGGCGAGCAGGGTCAGCAGGAGGTCCAGGCGTTCGTCGATGGGCTGGTCGCGGGTCTCGACCAGGCCGTCGGTGTAGAGGACGAGCTGGTCACCGGGGTCCATGGCGATGGTGGTGGACTCGAAGGGGATGCCGCCCACGCCGAGCGGTGCGCCGGTGGGCAGGTCGAGGAGTCGGGGCCGGCGGCCGGAGCGGATGAGGACGGGCGGCAGGTGTCCGGCGAGGGCGACCCGGCACTCGGCGGCGTGCGGGTCGTAGACGACGTAGACGCACGTGGCGATGGTCTCCTCCAGTGCGGCGGTGGTGTGGTCCAGCTGGTGGAGCACCTGGGGCGGGTCGAGGGCGAGTTCGGCGAGGGTGCGGGTCGCCGTACGCAGCTGTCCCATGCTGGCGGCGGCGTTGATGCCGCTGCCCATGACGTCTCCGACCACGAGGACGGTGGTGTCGTCCGGTCCGGCGATGGCGTCGAACCAGTCGCCCCCGATCTCGCTGCTGGCCGCGGCGGGCCGGTAGCGGTAGGCGACTTCCAGGCCGGGTGTGGGCGGCGGGTGGTGCGGCAGGAGGTGGTGCTGGAGGGCGAGGGCGGTGTGGTGCGCGTTGCGGTACCAGCGGGCGTTGTCGATGCACACGGCGGCGCGGGCGGCGAGTTCGCCGGCCAGCACGATGTCGTCGTCGTTGAACGGCAGCGGGTTGCGGGTGCGCTTGAGGTCGAGGGCGCCGAGGACCTCGCCGCGGGCGATGAGCGGAACGGCCAGGTAGGAGCGGAGCCCGGCACGGCTCAGGAGATCGGCGGCGGTGCTGTCGCGGGCGATGCGCGAGATGTCCTGGGCCTGTACGTGGGCGACGAGGACCGGGTGGCCGGTCGTCACGGACTGGGTGACGAGCCGGTCCGCTGCGTAGCGGGCGATGTCGCCGGGCGGGTCGGCGGCGCGGACGGCGTCGCTGGGGTAGGCGGCGGCCAGGGCGAGGGCCCGGAACACGGCGGGCTCGTGGGCGGAGGACCGCAGGGTGGGCCGGCCTTCGAGGACGGAGTCGAGGATGTCGACGGCGGCGATGTCCGCGAGCTCGGGCACCACGACGTCGGCGAGCTCTCGGGCGGTCTGGTCGAGGTCGAGGGTGGTGCCGATCCGGACGGTGGCGTCCGCGATGAGCGCGAGGCGGCGGCGGCTGCGGGCGATCTCGATGGCCGCCCGGTGACTCTGGGTGACGTCCACCACGGAGGTGGCGAGGCCCAGTACCCGGCCGGTGGCGTCCTCCAGCCGGTAGTACGACACCGACCAGGCGTGTTCGGTGCGGTCCCCGCCGTGGGTGCGGCCGGCCGTGAACTGTTCGAGCAGCGGCGTTCCGGTGGCCAGGACCTGGCGCATCGCCGACTCGGCGGCCTCCGCGTCGTCGAGGAAGGCCAGGGCCTCGCGGACGCCCCGGCCGATGTGGTCTTCGGCGGGCAGCCCGTTGATCCGTTCCAGCGTCGGGTTGACGAGCACGTACCGCAGCTCGGTGTCCAGGACCGCGAGGCCGATCGGGGACTGGGCCACCAGGCGCGCGGACAGGGCGAGGTCCCTCTCCAGCTGGCGCAGCCGGGTGCGGTCGGTCGCGATGCCCAGGGCGTACATCTCGCCGTGCTCGTCGAGCAGCCGCATGTTGCGGAACTCCACCAGGCGCGTGGTGCCGTCCCGGCGCCGCACCGGGAAGGCCCCCGCCCAGTCCCCCGCGCCGCCCATGACGCGCGCGAACAGCTCCGTGACCAGGCCTACGTGCTCCTTGGCGGCCAGCAGCCGGGCGGCGGGGCGGCCGAGTGCCTCCGCCGCCGTCCAGCCGAACAGCTGCTCGGCCTGCGGGCTCCACAGTGCCACCCGTCCTTCGGAGTCGAGGACGACCGCCGCGACGTTCAGGACGTCGAGCAAACCACTCGGCGGGGAGACCCCGGACATGCCGGGTCTGATCCCACCGGTCCCCGACCCGTCGATCGCACCCATCGGCGACGCTCCTTCCGGCATCGTCGGCCCGGCGCCGCCCGCCGCCACCCGCCCGGGGGCGGTCCGAGGCGCACGGCTTCCTCTCATCGTGCCCCCGAACCCGTCCGGCAGCGTCCGGAGCGTCCCGCCAGGACCGCCACGCATGCGGCAGACGCTTTCCAGGCACGGAACGGCGGACGTCGCAACCCTGACGTTCGTCGGGGGCCGGGCCGGCCGTTCGGCCGGGGCGGGCGGGCCCCGGCGTTCCTACGGTCGGACCCCATGGAATCGAACACCCGATACGGATGGGCCCGGCGGCTGCCGCTCGCCGGTGCGACGGCCGGGGCGGGCACCGCGGCCGTCGCCTGGGCGGCGCCCGGCGGCGCGCTGGGCACGAACGAGCCGGTACTCGTCACGGAGGGCGTCTCGGCGACGGCCTACCGGTCACTCGCCCGGAGCGTGGCGGGCGACTGGCCGGCCTGGGCCGGGACGGCGCTGGAAGCGGCGAGCGAGGGCACGCTGCTGCTCCTGGCCCTGCTGCTGGTCTCGGTGGGCGTGTGCTCACTGCGGCGCCGTGACGTGCCGGGCCTGGCCGGGGTGGCCCTGGCGGCCGCCGGGACCGTGGCCGCCTACGCGCTCAGCGAGGGGCTGAAACTCCTGGTCGACGAGGAACGGCCGTGCCGTGCCGTGGCAGGGGCTCTGGCGGTCGCGCGGTGCCCCGCGCCGGGCGACTGGTCCTTCCCGAGCAATCACGCCACGCTCGCCGCCGCGCTGGCGGTCGGGGTGGCGCTCGTACGTCCCCGGCTCGCGGCCCTGGCCCTGCCGGTGGCCGTGGCCGCCGCCCTGCTGCGGGTCCTGGTCGGTGTGCACTATCCGCACGACGTCCTGGCGGGCGCGGCGCTCGGGGCGAGCGCCGTGCTGACCGTACGGATCCTGCTCCTGCCCGCCGCCGGACGCGCGGCGTCAGCGCTCCTCGGGCGCCGCCCCGCCTCCGCGCGGCGCCGGGACCGCTCCGGCCTCGTGGGCGACCACCGCCGCCGCGGCCCGGTTGTGGACGCCGAGGCGGGCGAGGATCGAGCTGACGTGGGCCTTCACCGTCCCTTCCGCCAGGTGCAGGCGGCGCGCGATCTGCCCGTTGGACAGTCCGCCGCCGAGGAGGCCCAGCACGTCCCGTTCGCGGGCGGTCAGGGCGTCGACGCGGGCGCGGGCCGCGGAGCGGCGGCCCGCCCTGGCGCCCGCGCCGTCGGCCGCGAGATGGGCGACGACCCGGGCCGCGACCTTCGGTGACAGGTAGGCGGCGCCGTCGGCGACCGCCCGCACACCGGCCTGCAGCTCCTCCGGATCGCCGGACTTGATCAGGAAGCCGGTGGCGCCCTCGCCGAGGGCGCGCAGGATGTAGTCGTCCTCGCCGAAGGTCGTCAGCATCACGACGCCCGTCGCCGGTACGGTCCTTCGTATCTCGGCGGCGGCCGCGATCCCGTCCGTGCCCGGCATCCGGATGTCCAGTACGGCCACGTCCGGGCGGTGGTGCTGCACGAGCCGCACCGCCTCGTGGCCGTCGGCGGCCTCGGCGACGACGGTGATGCCGGGATCGGTGGCGAGGACGGCGCGGACGCCCGCGCGGATCATCGGCTCGTCGTCGGCGATCAGGATCCGGATCATCGGACTTCCCTCCCGGTGAAGGTGTCGGTGGAGACGAGCCGGCCGGCCCGGAAGCAGAGCCGGTAGATGTCCCCCGAGCGGTCGTCGAAGGGGTCTGCGGTCTGTACGTAGAACTCGCAGGCCGCACCGTCCGGTTCTGGGGCGGGGGCGGCCGGCCGGCGGGGCGTCTGCCGTCGCGGCAGGTACGGCGCCACCTCGGCGCGGGGCTGCCCGACGCTCAGCCGGGCATGGTCCTGCGGGGAGAGGACCGACTGCCGGGCCGTCACGGTGTCCCAGGTCCGTACCCCGAGGATGAGCACGGCCGCGGTGCACAGCGGTACCAGCACGGCCGCGACGGCGGTACGGCGCAGCCGGCGGCGGGCGCTGCGGTGTTCCGGGGGCAGGACGCCGCCCGGGCGGGCCGGATCGGCGGGGGGCGCCGGGGCCGCGCCGGGCCGGTGCGGGAGCACGGCACGGACGGCGAAGCCGTCGCCCTCGGGGCCTGCGGTGAAGGAGCCGCCGGCCAGCCGGACCCGTTCGTCCAAGCCGATGAGCCCGAGGCGGTGGGTCTCGCCGGGGGCGCCCGGGACCTGGGAGGCGGGCTCCTGGCCGCGGACCGGCCCGTTCGTCACGGCGATCTCGGTCCGGCCGCCCGGATCCGTTGCATCGGTCGTGTCCGCCGTGTCCGTCGCATCCATTGTGTGCCGGACGGCGACGGTGGCCCGGGAGGCGGGCGCGTGCTTGGCGACGTTCGTCAGCGCCTCCTGGACGACGCGGTACGCGGCCCGGTCGACGGCCCGCGGCAGCACGGCGGCCGCCGGTTCCCCCTCCACCCGCAGCCGGACATCGAGTCCCGCCTCGGCGGCCCGGTCCACCAGGCCCCCGATCCCGGCGAGCCCGTTCGCCGGTCCGCTCTCGGGCCCGGGCTCCGGGTCCGAGGGTTCGCGCAGGAGGCCGATCACCTCGCCGAGCCGGTCCACGGCGGCCCCCGCCCTGGACCGGATGTCCCGCGCGGCGGTGCGGTGGGCCTCCGGAAGGCCGGGGGCCAGCTGCAGCGCCCCCGCCGACAGGGCGACGAGGCTGAGTTCGTGACCGAGGAGGTCGTGCATGTCCTGCGCGATCCTGGTCCGTTCACGCAGTCGAGCCTGTTCGGCGAGCAGGCGCTGTTCCCGCTCCAGCCGCGCGGCCCGCTCCCACCCGGCGCGCACCAGTTCGCGGTACTGGCGCAGGAACCGGCCCGCGAACCACGGAAGCACCGCCGCGGCGAGCAGCGTCAGTACGAACCTGGTCACCCACGCGAGCCACTCGGGTACGAGGACCACGACGGGCACGGCTGCCACGAGCACCACGGTCAGAGCCACCGCCGCGCTCCGTCCCGGCCCCGGTCCGCGGCCTGCGACGTACGCGCCGACCACCGCCGGCATCCCCCACCACGGGTCGGCCACGCTCGCGCCGACGGCGGCGAGCGCCGTGGTGAACAGCCCGGCGGACACGACCGGTTGCGGGACGCGGGGCTCGATGATCACTGATCTCACGCACCCGACCCTACGGAACTCCCCCGGGCCGGCGGCACTGCCGAACGTCCGCCTTCGGCCTCGGTCTGCTCTCCGGACCCGTCAGACCGTGCCCATGAATCCCGGGTCGACCCCGTCGAACTGTTGCCCGGTTTCGCGGGCGAAGCCCAGCAGCTCCGCCATGGGGACGGCGCGACGGCTGGTCGCCGCCAGGTCGCCGCGGCTCTCGGCGGACCACAGGGGAGGGTAGAGCGACAGTCCCCGGCCGCCGTTCAGTTCCGCGACCTCCGCCCGCCACCCGGGCCAGCGCAGGTCGGCGTAGAACCGGTCGAGGGCTCCGGACAGCAGCCAGGACAGCCAGGCCGCGTACCCGGCCCCGAGGGCCTCCCAGCGCAGCGCGTCGGGGGCGAAGTAGACGATCTCGCCCGGTGCTCCGGGGCGGCCGCCGTCGGCGGGACGCGCGCCGTTCAGGGCGAAGACCCCGCCCAGCACGTCGTACGCCACGACCAGCCCGGCATCCGGGCACCAGCCGGGTTCGAACGCCGAGGGGAAGGCGTTGGCCTGTGCGAGTCCGGGCAGTCCCCGGGAGCGGTCGGCGGCGGGGCTGCCGAGGACGCGCAGCCAGCCGTCGTCCAGGAGCAGGCCGCCGCAGTGCAGCACCACCGCGCCCAGGTAGGACCGTGCCGTGACCTGCAGCTGGAGGAGCGACGCACGGGCGAGGGCGGGATCGGCCGGCAGGACCTCCACCGGAACGGCTCCCGCACCGAGTTCCCCGCTCAGTTCGGGCCAGGCGGGACCGTCGACGTCGGTCAGTTCGTTCAGCGTGCGCATCAGCGCATCGTCGCACCCGTCCCGCGCGCCCCGGCAGGCAGGCCCTGGGGCGGGCCCGGCGGTACGGCCCGGCGGGCCCGCCGGGCCGTACCGGCGCCGGGGTCCGGACCGCGTACGCTCGGCGGATGGCGAAATACTTCGACGTACACCCCGAGAATCCCCAGCGGCGCACCATCGACAGCGTGGTCGACATGATCCGCGGCGGGAAGCTCGTCGCATACCCGACCGACTCCTGTTTCGCGCTGGGCTGCCAGCTGGGCAACCGCGACGGCATCAGCCGGATCCGGTCGATCCGAAATCTGGACGACCGTCATCACTTCACCCTCGTGTGCCAGAACTTCGCACAGCTGGGCCGGTTCGTACAGATCGACAACGACGTGTTCCGCGCCATCAAGGCGGCGACCCCGGGCAGTTACACGTTCATCCTCCCCGCGACCTCGGAGGTGCCGCGCCAGCTGCTGCACCCGAAGAAGAAGACGGTCGGAGTCCGGATTCCCGACCACGTCGTCACTCAGGCCCTGCTCGCCGAGCTCGGCGAGCCGCTGCTCTCCAGCACCCTGCTGCTGCCCGACGAGCCCGAGCCGCTGACTCAGGGCTGGGAGATCAAGGAGCGGCTCGACCACGAGGTGGACGCCGTACTGGACTCGGGTGACTGCGGTACCGAACCGACCACTGTCATCGACTTCTCCGGTGGCGAGGTCGAGATCGTGCGCCGGGGCGCGGGCGACACCAGTCGGTTCGAGTAGCCTCCGCCCGAGCCCGGGGACCTTCCTGGCTCCCGTTCACCGCACGGACGCGGGGCTCACGTCCGGGTAGATGCCCAGGTACCGGAACGCCCCGGATTCGACCTGGTAGAGGTGGGCGGTGCGGGTTCTGGTCAGCACGTGGGTGTTGGAGTCGAAGGACAGCGGTTTGGCCAGGCCCTCGTGGGCCGTCCGGAAGATCCGGCGGGTCACGCCCGCCCGGTCCCGCCCCTCCTTCTCCAGGCCGGCCAGGGTCGCGGCGAGCAGCCCCACGGCGTCGTAGGCCTCGGTGGCCCAGCGGGCGGGCGGGGTCCCGTACGCGGCCCGGTGGGCGGCGACGAACTCGGCGGCGGCGGGGACGGCGAGCGGGTCGGTGAAGAGGGAGGCGAACAGCCAGCCGTCGGCGGCCGGACCGGCGTCCGTGAGGAAGGCCGGCTCCATGGCGTGCTGGATGCCCATCCGCCGGCCCTGGAATCCGCCTTCGGTGAGGGCGCGGGCCATCCGGGCCGCGCGCTGCGGTGAGGTACCGGCGTAGACGACGGCCTCGGCCCCGGCCTCGGTCAGCGCGCGTACGGCGCCGGCGAAGTCGGAGCTGCCCGCGGGGATCCGGTGGACGCTGACCGTGCCCTGCGAGGGCGGTGACTGCTGCAGGTGCCGGACGACCGGGAAGGCGGGCTCGCCGCCTTCGACGTCCTCCACCAGGCCCGTGCGGTGGACGGGCCGTATCCGGCTGAAGCAGTCGATCACCGGGAGGGCGAGCTGGTCGCCGGCCGGGCGGGTGGCGACCACCGTGCGCCACCCCACCTGGGAGGTGGCGGTCTCGGCACTGTCGGCGGACACGAGCAGCAGGGCGAGATCGGCCGCTTCGCAGGCAGCGGCCATCTCGGGCACGACCCCGTCCCAGGTGGGGCCGGTGAGTGCGACCGCCGCGGGGTCGGCGGCCAGCTCCTTGACCACCTGCACGGCGCGCGTGGCCTCCCCGCCGTCGTCGACCACGCGCAGGGCCAGCCGGAACGCGGCGTCCGAGCGGCTGTTGTGCCGTTCCACGGCCAGTTTCATGCCGCGCTCGTGGGCCTGACCGATCTCCTTGCCGGGCCCGGTCAGGTCCGCCTGGAGCGCGAGGGTGTGGGTGGCGAGTTCGCGGGCGGGCGGCGTCGTCGTGCCGCGGGCCCGGCCTCGGGTGGTGAACCAGGCGACCGGCGCGCCGATGACGGCCAGGCCCGCGCCGGCCCCGAGCAGCTGTCTGCGCGTGAGGCCCCGGGCCGCCGCCTCCGGCGCGTCGATCCGGGTCGGTTCCGGGACGGGCAGGTCCAGGGCCCTGGTGGAGCGCTCGGCGATGAGCCGGGGCAGCGGGGGCGGCAGCCAGTCCTCGCCGTCCGGGCCGGGGAGGTCGTCCCCGAGTACGGCGCCCAGCTGGTCCGGGGTCGGCCGGGCCGTCGGGTCCTTCGCCAGACAGGCCAGCACGATGCCGAGCAACTCCGGCGGCAGTCCGGAGAGTTCGGGCTCGTCGTGCACCGTGCGGTAGACCACCGCGGCCGCGTGCCCGCCGCCGAAGGGACCGTGCCCGGTCGCCGCGTACGCCAGGACGCAGCCGAGGGAGAACACATCGCTCGGGGCGCCCGCCACGGCGCCGTCCGTGCGGGCCTGTTCCGGTGCCAGGTATCCCGGGGTGCCGAGGACGGCGTCCACGGCGGTCAGCGTGACCGCGCCCTCGGCCCGCGCGATCCCGAAGTCGATCAGCCGGGGCCCGTCGGGGGCGAGCAGGATGTTGCCCGGTTTGACGTCGCGGTGGACCAGCCCGGCGGCGTGCACCTGCGCCAGCGCCTCGGCGAGCCGCGCGCCCAGGGTCCGTACCGCGCGGACGGGCAGCGGACCGTACCCTCCCACGGCCTCGGCGAGGGAGGGCCCGGGGACGTAGGGAGTGGCCAGCCAGGGTTCGCGCGCCTGCGGGTCGGCGGCGACGACCGGGACCACCCAGCGCCCGGTCAGCTGCCCGGCGGCCTCCACCTCGCGCCGGAACCGGGCGCGGAAGTCCGGGTTCGCGGCGTGGTCGGCACGGATGACCTTGACGGCGACCAGGGTGCCGGCGGCGGAGCGGGCGAGGTACACGGTGCCCATACCGCCCGAACCGAGGCGTCCCAGCAGCCGGTTGCCGCCGATCGCGGCCGGATCGGCAGGGGTGAGGGGGCGCATCCGGGGGCTATCCCGCCGCGGGCTGGACGGCCGGGCCGACGTAGCGCATCCGGCCCCCCTCCACCTTGTGCATGAAGTAGATGTTGCCCTTGACCTGCTGCCGGTCGTCGAAGGTGTATTCCTTGGTCAGGCCGCGGAAGGTGCCCTGGGTGAGCGCGGTCAGCAGCCCGGCACGGGTCGGGCGCTGGCCGCCCGCCGCGGTGGTGACCAGCCGGTCGATGATCAGGCGGGTGGCGTCGAAGGCCTCCGCGGTCCAGATGTCGGGGGCGGATCCGTACGCCGCCCGGTGCGCGCGGGTCATCTCCGCGACCTCGGGGGCCTCCGGGCCCGTGTACGGCGTGAAGAACTGCCAGCCTTCGGCCGCCTGGCCGGCCGCGCCGAGGAACTCGGGGCCGGCGATGGTGTAATCGGCCGCCCGGGGGCCCTGGAAACCGGCGGCGGCCAGCAGTCCGGCGACCTTGGCCCCGCCGGCGGGGGTACCGGTGTAGAAGAAGCCGTCGATGCCGTGCGCGAGCAGGTCGGTGATCACCGGGGCCAGGTCGGTGACTCCGCGGGGGACGACGCGGCCGTAGTAGGTGGCATCCGGCGCGAAGGAGCCGATGGTGCGGCCCATGAGCTGGGCCGCCTGCCAGGTGTCCGTGTCCCCGCCGCGGTCGCTGAGGATGCCCAGCCGCCGGACGCCCTGCTTCCGTGCGAGCTGCAGGTTGACCGCGGCGGCCTGGGTCGAGGAGATCGGGCAGCTCTGGAAGAAGCTGCGCCGGTCGGTGATGCTGAAGGTCGTCGCCAGGGCGGACACGGTCACCAGGGGGACGGAGCTCTCGCCGTAGAGTTCCAGGCAGGGGATCACGGAGTCGTTGCCGGTGGGGCCGACCACGGCGAACAGGTCGCGGTTGGCGATGAGTCCGGTGGCGGCGGCCGCCGAGCGGTCCGCCTTCCCGGCGTCGTCGGCCGTGGCCACGGTGAGCATGAAGGGCTTGTCCTTGCGGGAGTTGAAGGCGTCGACGGCGAGGCGCACCCCGCGCTCCTGGGCCTGTCCCGCGGCCTTCTGCGGGCCGGAGAGGTCGGCGTGCACACCGATCACCCACCGGCGCGGGGCGTCCGCGGCCTGATTCGTGGGCTTGTCCTGGTCGCGCAGCGCCAGCCAGGCGGCCAGGCCGCCGCCGGCCGCGAGGACGGCGCCGCCGGAGGCGAGGGCGAGGAACCGCCTGCGGGAGGGCGCCGCGGCCGTGCCGGGTGCGGGGGCGGCGTCCGGGTCGGCGACGGTCTCGTCGATGCCGGGCAGGGCGAGCAGCGCGGCGGCGCGTGCGGCGATCGTGGCGACGACCGGGTCGGGCAGCCAGTCGGTGCCCTCCCCCGGGGTGTCCTCCGTCAGTGCCGCGTCGAGCTCGCGCGCTCCGGGGCGGATGTCGGGGTGTTTGGCGACGCAGGTGCGCAGCAGCGCGGTGAGTTCGGGGTCGGCGAGGACCTCGGGGCCGAATTCGGGCTCGTCGTGGACCGTGCGGTAGAGCACCGCGTCCACGGTGCCCGTGCCGAAGGGCAGCCGTCCGGTGGCGGCGTACGCGAGGAGGCAGCCGAGCGAGAAGACATCGCCGGCCGGTTCGGCGGGGCGGCCCTCGGCCTGCTCGGGCGGGAGGAAGCCGGGGGTGCCGAGTACGGCGTCGGCGGAGGTGAGGGCGGTGTGCTCGCCGCCGCGGGCGATCCCGAAGTCGATCAGCCGGGGCCGGTCCATGCCGAGGAGGACGTTCCCGGGCTTCACGTCGCGGTGTACGAGGCCCTGCTCGTGCATCACCGCGAGGGCCTGGGCCAGGGCCTTGCCGAGGATCCGTACGGCGCGCAGCGGGAGCGGGCCGTGGGCCGCGACGGCCTCGGCGAGGGAGGGTCCGGCGACGAAGGAGGTGGCGAGCCACGGTTCGGCGGCGTCCGGGTCGGCGCCGGTGACGCGGACGGCCCACGGGCTGTCCACCTCGGCGGCGATCTCGGCCTCGCGGCGGAAGCGGGCCCGGAAGTCGGCCTCTTCGGCGTACTCCGCGCGGATCACCTTGACGGCGGCGAGCGCGCCGTCGTCGGTCCGGCCGAGGTAGACGACGCCCATGCCGCCGGCGCCGAGACGTCCGAGGAGCCGGTGTCCGCCGATCCGGGAAGGGTCAGAGGGGTGGAGCGGCTCCATCAGCCCGCCGCCTTTCCGAGCTCCTGCTTGGCCTGGATCATCATCTGGCTGGTGCCCCGGGCCACGTAGGCGTTCAGATCGCCGAGGGTGATGCCCTGCGCGCCCTTGGCGGAGATGGCCACGGTGACGGGCCCGAACTGGGCCTGGGACCAGGTGTAGTCGTAGGGCCCGCCGTCCTGCGCGTTGACGTACTTGCCGGATTCGGTGAAGGCGTCCTCGGTCCAGGCGTTCATCTGCTCGCCGAGATAGAAGGCGCCGCCCCACAGGCTCTTGAGGTCCTCGCCCTCGCGCAGCTTCTGGTCCGGGCACCGCAGGACCTCTTCCATGGCGCGGGCCGTCTCCCAGCCGGATTCCTCGCGGTTGTGGTGGACGGTGACCGTGGCGTTGATCCGTACGCGGCCGCGGCCGTCCTTGGCCGGGATGTGGAAGTGGCGGGTGCTCGTGGCGAGCACGTCGGCCGGCAGTCCCTCGGTCTGCCAGACGCAGCCCTCGTCGAGCACGGGCCAGCGGCCGGGATCGCTCTCGAACGGGGTGTTGCGCACAACCTCGGGCCCGAGGTCGTGCTCGGCGACGATGATCCGGCCGAGCAGGTCGCGGGCCTCGGCGGCCGTCTTCGGCTGTTTGGACTCGTCGACCGGGGGCATCGGGATCGAGGCGGAACTGCTGGGCCGGGCGGCCGGGGTGCTGCTCGCGCCGGTGCCGCCCGGACCCGAACCTCCGGCGCCCGTACCACCCGTGCCCGAGGGCGTGGCCGGCGCGCCCGGGGTGCCGCTCGCCGTGCCGCCCTCGGGCGTGCCGTCGGCCGTGCACCCGGCGATCAGGAACAGACCCGCCACCGCGCAGCCGCAGGCGCGCAGGACGGCCATCCCTCTGCTCTCTCCTACCAGTCCCCCCACGGCACGGATCGTACCCCGCCGTGGACGCGCTTAACTGGCTTACGGGAAACCCATGTTGAGGCCGGTCGTCCTCTTACTGCGGACGGTCCGGGGTCCGCGCGGACTCGTGGCGGGTGAAGCCGACGTGCGGGTAGTGGTCGGCCGCGGCCGGCGCGGAGAGCAGGACGAGCTTCGCCTCGGGCACCTCTTCCCGCGTGACGCCGATGAGCTCGCGGCCCACGCCGTGCCTCCGGTAGGCGACGACGACGAGGTTGGCTCCGGCCGGGATCCGAAAGACAAACCGGTCCACCGGTATGTAATGCATCGCGGCCGGGCATGCTGCAGGAGCGTCCATTCATGGGGAAGGAGCCGCTCGTGCTCACTCAGGTTCTCACTTGGCTCCGACGGCTCACGGGACGCTTCACCGGTACCCCCGACAGTGGGGCCGCACCGCTGAGCGCCCGGGCCCCGGTCTTCACCGCGGACTTCGGATCGACCTCCCAGTGGATCGCCGGCCGGTCCTGGGCCTATCCGAACGGCGGCCCCACCAACACCGGCGACAACAAACTCGACTACCTCGTGGCCGACCCGGCCTACAGCCGCACCGGCACGTTCCGGGCCACCCGCCGCCCGGACGGCAAGTGGAACGCGGGCCTGCTGACCACCGAGGGCAGCAGCGAAGGGTTCATGGTGCGGACCGGCGACGTACTGGAGTCCCGGGTACGGCTGCCCTCCGAGATCGGGGCCTGGCCGGCGATCTGGACCTGGCGGGACGGCGGCAACGAGATCGACGTCTTCGAGTACCACCCCGACAACCCCGACCTGCTCGAACTCTCCAACCACGTCAGGGGCGGCTCGCGATACCACCGGGACTCCTTCATCGCCCCCGGCGGCTGGGTGGACCTCAAGGTCGAGTTCGGATCGCGCTCGGTCGTGTGGTGGGTCAACGGCACCCGGGTCTTCGCCGACCGCCGGGGCGTCGGGCGCAACTGGCGGGCGTACCTCATCGTCAACCTGTCCGTGTGTGCCGGCCGCTACCACCCGGCGCCCGAGCCGGGCGTCTCGCAGATGTCCTACGAGGTGGAGTACCTACGCGTCCACCGACCCTAGACGAGTAAGTCCGAAGTGCTGGTTAGTGGCCGTAGGCGATCAGTGACCAGCACTTGGGACTTACTCGTCTAGGGGGTGTCTTGAGCGCCGCAGGCCTGGTGACCCCACCGGCTGCCGTTCTTGGTGATCAGGTCACCGGCGGCGTAGGGCTTTCCGCAGGCGCAACTTCCGGGGAACTTCGCCTTGATGGCCCGGGACCCTCCGCCGCCGCCGGTCGTGGCGCCCGCGGACGTCCGCTTCCCCGGCGCGGCCTTGCGGCGCGCGGGGGAGGCCGCGGCCGGAGCCGGAACCGGCATCTCGGGGCTGCCGAGGGCCGTCCCTGCGGCCTCCTGCCTGATCGCCGCGTCGCTGGCGGCCTGGTCGGCGATCGCGTTCAGCCGGTCGCCGTCCTCGCGGTGCGCAGGAACGTACTGGAAGGTGACGTCCCGTTCGGCCAGCAGCAGGTCGATCGCCTCGACGAGTTCACGGTTGGCGACCGGCTGGCCGGAGGCGGTCTTCCACCCGTTGCGCTTCCAGCCCGGCAGCCACTGGGTCACGGCCTTCATCGCGTACTGGGAGTCCATCCGCACCTCGACGGGCGTCCCCGGGTCCACCGCCTCCAGCAGCCGCTGGAGGGCGGTCAGCTCGCCGATGTTGTTGGTGGCCCGCCCCAGCGGACCGGCCTCCCAGCGCTCGGGACGTCCCTGGGAGTCGGCGATGACCCAACCCCAGCCGGCGGGCCCGGGATTACCTTTGGCCGCTCCGTCACAGGCGGCGATGATGCGATCAGACATCCCCCGATCATGCCTCATCCCGCGGGGCTCCCCGATCGCCCGGCCCGGCAGCACGTCCTTGGCCCCCGGACGGGAGCCCGTGCGGCAGAGCCGGCGGACGTCCTTGAGCGGGGTCTGCTTCACCGGTCAGGAGCCGGGGCCGCCGGCCGCGAGCAGTGCGCACTTCTCGAAGTTCATGCATCCGCAGGCGAGGCAGTCGGCGACGGCGTCCCGCAGGATCTGCGTCTGCTCGATGAACCGGTCCAGTTCGGGGAGCTTGCTCTCGGCGAGGGCACGCCACTGCCGGGTGGCGCCGCGCTCGGCGTCGCCGTCGAGCAGGCCGCGGATCTCGGCAAGGGTGAATCCGGCCCGCTGGGCCATCTTGATCAGCGCGAGCCGCCGCACGGTGCCGGCCGGGTAGACGCGCCGGCCCGCGGCCCGTTCGACGGGCGGCAGCAAGCCGACGCTCTCGTAGTAGCGCAGTGCCGAGGGTTGCATCCCCACCTGCCGAGCGAGCTCACCGATCCCGAGCTGTCGCACCCGTCACTCCCCCTTGACCTCAAGTGCGCTTGAACCATGAGTCTGACCTGGTGACTCCCGTACAGACAACTCGTCTCCTCCCCCGCACCTACCGGCCGCTGTTCGCCCATGCCGACTTCCGGCGGCTGCTGTCCGCGCTGGCGGCCTCCGATCTCGGTGACGGGATGAGCGTGGTCGCCGTGGCGTGGCTGGCCATCGAGATCGCTCCCCCGGGCCGGTCCGGGCTGCTCCTGGGGGCCGCGCTCGCCGCGTACGCGCTTCCGGGTGCCGCCGGAGCGCTGCTCTTCGGGCGCTGGCTGCGCCGGCTTCCGGCCGGGCGGCTGCTGGCGGCCGACAGCCGGATCCGCGCGGTGCTCCTCGGCTGTGTGCCGCTGGCCTGGGCCGCGGGGGTGCTGCACCCGGTGCTGTACGTGGCCCTGCTCGCGGGCTCGTCCGTCCTGCACGCCTGGGGGAACGCGGGCAGGTACTCCCTGCTCGCGCAGATACTTCCGCCCGATCAGCGGCTGGCCGCCAACGCGCTGGTCAGTTCCAGCGTCTCGGCCTCCATCGTCGTCGGCCCGGCGCTCGCCGGGTTCCTGGCGGCGGTGATCAGTCCTGCCTGTCTCATCGGGCTCGACGCGCTGTCCTTCGCCGTGCTGGCCGCCCAGGTCGGGCGGCTGCGGGGCACGGCGGCCGAAAAGGGTGGGAAGGACGGGGAGGAGGCGACGGCCGCGCCCGTCGACGCCGACCGGTCGGCGGCCGGCCTGCGCCTGCTGCGCAAGCAGCCCGAGCTCCTCGGTGTCCTGGCCCTGACCTGGTTCTTCAACTTCCTCTACGGGCCCGCGGAGGTCGCGCTCCCGTTGCACGTCACCGACGACCTGCATGCCGGGGCGGGCCTGCTCGGGCTGTACTGGACGCTGTTCGGAGCGGGCGCCGTGCTGGGCGGCCTGGCTGCGGGCGCCCTGAGGCGGTTCCCCCTCTGGCCGGTCACGCTGGGGATCGTCGCGGGCTGGGGGCTGGCGCTCGTACCCTTCGGCCTCGGCGCGCCCGCGGCCGTCACCCTGGCCTGCTTCACCCTCGGCGGCCTGATCTACGGACCGTTCACGGCGCTGTCCTACACCCTCTTCCAGGAACGCACCCCGGCCGCCTCGCTGACCACGGTCCTCGCCGCCCGCAGCGCCGCCCTCCTGACCGCCGGGCCGGTGGGCACCGCCCTCGGCGGCCCGCTGATCGCGCTCCTCGGGCCCCGGCAGGTGCTGGCCGCGTCGGGGATCGCGACCGTCGCACTCGCCGTGATCGGGGCCGCGGTCCGGGCCCGGGGGCTGCGCCGCGTCAGGACCCCTGCGCCCCTGTGACGGCCGACCTCCCCACCAGCTGCGCCGTACGCGCCGGCTCGCTCTCGGGCGGGCCGAAGTAGAGCTCGTCGGACACCCCGAGCGGCTCGCTCACGTACGTGCGCAGGGCCTCGGCCGGGGCCAGGCCGGTGGCGCGGCGCACGGTCTCGCCGAGGATCCCGCCGACCCGCGCCTGCGCATCCGTGCTCACCCTGCGATCCGCCGGGGCATCATGGCACCGCGCGGAGCCGGGGAGACGGATCAGGGCCGTGCGGCGAGGCCGCACGGCCCTGATCTTTCCCCGCGGCCCGTTCAACGAAGGGGCGGGACGGGGAAACGGTTCTCCGGAGCCCGGTGGTCGGACCGGGCCGTCGTCCGGGACTAGGCGGGGGTGATGTTCTCCGCCTGCGGGCCCTTCTGGCCCTGCGTGATGTCGAAGGTCACGGCCTGACCCTCCTGGAGCTCACGGTAGCCAGAGGCGTTGATCGCCGAGTAGTGGGCGAAGACGTCCGGGCCGCCGCCGTCCTGGGCGATGAAGCCGAAGCCCTTTTCCGAGTTGAACCACTTCACAGTTCCCGTAGCCATGTTCATGCCTTCCCGTTGACGTACGTCTTCCACACGGCGTGGAAGACGGAGGTGATCGCCCTGGTCCTACGGCACAACACAGCAAAACTGCCCACACCAAAGGGCACGGGCAAGGCACTTGGAACCACGACAGCTACCCGTGAAGGTACACGCCTGCACGCACTGTCACCAGGGGGAATGATCTCGCCTTCGGGGCGAGATTCAGCCCTTTCGCCCACACTCCGGGCGCGGTGGCCCGTAAATGCGTCGAGGACCGCCTCCGGGATGCCGTAGTGTGAGGTCTACCGACGCGGGGTGGAGCAGCTCGGTAGCTCGCTGGGCTCATAACCCAGAGGTCGCAGGTTCAAATCCTGTCCCCGCTACTGCTCGGAAGGGCCCGGATCCTCATGGATCCGGGCCCTTCTGCTGTGTCGGACCCTTCTTCCCCGCGCGGCGCGGCCCGACCGCGCGGATCCGGGGCCGGGTCGAGGCCGGGGCCGACAGGAGTCGGTGCCGGGGGCGGGGCCGGGGCCGGGTTCCGCGTCACCCGGTGGCCCGTGGCGCCGCCACTCCGCCTCGCCGTGGCCGCCGCGACGATGAACACCCCACCCATCGTGTGACGGCACTCACACAGCGATCTGTCGTCCGGTGTCGACCGGATGGGGTGCGGCGGGCGTATGCCCGTGAGAGGGACACATGGATTCGGGAGCGATTTTTTGACCATCGAGGAGTTCGAGGAGTTCTACGCGCAAGCGGCAGGACGGCTCACAGGACAGCTCTACGTGATGCTCGGCGACCACCACGAGGCACAGGACGTGGTGCAGGAAGCCTTCGTCAGGGGGTGGGGCCGCCGACGTCAGCTGGACCGTGACGGCCGGCCCGAGGCATGGATCCGCACCGTCGCGTGGCGGCTCGCCGTCAGCCGCTGGCGCGGGCGGCGGCGCACCGCCGACGCCTGGCAGCGCACCGCCCCCGCCGGTCACGTGGAGGGACCGGGGCCGGAGGCGGTGGCGCTGGTCGAAGCGCTGCGGCAACTGCCCTTGAAGCAGCGCCGGACCATGGCGCTGCACTACGTGTGCGATCTGACCGTCGAGCAGATCGCCGCGGAGACCTCGCTGTCCGCGAGCACGGTCAAGACCCACCTGTCCCGGGGCAGGGCCACGCTCTCCCGCCATCTGCAGGACCCCCGCATTGAGGAGGCTCCCGATGCCTGACTCCCACGACCCGCTGCGGTCCCTGTTCCGGGAAGCGGCCTCCGCCGGACAGTCGGCCAGCACGGCCCCGCCCGTCGCCGTCATCGAGCGGCGCGGTGAACGGCACCGCCGGCGCCGGATCGCCGGTGTCGCCGCCGTCTGCTTCCTCGTCCTCGCCGGATCCGGCGCGGCCCTGTCCGCGTTCCTCCCGGGGGACCCGGGCCCGACCCTTCCCGCGACCACTCCCTCGCCCGCGGCCCCGTCCCCGACGTCCGCACCGCCCCCGCCGCCCCACTCCACGGCGCCGACGCTCAACTCCATGACGCCGCCGCACAGCACGACGACGCCGCCGTCGCTCAACAGCATGATGCCGCCGCGCAGCACGACGACGCCGCCGCTCGATCCCACCGGGACCGTCACCGCGAGCATGTCGCCCACGCCGCCCCAGCCGCTCCGGTAGCCCCCACCCCCCTTCCCCCTTCGCTCCCCCTCCCCCTCTCCCCCCTCTCGCCACGGCACACCGCCCGCGCACACCGGCCTGAACCAGGGCCGGTGACTCCGCACGCCTTCAGACGGTCAGGAGATCCCGATATGCCCGTTTCGGCCCCCCGCCGGACGGTCGAGCTCCCCGGCTCGCCCACCACGTGGCCGCCCGTGCGCGAGAGCGGTCGCCGCCCCCGCCGGGCCCTGCCGGCGTTCCTGCGGCTCGGCCCGGGCGAGCGGGAGGTGATCTGGCTGTACCTGCTGACGCGCGTCGGCATCTGGGCCACCGCGGGTGCCGTCAGCTGGCTGTTCCCCGCCGACGCCGAGGCCCGCCGGCCCGCCTCGCCGCTCTCGACCTGGCAGCAATGGGACTGGTGGCACTTCCTCCACATAGCCGAGGACGGCTACTTCCCCGGCCAGGCCGGACCCTGGACGGCCGGCTGGGACAACCGGGAGGCCTTCCTGCCCGGGTTCCCCCTCGCCCTGCGCGCCGTCCACACCGTGGTCCCCGACTGGGCCGCGGCCGGAGCGCTGATCTCGTTCCTCTCGGGAGGAGTCGCCGTCCTGGCTCTCGCCCGGATCGCCCGCCATCACCTGGCCGACCTGGAAACGGGCCGCCGCACGGTGGTGTTCCTGCTGCTCTCGCCGTGCGCCGTGTTCCTCGCTGCGGGCTACACCGAGGCGCTCTTCCTGGCCCTGGCCCTGCCCGCCTGGCTGGCGGCGCAGCGTCAGAACTGGCCGTCGGCCGCGATACTGGCCTGCCTCGCCTGCTCGGTCCGCATCACCGGTCTGTTCCTCGCGGCCGCCCTCGCACTCCACTTCGTCCTGACCGCCCGTGGCCGCACCGCCTGGCGCGCGGCCCCGTGGCTGCTCCTCCCGGCCCTCGCGCCGGTCCTCTACAGCTGGTACCTGCAGACCCGGACCGGGGACTGGATGGCCTGGAAGCACGCCCAGGAGCGCGGCTGGTACCGGGACTTCCACGCACCGTGGGAAGCCTGGGCGAACACCTGGAACGCCGCCTTCCACCACACCCACCCCACCGGGTACGCACTGATGTGGCAGGCCGAGCTCCTGGCCATGGTGGTCGGTGTCCTGCTCCTGGTCCTGCTGGTACGGGGCCGCCGCTGGCCCGAGGCCCTGTACATCGGCCTCACCCTGTGGGCCCTGGGCACCTCCTACTGGTACACGTCCGTGCCCCGCTCCACGCTCCTGTGGTGGCCGCTGTGGATCGGCCTGGCCTCCTGGAGCCTGAAGCGCCACCGGATCCGGACTGCCTACCTCTACGTCGTGGCTCCCCTGTCCACCGTGGTCGCCATCACCTTCCTCACGGGCCGCTGGGCCGGCTAGTGCTGTGACCGGGAAGGTTCACCGGGTCACGACGCCCGGCACGGCGTCTCGCCGCGTTGTCGGACCGCGCAAGTACGTCCAGTACGAGCCGCGGTCCTCCGCCTTGCGATCCACCGCACCGGACGACGCGACCCGGCAAACCTTCCCGGCCACAGCACTAGGCGTCTCTTCGGGGTCTTTTCCGGGTCTCGGCCGGACGCCGCCGGTCCGGCCGTCGCCGGCGGTGCGCCGACTGGCCCGTCTCGCACGGTCGGCGTTCCATCGAAGGGTGGGCCTTGTCCCGAGGGGCTCTTCGCGGCAGGAGATCGCCATGACCGGAGTGAGGACCGCGCACCCGGGCCGCGCCCGGACGGCGCTGCTGTGCGCCACCGCGCTGCTCGGCACGGTCCTGCCGGCCGGCGGCGCGTGGGCGGCCACCGGCGCGGGGTCCGCGCCGGCGTCGTGCGTGGCATCCCCCGCGCCCTTGGGCGGCGAGGCGGAGCAGATCATGGACATCGCCAAGGCGGCGCAGAAGGAGCTGGACCTGAACGCCGTCGTCCTGCGGGTCACGCGCGACGGGCACGAGGTCGTCACGGGTGCGCTCGGCGAATCGATGACCGGTGTCCCGGCCACGGCGGACATGCACTTCCGGGCGGGTTCGGTGGCCATCGTCTACATGGGCATCGCCATGCTGCAACTCGTCGAGGACGGCAAGGCCGGCCTGGACGATCCGATCTCGCGCTGGCTCCCCGACGCGCCGCACGCCGACGAGATCACCTTGCGCATGCTCGGCGCCTCCACCTCGGGGCTGCGCGACTACGTACCCGACCCGAAGTTCCTCGCGGCCCTGTACGCCGACCCGTTCCGCCAGTGGACCCCCGACGAGCTCGTGGGCATCTCCGCCGCCCACCCCCTGCTGTACGAGCCGGGGACGAGCTGGAGCTACTCCCACGCGAACTTCGTGCTTCTCGGGCAGGCCCTGGAGAAGATCTCGGGCATGCCGCTGGCCAAGGTGATGGAGCAGCAGATCACGGGGCCCGCCGGACTGGACAACACCCTCAACAGCTTCACGCCCCAGATCGAGGAGCCCGTCCTGCACTCCTTCGACGCGGAGCGCGGCATGTACGAGGAGTCCACCTACTGGAACCCCTCCTGGACCACCGCCCCCGGTGCGGTCCTGAACACCCACATCTGCGACCTGGCGCGCTCGGCCGAGGTCGTGGGTACGGGTGAGCTCCTCTCGCCGCAGAGTTTCAAGGTCCAGCTGGACCCGGGCACGGTGGGCCTCGGCGGCAACACCCCCGGCTGTGCGCCCAAGGACTGCTTCCGCCAGCTTCCGGCCCGGCACTTCGGCTACGGCGTGATCGTCCAGAACGGCTGGATCCAGTCGAACCCGTCCTTCGCGGGCTACGCGGCCATCCAGGCGTACCTGCCGAGCGAGCACCTGGCCATCGCGGTGTCGACCACGGTCGGCCCCAAGGCTCCCGAGAACAACACGGCGCAGACCATCGCCGCCCGGATCGCCGCAGCCCTGGCCCCGGGGCACTCCCTGGCGGGCTGACTGCGTCGCCCCCGGCACGGACGCCCCGGACCGGGGCCCGGTCAGCTCCCGAGACCATCTCGTGCCAGCACAGGCGCAGTTGTTCCCGCAGGTCCGGAACGAATGCTGCCGCGCAGGACATGACGATCACGAGCCCGCTCAGGTCGAGACCCTCGGACCGACGTGTGAAGGACCATCGCCGGCCTGCCCGCAGAAGGGTCCTGAAGAGCAGTCGCCGGGTGTCGGCATGGTCCGGCAGCACCTCATCCGCAGCCTCGACGACGAGTACGCAGCGCTCGGCGGGCAGCAGCCAGTTGAGATCACGCAGGCAGTCGAGGAGGGCGCTCCAGTTCCACCCGAAGTGGTCCGGCAGCTTCAGTCGGTCGTAGAACTGCAGGAAGACCGCGTCCGTGTCCCGCATCTGCCGGCCGTCGAGGCGCACTGCGTACGTCCTGCCGGTGTCGGGCAGCAACACATCGACAGGCAGGGCGCCTTGCTCCGGACGACGTGCACCCAGGGCACGGCGTGCACACCGCCACCTCTGTCTCGACCACCGTCAGAGCGGAGACGGCGGCGAGCCGCATTCCAGATCGGAAAGCGACACGGCCGTGCGGCATGATCTGGATCATGACGCATCCTTCCTTGCCGACCACCGAGTCGGCCGTCGCGGCGATTCGGGCCATCGCGGCCGAGTACCGGCTGGCCATGTCCGTCACCGACGACATCGGCGCCGACCAGACGTCGCGGCGGACCTCCGCGCCCCTGTTCACCGTCGTCGACCCCGACGGATCCCTGCCCCACGAGGCGTTCGTGGAACTGGGCGGCAGCCCGGCCGTCAGCGTGCGGATCTTCCCCGAGGACGACGCGAAGATCACCGTCGACGGGGTGGAGTTCGACGACGTGCCCCGGGACTCCGTCCCCGCGTTCCTGAGGTCCGTCTACAGCGGACTGGCCTTCGTGAAGGGACGGTTCTTCCCGCCGGGCTACTGGCTCTCCGTCCCCCTGCCCGGCGACGAGACGTACCGGGAGAGCGTCGGGGGCCCCTCGCTCACGCCCTGGCTCTCCGGCCGCGTCCGCGCCTGAGGCCGCCCCTTCGGGCGCGGGTCGCCCCGCCGGCGAGCCGCACGGTGGCTGCGGCGGCGCACGGGACCGACGCGGTCGACACCTGCGCCCCGCGAGCCCGCCGGACCGCCGCCGGTCCTGCGCCGAACGGCCCCCCGCCCGGTCACCGGGCGCGCATACTCGGAGCATGGCCGACACCACCACCGTCGAGGTCGACACCGATGTGCACGACCGCCTCGCCGTACTCGCCGCGGACCGCGGACTGAGCCTGCGCGCGTACCTCGCCGAACTCGCCACCGCCCAGGAGAACGAGGCCGCGCTCGCCCGCGCCGCGCTCGCCTTCGAGCGGGCACTGGAGCGGCCCGGCTTCCGCGAGGGCTTCACGCGCGACTTCGGCAGCCTGGCCCCCCGCGACTGAAGCGGCGGGCGCCCCTGGATCCGCCGACGGGCCGGGGCCGCGAAACGTACCTATGCTCGGAGAAGGGGCTGCCCCGAGCCCTGGAGGACGGCTGTCATGACCGAGGCGAGCGATGCGGCCCAGGCGGACCGCACCCTGAAGGCCCGGCACCGGGCGATGTGGGCGCTGGGCGACTACCAGTCGGTGGCCTCCCACGTCATTCCGGAGCTGGGGGCCGTGCTCGTGAAGGAGTGCGGCGTCCAGCGCGGCGACCGGGTGCTCGACATCGCGGCGGGCTCGGGCAACGCCGCCATTCCGGCCGCCCTGGCCGGGGCCGACGTGGTGGCGTCCGACCTCACCCCCGAGCTGCTGGAGATCGGCCGGCACCTGGCCGCCGTACGCGGGGCCACCCTGGAGTGGCGGGAGGCGGACGCCGAGCACTTGCCCTTCGCCGACGGCGAGTTCGATGTCGTGATGTCCTGCGTCGGCATCATGTTCGCCCCGCACCACCGGCCCGCCGCCGAGGAGATGCTGCGCGTCTGCCGCGCCGGCGGCACTGTCGGGCTGATCAACTGGACCCCGCAGGGCTTCGTGGGCCGGATGTTCGCCACGATGAAGCCGTACGCTCCCCCGCCGCCGCCCGGGGCCCAGCCGCCCCCGCTGTGGGGGGAGGAGGAACACGTGCACGAGCTGCTCGGTGACGCGGTCACCGACGTGGACTCGCGCCGCCGGACGGTCCGCGTGGACCGCTTCACGGGGCCCACGGACTTCCGGGAGTTCTTCAAGGCCTGCTACGGGCCCACCGTGGCCGTCTACCGCGCCGTCGCCGGCGAGCCGGACCGGGTCGCCGAGCTGGACGCGGCGCTCGACGCCCTCGCCGCCGAGCACACGGTGGACGGGGTCATGGAGTGGGAGTACCTGCTGCTGACGGCCCACCGCCGGAGCTGACCCCCGCCCGGCCCCGCCCGGCCCCGCGCCACCACACCACTCCCCACCGGTCAGTCGAGGACCGGGTGCACCTCCGGGTGGGCGTCCCACCACTCCTTGTGGAAGGGGTTGTTGTCCACATTGGCCAGGTAGGCGCGGGCCGCGGCCCGGTAGAGCAGTTCCGCCTGCCCGGCCGAGAGCGCCGCGCGGCTCCACGCGAGGCGGATGCGGCCGATGATGGGGGTGCCGACGAGCGGGCGCATCACCGTGCCCTCCCCGGACGGGGCCGTCGGCTGGCTGAGCGCGACCGCGCGTCCCGCGGCGATCAGGTCGTGCTGCATCTTGCGGTCGGTGATCCGGTAGCGCAGTGAGGGGCTGAATCCGGCCTTCGCGCAGGCGGTGACGAGTGCCTCGGGGCCGCCGTCGTCGTCCTCCACCAGGGTCATCCACGACTCCCCGGCCAGGTCGGCCAGTTCGATGCGGTCCAGACCCGCGAGGGGGTGCCCGGCGGACAGCCGGATGCAGAACGGCTCCTTCGGGATCAGCGTCCTGGCCAGGGTTCCCTCCGGCAGCGGCACCTCGTGGCCGTTGACCTCCCCGTACACGATGGCGTCGTAGCGACCGGCGCCGAGCATCCGCGCCAGCACGGTGACCGAATCCTCCAGATCCACGGCTATCTCCCGGCCTGACATGGACAGGTCGGTCTGGGCAAGGAGGCCGTCGAGCAGCACGAGCATGATGCAGCCCAGCCGCAGCGGGCCGCCGGTCGACATGGCGCGTGCCTGCGCTCCCAGGGCGTCCATCTCGCTGAGGACGCGACGCGCCTTGGCCAGCACGAACTGGCCCAGTGCCGTGGGTTCCACCCCGCTGCGGCCCCGCACGAAGAGCTCGCCCCCGGTGACCCGTTCGATGCGGCGCAACTGGGCGGAAAGCGCCGGCTGGGACACTCCGAGCCGCCGCGCCGCGCCCCCCAGACTGCCCGCCTCCGCTATCCGGCAAACGGCTTGCAGATGCCTCAACTCCAGCTGCATCCGGGCAGCGTACGAGCCGGGCCGCCACGGCACCATAACGCGGACCTTATGCCCCCCGAGATGTCCCAATCTCGTCATGTTCACGCTCATACTCGGCCGCGAACGACACTCATCCCCGACCCCCCACGATCGGAGTGGACGTTGCATCCCAGCAGATGGACGGCGGCCGTGGCAGCGATGGCGCTGACCGCGAGCCTTGCCGGCGCTCTGGCCGGGACGGCATCGGCGGCGCAGCCGGCGCAGCCCTCCCCGTCCCAGAAGGACACACCGGCCGCACGTGCGGTCGCGGCCGCCGACCAGGCCGTGGACAGCGGCCTGGACTCCCTGGTCAACTCCTCCCAGGAACGGTACGACCGGCGTCTCGTCACCCCCTGGGTGAAGGACCTCTACTCCGTCTCGTACGAGCGCAGTTACCGCGGCCTGCCGGTCGTCGGCGGCGACGCGGTCGTACTCGCGGACGGCACCGGCAAGGTACGGGCCCTCCAGTCCGCGTCCTCCGTGCGCATCGACGTCTCCACCCGGGCGTCGGTCTCCGCGAAGGACGCCGAGACCGCCTCGCGGGCGAAGCTGGCCTCCGTCGACAAGGTCGAGAGCAGCCGGCTCGTGGTCCGCCTCAAGGACGACAAGCCGGTGCTGGCCTGGGAGACCGTGCTGAGCGGCCGTACGAAGACCGCGCCCAGCAGGCTGCACGTCTTCGTGGACGCGCGGACCGGCGCCTTCGTCGACAGCTACGACGAGGTGGTCGCGGGCACCGGCAACAGCAAGTGGAACGGGCCGGGCCCGGTCACCATCGACACCACCGGCTCGGGTTCCACGTACACGCTGCGCGACCCGGTCCGGACCGGTCTGAGCTGTGCGGACTACAGCACCGGCACGGTCTTCTCGAAGTCCTCCGACTCCTGGGGCACGGGCAACCCCACGAGCAAGGAGACCGGCTGCGTCGACCTGATGTTCGCGGCGCAGAAGCAGTGGGACATGCTCTCCCAGTGGCTGGGCCGCAACGGCGTCAGCGGTAACGGGCGCAGCTTCCCCGCCAAGGTGGGCCTGAGCGACCTCAACGCCTACTGGGACGGCAGCTCGGTCACCATCGGGCGCAACAGCGCCAACGAGTGGATCGCCGGAATCGACGTGGTGGCCCATGAGTACGGGCACGCCATCGACTCCAACACCCCGGGCGGCACCAGCGGCCAGGAGTCCGGGCTCGGCGAGGCCACCGGCGACATCTTCGGCGCGCTGACCGAGGCCTTCGCCAACGAGCCGGCTCCGTACGACACCCCGGACTATACGGTCGGCGAGGTCATCAACCTCCAGGGCCGGGGCCCGATCCGGAACATGTACAACCCGCCGGCCGTCAACAACGACCCGGCCTGCTACAGCTCCGCGATACCCGGCACCGAGGTGCACGCGGCGGCCGGTCCCCTGAACCACTGGTTCTACCTGCTGGCCGAGGGCACCAGCCCCGGCGGCGGCAAGCCCGGCAGCAGCACCTGCAACGGCACCACCCTGACGGGTGTGGGCGTGCAGAACGCCGGCAAGATCTTCTACGGCGGCATGCTGCTCAAGACCAGCAGCATGTCCTACAAGAAGTACCGCACGGCGACGCTGAGTTCGGCCAAGTCGCTCGACACCACCTGTGACCTCTTCAACAAGACCAAGGGGGCCTGGGACGCGATCAGCGTGCCCGCCCAGAGCGCCGACCCGACCTGTACCCCGAGCGGCCAGAACAACGACTTCTCCATGTCGCTGAGCCCCTCCTCGGGCACCGTCCAGCAGGGCGGTTCCGTCACCACCACGGTCGGCACCGCGGTCACCACGGGCAACGCACAGTCGGTGACGCTGACCGCCTCCGGCCTGCCGGCCGGCGTGAGCGCCTCCTTCAACCCGGCCACCGTGCAGTCCGGCCAGTCCTCGGTGCTCACCCTGACCGCGACGGCCAACGCGGCTCCCGGCGCGTCCACGGTCGTCGTCAAGGGCCAGGGCGCGGCCCTCTCCCACACGGTCGACTACGCGCTGAACGTGGGCGGGACCCAGCCCGGCAACGACCCGCCGGACATCGACGTCGCCAGCGTGCAGGCGCACCTGACCCAGTTCAACACCATCGCGAGCCAGAACGGCGGCCACCGCCGTGCGGGCAGCGCCGGCTACACCCAGTCGCTGGCGTACGTGAAGGGCAAGCTGCAGGCGGCCGGTTACACCGTCACCGAGCAGAACTGCACGTCCTGCACCTACCCGTCGAACAATCTGATCGCCGACTGGCCCGGCGGCCCCGCCGACCAGACCGTCATGTTCGGCGCGCACCTCGACAGCGTCTCGGCCGGCCCCGGCATCAACGACAACGGCTCGGGCTCCGCGACCCTGCTGGAGAACGCCCTCGTCCTCGCCCAGAAGAACCCGACGATGACCAAGCACGTGCGCTTCGCCTGGTGGACCGACGAGGAGCAGGGCCTCAACGGCTCCGAGTTCTACGTCAACCAGCTGAGCAGCGCCCAGCGCAGCACCATCAAGGGCTACTACAACTTCGACATGGTCGGCTCCACCAACGGCGGCTACTTCATCAACAACGTCAACTCCACGACCGCCGCCCCGCTGAAGGCGTACTGGACCTCGCTGAACCTGGCACCCGAGGAGAACACCGAGGGGCAGGGCCGCAGCGACGACTACTCCTTCCAGCAGGCCGGTATCCCCACCTCCGGCTACGCGGCCGGCGCCAGCGCCCGCAAGACCTCGGCGCAGGCCACGAAGTGGGGCGGCACGGCCAACGCCGCCTACGACTCCTGCTACCACAGCTCCTGCGACACCACGAACAACATCAACGCCACGGTGCTGAACCGCAGCGCCGACGGTGTCGCCTACGCCGTCTGGAAGCAGGCGGTCGGCGGTGAGACCCCCGCGCAGGACTTCTCCATCGGCGTCAGCCCGTCCGCGGGCAGCACGGCCCCCGGCGGTTCGGCTTCCGCCACGGTCAACACCTCCACCGTGAGCGGCGCCGCCCAGACCGTCGCGCTCTCCGTCTCCGGCGCGCCGGCCGGTGTCACCGCGACGCTCAGCCCGACGTCCGTCCAGTCCGGCAGCTCCTCGGCGCTGTCCGTCCAGGTCGGCGCGAGCACCGCGCCCGGCACCTACACCCTGACGATCACCGGCTCCGGCACCGTCAGCCACACCACCACCTACACGCTCACCGTCACCGGTAGCGGCACCTGCACACCGCGCCAGCTCGTGACCAACGGCGGCTTCGAGAACGGCTCCAGCCCGTGGAGCGCGACCGCCGGTGTCATCACCAACCAGTCCGGTCAGACGCCGCACGGCGGCAGCTACAAGGCATGGCTGAACGGGTACGGGTCCACCCACACGGACAGCGCCGCGCAGACGCTGACCATCCCGTCGGGCTGCTCCACGTACCGGCTCGGCTTCTTCCTCCACATCGACACGGACGAGGACGAGAACGTCGTCTACGACCGGTTCACCGTGTCGGTGGCCGGCCAGACCCTGGAGACCCTCTCCAACCTGAACGCGAACTCCGGTTACGTGGAGAAGTCCTACGACCTCTCGCAGTTCGCCGGCCAGACCGTCACCCTGAAGTTCAACGGCACGGAGGACCAGTCCCTGCAGACCTCCTTCGTCGTGGACGACGTCACCCTCCAGGTGAGCTGACGCCCGCCTGAGCTCCCGACCGCAGCGAGCCCGGCCCGGCCCCCGCACCTCGGGGCCGGGCCGGGCCCGTCCGATGGGCTACCGGGCCCCGGCAGCCCGCGTGGCCCGCCTGCCCCGTGTGGCCCCTGCCGCGGCCACGGACCAGCCCGCCACCCAGAGCGCGCCGACCACCAGAGCGGCGACGGCCGTCGCCATGCGGGGAGGCGGGTCGCCCAGGCCCGGGGCCAGCCCGGCCGCCCGGGCGCCGAAGCCGATGACCCCGGCCCCGACCATCGCGACGCCCAGCCAGGAGACGCCGACCGCGGACCGCCGCAGCCAGTGGGCGGCCGGCGGGCGGACCAGCAGCAGGGACACGACCGCCATGAGCAGGCCGAGGCCGGCATTGCCCAGCTGGGCGGCCGTGACGTCGGCGACCTGGGCGTAGGCCTCGGGCGGCGCGGGGAAGCCCGGCATGCCCAGCTCGCCGTCCCGCGCGAGGTCCACCTTGCTCACGGTGTAGGCGAGCGCTCCGGCACTGGCGGTGAGTGCGGCGACCAGCTGCTTTCTCTGTGTTCGGGTCATGGCCTCATCCTGCTGGCCGGGACGTCGCCTCCGCCTCCTCCCCGCGTACCGTCCGCCTCCCCCGCCCGGGGGAGGCGGGCCTCAGGACACCCCCTACGGCATCAGCTGGTACTCGGGGAAGTTGCCCGGCAGCCGTTCGCCGTCCCGGCCGTCGGTGACGGCGTGCACGAGCAGTTCACCGCCCACGAACGCACCGCGCCAGGAGCCGCCGAACCCGCCGAAGAGCTCCTCGCGGTCGCCGCGCGAGCGGGGCTTGCCGTGGCCGAGTTTGAAGGCCCGGATCTGTGGCGCGAGCCGGGCGAAGGTGGCCGGATCGTCGGTGGACAGGGTCGCGACGAGGGCGCCGCCCGAGGCGTTCATCGCGGCGAGCAGCTCCGCCTCGGTGTCGACGAGGACGATGGTGTCGACGGGCCCGAAGGGCTCGGCGTGGTAGAGCGGGGAGGAGGCCGGCGGGCTGAGCAGCGTGAGCGGGGCCATGTACGCGGAGGTGTCCTGGCCCTCCAGGAAGCGGGCCGGATCCAGCGTGCCGCGGTAGAGCGGTACGGCGCCCCGCTCGATCGCCTCGGCGGCGTGGTCGGTGAGCTCCTTGGCCTTGGCCGCATTGATGAGGGGGCCGAAGTCCAGCTCCGGCAGGGGGTCTTCGGGGTGCGCGACGGCGAGCGGGTGGCCGGTCCGGATGGCGGAGACGGCCGGCAGGTAGGCGGCGAGGAAGGCGTCGAAGGTGGTGCGCTGGACGACGAAGCGCGGGTAAGCGGTGCAGCGCTGCTTGCCGTAGTCGAAGAGTTTGGGGATGACCGCCGTCAGGGCGGACCAGTCGGTGTGCTCCCAGATGCCCCAGGTGTTGAGGCCCTCCTGCTCCAGGATGTGGCGCTTGCCGAGGTCGGTGACGGCGGTGGCGATCCGCGCTCCGGTGTCGCGGCCGCCGACGAAGGAGACGCAGCCGATCTCCGGGGAGCGCACGAGGGCCTCGGACAGTTCGGCCCCGCTGCCGCTGACCAGGGTGACGGGGATGCCCTCGCGGCGGATCAGCGCGCCGGCGAGGGTGAGGCAGGCGAGCCCTCCGTCGGTGGGGGTCTTCGCGATGACCGCGTTGCCCGCGAGGGCCTGTACGAGCATGGCGTGGACCAGTACGGACATGGGGTAGTTCCAGCTCGCGATGTTGGAGACGGGCCCTGCGAGGGGGGACCGGCCCTCGGTCATGGCCTCGATGTGCTCCACGTACCAGCGGACGCCGTCCACGGCCCGGTCCACATCGGCCTGGGCGAGGTGCCAGGGCTTGCCGATCTCCCAGACGAGCAGGAGCGAGAGCAGTTCCCTGTGCTCGGCGAGGGCGTCGAGGGCGGCGGTGACCCGGGCCCGCCGTTCGGCCAGCGGGACGTGCCGCCAGGCGCGGTGCTCGTCGAGGCAGGCCCGTACGGCCGCACCGGCGGTCTCCGGGTCGAGCCGCGGCGGGCCCGCGACGGGGCTGCCGTCGACCGGGCTGGTGGCGGGCAGGCTGCGGCCTTCGGGCTGCCAGGAGCCGGCCCAGAGGTTGAGGACGCGATCGTCACGGAAGGCCTCGGGGGCGGTGGCCAGGGACCGCCGCCACGCGTCGGACCAGGCGGTACCGGGCTTGAGGGCGAGGGTGGGTGCCATCTGTGGTTCTCCGCTCAGAGGGTGGGCGGGGCAGGGAGGTGGCTCGCGTACGGCGGCCCGTCGCACGGGGGCGGCCGCAGTTCGAGGCTACGGGGGCATCACCGCGACCGTACGCAGCGCGGGTGCGAAATGGCCGGTGCGGCTCGGAGCGGCGAGTCCCCCGGACCTCCTCAGGCGGTCCGGATACCGCACCCCTTCAGCGCTTGCCGCGGCCCCGCTCGGGGGCGATCATGGCGACCAGCCCGTAGTCCAGCTCCGCACCGTCGACCAGCAGGGCCTCGACCGTGCGCGTGCTCGGGTCGATGTCGGCCTCCACGCCCTGCCCGCGGTAGCGGGGGTAGCCCGAGGCGCCCGTCTCACCGGTCGCCTCGACGGTGGCCGACCGCAAGGCCCGGTCCGCGGGGGACTCGCCGCGCAGGTTCTCGATGTGCTCGGGCACCAGCAGGATCTCAAAGCTCTGCGGCGATGTGCTCATGGACCGAAGCTACCGGATGAGGTGCCCCGGAGCGGGTGTGCACACGCCCCGCCTCGTAGGCTCTGCGGGACCCCCCACGCGGATGAAGAGGAACGACATGAGCGGCGACACTCCGAGCAGGATCCTCCTCGTGGCGAAGGAGACCACCCTCCGGGGCCTGTTGGAGCGCCTCCTGGTGGCCCGGGGGTTCACCGTGGTCGACGGCGGGACCGGGGTGGACACCGTCTCCCTGCTCGGCAGCGCCGGCCCGATCGACCTGGTGATCTGTGAACGCACCGGGCCGGGCCTGGACGAGGTGGCTCTGTTCGAGGAGATCCGCCGGCATCCCGATCACGGGCGGGTGCCGATCCTCGCGCTGCCGCCCGCGGATCCGGAGTGCACGGAGCGCGCGCTGGAGGCCGGTGTGAGCGACTGTCTCGCGAAGCCGTTCCATCCGGCGGAGTTCGTGGCCCGCGTCGAGCGGCTGGCCCGGCCGGCCGCGGCCTGATTCCGCTCTTCGGCCCCCGGCCGGTCGGCCGGATCCGGCCGGTCCGGGCCGGGCCGCGCGATTGGCCGGACATCGCCCTGGTCCGGGCCGCCCGGGGTTCCTACGATTCGGGCACCCGGTCTTCACCGACCGGGAATTGTCAGGGACATGCCCAGCTTCCCCTTCCTGGGCCTGCCCCGTTCCACCCTGCACACCGGTCTGTGACGACCCGGCCCCGCTCTGGCCGGCCGCACCCCCCACCCACCGGCGCACAGGCATGCCCGCCTGCGCGCCGCCCGGTACCGAAGCAGTGGATCGGAGAAACATGTCCGGTGGATTCCTCGTGAGCGGCGCGATCGGCGCCCTGCTCACCGCCACCCTGCCCACACACGCCACCCCCTCCACGATCGTGAACCCGCCGCCCGACCGCATCGTGATCGAAGTCGCCACGGTCAACGGATCCGGGTGTCCCAAGGACACCGCGCAGGTCGCCGTGTCCCAGGACAACACCGCCTTCACGGTGACCTACAGCCAGTACCTCGCCCAGGTCGGCGGCGGCGCCCCGCCCACCGCGGCCCGCAAGAACTGCCAGCTCAGCCTGATCGTGCACGTGCCCCACGGCTTCACCTACGCGATCGCCAGTTCCGACTACCGCGGCTACGCCTCGCTGGCGCCGGGCGCCAAGGCCACCGAGAAGGCCTCGTACTACTTCCAGGGCTCACCGGACACCGCCGCGCGCACCCACAACTTCAGCGGGCCGCAGGAGGACAACTGGCAGGCCACCGACGTGACCGACTGGGCCCAACTGGTCTGGGCGCCGTGCGGGGTGCAGCGGAACTTCAACATCAACACCGAGCTCCGGGTGACCAGAGGCACCTCGTCCCCCTCGTCGACCAGCTACATGACGATGGACTCCACCGACGGCAGCATCAACACCATCTATCACCTGGCCTGGAAGGAGTGCCCCGACAAGTGATCCACCCCGCTCCCGGCCGTCTCCCGCTGCGCGTGCGCCCGCAGCGGGGGGCGGTACCCGCGTGCGCGGACCAGGCGCGCGGTGAGTTCGGTGAAGGCGCGGGCCGCGGCGCTCTCGTACGCGCTCTCCCGGCGCAGCAGGGTGACCGTTCGGGACGGCAGTGCGGGGTCGAGCGGTACGGGGCGCAGGTACGGGTGGTCGTGGGTGACGGCGTCCGGCAGGACGGTGGCCAGCGTGGTGCGCCGGACGATCTCGGTGAGGGCCTGCACGGAATTCGCCTCGACCGCGATGTGCGGCCGTACGCCGTGGGCCGCGAGGTAGCCGTCGACGTGCTCGCGGGTGGCGAAGTCCCCGCTGAGAAGGGCCAGTCGGCGCGTCGCGAGGTCACTCACGGGCACGGGCAGCGGTCCGGGGTCCTCGCCTGCGGCGGTGACCAGGCCCAGGGTCTCCGTGAACAGCGGGGTCGCCGCGATCCCGGGCAGGTGCGGCCCCTCGAAGGCGAGGCCGAGCTCGTGCTCGTCGGCGAGCAGCCCGGCTTCGATCCGGTCCTGGGGCATTTCCCGGACCTCCAGGGTGATGCCGGGGTGTGCGCTGTGGAGCCCGGCGACGAGCGGGCCGACGAGGTACGCGGTGAAGGTCGGGGTCAGCGCGAGGCACAGGTGGCCGCGGGAGAGGTCGGCCAGGTCCAGGACGGCGCGCTCGGCCGCGGCCAGGTCGCGTAGGGCGCCGCGCGCGTAGTGGACGTACGTCGCGCCCGCGTCGGTGAGCCGCACGGCGCGCCCGGTCCGGTCCAACAGCTGGACCCCGACGGTGCGTTCGAGCTGCTTCACCTGCTGGGACAGGGTGGGCTGGGAGATCCGCAGCTCTTCGGCGGCGCGGGTGAAGCTGCCGTGGTCGGCGACGGCGATCAAGTAGCGCAGGTGACGCAGTTCCAGAGCCATGGACCCGACTATAGATGGCATCGATGGCAGGCATGGATATTGCGTCTTGGACACAATAGATGCAGGTCATGCATGGTGGGACACGTCAAGCCCCGTACGGGGCGCATCCCAGGAGGGAGTGACCATGCAGACCTTGCCGACCATGCCCGGACCTCGCGATCTCGCGGGCGGCGTCGCACGTTTCCAGCGCGAGGTGTTTCCGGCCAAGGCGGACCTCTTCGCCCACCTGGCCGAGGTGCACCGGCCGACGACCCTGTTCATCGGGTGTTCGGACGCCCGCGTGGTGCCGGAGCTGATCACCCAGAGCGAGCCCGGCGAGCTGTTCGTCGTCCGTACCGCCGGAAATCTCGTCCCCGCCCACGCCCCGGGCGCGGACGGGGTGGCGGCCAGTATCGAGTACGCCGTCGCGGTCCTCGGGGTCACTGCCATCGTCGTGTGCGGGCACTCCGCCTGCGGGGCGATGACCGCTCTGGCCGAGGGCGCCGACCTGAGCGCCGCCGCCTCCGTCGCGGGGTGGCTGCGGCATGCGGACGCCTCGGTGGCCCGTACGGCGGGTGCCGCCGGCCCCGGCCGGCTGTCCGCCCTGGTCCGCGAGAACGTGCGCGCACAGCTCGCGAACCTGGCCACCCACCCCTCGGTCGCCCGCGCACGGGCCGCCGGGACCCTGACGCTGCACGGCTGGGTCTACGACATCCGCTCCGGCGGTGTCACCGACGTAGGCGCCGCAGCGGCCGGCTGACCCCTCGCCCCGCTTTCACCCCCCTCCCACCGATTCCCCTCTTCTCCGAAGGACATCTGATGCAGCACGCCCAGTTCGACCCCACCGCCCGCCAGGCCCTGGCCGTCACCGCCGTCGACGCCAAGACCCGCAAGGACCTGTCCTGGCAGCAGCTCGCCGACGCGACCGGTCTGTCGGTCGCCTTCGTCACCGCGGCCCTGCTGGGTCAGCACGCCCTGCCCGAGGCCGCCGCGAAGGCGGTCGCCGGCCTGCTGGACCTGGACGAGGACGCGGTGCGGCTCCTGCAGACGATCCCGACCCGCGGTTCCCTCCCCGGCGGCATCCCGACCGATCCGACGATCTACCGCTTCCACGAGATGCTGCAGGTCTACGGGACCACGCTGAAGGCACTGGTCCACGAGCAGTTCGGGGACGGCATCATCAGCGCGATCAACTTCAAGCTGGACGTCAGGAAGGTCGCCGACCCCGAGGGCGGTGAGCGCGCCGTCATCACCCTGGACGGCAAGTACCTTCCCACGCGCCCCTTCTGACGATCGCTCAGGCGCGCTCGTCCGCGCCGCGCTGCTGACCGAGCTGCCAGAAGAGCTGGTTGTCCAGGCACGCGGACAGGTAGGGGACACCCGCGGTGCAGCCCGATCCGCGGGCCCCGCCGAGCATGCGCGCGGCGAGGCTCCGGTGGGTGGTCTTCCAGCGCTGGTGCCGCTCCTCCAGCTCGCCGAGCGCGCTGCGGAAGCGGTTCCACTCGGCCTCGTCGAAACGGGCCGAGCGGCGCAGGTCGAGGTAGGCCCGGACCACCGTGTCGTGGGACGCACCCTCGGCCTCGGCCCGTGCGGAGGGGACGCCTGCGAAGGCTTCCGACTCCAGCCGCGGGGCGGCCGGGAGGCCGCACAGGATCTCGAAGCGCTTGTACTGTTCGGACTGGATGGCGCTGGCGCCCTGGGTGAACTGCCGGAACGCGCGGAAGTGTCCGGGCCGCACCGTGGCCACCATCCGGAACAGCGCCGAGGCCCGGTCGAAGAGGCCGGCCGCACGGTCCACGTGGTCGGCCGCCGTGTCCAGCCGGCCGGCGCGCAGCGCCCCGATCGCCGCCCGGACGTCCGCCGCGATCGCCGTGAAGATCATTTCGTGGGCCTGGAGGGCCCGGATGAAGAAGTACTCGTCGTGCAGCACGTACACGGGCTGGACCGTCATGTCGAACCAGTGGCCGGCGCCGGTGGCCGTGGGTCGGGGAAGGAGCTCGGCGACGTCCGCCCAGCGGGACCACGGCACATGGGCCGTCCGGGAGGTCAGGTCGTCGGCATCCGGGACGCCGAGGTCGTCGGCCACGAATCGCAGTGCGTGGCGCAGCCGCTTGCGCAGGGTCACCGGATCCGGCGGATCCCGGTCCACGGCTTCCCCCGATTCCTGCGGTTCCTTCAGTTCCCGCGTTTCGCCTGCCGGGGCCTGCGTCCGGATCTCGAAGCGCACGACGTCGGATATGAGCAGCGTGGCCATGCGGTTCGGGTCCGGCGCGTCTTCCGTGTCGCCCAGGAGGAGCTCCAGCAGCGGCAGGGAGAGGTAGGTCCGGTTCCCGTAGCGCCCTTCGTGCATGTCGAGCACGCAGTCGAGGAACGCCTGGAGATGGGGCCGGCGGTGCGCGGCGTGGCGGTCGTGGATCTCGCTGAGCCGAAGCAGGAGGGGCTGCGGCAGGAAGTGCTTCCCGGCCCGCCGGACCTCTTGCGTGACGGTACGCGCCAGGTGGATTCCGTCCGGTTCTCCGTCGTACCCGTCCACGTGGCCGATGGCCGCCCAGCGGTCCGCCTCTGCGCATTCCGGATTCATCGCCAGTCGCCTCCTGGACCTGGTGGGCCTCACGCCGTCCGGGTGAAGCAGGAGATTCAAGTGGGCATGATCGGAAGGCCGCCCGTCATGTCTCGAACATTCGTGTCTTGACAAGGGCGGAAGGACACGCAGAGAGCCTCCGGCCCGGGCGGGCAGGAGGCTCTGTGGCGTACGGTTCGGTGCCCACCCTGGCGGCCGGTCGGCCGCCGCGCGCCGGTGGAGGAGGCGGATCCGGGGAACCGTGGATCCGGGTGGAACAAGCCGGGGCCCCGTGGGCACTCGCGCAGGCGTCGGAGGCCCCGGCTCGCACAAGGGGACTGCGTCAGCTGCCGGCCGAGACGTTGCCCGACAGGACCGGGATGTTGTCCAGGATGTGGGAGAGCGGCTCGTCGCCCTTGGCCTGGGTGGAGTTCTCGGTGCACTGCTGGTTCTGCGGGTTGGACAGGACGTTGATGTCCTGGACGCCGACGTTGGCGAGGACCGCGATCAGCGACTGGGCGTTGACCTTGACGGGCAGGCCGATGCAGGGCTTGTTCAGGGTTCCCTGGACCACGCCGAGCTGCGGGCTCAGGTCGCCGCGGGTCTCCTGGTTGCCGTAGATCTGCGCGGCGCCGTTGCCCTGGACGGTGTTGACCCCGTTGTCGTTGCCGATGGCCATGGCCGGGGCGGCCAGGGCCGCGCCCGCGCCGACGATCGACGCGGTGACGGCGGCGGTGGCCATGAACTTCTTGATCATCAGTGGTCCTTCTGTCGCACGAGTGCACGGTGATAAGCACCTTGATCAACGGCTGCGGGGCGCGCAGGTTGCGACGCTTCACCCGAACAGCCCTACCGCGTCTCGCGCCCCCGGACGGCCACGCTCAGCTCGACGACGTAGTGCTCCTCCACCCATCCGTCCGGGAACCGGTCCATGAGGAGGACACGCTCGTCCTCCAGGAAGGCATCCGTGCCGGGCTCGCCGATGAGGAACAGGGAGTGGGTGGACAGCTTGGCCAGATGCGTGTCGACCGGGACACGACGCGACCACGCCAGCCGGCGGTCGGTGAAGCGCAGCCCCTCCTGGGACAGGGCACGCTCGTTGATGTACCAGCCCGGGCCGAACCGCTCCTCGATCCGGTTCTGCTGATCGGCGATCCAGCCGACCGAGGTGTCCGGGTCGTTCTGCCACACCGCCAGGGCCCCGCCGGGGCGCAGCACGCGCAGGGCCTCGGGGACGGCGTGCGCCGGGTCCGTCCAGTGCCAGGACTGCGCGTACGTCAACAGGTCCAGGCTGCCGCAGGCCAGCGGCAGCCGGTTGCCGTCCGCGCGGATCAGCGGGGTGCCGGGGTTGCGGCGCCGGAACTCCTGCGCCATGCCCTCGCCCGGCTCCACCCCGACCACCAGGGCCCCGCGGGCCTCCAGGAGGGCGGTGGCGATCCCCGTTCCCGCTCCGACGTCGGCGACCCGTGCTCCGGCCAGCGGAAAGCCGGCCATCTCCGCCAGCGTGTCGAAGAGCGCGGGCGGGTACGCGGGGCGATGGGCGGCGTAGCGTGCGGCCGCGGAGCTGAAGGAACGAGCACGGGATTCGTTCGTCATGGCGTCCATGATGCCGGTGTCCCGGAACGGCGCGGAGAGGCAGTCCCCCATGGTGGCCGCGCGGTATGTCACGTCGCTGGTAGGGGCGTTGGAGCGGTACGGCGGACAGCCCGCGCTCGGCGCCGGCCCGGTCGTCCTCGGATTCCAGGAGGTGCTCGACGGAGCCTGCCGGCTGGCCGGGGTGCTCTCCGGGGCGGGGATCGGGCGCGGCTCGGGGCTGGCCTGCGTCACGGGTTCGAACCGGCCGGAGGTGCTGCTCGTACGGATCGCCGCGCACCTGCTGGGTGCCCGGCTGACCCAGGTGCTCGCCGGGCCCGCCCTGTACGGGCTCGACTTCGTGCTGCGGGACTGCCGGCCGGACCTGGTCGTGCACGATGTGCCGGTGCCCGCGACCGGGGCGCCCCGGCTCGGCCTCGCCGAGCTGCTGCGCCGGGCCGGCCGGCAGGAGCCCGGAGCGGTGCCGGTACGGGCGCGGGAGGACGATGTGGCGCGGGTGACGTACACGGGCGGGACCACGGGACGGCCCAAGGGGGTGGCCTTCACCTTCGGGGCGCTGGCCGCGCGGAACGCCGTACGGCCGGCGGCCTGGGCGGACTCGGTGTACCTGTCGGTGACCTCGCTGGCGCAGCGGTCGGGCGGGCGGTGCCTGGAGCAGTGGCGGGCCGGGGGCCGGGTGGAGATCCTCGAACCGTTCGCGCCCGCCGGGTTCGCGGCGGCCTGCCGCCGCCTGGGGCCGGTGGCCACGTACCTGACGACCTCGATGGTGTACCGGCTCCTGGACGACCCGGCGACCGCCCGGGGTGTGCCGGGTCTGGAGGCGGTCTCCTACGGCGATTCGCCCGTCCACCCCGAGCGGTTGCGCGAGGCGGTGACCCGCTGGGGCGGCCGGTGGCGGCAGGGCTACGGCACCAACGAGGCGGCGGTGATCTGCCGGCTCTCCCCCGCCGATCACGATGCGGCGGTGGCCGGGCGGCCCGAGCTGCTGGCGTCGGTGGGGCGGCCCGTCGCGGGCGTGGCGGTGGAGGTGCGCGACGGGCGGGGTACGGCGGTGGCGGCCGGCCGCACGGGCGAGGTGTGGATGCGGTCGGGGGCGATGATGACCGGGTACTGGGGCCGGCCCGGGCTGACGGCCGGGGTACTGCGGGACGGGTGGCTGCGGACCGGGGACCTCGGGCACTTCGGGGCGGACGGCTACCTGTACCTGGACGACCGGATCCACGACGTGGTGATGGTCCACGGGGACAACGTGTACTGCGTGCCCGTCGAGGCCGCGCTCGCCCGGCATCCCGCGGTCGCGCAGGCCGTGGTGGTGGGTCGGCACAGCGACGTCACCGGCGAGGAGGTGTGCGCCTTCCTCGTACCGGCGGCGGGGTACGAGCCCGGCGCCGGGCTCGCTGCCGAGGCCTGTGACCTGGTGGAGAAGGAGCTGGCCCCGGCGCACCGGCCCACCGCGGTGTTCTGGGAGCGGGCGATCCCGCTGACGGCGCGGGGCAAGCCGGACAAGCGCCGGCTCCGGGAACGGGCGGCGGGGGCAGCCGATCGGCAGGCGTAGGAGCGGCGGGTCGGGCGGTGCGGTCAAGGACGGGTCGGGCGGTCGGGACAGGCGGGATGGTCAGGCCCGGGTGGCGGCGTAGGTCCAGAACTCGCGCATCACCGGGGGCGAGGCGGGGCCGGCCAGCTCCCGCTGGGTGAGCAGCAGGGTGAGCGTCCCGGTGGCGGGGACGATGTGGGCGGCGGTGCCGGTGCCGCCGATCCAGCCGTACCGGCCCGGTACGTTCCACGGGTCGAGGCGGGCCACGTCGACCGATCCGCCGAACCCCCAGCCCTGACCCTCCAGGAACAGGGTGCCCGCGGCACGCTGGGGCGCGGTGAGGTGATCGGTGGTCATCTGCCGTACCGAGTCCGCCGAGAGCAGCCGCCGCCCGCCCCCGTACGCGCCGCCCGCGAGCAGCATCCGGCCGAAGGCGTACAGGTCGTCGACGGTGGAGACGAGGCCGCCCGCCCCGGACGGGAAGGCGGGAAGGGTGCTCCAGTCGCCGTCGGGCGCGTCCACGAGCTCCAGGGCTCCGCCGTCGGGAGCGTCCCGGTAGTAGCTGGTGAACCGGTGGAGCTGCCCCCGCGGTACGGCGAACGCGGTGTCCCGCATGCCGAGCGGCTCGAAGACGCGCTCGGCGAGCACGTCCTGGAAGGGCCGGCCGGTCGCTCGGGCGATCAGCACTCCGAGGATGTCGGAGCAGGTGTTGTAGAGCCATGCCTCGCCGGGCTGGTGGAGGAGCGGGATCCGGCCCAGGGCCGCCATCCACACGTCCGGCTCCGCCACCTCCTGCGGCCTGGGCGGTCCCTGCTTCAGCCTGCCGAACAGCGGGGCGACGGCGGGCAGCGAGAAGTCGGCGGGGAAGCCGTACCCGGCGCGGAAGGTGAGGAGGTCGGCGACGGTGATCGGACGGTCGGCGGGCACCACGTCGTCGAGCGGTGCGGAAGGCGTGCGGACCACCGTCGGCGCCGCGAGTTCCGGCAGCCAGCGGGCCACGGGGACGTCGAGGGCCAGCAGTCCGTCCTCGACCAGCATCATGGTGGCCGCGGCGGTCACGGGCTTGGTGACGGAGGCGATCCGGAACAGGGAGTCCCGGGCCATGGGCGCGGTGCCGGCCGTGTCGAGGGAGCCGACGGCAGCGACCTCGACGTCATCGCCATGTGCCACCAGGGCCACTGCGCCGGGCAGTGATCCGTCACCGACGTGGGTCTCCAGGAGACTGCGCAGGTCGCTCATGGTCCACCTTCTCGCTTCTCGTACGGGCGGATGCTCGTAGGGAAGACTGCCGCCGGGTGCCGGATTCATCGGTCCGACACGACCGGGTACGGACACGGCCGCCTATGCGGCCGGGACCACCGAGGCGCGTATCGCCGAGGCCCACTCGCCCAGCAGGGCGGCGTGGCGGATCCGCTCCGCGTCGGAGAGACGGCCCTCGGCGCGTGCGAAGAGGCAGCGGATGTCCGCGTTGATCTCGGCGAGGGAACGTTCGGGGGCGAGGTGATCGTCAGAGGTCGGGCTCACGTGATCAAGAGTAGGCGGCGCCTCTGACAACGGTGGACCATGTCCGTCATGCGGACGTCCGGAGCGGCGCTCCGCCCCCTCCTTCACCATGGCCACCGCGACCGCGTGGCCCAGGCGCTCCACGGGGCCCGGGACCAGGCGGATCAGCAGCTCGTACAGGGCGAGGATCTCCGCCCAGTCGGTGTCCTCGCCGCTCGCCGCCTCGTCGTGCACGGCCGCGATCGCGGCGCGCAGCTGGTACGGGCCCAGCGGGGCGTGGGTGAGGGCGTCACTGACCAGGGCGACCCCTTCGGCGACGGCGTCGCGGTCCCAGCGCGTGCGGTCCTGCTCGGACCGGGATCGGAAGGCGGATCGGCATCGGCATCGGCATCGGCATCGGCATCGGGAGCCTTTCGCAGGGGACGTCGGAGCCGTCCTTCCCCTTTCTGCACGTCGGCTGCGAGCGCGCGCGGCGGCTTCGGCCCTGGGCTGTCCCGTGGGGCCCAGTAGGCTCGTCGTATGAAGATCATCGACCTTGAGCCCGGCGATCCCCGGCTCGCCACCGACCTGCTTCCCGTGCTGCTCGAACTGCGTCCCCACCTCACCGAGGAGCTGTTCCTCAGGATCCTCACGGAGGGGCACGGCCAGGGGCTGCGCTTCACCGCCGCCTACGACGCGGACGGCCGGTGCGTGGGCGCGGCCGGCTGGCGGATCGTCGTCAACACCTCGGCGGTCCGCTCGCTCTACGTCGACGACCTGGTCACCGCCGCCACCGCCCGTTCCACCGGCGTGGGCCACGAGCTGCTCGCGCACCTGGAGCAGCAGGCCCTGGCCGTCGGCTGCACCGCTCTCACGCTGGAATCCGGCACCCAGCGGACCGACGCGCACCGCTTCTACTTCCGCGAGCGGATGGCCGTGACCGCCTTCAGCTTCGAGAAGCCGCTGGTTTGACGCGTTCGCCCGCGAGGAAGTCGTGGACGTCGGGCGGGGGTGGGTGTGGTGCCTGCGCGGCCGGTGGCCGTCCTGGCACCATGGGCGGCATGGAACGTGTGCTGGGAATCGGCGGGTATTTCATGCGGGCGGCCGACCCGGCGGCCCTCGGTGCGTGGTACCGCGACTGCCTGGGCCTGGACGCCGACGAGCACGGCCTGTGGCAGCAGGGCGCCGGCCCGACGGTGTTCGCGCCGTTCGAGTCCGAGACGGACTACTTCGGCTCCCGGACCCAGCAGACCATGCTCAACTTCCGGGTCCGCGACCTGGATGCGATGCTCGCCCAACTGCGCGCCAAGGGCGCGGACGTGGACGAGGAGACGCAGGACATGGAAGGCGTCGGCCGCTTCGGCTGGGTCACGGATCCTGCGGGCAACCGGGTCGAACTGTGGCAGCCCGCCTGACCAAGCCCCTGGTGACCGGCCCCGGCGAACCGTGACCGAACCGTCGCCGCCTCGAAGCGTGATCGACCTCGTCGGAAGGGGCGCCGCCTTGCTAGCTTCCTGGCGAAGCCGCCCCCCAGGAGGACCGATCCCATGCCAGTTTCCCGATGCCCCCGCAGCGCACTGGGCGCGGCGGCCGTGGCCGCCGTCCTGCTGGCTGGCACCACCGGGTGCGGGGACAAGAACGGCACGGCCCCGGCGGCGGCCTCGGTTTCGCCGTCCGCCGAGGTGTCGGCGTCGGTGTCCGCCTCGGAGTCGGCTTCCGCCTCGCCGTCGGCCCCCACCTCCTCGCCGCCCGAGCCCTCCGCATCGGCGACCCCCACGACGGCCGTGACCCGGCCCGCGACACCTCCCCCGGCCCCGACCCGCCTCACGGTCGCGGTCGACACCCGGGGCGGTCGGCTCGCCCTCGTACGGGGCGGCGCCCCGCAGGAGTTCACCGTCACCCTGCGCAACGGCAATTCCGCCGAGTACCGGCACGTGCTGGTCGCCTTCCAGATGGAGATGCTGGTCGGCGAAGGCGGCGCCGGGGCGGGCGGCGGGCCGGGGTTCCTGCTGGAGCGCTTCGACCCGGGCTCGGGCAGCTGGCGCCCCGCCGACTTCCGTATCGCCAACGACGCCAAGCCGGCGTCCCTGTTCTCGGGTGGCAGCCCGCTCGCCCGCGAGGCCGTCCGCACCGAGCGCTACCGGCTGCGCGCCACGGCGGGCGGACCCACGGGCAGCAGCCCGGTGGTGGTGTCCTTCATCGACACGGACGCCGACGGTGAGGTCGCGGCCCATGTGGTCCTCGGGCACAGCACCCGCTGAGTGCCGTGGCTGGTGCTGTGACCGGAAAGGTTCACCGGGTCACAGCACTAGCTCGGGATCGTCCAGGTGTACTTGCCGCCACTGATCCACCGGACCACCTCGAGGTCGTCGAGGTCGTGGATCGAGATCCCGGCCTCCGCGGCGATCAGGAGCACGTCGGTCATCGATGTCGCCCTGCCGACGAACTCGCCGTCGACCTCCACGATGCGGAAGGGAGGGTTTCCGGGTTGCACCCCCAGTACGGTGATCCGCGCCGGCGAGATGTGTGGTGTCGAGCCTTCGGTCATGCGGAGACGGTCGCATGCCGTGCCCGGTGACGGGCTCGGCGACACGCGAGGGGCCGATCGGCTTCCTCCGCGACAGTGTGCGCTTCCACGGCGCGGCCGTGCGGGACCGGCCTCAGGCCCTCTCCCGGCCCGCCTCCCCGAGGGCGGACGCCGCGGTTCGCCAGGCGGCCGTGACCGCTTGACGGGCCCGGTCCGTAGCCTCCGGCACCCGGTCGGGCAGGTGCAGCGGCGAGCCGATGTGGACGTGGAAGCAGGGCCTGCGCAGCGGGGCGGTGAAGACGCCGGCGAGTTGCTTGGCGCCGTTCCCGGAGCAGAGGCGGCGGGCACCCGCCTGGCCGACGGGCACGACCGGGGCGCCCGTCGCGGCGGCGAGCCGGGCCAGGCCGCTACGGAACGGGCCGGGGGCCGTCTCCCCCGCGTCGCGGCGTACGGGGAGCCGGCCTTCGCCGTAGAGCAGCACGCTGCGGCCCGAGGCAAGGGCGACGGCCGCCGCGTCGAGGGACTCGGCCGCCCGGGCCGTGCCGCGGTGGACGGCGATATGGCCTTCGCGGCGGAGCGCGGAGCCGAGCAGCGGGACCCGCCAGAGGCCACTGGTGGCCAGGATGACCGGCTCGATCCCGTACCGGCGCAGCGCGGCGACCACGACGGCCGGATCGGCGAGGGAGGTGTGGTTGGCGACCAGGATGGCGCCGGGAGCGGGGCGGTCCCCGGGGTCGGCGGTGACGGTCAGCCGCCCGAAGGCGGGTACGAGGGCGGCGGCGATTCGGCTGAGCATGGACGACCCCGTTCGGACGGTGAGGTGATGGTGCGATGTGTCCCATGGTCGGCCGGAGGGGCGGGCGGGGGCATGAGTAGGCGTACTCAGCGAATATGACCGAACGGTCACAAGATCCAGCGGATGGAACGGGCGGGGATCCGGGGACATCTGGCAGTGCGGCGAGGCCCCGCGGGGCCTCGCCGGTCGTATCGGCATGATGTGAGCAGCAAGGCGGGGCTGGGATGAAGGCGGTAACGGTGGCGGGCGGTTCCTCGGACGACCCGGAGATCGAGGCAGAGACCACCGTCCTGGAGGGGGAGCCGAAGGCGACGGCGGAGGCCGAAGCCGAAGCCGGCGCCGCCGCCGAGAGCGAGGGCCGACCGGAGCCGGAGGGCGACGCCGTCGCCGAGGCCGACGTCGAGCCCGAAGCCGGAGCCGAATCCCCGGGCGAGGCGGAGCCCGAGGCGGAAGCCGACCCCGAGGCCGAGACGGGGTCCTCCGATGCGGAAGCCGACCACAAGTCCGAGGCCGAGGCCGAGCCCGGGTCCTACGAGTCGGAGGCCGAGGCCGAACGCGCGGGCGAGTCCGGGGCAGAGGCCGAGGCCGAGCACGCGGGCGAGGCCCGCCCCGAGGCGGACGCCGAACCCGAGGGCGAAGCCGACCCCCAGGCCGCAGCCGAGCCGGAGCACGCGGGCGAAGCCGACACCGAACTCCCGGGCGAAGCCCACCCCGAGGCGGAGGCCGAGCTGGAGCGGGCGGATGCGGCTGGCGCCGGACTCCTCGGCGAAGCCGACCCCGCGACGGGCACCGATCCCGAGGCCGATTCCGATTCCGAGCGCCTGGGCGAAGCTGACGCCGGGCTCCCGGGCGAGGCCGGCTCCGAGACGGACGCCGAACCCGAGGCCGACGCCGGCCCCAAGGCGAAGGCCGAACCCAAGGGCGAAGCCGACCCCCAGGCCGCAGCCGAGCCGGAGCACGCGGGCGAGGCCGGCTCCGAGACGGACGCCGAACCCGAGGCCGAGCCTGACGTCACGGACGGCTCCGAGGCGGAGGCCGACTCCGAGGGCGAAGCCGGCGCCGACGACCGGCCCGAGGCGGACACCGAGGGCGGCGACGGCGAACCCGTCGCCCAGGACCAGGCCGACGAGCGGCGGCCCGAGGGGAAAGCCGAGCCGAAGGCGCCCGAGGCCGGGACCGGGCGCGAAGACGCGTCCGACGAGACGATGCTCATCACCCTGCCCAAGCAGAAGCCCGCCCAGCCCAACGCCCCGCGGAAAGCGCCCGCCTGGGCTCGGGACACGGAGCCGGACCCCGAGCGGACGAGCCAGTTCGTCGCGCTCAAGGACGTCGACCTGCCTGCACCCGTCGCGCCGCGGGCTCAGCCGCAGCCCACCGAAGCCAAGGTCGCCGCGCCGGCTCCCGCCGCGCCGCTGCCTCCGCTCGACCTGCTGGCCGAGCTCACCAACACCCCTGCCCCGGCGGAGACCCCGCGCCGGACCGCGCTGCGCCGCGTCAAGATATGGACGCCGATCCTGCTGCTCCTCGCGGGCGCCGGCGTCGGCGCCCAGCTGCTGCGCCCCCTGCCCACCCCGCAGCTCGTCGCCGCCGAGGCCGACCGCACCGTCGACGGTCAGTTCTCCATCCCCTGGCCCGCCAAGGGCCAGGGCGCCGTTCGCATCTCCGGCTCCGGCGACGTCGGCACCTTCGGTGAGCAGAAGCCCGTCCCGACGGCCAGCGTCGCCAAGGTGATGACGGCCTACGTGATCCTCAAGGGCCATCCGCTGCGCAAGACCGACCCTGGTCCGGACATCACGGTCGACGCGAAGACCGTGGCGGACGGCAACTCGGAGCACGAGTCCCGCATCCCGGGCCTGACCGCCGGGCAGAAGTTCAGCCAGCAGGACATGCTCAAGATGCTCATGATCCCCTCGGGCAACAACGTCGCCCGGCTGCTGGCGCGCTGGGACACCGGCACCGACTCCGAGGCCGCGTTCGTCGCGAAGATGAACGCCGCCGCCAAGGAGCTCGGGATGGAGAACACCACGTACACGGACCCCAGCGGTCTGGACGCGGGCACCGTCAGCACGGCCACCGATCAGCTGAAGCTCGCCGAGGCCGTCATGAAGGACGAGGTGTTCCGCTCGATCGTCGCGCTCCCGAACGCCACCATCAAGGGGCTCTCCCAGCGGCTCGAGAACAACAACACCCTGCTCACCACCAGCATCCGGGGAATCAAGACCGGTTCCAGCACGCCCGCCGGCGGGACCCTGATGTGGGCGGCCTACAAGTCGATCGATGGCAAGGACCAGTTGATCCTCGGCACGTTGATGGACCAGCGGGTGGACGGGCCGGACGAGGACGGAGCGAACAGCCTGAAGCTGGTGCTGGCGAACAGCAAGACGATCATCGAGGGGGTACGGACGGCGCTCGCGTCGGCCCCGGTGATCCGCAAGGGCGACGTCGTGGGCCATGTGGACGACGGGCTCGGCGGCCGTACTCCGCTGGTGGCCACCAAGGACGTGAACGTGATCGGCGTCCCGGGCCAGCAGTTGAAGCTGTCCCTCGCCCCCACCGCCGGTGCCGGACCGCTGCCGCACACCGCGAAGGCCGGTTCCGAGGTGGCCGTGCTGACGGTGGGCAGCGGGGAGGGTGCCCGGAGCGTGCCGGTGGCGGTCAAGGGGGCTCTGGCCGAGCCCTCGTTCGGGACCCGGCTGACCCGCGGCCGCTGAATCGCGGGACAAATGAGGGGAGGCCGTGGCCCGCGGGCCACGGCCTCCCCGTTTTTCAGGCGCCCGGCGGGATCCTGGACGGGCGGCCCGCGCCGCGCGTCAGGGAGTACCCGAGGATGCCCGCGAGGGCGGCGAGCACGCCGCCCGCGGCGGTCCAGATCCAGCGGTCCGTCCACCAGCCGCCGGCCCAGCCGTCCTCCGGCTCGCGCAGGGTCGCGGTCACGGTGCCCGCGACCAGCGGGGTGGAGAGGGCGCCGTCCACGGCCTGGACGCCGCCGGTCTCCTTCACGTCGGCCTCGACGGCCGCGCGCACCGGCAGGCCCTTGTCCTCGTCCGGCTGGTCGACGGCCGTCAGGCGAATGTAGTAGCTGCCCGGCAGCGGATCGTTGGCCCACGGCTCGGCGCCGGCGCGTACGGTGCGCAGGGTGCAGGACAGTTCGACCGTGGCGGCTTCCTTCGCCGCGGCCGCGGTCTGCCTGCCGTAGGTGCAGGCCTGGCGGCGGCGCAGTCCGTCGTACACGTCGAGCTGCCAGGTCGAGGCGCCGTGCCGGGCCGCCGCATCGGGCAGGGTGACGGCGGCCTTCACCGTGGCGCGCTGCTGCGCGTCGATCGGCACCACCCAGTAGAGGTAGTCGCCGCTGGAGGCGCCGGCCGTGGCCTTCTGGCCCGGGCGGAACGCCGCAGCGGTACGGAAGCTGGTGCCGGCCTCGGTCGGAGCGGATTCGGCCTTGGCCCCGCCCCCGCCCGGGCTCGCGCTGGCGCTGGCACTCGGCGAGGGCGTGTCCGCGGCGGCCGTACCCACGGCCGTACCCGCCACCGTGAGGGCGGCGGCCGCGGCCAGCAGGGACGCGGTCAGTGTGCCTACTCTACGCATCAGTTGGTCCTCCAGACGGAGATGCGCCAGCGGGAGATCCATCCCCACACCAGACCGGCCAGCAGCCCGGCGAGCGCCAGCACGGCCAGCAGCCACCAGCCCCGCCCGAGGCCGAACGCGGCGACGTCGGAGGCCTCGTCGGGTCCGTCCACCAGGTCGATGGTCAGCTCGACGGGCATGCCCGGGGTCGTCTTGACGGAGGCGGGAGCGGAGAAGGAGTTGCTGACCTGGAGGCAGACGGTCTCCGGCACGGGCTTGGCGTCCGAGTCCAGGCCGTCGATCTCGGCCTTCGGGTAGCGCAGGCCGGTCGAGAGGACGTCGGTACGCCCGTCACCCGCCTCCGAGCCGCGCACGATCTCGCGCCCGTGGACGGTGGTGGCGCGCAGCAGGACGCCGTAGTCGTTGTTGACGGCGCGGTCGGCGCCGATGCTGACCGAGGCGCGCAGTTCCTGCCCCGGGAGGACGTCGACCCGGTACCAGCGGTGTTCGCCGAAGGTCTCGCGGTCACTGTAGAGGCCGGCCTTCAGCTGCGGGGCGCCCTCGCACTGCTTCGCGCCCTCGGTCGCCACCGGGTTGACGACCGGGTCCGCGGCCCGGTCGACGAGTTGTTTCACTCTGCCGGAGAGGTCCGCCTTGTGCTGCACCGAGGTGTAGGTGCCGCCGGTGGCCTCGGCGATGCAGGTCAGCTGGGCCCGGGTCTTGGCGTCCGGGACCAGGCCGAGGGTGTCGATGACCAGGTGGATGCCCTTGGCGGCGATGTCGCGCGCCACTTCGCACGGGTCGAGCGGGGCGCAGGTGTCCTCGCCGTCCGTGATGAGCACGATCCGCTTGGAACCGTTGCCGCCCTCCAGGTCCTGGGCTGCGCCGAGCAGGGCCGGTCCGATCGGCGTCCAGCCGGTGGGGGCGAGGGTCGCCACCGCGGTCTTCGCCTCGGTCCGGTCGAGGGGGCCGACCGCGTAGAGCTGCTTGGTGTCCTTGCAGCCGAGGGCCCGGTCGTCCCCCGGGTAGTTGGCCCCCAGGGTCCGTATGCCGAGGCGCACCTCGGCCGGGACCGCGTCGATGACCTCGTTGAAGGCCTGCTTGGCCGCGGCCATGCGGGTCTGTCCGTCGATGTCGTTGGCCCGCATGGAGCCGCTCACGTCGAGGACGAGGTCGACCTTGGGGGGTTCCTTCGCCGTCGGTTCGTCGGCGGCGGTGGCGCTCGCCGGGAAGAGCCCGACGGCCAGGGCGGCGAGCAGGCCGCACGCCCCGACCGCAAGCCTTTTTCTTGTGATCATCGCCGGATCGTATTGAGGATCGTCCGGCAATCCAAAACGGGCTCCCGGCCGGGGCTTTCGGGGTGTCCGTGCGGTGTACGCGGCCCTGCACGGCCGTCCGCGGGGTGGCGGGCGGGGCGGACCGGCGGATATCCGGATGCAGGGGACGCGGTGCCCGATCTAGTCTCCGGGGATGAGCGCTACCCGTACCTTCCGTATCACCGTCCGCGGCTCGTTCGACGGTCTGACCGACGACCAGACGGCCGAGCTGCTCGCCGCCGCGCCCGAGCACGACATGCTGCGCGCGGAGTTCACCGCCGACGGGCACCTCACGTACGACCTCGCGGCCCGCCCCTTCTTCACCTTCCGCTTCGTGGACACGGGCGAGGCCGAGGAGGACATCCTCGACGCGACGGCCCGGGCGGAGCTGGCGGCGGAGAGCTGGCTGGACGAGCGCGGGTACGGCTTCAAGCAGCTGAGGTCGCAGGCCCAGGACATGTCGCTGGCCCCGCTGGGCAAGCGACAGCGCCGCGAGGCCGCCCGGGGCGCCCAGGCCTGACGGATCAGTTCGGCGGGGGCGCGGCGAAAACGGCCGCGAGGTGGGCGGCCAGCGGTCGCGGGTCGGGCGGGGAGAGCGGGAGCCGGGCGCCGAGGTATCCGTCCGGGCGGACCACGAAGGCCGTGGGCTCCTCGGCCGCGTAGAGGCGGGCGAACTCGCCCCGGGTGTCGGCGTAGACCGGCAGGGTCGTCCCGTCGGCCTCGATGATGGCGTGCGCGTCGGCGCCGGCGGCCGCCTCCGCCGCGAGCACCAGGCAGACCTCCATCCGGCCGCCCGAGGACTCCCGCGCCGTCCGGACGACTGCGTCGAGGCCCGGCCCGGTCGCGGACCCTGGCCCGAACGCGGCTCCGTAGAGCGGCAGTACGTGGTCCCGCTCGCGCAGGACGTCGTACAGGCGCAGCGCGTAGGCGGTGCCGGGCCCGGTGAGGCCCGCGCAGTCGGGGGCCCGGTCGCCGGGCCGGGGGCCCCGGCCTTCGGCGGCCGGGTCCACGGTCGGGCTTCCCCGGTAGCCGACGAGGAGTTGGGCCTCGCGCATCATCACCGTGGCCGGGTCGTCGGGGTCGTTCTCCATTCCCTCGACGGCGTGCCGTACGGTGCGGCCGACGACTTCCTCGCCGACGGGCCGGCGCTCGGCGTCGTGACCGGCGAGCAGGCCGGGGTGGGCCGCGCCCGCGCAGGCCAGCGCAGCTCTTCCTCCGCCCCGGACGGCGTGTGCAGCCGGCAGGTCACCCCGTCGGCGTCCTGGGTGAACGACACGAGTTCGGTGCCTCGTTCGACGGTCGTTCCGAAGCGGCCCAGGAACTCGTCGAGGATGCGCTCGGTCTCGTACTGCGGCAGCGCCTCGAATCCGTAGGGCACTTCGGGCGGCACGGCGAGCTCGGTGCGGGCCTTCTCGACTCCGTTGACGCAGGGAACTGCCCCCGCATCGGGACGGCCGCCTCCAAGGCGGCGCGGACCACCCCCATGCGGTCCCATACCTCCAGCGTGCGCGGCTGGATGCCCACGGCTTTCGCGAACGGCAGCCGGTCGACGATCCGGCAGGTGACGCCCCGTCTGCGGAGCTCCGCGGCGGCGGTCAGCCCGACCGGGCCGGCGCCGGCGACGAGGACGTCCGTTGCGTAGGTGCGCGCCACTTGCGCCTCCCGGCGTGCGGCCCCCTGGGGATCGTGCCCCTCCATGGTGGCCGCGCGCCGGGTATCCGGCATCTTTACTCGATCACGAGCTCGACGTCGATGTTGCCGCGGGTGGCGCGGGAGTACGGGCAGACCTCGTGCGCCTGCTTGACCAGCAGGGCGCCCGTCTCGCCGGCCAGGGACTCGGGGAGCTCGACGCGCAGGGTGACGCCCAGGCCGAAGCCGGCGCCGTCCTTGCCGATGGAGACCTCCGCGGTGACCGAGACCTCGCTGGTGTCGGCCTTGGCCTGGCGGCCGACCAGGCCGAGCGCGCTGGCGAAGCAGGCGGCGAAGCCGGCCGCGAAGAGCTGCTCGGGGTTGGTGCCCTGCCCGTTGCCGCCGAGCGCCGGGGGCATGGCGAGGGCGAGGTCGATCTGGCCGTCGGAGCTGACGGTGCGGCCCTCGCGGCCGTTGGCGGTGGCGACAGCGGTGTAGAGCGCGTCCATGAGAGTTCCTCTCGCAGAAATGAACCGTGGCGGCGGCCGGTGGTCGGCCGCGCTCCACCAGTAGAGCACGCAATTAAGTTGTGCGCAATTCAATGCCGCTCAAGTCCGGTCCGGGTACACTTGCCGCCATGACCGAGCAGCCGACCGCGCCCCACCCCGACCAGGACTTCCTGCGCCTGGACGGCCAGATCTGCTTCGCGCTGAACGCCGCGAGCCGTGCCTTCGGCGGCCTCTACCGCGTCGTCCTCAAGGACCTGGGGCTCACCTACCCGCAGTACCTGGTGATGCTCGTGCTCTGGGAGCACGGCGAGCTGCCGGTCAAGGAGATCGGGCAGCACCTCCGGCTGGACTCGGGCACGCTGTCCCCGCTGCTCAAGCGGCTGGAGACGGCCGGACTGGTCCGCCGCGAGCGCAGCACCGAGGACGAGCGCTCCGTCCGCGCCCACCTGACCGACGAGGGCGCCGCGCTGCGCGTGCGCGCCGCGGAGGTGCCCCGGCGGATCGCGGCGGCGACCGGCTTCGAGCTCGCCGAGGTCCTCGACCTCCAGACCCGCCTGAACCGGCTCACCGCCGCCCTCGACGCGGCCGTGCCGCGGGAGGCAGGAGAGGCGTAGCCGCCTCCCGCGCCGGACACTGGGTCCGGGAAGGGCAGGAGGTGCGCGATGGAACCGGTGGCGGCACTGGACCGGATCGCCTTCCTGCTGGAGCGCGCGCAGGCCCCCACCTACCGGGTACGGGCCTTCCGCACGGCGTCCGCGGCACTCTCCCGGATGGGCGAGCGGGAGGTCGCCGAACGGGTCGCGGCAGGCTCCCTGGAGGCCGTCAAGGGCATCGGCCCCAAGACCGCCCAGGTCGTACGGGAAGCCCTCGACGGGGCGGTGCCCGCCTATCTGCAGACCCTGGAGGACGAGGCCGCCGCGCTCCCCGAGGGACCGCCGGCCACGCCCGCCGCCACCGCGCTGCGGGCGGCCCTCCGCGGGGACTGCCACGTGCACTCCGACTGGTCCGACGGCGGCAGTCCGATCGAGGCGATGGGGCGGGCCGCGGCCTCGCTGGGCCATGAGTGGGCCGTACTGACCGACCACTCGCCCCGCCTGACCGTCGCCCGGGGACTCTCCCCCGAGCGGCTGCGCGAGCAGCTGGCGGTGGTGGCCGAGCTCAACGACACGTGGGCGCCCTTCCGGCTGCTCACCGGGATCGAGTGCGACATCCTCGACGACGGGGCCCTGGACCAGGAGCCGGAGCTGCTGGAACAGCTCGACCTGGTCGTCGGCTCGGTGCACTCAAAGCTGCGGATGGACTCGCCGGCGATGACCCAGCGGCTGCTGGCGGCCGTGCGCAACCCGCTGATGGACGTCCTGGGCCACTGCACCGGGCGACTGGTCACCGGCCGGACCCGGCCGGAGTCGCGCTTCGACGCCGAGGCGGTCTTCGCGGCCTGCGCGCAGAGCGGTACCGCCGTGGAGATCAACAGCCGGCCCGAGCGGCTGGACCCGCCCCGGCGGCTGCTGCGCCTCGCCGTGGCGGCCGGCACCTTCTTCGCGATCGACACGGACGCGCACGCCCCGGGCCAGCTGGACTGGCAGATCGTCGGCTGCGAAAGGGCCGTGGAGTGCGAGGTTCCGGCCGAGCGGGTCATCAACACCTGGCCGGCCGACGCGCTCCTGGCCTGGACCCGCACCCGTGAGATGCCCTGACGGGCCTCCCGTCCCCTGTCCGGACCGCCCCGCCGGCGGTCCCCTCGTCACGGTCCGGCTTCCCGGCACCCCACAGGCCGTCTCCCCGGACGTCGGCGGGCGCCCGGGGCGGCTCACGGGCGGAGTTCGACGACCAGCAGGATCACGTCGGCTCCGGCCACCGCCATCGTGGCCAGGAACGGGAGCCTTCCGGCGGGCCGGCGGGCCGCCAGGAGCAGGGCCGTCGTGGTCGCGGCGAGCAGCGCCCAGCCGTAGGCCGTCACCGTCCCCGGTGGTCCGACGACCAGGATGACGGTCGAGCCGAGGACGAGCAGCCCGGCCAGGGCGGCCGAGGCCCGCAGGCCCAGCCGCTGCGGCAGTCCCGTCACTCCGGTGGCCAGGTCGTCCTCGATGTCCGGCAGCACGTTGGCGAAGTGCGCGCCCGCGCCGAGGAGGGCGGCGGCGGCCGTGAGCCAGGGGGGCGGCCAGGGCGCGCCGGGCAGGCCCAGGGTGACGAAGGCGGGCAGCAGGCCGAAGGCCAGGGCGTACGGGACCCAGGAGGCGGCCGTGCTCTTCAGCCGGAGGTTGTAGGCCCAGGCGGCCGCCACGCCGACGAGGTGCGCGGCGCCGGCGAGCGGTCCGCAGGCCAGGGACAGCGGGACGCAGAGCAGCAGCGAGACGGCCGCGGCCCGGGTCACGGCCGCGGCCGTGACCCGCCCGGCGACGAGCGGTTTGTCCTGTCGGCCCGTGGCCAGGTCGCGCTGCAGGTCCGCCCGGTCGTTGCACCAGCCCACCGACAGCTGTCCGGCGGCCACCGCGCCCACGGTGACGGCCGCCCTCGCCGAGCCCTGACCCGCGGCGGCCGTCAGGGCGGCGGCGAAGAGGGTCACGGCGGCCGCGGGCAGCGGGTGGCACGCGGCGGCCAGGCCGCGTACGACGCCGGGGCCGGGACCGGGACCGGGACCGGGCGCTGCGGTCCCGGTGACTGCGGTGTTCTCGCGGGTCTGCGTGTTTCGCGCGGGCACGGCGACACGCTACGCGGCGCCGCGCCCGGTTCGCCTGATTCATAACGATGTGTCAGTTGTTTTCTATGGTGAACGAATGACACGTGTTCTGGCAGTGCGCAGCGTGTTCCCGCCCCATCGCCACCTCCAGTCCGAGATCACGGAAGCGCTCGCCCGCTTCCTGCCGCCGGGCTCCGACACCGCCCTGCTGCACCGCGTCCACAGCTCGGTGCGCGTGGACGGCCGACATCTCGCGCTGCCGCTGGAGCGGTACGGTCCGGGGAACGACTTCGGCGCGACGAACGCCCTCTTCATCGAGACGGCCCTGGAGCTCGGCACCCGGGCCCTCGAACTCGCGCTCTCCGACGCCGGCCTGGCGGCCCAGGAGGTCGATCTGGTCATGTCGACCACGGTGACCGGGCTCGCGACACCCTCGCTGGAGGCCCGTCTCGCCACCCGCGCGGGCCTGCGTCCCGACGTACGGCGGGTACCGCTCTTCGGCCTCGGCTGCGCGGCCGGCGCCGCCGGAGTGGGCCATGTCCACGACCATCTGACGGGCCGCAGCGGCCACGCGGCCCTGCTGCTGTCCACCGAGCTCTGCTCGCTCACCCTCCAGTCCACCGACGCCTCGATGGCGAACCTGGTGGCCGGGGCCCTGTTCGGCGACGGCGCGGGCGCCCTGGTGGCGGTGGGCCGCGACCATCCCCTGCACTCAACCGGCGCCGGGCCCGAGGTGGTGGCCGCCCGCAGCCACTTGTACCCGGGCACCGAGCACCTCCTCGGCTGGGACATCGGCCACTGGGGGATGCGCATGGTGCTGGGCCGCGAACTTCCGGACCTGGTCAGGCTGCACGTGGCCGAGGAGGTCGAGTCCTTCCTCGCCGCGCACGACCTCAAGCCCGCGGACGTCGACGCGTGGATCTGCCATCCCGGCGGCCCGAAGATCCTGGACACGCTCTCGGACGCCCTCGCGCTGCCGGAATCGGCCTTCGCCGCGAGCCGGCGCTCACTCGCGGCCGTGGGCAACCTCTCCTCCGCCTCGGTCCTGCACATCCTGGACGGCGTCCAGAGCGCGGGACCGCCCCCGCCCGGATCGGTCGGGCTGATGCTCGCCTTCGGTCCGGGTTTCGCCTCCGAACTCGTCCTCCTGCGCTGGTGACCCCGATGATCTCGATCCCCGCCCCGACCGCCCCCACCTCCCTGACCCTGTACCTGCTGCTGATCGGGCTCGTTGCCGCCGAGCGGCTCGCCGAGCTGATCACGGCCCGCCGCCACACCGCGTGGAGCCTGGCCCGCGGCGGCCGCGAGTACGGCCGCGGCCACTACCCGGCGATGGTCACCCTGCACACCGCGCTGCTCGTGGGCTGCGTGGTGGAACCCTGGGTGGCCGGACGGCCGTTCGTCCCCCTGCTCGGCTGGTCGGCCCTCGCCTGTGCCGTGGCCGCCCAGGGCCTTCGCTGGTGGTGCATCGCCACCCTCGGGAAACGCTGGAACACCAGGGTGCTGGTCGTTCCCGGGCTGCCGCTCGTGGAAGCGGGACCGTACCGGCTGCTGCGCCACCCCAACTACGTGGCGGTGGTCGCGGAGGGCGTCGCGCTGCCGCTGGTGCACAGCGCGTGGATGACGGCGCTCGGCTTCACCGTGCTCAACCTGGTGCTGCTGCGCGTACGGATCGGCTGCGAGGACGCCGCCCTGACCGACGGTGGACGGCTGCGGGCGCCCGCCTCCGTGCACTCGGCCGGCGCCGCCTCGTGATCGACCTGCTGATCGCCGGCGGCGGCCCGGCCGGACTGGCCACCGCCATCCACGGCGCGCTCGCCGGCCTCGAGGTCGTGGTCGTGGAGCCGAGGCCCACCCCCATCGACAAGGCCTGCGGGGAGGGCCTGATGCCGGGGGGCGTACGCCACCTCCGGGAGCTGGGCGTCACCGTGGCCGGGCAGCCGTTCCGCGGCATCCGCTACGTCGACGGCGTGAGCGGCCGCCGCGCCGAGGGGCTCTTCCGGTCCGGCCCGGGGCTCGGCGCCCGCCGCACGGAACTGCAGGCCGCGCTGGCCGAGCGCGCCGCGCAGCTCGGCGTACGGGTGCTCCCCGGGCGCGTCGGCCAGGTGCGCCAGGACGTCCACCAGGTCGGCGCGGCCGGGCTCACCGCCCGCTACCTGGTGGCCGCGGACGGCCTGCACTCCCCCGTCCGGCGCGGGCTCGGCCTGTCGGCGCCGCTCGCGCCCCGCCGCCCGGCACGCTACGGGCTGCGCCGCCACTACGCCGTCGAACCGTGGAGCGACCTCGTCGAGGTGCACTGGTCGCCGCGGTGCGAGGCCTACGTCACCCCGCTGGCGCCCGACCGGATCGGCGTGGCCGTCCTGACCTCCGATCAGGCCCCGTTCGACGTACAGCTGGCCCGCTTCCCGGTGTTGTCGGCGCGCCTGGGCGCGGCGGCGGGAACGCCGGTGCGCGGGGCCGGACCGCTGCGCCAGGGGGCCCGCGTACGGGTGGCGGGGCGCGTGCTGTTCGTGGGGGACGCGGCCGGGTACGTGGACGCGCTGACCGGTGAGGGACTCACCCTGGCCGTGACGGCGGCGGGCGAGCTGGTGCGGTGCGTCCGGGCGGGTCGTCCGCAGGCCTACGAGCAGGCCTGGCGGGACCTGTCGCGCAGCTACCGCACGCTCACCGCGTCCCTCCTGTGGGCCCGTCACCAGCCGCGGCTCGCGCCACGGATCGTCCCGCTGGCCGCCCGGCTCCCCCGCGTGTTCACCCGGGCGGTGAACCTGCTCGCGTGACCGCGCCGACCGCGAACCGCAGCGAACGGCAGCGAGGGGCCGCGCCGACCGCGAACGGAGCGGCACCCCGCACGGTGTGCGGGGTGCCGCTCCGGTGGAGTCTGCGGCCGCCGGTCAGGCCGAGGGCTCCCGGCGGTTCCGCAGGGCCAGGCCGGCGAGAACGGCGCCGACCGCCGCGCACAGCACGACGGTTCGCCGACGCGCGGATCTCCGCCATCGCGCGCCGGTCATCGCGTGTCATGGGAAGCGCACGCTTTGTTACATTGAGTGCCACTTCCGCTCACTGCGCCATTCGGGGCGGGCAAACGGGGGTCTCCACCCGGCCCCGAAGGGGAAAGGGCGTCGGCCGTGACCGACTTTCGCCAGTTCCGTCGCCGGTGGGCCCTGCTGCTGCCCGTCGTATTGCTGCTGCTGGGCGCCGCGCCCGGTCCGGACCGGCCCGTCGTGGACACCGACCGGGGTCCGGTGCGGGGCCTCGGGCACGGCGCGTACGACACCTTCGAGGGGATCCCCTTCGCCGCTCCCCCGACCGGTCCGCTGCGCTGGCGGCTGCCGGAGCCGGCGCCGCGCTGGAAGGGCGTACGTGATGCCGGGGCGCCGGGTTCGCGCTGTGTGCAGCTGCCCGCGGGCCGGCCCGGCGGGCCGGCCGGCTCGGAGGACTGCCTGTACCTCAACGTCACCGCTCCGGCGGGCCGGGCCACCGATCGGGGTGGTCGGGGGCGGCCCGTCATGGTCTGGTTCCACGGCGGCGGCTTCTTCAGCGGCGCGGGCGACGCGTACCGGCCCGACCGGCTGGCCACGATGGGCGGTGTCGTGGTCGTGACGGTGAACTACCGGCTGGGTGTCTTCGGCCTGTTCGGCCATCCGGAGCTCGGCGGGGCGCCCGGTTTCGCCCTCGCGGACCAGCGGGCGGCGCTGCGCTGGGTGCGGGCGAACGCGGCGCGCTTCGGCGCGGACCCGGGCAACGTCACCGTCTTCGGCGAATCGGCGGGGGCCCTCAGCGTCTGCGCGCACCTCACCTCCCCCGCCTCGGCGGGCCTGTTCCACCGGGCGATCGTGCAGAGCGGATCGTGCTCGACCACGGCGCCTCCGTGGTCCCTGCTGCCCGGCCTCGGCACGTACGAGCCCTTCGTGCCGGAGCGGCGCACGGTCGCGGACGGCGCCCTGGCGGCGGCCCGGCTCGGCTGCGACCGGCCGGGCGCGGTGCTGGACTGCCTGCGCGGACTGGACACCGGTGTCCTGGCCACCGCCGAACTGATGCAGCGCTTCTCGCTGGTCTCCTACGGCAACAGCGTGCTGCCGCTGGAGCCCCGGCGGGCGCTGGAGGCCGGCCGGTTCCACCGGGTGCCGGTCGTCCAGGGCACCACCCAGGACGAGATGCGCCTCTTCCTCGCGCAGACCCTGGCGGCGTATCCGATCCCCGACGAGGCCGCCTACCGGGCCCGGCTGGAGCTGTCCTTCGACGCGCCGACCGCCCGTGCGGTGGAGGCCGACTATCCGGTGTCCGCCTTCGCGACCCCGGCGGTGGCGTGGGCCACCGTACTGACCGATGCGTCGTTCGCCTGCCCGACGCTGCGGGACGGCGCGGCGCTGGGCCGGCACGTGCCGGTGTACGCGTACCGGTTCAGCGACCGGGGCGCGCCCGATTTCACGGGGCAGCCGGCCCCGGCGGACCTGCCGTACGGCGCGACCCACGGCTTCGAACTGCCCTACCTGTTCACGATCGCGCCGCTGACCGGACCGCAGCGGCAGCTCGCGGACCGGATGACCGGCTACTGGACCGGATTCGCCCGCACGGGCGTTCCGGCGGCGCCGGGAGGACCGCGGTGGCCGCGCGAGCGGACTTCTGCCTCGGTGCTGTCGCTGGCGCCGGGGGCGGGCGGGATCCGTACGGTGGACGCCCGGGCGGAGCACCACTGCGCGCTCTGGGACGCGCGGTGGCCCGGCCCCGGGGTCACCAGGACTCGGTGACGTTCAGCCGCGGCCCGGTCGAGGTCTGGAGCGTCACCGTGCCCGTGTCTCCGTAGACCTGGTGCCGCCAGGCGGCGAACACCTTGGCGATCGCGCGTGCGGCATCGCCCCGGCCCTTGCCCACTTCCTTGGTGGTGAAGGTGATCCTCGCCTCGCCGACGGTGCGCACCTTGCGGACGCGGACCTCCTTGATCACCTCGGAGTCCGGGTACCCGTCGTCGGCCTGGTGCTTCACGTAGTAGGCGGTGAAGTCGCGGGTCATGTCGAACCAGTCCGCCGGGCCGCAGGGGCCACCGCCGTTGGCCATCTGACCGTCGGTCGGCGGGCCCACGTAGGCACCGGTCTCCTCATCCGTCGGCGGACCGGCGTACCCGCCCGTCTCCTCGTCGGTGGGCGGACCTGCATACCCGCCGGTCTCCTCATCCGTCGGCGGGCCCGCGTACCCGCCGGTCTCCTCATCCGTCGGCGGGCCCGCGTACCCGCCCGTCTCCTCATCCGTCGGCGGACCGGCATACCCGCCCGTCTCCTCATCCGTCGGCACGTCGAGATCGCACTCCGCCGTGGCGAGCGTGGGTACGCCCGCGGGTGGCGCGGCCTGTCCCGTCCGTGTGGTCCCGCACGCCGCCAGGGCGGCGCACAGGAGCCCCGCCACCACCAGCCGGCCGGTCACGGACACCGCTGTCTTCGTCATGTCCATCCCCCCTTCGGCCAGCAAGAGGCGATCGCGGCGGTCCGGGTTCCACATCGCGGTCATGAGCCGTCCCGCACCGCACCGCACGCCGTCTCGGGACGTCCCAGGAGGCTCTGGGACGGGCGTCCGGCAGTGGTGGTGCAACGACACCGATGCCCAGAAGTGGAACCGCGTCGACTTCGGCAACTACTACCAGTTCCAGCCCAGGGCCGGGGACGCGCGCCGGCGCTCTCAGCCGGGCACGATGCGGTCCCCGACCCGGGCCGTTCCCGGTGTGACGATCCTGGCGAGCGCGTCGAGCCGGTTGTCTTGTCCCCTGACGATCGTCCTCAGGATCAGCGGCGAGTGCGGAAGGTCCTGCTGGGCCTGGTTGGTCATCACGCACCGCTCGCTGGAGCGCAGGAACTCGATACGGAGGGTGTCCCCCACGGTGGCCTCTCGCCCGATCCACTCGTCCTCGACGAAGGGCGGGGTGCCGGGCGGGGTACGCACGAGGATGTTCGGGCGGAACCGGCGCTCGTCGACCGCAACGCCCGGCACCTCGCGGCGGATCCAGTCGAGGGTGGCCGTCGTGAGGACGCTGAGCGGCAGCTGGTCGAAGTGCGAGACCTCCCCCTCGCGGGCGAGCTCCACATCGTCACGGCCGAGGTGGGTGCGCAGGTACGCCGTGGGGTCGGCCACCACGTTCCCGTGCGGGTCGAGCAGCCGCTGGAGCTCAGCGGGGGATCACCGGCCGAGGACGGTCTTCAGCGTCTGCGCCGTGGCCCGGGGGAAGGCGGTGTTCCCGTTGTGGCCGCCGGGGAACTCGACCGGCTCCGTACCCAGTCGTGCCGCCAGCGCCAGGGCGCAGCGGTAGGTGTGGACCGTCGGCCGGGTCGTCCGTCCCGTCGCCGCGACGATCCTCGTGCCGGCCCGTGCCGCGGCCCGTACCGGCTCTGCCGGGTCCAGGGCGTCCGTGGTGACGGCCGTGAACTCCGTTCCGATGAAGAAGCCGAAGTTGGCCTGACGGCGCGGGGTCAGCGGCTGGGGGGTGAGGCCGTCCTCGCTGTCGTCCTGCGCCGGGTCGATGCCCAGGTGCCGGGCGATCGCCGGGAACGCCGCCGTCAGGCCCCCGGCCGCGTGGACGTCCTGGATGGCCGTCAGTTCGGCGAGGTGCTCGGCGCGGTCCGCCCCGGCCAGCAGGTTCGGCATCACGGGCTCGTGTGCGATCAGGGTGCTCAGCAGGCCCGGATGGCGGGCCACGGCCTGGAGGCCGATCGCGGCACCCATGCTGAACCCCGCCATCAGCGCCGGCCCGTCGGTGACCTCGGCGAGCAGCCGGGCGACATCGTCCGCGTGCTCGGCCATGGTGACGGGGCCGGCGGGGTCGTGGAGGGTGCTGCGCGACAGGCCGGGGCGGTCGTACGTGACGACCGTGAAGGTGTCGGTCAGGTGCGGGACGAGGTCGACCGTGCGGTCCGCGTCGCCCTCGCCGCTCTGGGAGAGGAGGAGGACGGGGCCGCGGCCGTCCACCCGGAAGTGCAGGGTGGCGCCGGGGACGGCGAGGGTGCGGGTGACGGCGGTGGTGGCGGTGACGGTCGCGGGCATGGCGGGTCCCCCTCGCTGAGGTGTCGCCGGCGGGTCCGGCTGACGACACGACAGTAATCCATCTCAATTGATGCATCAAGATAGATACATCTATTGAGATGTACTCTGCTGTCCATGAACGGAGTCGAAGCGTTCCTCCTGGGACGCGCCCTCATGAAGATCGGCGAACAGGCGATGCCCCAGCCGAAGTCCGGACCGCCGGGATCGGTCCGCTCGGTGGTCGTCGTCCTCGGCGACGTCGTCTCCCACCCCGGGACCACGGTCGGCGAGATCGCCGCGCGGACGGGCCTGCCGCAGAGTCAGGTCTCCACGTCCGTCGCCCGGTTGGAGCAAGCGGGCTCGGTCGACACGGAGCCCGACCCCGCCGACCGGCGCCGCCGGCTCATCCGGCCCGCCGCCGAACCCTCCGCCCGGGTCGCCGAGGTCCGGGCCGCCACCATCGACGACGCTCTCGCCGCGGCGCTGACCGGTCCCGACGGAACCGCCCCGGACCCGGCCACCGTCCGCGAGGTCACGGCGGCCCTGGACCTCCTGGCCCGCGTGCTGACCCCCGCCGTCAGCGCCCGCTGACCTGGGCGGCGATCGGGCCCGCCGCCCAGGACGCGGCGATCAGGCAGCGTTCCGCCGCCGCCAGGTGGGTGGCCGCGGCCAGCCAGGCCCAGGCGTAGCCGTCGGGCGAGGGGTCGGCCAGCCGGCCGAACACATCGCGGGGGCGGCGGTCGGCCTCGGCGGCGAGCGCGGCGGCCAGGTCCGCCGCCCCGGTGAGCCCGACCCTGCGCAGCGGGCCGTACGAGGCGGCGGCCAGGGACTCCGTGCCGCGGGCCGCCTCGGCGACGGCGCGGCGGCCACCGGCGACCCCGGTCTCCAGGAGACGGCGCACCCGCCACAGCGGGGAGTCGGCCAGCGGGTCCGGGCCCTCGGCCGCCGGGGGCGGTACGGGGGCGGCGGCGCCCTGCGGAAAGTGCGCGCCCTGGAGGCGGTCGTAGCCGAGGTCGGCCCGGCCCAGCCATTCCTCGGGCAGTCGCAGCGTGTGCTCCGCGCCCGGCACCGGGCCCACGGCCAGGGGGCGCAGCGTGGCGGTGCGGTCCAGGTCGGGGCGGCCCAGGACGCGCAGCTGGAGCCCGGGGTACGAGGCGATGCGGCGCAGGTTCTCCGTGTGCGCCAGCTCCGGGTGCGGATGCGCGGGCAGCAGCCGCAGCAGGGGCGCGTCCGGCCGCGTCTCGCGCACGAGGAGGTGTTCACCGGCCGCGCCGACGACGGTGACGTCGCAGCCGAGCAGCGCGGACTCGGCCGCGTCCGGGGCGGCGAGCAGCTCGGCGACGGCTTCGGCGGCCGGCCGGGCGAAGAGCGGCGCGGCGGGCTGTTCTGTCCAGGCGATGCCGGGCAGCGGGGTCGCCCTGACCCCGCGTCCGGCGCCGAGCCGGCCTTCCGGGGAGACGGTCGCGCCGACGATACGCAGGCCACCGCGGGCGAGACCGGCATGGTCGAGGGCGGCGCCGCCGAGGGCCACGGAGGCCGAACCGGCGCCGCGGGCGCGGGCCAGGCCGCCGGGCCGTACGTCGGAGACCGAGTAGGGCGTGCCGTCCGGGGCCAGCAGGTGGGTGACCACCCCGCCGTATCCGGTGGCGGACAGGACGGGTTCCCGGCACAGGCCGTGCACCTGGAGGCTGCCGCCGGGCGCGTAGGCGCGGCGGGCGGTGCCGGTCAGCGCGGGGTCGGCCGCGCCGGAGGCCAGCATCCCGGCGGTGTGGAGGAGCTCGCGGAAGGCCCCGGTGAGGTCGCCGAGCCGGTGGCCGGCCCGGCGTTCACGGGCGGCGCGCAGGCCGCGTACGACCCGTAGGGCGTCCGCTTCGGCGCGCGGCAGCCCGGCGAGGCGGGCGGTGTGGGCGGCGCGCAGCAGCTCGGCCTGGACCACCGCTCCCCCGGCGGTGACCCCGGCGGCGAGGGCTTCGGCGGCCACGTGCCAGAGGGCGTCGGCGGCGCGCAGTTGGGCCGCGGTGAGGTCCGGAGCGGGCGCGGTGGTCCCGACGGGCCGGACGGGTTCCGCGGTCCCGGCGGGGTCGGTGGGCTCCGCGGTCCCGGCGGAATCGGTGGACCCTGCGGGCTCGGCCGCCGTGGTCGGCTCCGGCTGGCCGTCCGCGAGCGGGGCCGCGCCCAGGGCGGCGGCCCGGTGCAGGCAGCGGGGTGCCAGCAGGCAGCTGCACGTGGCCTGTTCCGCCGTGGTGACCGTGCCCGCCGGACCGGGACTCAGGGTGACGAGGGCGTCCTCGCCGAAGCGGAGGATGACGGTGCCGTCGGCCGCGAGGACGGCGCCCGCCGCGCATCCCTCGGTGGCGGCGTCCAGCTTCTTGCGCAGGCGGGGGGTGAGCTGCTCGACGGCTTCGGCGAGCACCTCGGGGGAGACGGGCGGCAGTTCGGTGCTCAACGGGACTCTCCACGGAGGCGGTCGCCCACCCAGCGGGCGAGGGCGAGGGGGCTGAGGGCGGCCACGGGCATGCCGGCCGCCACGAGTTGCCGCGCGACCGGGACCGAGTACCGGGGCGTCCCCTCGTCGTCGAGCGCGGCGCAGCCCAGCAGGTGGGCGCCGGAGGCGGCCAGCGCGCGGACCTCGCCGAGGAGCCCGCCGACCGGCGCGCCCTCCTCGAAGTCGCTGACCACGACGACCAGGGTGCGGCTCGGGACGGTGATCAGGGAGCGGGCGTGCGCCAGACCGGCGGCGATGTGCGTGCCGCCGCCGACCCGGACCTCCAGCAGCAGGGAGAGCGGGTCCTCGACCCGGTCGGTGAGGTCCACGACCTGGGTGGAGAACGCGAGGAAGTGGGTGGACAGGGTCGGTACGCCGCCCAGGACGGCCGCGGTCAGGGCCGACCAGATGACGGAGGCCTCCATGGAGCCGGAGACGTCGACGACCAGGATCAGCCGCCAGTCGGCCTCGCGGCTCGCCCGGGTGCTGAAGACGGGACGCTCCGGGACGACGACCACGCTGCCGTCGGCCCGGCGCCGGGTGTGCGCGAGGTTGGCGCGCAGGGTGCGGGCCAGGTCGAGCTTGCCGCCGGGGCGCCGGGTGGGGCGCGGCGTGGCGAGGCCGGACAGGGCCGGGCGCAGCCGGGTGGCGAGCTCTTTGGCGAGTTCGTCGACGAGCCGTCTGACCAGGGGGCGCAGCCGGGCGAGTTGGGCCTCCGGCAGCCCGCCGGCGAGGGACAGTACGGAGCTCAGCAGTTCCACCGAGGGCCGCACGGCCGCCGGATCGAGCTGGGTGAGCACGTCGGTGCGGCCCGCTTCGGCTGCTCCCGCCAGCACCTCCTCGCGTACGTCGGCGCCGAACAGCGCCTCCAGCTCCTGCGACCACTCCCGGGCGGTGGGGAAGGAGGCCTCCTGGCCGCCGCCCTGGCCGCGCCCCTGGCCGAGGTCGAGGTCGGAGGCGCCTTCGCCGCGCCCCGCTCCGTACAGCTCGTCCAGCGCGTGGGCGTAGCGGCGGGCGCCGGCGGGGAGCCGGTCCCGCTCGCGGCCGAGCAGCAGCCGCCAGCGGTCGGCGGGGGCGAGCCGCGGGCCGTCGGCCCGGGGAGATCGTACGCGCGGGGCCTCGAGCGCCTCGGCGGCCGGACCCGGCGTCGGCGCCTGTGTCCCCGGCAGCGGGAGGGCCTTGAGGGCGGCGAGTCCGGCCGCGTCGGCCGCGGCCCAGAGGGCGAGCAGGGCGGGTGATGCGTCGAGCGCGAGGTCGATCCGGTCGCCGAGCCGCTCGGTGACGGTGTCGAGCAGCCGGTCCCGGGCGGCGGGCGACAGGGCGTCGAAGCCGCCGCGCAGTGCTGGGAGCCGGTCGAGGAAGTCCTGGTCGGCGAGGTGCTCGACGCGGTCGAGAAGCGGCGTGAGGGCGGCCGGGGAGGACTGCAGGAGGGGCCCGGCGGCGGTGAGGAGTCCGCCGAGCCGCCGGGTCAGGGCGCGCCGGCTGTCGGCGGTGCCCGCGCCGTCGATCCATCCGGCGGCGCGGCCGCCGAGCTCGGCGGCCGGGTCGAGGTCGAGCAGGACCCGTACGGCCAGGGCCGCGCCCTGCATCATCGGCGACGCGGTGGCGGCCAGGCCGGCGAGGGCGTCGTCCGTGCGCAGGCCCAGGTGGTGGGCGGCGGCCCGGTCGGCGAGGGCCACGAGGGCGGCCGCGTCGGCGGGGTCCTCGCTCCCGGCGAGGCCGGGCAGACAGCGCACGGCGGCTTCGAGGAGGTCCCCGGCGAGGTCCGCGGCGGCGGTCCGGGCCGCGGCGGAGGTGCCGGGCAGGTGACCGCGGTGGAGGGCCTCCAGGAGGTCGAGGGCGTCGAGGAGTTCGGGCAGGGTGGCGGTCTGCGGCAGGGCGGTGGCCGCCTCGTGGAGGCGTACGCCGACCAGCTCGGGCAGATCGCACCGCGCGGCGGCGGCCAGTCCGGCGAGGATCTGCGCCGGGGTCGGCCCGCCGTCGGCGGCGGCGCGGCGGGCGGTGTCCCGCAGCGTGCCCGCGGCCGCCTGGGCGGAGGTGACTCCGCGCACCCCGGCGAGATCCAGCCGGGCCGGGACGGAAGGCGTCCAGGACAGCCGCCACTTGGTGCCGAGGGCGGTGCCGTCGCCGGTGGCGGCGACGGTGAGGGGCTCCCCGTAGGAGGCGCCGCACACGAGGAGCCGTTGCAGCAGGACCTCGCGGCGGCCGTCGAGGGCGGAGCGGAGCGGGTCGAGGCGGATCTCGCGGGGCGCCGGGTCCTCGGGGGACGGCAGCCGCAGCTCGGCGAGTTCGGATTCGACCGAGGGGCCGAGGCCGGAGCGGGGGGCGTGCGGGGTGATCCGGCCGCGGGCGGTGCCGACGAGCACGGCCTCGAGGGCTCGGGCCAGCGCCCGGCCGCGGCCGAGCGGTTCACCCTGGCCGAGGACGGTGGTGACGGCTTCGAGGAGCTCGCCGCGGCCGGGCGCGGGCAGTGCGCGCAGGGTGGCGAGGTCGCAGGCGAGCCGCAGGGTCTCGGCGGCCTCGCCGGTGCCGGCAGTGTGCCCGGCGCGGCGCAGCTCCCGGCAGAGCCCGGTGACGGCGACGGAGGCGGCCTCGCGGACCCGGTCGGGGTCACCGCCGGCTTCGAGGACGGCCTGCTGCCAGCGGGGGTCCCGGATCCCGGCGGGGTAGCCGGAACGGGAGTCGAGCAGGTCGAAGGAGTACGGCACGAAGGAGGTAACGGCCGACGCCGCGTCTGCGGCCGACACCCCGGAAGCGGCGCTTCCGCCGTGCCGGGGTGCCGGGACGACCGGGTTCGGCCCCAGAGCCGTGGCTGCGTCGGCGCCGGCGCCGGAGCAGTGTTCGGCCGGCGAGCCGCCGGCGGTCGTGCGCGGGAGGACCGGGGCGTGGAACGCCCCGATCACCGCCGCCACGCGGTGGCCCGCGGCGACCGCGTCGGCGATGACGCTCCGCATGTGGGCCTCGCGGGCCAGGTCCGTCTCCGGGACGGCGCTGGTGTCCGCGCGCAGCGCCCAGCCGACGCCGAGCGCCGCACGGCGTACGGCCTCGGGGGAGCACCCCGGGGCGAGGACCTCGACGGCCCGGTCCCACATGTCGTCACCGTCGCGACCGGTACCGGCGGCTGTCAGCGCGTCCGCGAAGGACCCACCGGCAGGGGCCGTGCCCTGGTCCGGTGCCGTGGCCTGCCCGGAGGCCTGGCCCGAGGCCGAATCCGGGCCCGCGGCCGTGGCCGCGGCGGAGTCCGGGGCCGGGGTCGGGGCCGCGGCGGAGTCCGGGGCCGGGTGGGTCCAGCCGCGGTCCGCCAGGGGGAGGTCGCAGCAGACCACGGCCGCGCCGGCCGCACGGGCCCAGCGGATCGCGGCCAGTTCCGGGGAGAAGTCCGCGAAGGGGTAGAACGCCAGGCGGCCGTCCTCCCCGATGCCCGCGAGGGCGACCGGGGCGACGGTCTCCGGGTCGGCGAGGTGCTCCAGCCAGGGCTGGAACTCCGCCGGGAGCTCGACGCAGACCACGTCGGCGCCCGAGGCGTCCAGCAGGGCCGGTACCACCGCGGCCAGCGCGGGGCTGTGGTGGCGCACCCCGATGAGGTACGGCTCACGGGCCGCGGCGAGGGCCTCGACCGCGGCGCGCGGGTCGGTGTGCGTCAACGCAGGCTCCCGCGCAGGTCCCAGAGGCGGCGCCACATCGGCGAACCGTCCTCGGCGCGGCGCCGGACCGGGCCGTCCCAGTACCCCAGCAGGCGTCCGTGGTCGGCCGGGTCGTCCTTGCGTACGACGCCCAGCAGGTGCCCCGGCAGCAGGTCCAGCACGTCCCCGCCCGGCAGGTACGCGGCGGCGACCCCGAGCGAGGCCGCCACCTGGACGGCCTCGGCGGTGGACATGACAGTACCGGGGCGTTCCACGTCCCAGCCCTCGGCGGAGCGGCCCGAGCGCAGGTCGCGGAAGACGGTGACGAGCGCGTCGAGCACGGCGTCGTCGACGCCGAAGGCGGCGCCGGCCCGCTGGACGGCGGCGACCGCCTGGCGGCGGATCAGGGTGGCCTCCGCGTCCGCGTCGGCGATCGGGGCGACGGTCTCGAAGTTGAAGCGGCGCTTGAGCGCGGCGGACATCTCCGAGACGCCGCGGTCGCGCAGGTTGGCGGTGGCGATGACGGTGAAGCCGGGGGCGGCGGAGACCACCGCGTCCTCGGTGGCGGTCAGTTCGGGCACGCTGAGCCGCCGGTCGGACAGGATCGACACCAGCGCGTCCTGCACCTCGGGCAGGCAGCGGGTGATCTCCTCGACGCGGACGACGCGCCCGGTGCGCATGGCGGAGAGCACCGGGGAGTCGACCAGGGCCTGCGAGGTGGGCCCCTGGGCGAGCAGCAGGGCGTAGTTCCAGCCGTAGCGGAAGGCGTCCTCGGTGGTGCCGGCCGTGCCCTGGACGGTGAGGGCGCTGGTGCCGCTGACGGCGGCCGCCAGCAGCTCGGACAGCATCGACTTGGCGGTGCCGGGCTCGCCGGTGAGGAGCAGGCCGCGCTCGCCGGCCAGGGTGACGACGCAGCGCTCGACGAGGGCGCGTTCGCCGACGAACTTGGGGGCGATGGCCAGCTTGGCGGGGAGTCCGGCGCGGCGCCGCGGCAGGGCCAGTTCGGCTCCGTCGCTGCCGCAGACGAAGGTGACGACGGCGCGCGGGGTCAGGGCCCAGCCGGGCGGGCGGGGGCCGGGGTCCTGGGCGGCGAGGAAGGCAAGCTCGGCGGCGTGGCGCTCCTCGGCGGGCAGCACCTGCCGGGCGGCGGGGGCGGTTTCTTCGGTGACGGTCATCGGATCCTCTGGATGGTGTGGCGGGAGGTCGGTGCGGGGGCGGGGGGGGGGGGGGGGGGGGGGAGAGAGGGGGAGGGGGGGGGGGGGGGGGGGGGGGGGGGGGGGGGAGGGAAGAGGGGGGGGCGCGGGAGGGAGAAAAACCTCCAGAGCCCCCCGCCCCCCCCCGCCGTACGGCGGTCCCGGGCGCCCGTGGCGGCCCGGGACGGCCGGTTCAGCGGCGGCGGGCGCGGGTGCGCTTCACCTTGAGTTCCTCGAAGCGCGGCAGGTCGCCCTCCTGGACCCGCTGCCAGGCGCGGCGGTAGAGCTCCGCGGCCGGTTCGGCCGGGACCAGCACGCCCAGCGGGGGCCGGCCACCGGCGCTCAGGCCGTACATCGGGAGCTTCCACTGCTCCACCGGCAGCGTCGGGGAGGGCATGTCCGTCCAGCCGCCCGGCAGGAACAGCGAGCGCCCGGCCCGGCTGCGGCCGGCCGTCACCACCAGGTCGGTGGCGGCCAGTTCGGCACGGGCGGCCTTGAGGCGGGCCGGCTTCCAGCCGGTCCAGCGCGCGGTGTTGCGGTCGGTGGGGTCGGGCATGGCGAGCAGCATGAGGTAGAGGGTGGCCGCGTCGGCGCCCAGGCCGTGCCGGGCGCCCGCCTCCTCCACCAGCTCGGGAACGGAGCGGCCGGGGTCCTGCGGCCACCAGGTGCCGTCGGCGGCCACGGTGCCCGCCGCCGGGGCGCCCGGGTCGGCGAGCAGCGCGGCGAACCGCGGGTCGTGGACGGCGCGCAGCGCGGCCTCGGCGGCGGAGGGCCGCTGGTCGTCGCCGCGCAGCACCGGCAGGTACGGGTCGGAGCCGGTGGAGTCGAGCAGGGCCGGGCGCAGCGCGGGCTTGGGCTGGTCGTCGTGGGTGGCCATGACGACGGCTCCGTACCGTTCGTAGCCCTCGCCGGTCTCGGTCGGCGTGCCGGCCGCCTTCCGGAAGTCGGGCAGGCTGGTGTAGTGCCCGATCTCCAGGAGAAGTTCGGGGGCGGCGAGCCGCTGCCGTACGGCCGTCAGTACGGGCGGCAGGGCGGCTCGTACGGAATCGCCCGCGGGCAGCCGGTGGGCCAGCCAGGAGGCCATGGCCAGGGTTCCGGTCAGGACGGAGGCGGTGAAGGGGTCGGTGGCCGGCCCGGCGGGCTCCACGTGGTCGCCCTTCACGGTCCAGGCGACGTCGACGGAGAGCTCGCGCGAGGCGGCCGGGTCGAGCAGCGCGGCCAGGGCGCGATGTGCGGGCCAGGTGCCGCCCACGGCGCGCGCGGCTTCCGTGGCGAGCCAGTCGGGGACGGGGGTACGGCGGCCCACGCGCCGGTTCCAGAGCTCCGCGGCGGCGGCGACGTCGGGTCCCTCGCTCCACAGCTTCGCCGGATCGGCGGGGAGCAGGGCCCCGACGAGGGCGCGCCGCAGCTCGGTGTCGAGGTTCTTGAGCTCGTCGCGGGCGTACGCGGCGTCGGTGGCCTTGACCCCGAGGGCGGTGCGCAGGTCGGGGGTGAGGAAGCTGCGTTCGTAGCTGTCGACGCCCGGGAGTCCGGCGACCACCAGGCGGGCGAGGGTGCCGGAGACTCCGGTGAGCCGGGAGAACTCCTCCGCGGCTTCGGGGCGGAAGGGCGCGGGGCCGTGCTCGGCGGCGGCGCCGAGGAACGCGGTCAGCCAGCCGGCGCCGCGTTCGCGGTCGCCGAGCGGGGCGTCGCCGCGCACGGTGTAGGGGCCGGGGACGGCGAACCGGCCCGTGGGGTCGTACAGCAGGGCACCGAACTCGTGGCCTTCGGGCACGGATTCGCTGTGCTCGGTCAGTGCGAGGACGGCTCCGCCGCCCAGGGGCAGCAGGCTGCGGTGGTGGACGTTGCGTTCGCCGTCCGGGGTGAGCAGGTGCTGCCGGTCGAGGCGGAGCAGGACCCGGCGCCAGCGGTCCGCGGAGCCTTCGGCGGAGGCCAGGCCGAGGGCGTCGACCGTGCCGAGCAGGGTGAGCAGGCCTTCCCGCTGCTCGTCGGTGGGCGCGACGGTGACGGCGCGGTAGGCGACGGCCGCGGGCTGGTCCAGCAGGGGGGTCCATGTGAAGGACCAGTACGGCAGGGCGGGTGTGTCGAAGTGGAGCAGGCCGGGCGCGGGGGCCGCGTCGGTGCGGGTGCGGGCGGTGGCGAGTTCGGTCAGCGTGTAGTGGGCGGCGTCGCTCTCGCCGCCCCAGCGGTAGTAGCCGGAGCCGATGAGACCGCTGAGCGCGTCGGCGATCAGCCGGTCGCCGGGGCCCTGCTCGCGTTCCTCGACGGGGGTGTTGCCGGGGTGGAGCCGGGCGGCGATCTCGTCCAGGGCCTTCTGCTGGGTGAGGGTGAAACGGAGGACTTCGACGATGCCGCCGATGATCTTGGGGGCGGTGATCTGCGGCAGTGCCGCGCTGACCAGGTCCGGCAGGTCGGCGGCCTTTTCGGCCGCGGCGGCCGTCTTGAGCAGTGCGGCCACGGTCTCCCGGTCGGCGGCGCGCAGGACGGCCGAGCCCTCGGTGTCGCGGGGGCGCAGGGCGTACCAGTGCGACAGCGGCGGAAGGTCCACGCTGCCCGTGCCGAAGGCGGAGCGCCGGCGGTGGCCGTCGCGCGACTTGGCGGTGACCACACCGTCCGGGTCGGTGATGCTCAGCTCCTGCCAGTGCTGGGACAGCGCACGGGGCCGGTCGTCGCCGGGGAAGGCGAGGGCGGCGACGGGCACCTCGCGGCCCTCGGGCACGGCGACGGTGCGGCCGCCGGTGTCGGTGCCCTGCCAGCCGTTGCCGGGGCGGCGTACGGTGCGCCAGCCGAGCAGGCCGTCGGCGGGCTCGCCGAGGACCGAGCCGTCCACGGTGGGCGCGGGCCGCAGCCACGTGTAGTGCCCGGTGCGCAGGGCGGCGTCCCCGTCGGCACGCAGCGCGTCGGTGAAGAACGCGGGCAGCGAGTACCGTCCGTAGGTCCCGCCGGTGGGGTCGTACTCGAGCCAGCCGTGGCCGGTCTGCTCGTCGCGGCGCTGCCACACCCAGTACGAGGTGCCGTCGGACAGCAGGGGCCGCTCGTCCGGCAGCTTCGTGTCGCCGCGGTGCAGGACGCCGCCGCCGGTGGCGCGCCCGCCGCCGGGGAGCGGCAGGGAGAGGTGGTCGGTGCGCAGCGACCAGTGGCTGCGGTCGGTGTCCAGGGTGAGGACGGTGCCGGGCGAGTGGTGCCAGTAGCCCTGGGTCCCGTTGGTGCTCCAGGAGGACCAGAAGACGAGCAGTTCACCGTCGACGTAGTGGAAGCCGTGGTTGTACGAGGTCCCGGTCGGCACGCGCAGGTCGTGCGTGAGGACGGTGGAGTCGGCGTCGATGACCCGGACCTGGGTCTGGTTGGCGACGATCAGGTACGGCCAGGCCTCCACCACGGTCAGGGCCTCCCGGCCCTGGCCGGGGCTCAGTTCTGCGAGGGCTTCCTCCCAGGAGGGCCAGGCCAGTTCCTCGAAGAGGCCGCCGCGCAGGGTCCGGGCCAGGGTTTCGGCGAGGTCGGCGGCCGTGGCGGCGGCCACTTCCTCCGGGGCGAGTTCCAGGGCTTCGGTGGGCAGCCACCGCAGACGTGCGATGGCCTCGGGAACCCCGGGCAGACCGGCCGCGGTGGAGGCGAGAGCGACGTCGCGCATCCATTCGGCCAGCAGCGGGCGGCCGCCGGGCGAGGCGGCGACGCACCGGACGACATCGGCGCAGCCGTCGCTCAGATTGCTCAGCGCGCGGCGGAAGGCGGGGTGGAAGCGCCGGTCGGCGGCGAGGGCGAGCAGGTCGCGGCGCTGCTCGGCGTCGGCCCACTCGGACAGGTTCAGGTGGTCGTACCGGTGGCGCCGGCCCTCGGGGTCGGCCTCGGGGTCGGTGACCGGGACGTCCAGGGCGAGCAGCAGGTCGAGGAGGTCGGTGTCCTCGACGCCGATGCGCAGGCCCGCTTCCCGTTCGGGCCGGGCGAGTTCGGTGCGCAGCCGGGCGGCGCAGCGCTCGACGAGGTCGAGGAGGAGCGGGAGCGTGGGGCGCCGGCCCCAGCCGGAGTGGCGGGCGGCGTGGAAGCGCTCCAGCCAGCCGGCCGTGCCGTCGGCGCAGCGCTGCTCGGCGGGCAGGTCCCCGTCGACGAGGCCGGCGGTGGCGCCGGACTCCTCGAGGATCTCCAGCCACAAGGTGGTGAACTCGCCGCCGTCGCCGCTGGGCGGGGTCAGTCCGAGGAGCGTGCCGCGCACGGCGGGCACGCGGCGGGCGAGCGCCACGAGGGCGCTGCGGTGTGCCTTCCACCAGCCGAGCGCGGCGCGCAGGGTCGCGGGCAGGGGCAGCAGTTCGGCGAGGTAGTCCTGCTCGGGTTCGGTGCCGGTCAGGCCCGCGGCGCGGGCGAGACGGCGCAGTTCGGCGGCGGCCTGGGCGGAGGGCGGCAGCCCGCCGGCGGTGCGGCGTACGCACAGGCGGCGGAAGCGCTCGTAGGCCTCGGCGGGGGTGACGCGGCCGGCCAGGGCCTTGCCGTAGCCGGTGAGCACCTTCACCGGCAGGGCGCCGACGAGGGCGAATTCGAGGAAGACGGCGTCGAGGCGGTCCTCGTCGATGGCCAGCCCGTACTGGGCCTCGGCGTCCCGGGCCCGCCCGAACAGCTGGGCGGCGTAGGTGGTGTTCTCGACGGCGAGGAAGAGGCGTGCGGCCTGCTCGTGGAAGAGGGGCAGGAAGTGCGGGACGGACGCGGCGAGGCGGCCGGCCAGTTCGAGGCAGGCGTCGAGGGCGGCCTTGGGCTTGGTCTTGGCCTGCCGGGCGATCCGGTCCAGTTCGGGGACGACGGCGAGGGCGTGGTGGCCGTCCTCGGGGTGGTGCACGAGGACCCATTCGGGGAAGCCGAGCGCCTGGCGCCGGCTCAGGCCGACGACGGGCGGCTCGCCCTCGTCCCGTACGAGCCCCAGGAAGCCCGCGGCGAGGTCCTCGGCCGCGCCCAGCTCGCCGGGGGCGAGCCGGACCACGACCCGGTCGTCGCCGAGGCCGGGGTGGCGGTAGGAGCGCGCGGTCAGTTCCACGACGTCGCTGCCGGCGCCGGTGGTGTCCCGCGGCAGTACGGCACCGGCCTTGAGCAGCAGTTCGGCGTTGTTCATCTCGGTGTCTTCCTGGTGGATGCTCACGCGTCCCCGCCCTCCTCGATCTTGCGCCCGGCGTAGAGCGCCGCGGCCATCCGCATGCCTTCGGACCAGGCCACCGGTCCGACCTCCGTCAGGCGTACCGCCCGGCCGTCCTCGTCGTGCCAGCTCAGCGCGCCGGTGGTCATCTCGTCCTCGTAGTAGGGTTCGCCGATCCACACGGCGGCCTCCGTCCCGGTGCCCGCGTCCCGGACCTTGCAGGTGGCGTAGCCGCCGGAGACCCGGTAGCCGAGGCTCGTGGCGCGGGCCGCGAGGCTGAAGCGGGTGGGGAAGACCCCGCCCGCGTAGTCGCGGACCTCGGTGGCGGTGGCGGCGATCTCGGCGGGCTTGTGCCAGGTGGCCCGGTGGATCTGCTCGACCCGCTGGACGATGCCCAGCTCGGCCGCGAAGTCCCGTACGTCGTCCAGGTCGGGCAGCAGCACCGGGTGCGGCAGGGTCACCGTGCGCGGGGAGAGCCGGACGGTCTCGCCGTCGAGGTTGACCACCTTCAGCTCACCCGAGGCGGTGGCGTCCCGCAGGAAGCCCACCTCGTCCGGGTCGTCGCCGACGACGGCCACATCGCGCAGGGCGCTCTGCCAGGCCTCGTCCGGCCAGACCCGGGCGAGCAGTTCGGTCGGGACGGGCAGCGAGGAGACCATCCAGCTGTCGACCTGTGCGGCGCAGGCCGCCTCGTGCCGGTCGAGCCATTCGGCCAGCCTGCGCAGCCGGTCCACCTCGGGGTGGTCCTTCAGCGCCTTGGGCAGTGTCTTCAACTGCCGTCCCGCCGTCCGCCCGGTGGCGGACCTCGCCGCCACCCGTCCCTCCACCAGGGCGATCTCGTACCCCTCGCCCGCCGCCAGCCATGCCATCAGACCGTGCCCCTCCGCCTGTCCTGTCCGGTTCCGCGCAGCCCTGACAGGGGGGAGCCGACCCCCCTGAGCTGCGGTATGCCGGGAGACTAGCGAGAGCCACTGACAACGCCCGCCGGAGGGCCCTTGGTAGGTTGATTGTCCGGTTCTGGGTAGTGTCTGCGGGACAGCGTGCGGAGCGGTACCGGCTCGGGGTGGGGTTATGGGACGTCAGATACGTGTGCCGGGTGCGGTGCTGGTGGCGCTGCTGCTGGCCGCCGCCACCGGGTGCGCCGGTCCGGCCGCGCCGGACGGCGGGGATCCGAAGGCGTCCGCGCCCGCGGGTTCGCCGTCCACCGCGGCGCCGAAGTCCCCGGAGTCGCCGGACTCACCGGGCGGCGACGCCAAACCGGCCGGTGGGGACGTACTGCCCGGTATGGTCACCACCGCTGTGGCACGGACCCAGTTGGCGGCGCTCAAGGTGGCGCCGGTGGGCACGATGGCCGGCTACAGCAGGGACAAGTTCACGCACTGGGCGCAGCAGGGCAACAAGTGCGACACGCGTGAGGTGGTCCTGAAGCGCGACGGCACCGAGGTCACCCAGGACGCCGAGTGCAAGGCCGTGTCCGGCAACTGGAGGAGCCTCTACGACGGGGTGACCGTCACGGACGCGGGGAAGATGGACATCGACCACATGGTGCCGCTCGCCGAGGGCTGGCGTTCCGGCGCGGCGGGCTGGGACTCCGCGCGGCGCAAGGCTTTCGCCAACGATCTGACCCGTCCTCAGCTGCTGGCCGTGACCGCGGCCTCGAACCGTTCCAAGGGTGACCAGAGCCCTGACCTGTGGCAGCCGCCGGACAAGGCGAGCTGGTGCCAGTACGGGCGGGCCTGGACCACCGTGAAATCCACGTACGGACTGACCGTGACCGAACCGGAGAAGAAGATGCTCACCACGATGCTGGACACCTGCGCCTCATGACGCGGCCGCACCGGTGGCAGGACGAGGTGCTCGCGGGACCGGGCGGCGCCATGACCGACGAGGTCGGCGTGATCACCGGTCCGCTCACGCTGCGCACCACGGTGTCGGCCGGGGACCTGGTCCGGTTCGAGGTCCAGTACGAGGACGCCGACGAGTGGTACACGCTCACCGGGAGCCCCCGGCCCCACCGAGGCGCCCCGGCCGCCCTGCACGCCGCCGCCCTCGCGGCGATCCGCGCGGGCGGCGGGGCGCAGGCTCCGGCCTGAGATGTGCGAGGGGCCCCTGCCGTCACCGGGCCGCACCGTGCCCGTGCCGACCACCAGGATCCGGCCGTCGGCCGTGACGGCCGCGCCGTGCTGGTGGGTGTCGGCGGTCATGGCTTCGATCCGGGTCTGCCCGGTCCGCGGGTCGACCCCGGCGAGCCGCTCGCCCTCGAAGGGGAACAGCACTCTTCCGTCGGAGGGGCGTACGACGGCGTAGTGCGGCTTGAGCCAGGAAGCGAGCCCGCCCTCGGTGCCGTAGGGGGCGACCTCGATCCGGCGGGGCCGCAGTGCGCCGGCCGCGACGACGGTGACGTCGAAGGAGTCGTGGCCGGTGACGTAGACCTCGGCGCCGTCCGGTGACACGTCCACGTCGAAGGGCCGCCGGCCCACCGGTACGAGGGCGGTGACCTCGCTCTTCGCCGTGTCGAGGACCTCCAGGACCCTGCCGTCGCCGGGGACGTCGACCCCGGCGTAGGCGTGCGCGCCGTCTGGCGAGAGCGCGATGCCCATGCCGCCGCCGCGGTACTCGCCGTCGGTGACCGGGCCGGTCGCGGTGCGGTACGGGATCAGGGCCAGCCGTACGCGGGTAGCCGGTCGTGCGCGTTCATGGTGTACCTCTCGGCTCCGGGCGGGGAGGGCCGGGTACGTCCTCCCGCTCCCCCGGTCCATGCTCGCCGCGCCGGAGCCCCCGCCGGGTCCGACCGGCGGACGGAGCGTGCGGGCGGTCCGGAGGACCCCGGGGTCGGCCGCTCGGATGATGCGCGTCCGCCGCGCGGGGACCGCGGGACGGTTCTCAGGCCCCTCGGGACCTCAGGCGGACCCGTCAGGCCTCGTACTCGGTGAGGTCGATGCCGTGGACCCGCACGGAGGTCCCGTAGCGGGGGTCGGTGGTGTCGCGTTCCATCACCATGCCCAGTTTGCGGATCACGTTCTCGGAATCGGTGTTGCTCATCCGGTTGATCGCGACGACCCGGTCCAGGCCGCGGTCCTGGAGTGCGAACTCCAAGGTGGCGTGGGCGGCCTCGGAGGCATAGCCCTGGCCCCAGTACTGGCGGCCGAGCCGCCAGCTGATCTGCACGTCCGCCCGGGCGTCCGGCAGGTTCTCGAGGACCGAGAGGCCGACGGCTCCGATGAGCTCGCCGGAGCCGAGGAGCTCGACGGCGAAGAGCCCGAAGCCCTCCTCGTCCCACTCCTCCTCCCAGCGCTCGATCTCCTCGGCCGTCTCGTCCAGATCGAGGGTCTCGCCCTCGCCGATCCAGCGCATCACCTCCGGGTCGGCGTTGATCTCCGAAAGGGGGACGAGGTCATCGTCGGTCCAGCGGCGGAGGAGGAGTCGGGGGGTAAGGATCTCGGTCATGCCCACATCCTGCCGAATCTCCGCCGACCAGCGGTAATCGGCCGTTGCGGCAGTGTGGCGGGTCCGTGGACATCGCCGCGGGAAGGTTCCCGCAGCCCGCCCCGGGCCCCTGCGGTCCGTGGGAACCGCGACCGAGGAGTGCTCCTGCCATGCCCCTCGATCTGTCGGACGAGAGCCGGTACGACCGCACGCGCCTGCGGCAGTGGGCGGGCGGCCGCGCCCGCTCCGCCGGAGTGGACCGCCGGGATCTGCTGAAGCTGTTCGCGGTGGGGGCCGCCGCCGTACCACTGGGCGTGGCCGCGGGCGGCGGCACGGCCTCGGCCGCGCCGGGCCTGCCCGTCGCCGATCCGGTGCCGCGCACCGTCATGACGTTGCGTCCGCCGGTGGAGCCGATGCTGGCGCAGGCCGTGGAGTCGGTGCCGGGCCCCGGCGTGTTGGGCGAGCTGGCGTTCGAGCAGAAATTCGACGGCTATCGGACCCTGCTGTTCACCCCCACCGGGCCGGACGGCGCCCTTCTGCTGCAGATCCGGCGCGGATCGCTCATCCAGGACCGGTTCCCCGACCTCGTCGCCGCGGCGGACGAGCTGCCCGACGGCCTGGTCCTGGACGGCGAGCTCGTCGCATGGGACACCAAAGCAGGCCGGCTGTCCTTCGAGGGACTGCAACGCCGCACCGCCGCAACAAACTCCGCCGCCGGAATGCCACGGAAGCGATCATCGGCGCGATCACCGGCACCATGATCCGACCCCAGCTCCTCCTCCTGGGCCGCCGCGACGCCTACGGCGACCTCCGCACGATCGGCCGCCCAGCCCCGCTACGAACCGAAGCGGCGCGTCTGGTCGGCGGCAACGTCATCGCGGCCGATGCCGGACACCCCTGGCAGGGGCGGCGGTTCGCATCGGCGTGGGGCAGCCGGGATCCTGAACGTGACCCTCGTACGCCCCGAGCTGGTCGCGGAGACCAGCGCCGACACCACTGTCGACCGAGGCGGCGTCTTCCGGCACCCGGTCCGCTTCAAACGGCTACGCCTGGACGTGACCGTGGAGGAGGTGCCGCTGTTCAGTGCCGGCCCGAGCGCGCCACCGGGTACAGGGGTCTGGGTGAGCACCTGCGCGGAGGGGGAGGTGGGGCAGGTGCTCACGGGTGACGGCCGCGGGCCGCTCAGCGCGCCGGCCGCCGTCTCCAGCCTAAGTTCCCGAGGTGCGGAGTCGCATGTCAGTCGTGGTGCTTGGGGCGAGGCGAGTTCGATCCCTCGCCAAGGGAGCCGCCGACCGGGCAGTCACCCCAACGTTGTGTCCGTTGGGCACCGTCAGGCGGCGCCCAGAGTGGGCCGGTGTGACCCTCACCCGAGGGCCTGTCGACGGGTGGGGCCCGGTGTGCCGGGTGGGAGGCGCACAGACCGGGTCCCGCCCCAGTCGGCGCCTGCCCCGGACAGGTCGCCGTATGCCAGTCGAGCGTTGCCGTACCCGTTCCGGCCGCGCCCGGAGGCAGGAGCCTCGGACGTGCCGAGTCGGCTTGGTTCGCATGCCGGGCGGGTGAAGGAAGGCCCTGCCACGGCCGTGTTCCCGGGCCGGCGGATGGTGTGGGCCAGATGATGGGGCGCGACCGCCCGCCCCTGCCACCAGGAGTCATTCCGTGCTGGAACGCAAGCAGCTCAAGGACCGCACCCAGGTCACGTTCGTCCTGCCCGCCGACACGCCTCCCGGCCCGGTCAGCGTGGTGGGTGACTTCAACGACTGGCAGCCCGGCACCCACACCCTGATGCCCCGCAAGGACGGCTCCCGGGCGGTGACCATCGCCCTTCCCGGCAAGAGCGTGCACTCCTTCCGCTACCTGGCCGCGGGCGACTACTGGTTCGACGAGGACCAGGCCGACAGCCACGACGGGATCAACAGCCGCCTGCACACCTGATCCGAACCCGCCTGCCCGACCCCCAGCTCGGCGACCAGCCCTCCCCGCCGACTGAGACTGATCCCGTCCAAAGGGCCCGCCCCACCGGGCGGGATCGGCGAGATGTCCCGGCGATGGGCGTCCGGACAGGGCCCCATCGCCGGGAGACCGCCACGCGGGATGCGGGGGGGGGGGCGAACAGCGCGGCAGACATGTGAACGCCGCATCGCCACGGCGGTCACCGGTCTCGACAAGGCTCGGCAGGCGGCCCCGGGACGCAGACCTGCGCACCTGGAGCAGTTCGCCTGCACCCGGCGAGCGGGCGTGGTGGGATCGGCGGGTGAAGGATCCCTTTGGCTGTGACGCGCCGGCTCTCCTGGCGTGCTCCGGGACAGCGGACCGTGCGGCGGCGCGCCGCGCTGTTGCTTCCCGCGCCGTCGACCCAGGAGATCTCGTGTTGCTGCTGGACATGCTCGGCCTGCTGCCCGAGGCCGGCCCGAAGCCGTCACACCCACCGGGGTGGAAGGCTGACCCCCCGGCTGACCCCCAAGCCACGAGCGACGCGAGGTTTTCGTGAGCAGCCCGATCAGCCTGACGGAAGGCAGCCGCGATGCCCTCCACCACCTGAGGCAGAGACGGGAGATCAATACCGTGATCCTCCGCTTCGCGGAGACCCCGGGTGTGCTGACGCCGGAGCTGGAGGGCAATCTGACCCATGACGAGCTGGTTTCGGCCCTGCCCGCGGACCAGGCGCGCCTGGTCGTCCACGAGCTGTCCTTCGCCACCCCGCAGGGCGCACGCCGACAAGAACCGCTGCTGATCCTCTGGATGCCGGCAGAAGCCGAAGCCGAGGAAGAGGCCTACACAGCCGGCTACACCCTCCTGAAGGAGTACCTCCCGGACGTCCACGTCCACCTCACGGCCAGACGACAAGACCAACTGGCATACCAAAGGCTCGTCACCCTCGCCGGCTGAGGACCCGTGGCAGTCCACAGCGCCACTCGGCGCCCTCCCCGCCGAACTCACGCCCACGCCGCCGATATGCGTGAGCGCGCCTGTTCGATGACACGAGCGAACCGCTCGACGCGTCGCGTTCGGGAGCCCGCGCGCGGCAGGCAGCGGAGTGGCTTTCCCGTGCTTGGGTTTTGCGTTCGGTGCGATCCGGTCAGGTTGTCCGTAGTCATTGACAACCGAAAGGCGTCGCTGTGAACGGGTTCGACATCTGGGGGTACCACCCCAACGCGGGATACCTGCGGGGCACCGACATCGTCGGCTACAAGGTCGAGGCCACCGACGGCAACATCGGCAAGATCGACAAGCATTCCGAGGATGTCGGCGCCTCCTACCTGGTCGTGGACACGGGGGTGTGGATCTTCGGCAAGCATGTGCTGCTGCCGGCCGGGACCATCGAGCGCATCGACATGATCGGGGAGACGGTCTACGTCAACCGGACGAAGGACCAGATCAAGGACGCCCCGGAGTACGACGAGGCCAAACAGGCCGGCGAGTCCAACTACCTGGAGCGGTTCGGCCAGTACTACGGCCGGCCCCACATGTAGAGGGTGGAGGTGGTCAGGGGCGGCCGGTGGCTCCCGCCCCTGACGGCCTGTCTTGGTGTCGGCCGCGTGTATGACGGCAGCCTGCGGCTCCGCGCGTGGGGAACGCCGCACTGCTCGGGGACGACGGTTTTCCCGCGAGCCCACCCCAGGCACCGTGTGGGTGCCGTCATCCGGAGGACACGGCCACGCCTCGGCCCGTCGTTCACGTCGGCGGCCTGTGGCCGGGCGTACAAGAGGAGCCCCCGAAGAATGCAGGCCTTGGGCGGCCTGCCGACCGTGTGCGGGTGTGAGTAGTTGCGGTACAGAAAGTGCCGCTGAATTTGATCATGGTCGGCTAGCACAGGGGACGCGGCTGCCGCTGGGTTTCACGGAAAGGCCGCCGGGCGGCTGTTGGCGCTGGCTACGGTCCGCACCGCGGCCGGTGACCGGGCAGCCGCTGTCGCCCCGCACCGTCGCCGGTTGGATTCTCCGGCGGCCCACGGCACTGTCCGAGGCCGAACAGCTCCAGCTCAAGACTGTCTTGGCTCGGTGCCCCGAGCTGGACGCCCTGACCCGGCACGTCCGCTCGTTCGCCGTCATGCTCGCCGAGCGCCAGGGCGAACGGTTCCCGGGACGGCTCGACGCGGTCCGCCAAGACGACCTGCCCAGCCTGCACACCCTCGCCGCCGGCATCGAACCGCGACCGGGACACCGTCATCGCAGGACTCGCCCTCCCCTGGAACTCCGGCGTCGTCGAAGGCCATGTCAACCGGATCAAGATGCTCAAGCGCCAGATGTTCGGCCGCGCAGGTTTCCAGCTCCTTCGCGAGAGCGTCCTACTAGCGTGACTGAGCGGCGCTGTACCGCGAACGCCGAGGCCAGCAGCGATCAAGGCTCACGGGGTGTCGGCGCACAGCGTCAAGTGACGCAGCGTCGTGTATGTGAGGTATCCGTGCCATGTGTCCACCGCCGGAACCTGGCGGGCGAACTGCACGTAGGAGGTGTTCCCGTCCAGCACTCCCGTCAGCACTTCGCCATCCTCGCCTCCGGCTCGCTCTGCGGCGCGAGCGCAGGCCATCAGGGCGGCGCCGACCGCCGGGTGGGACGGGCCGTGGGAGTCGGCAGGCCAGTCGATGGGCCGTACAACCTCCGGTCCCAGCCAGGCGGCCAGGACGTCCGCCACACTGCTCCACAGCTTGAACGGGCGCAGTAGGTGCGGGGTCTGCGCTATTCCATCCGGTCTGGCACCGTTCAGTCCGAGGAGTTCATCGAGAGGGCGGTCGAAGAGGGCCCGGGCGTCCCGGTCGAGGTCGTCGGTGCTGTTGGTTGCGTGAACCAGGTTGAAGACGGGGTTCAGGGCCCCGAAATCGCCGCGCAGAGTGCCCGGTCGGGCCCGGTGGGGAAGGGCATCCCCTGCGTGGCCCGCGAGCTCGGCTGCAGCCGACCTTTCGTCCGAGGACCGGCTGTCCTCCCGCTCCAGGAGCAAGGCGTGCGCCGGCCCCAAGCCGTAAAACACCTCGCTCAGCTGCCGATCGATCCGGCAGCCGACGTGAGTGTCCGCGTCAAGGATGAGCTGGTGCTCCGGGCTCAGGATCAGCTCCAGGAACCCGCGCAGCTTGTAGCCGCGGTCGCGTGTCCAGAGGGAGATGAGCCGAGTGAGGTGCTGGGCCACTCCGTCTGGCTTGACTATGAGAAGGGCGAAGCGGTCCGGTTCGATCAAGGAGGACTCCTGTGCGAGCACGATCTCACGGGGCGCTCCGACTGTACCTGGAGCCCAGGCCAAGCCAATCCGTTACTCAACGTGGCTATTTCAGGGAAGTTGAGCCGGACCGGTGCCCATTCAAGCTATGAGCAGGCGGAGGCCGAGGTCCGCCGTGTCGAGGTGGGCGAGGTCGCTGTTGCGCTCAGCCCACCGGCCGGAGTCGAGGTCGTCGCGGAGGCCTCGCACCGCCCGCTGCTCGGCGTCCGGCCCGACCCTCGTCCACACCGACATCGCACGGCGGACGTGCTCCTCCAGATACGCCCCCGGTCTGCGCCAGTACGCCTCGAACAGGCCGTCCGTGCAGTCCCACGGGATGGGCACCGGCTCAGCGCGGGCGCCGATCGCGTCGGCCATCCCCGCAAGTGAGGGAAATTCTGCGAGGACGGTGGCGAACTCGGGCAGGTAGTCGCGGGTAAGCCAGAACCGGTCCTGCCATCCGGGCTCGTCGGTGTCGAACGTCAGCACCACCACGCGGCGGGCCACGCGCCGCATCTCGCGCAGCCCCGCTATCGGGTCCCCCCAGTGGTGAACAGTGGAGACGGCCATCGCGACGTCGAAGGAGTGGTCCTCGAACGGCAGGCTCTCCGCGGCGGCGGCCACGCACGGCGCCGCGCCGGCAGGCCGCTGACGCCGCATGACCTCCGACGGCTCCACCGCGGTCACCTCGCGATCAGCCGGCTCGTAGGAGCCGGTGCCGGCCCCGACATTCAGCACCGTCCGCGCGTCCCCGAGCGCGTCCAAGATCTGCGCTGCGATCCGCGGCTCGGTACGCCGCGTCGCCGTGTAAGCGCCGCCGATCGCGTCGTACAGCCGTGCACCGAGCATCCCCAGTTGCTCCTCCGGTGTCACCTTCAGTCCCCTCGCCCGTGCCTCAAGTTCCCTGTCAATGGCCGCCACCATGGCGTCAGCACGATCACGCCGCTCCAGCAGCAGGCCACGCAGTCGGCGCAGGTGCGCGACCGCGTCGGTGGACGAGTCGCCGACCAGTTCCGCAACCTCCCGCAACCCGAAGCCCAGCCGCCGGTAGGCCAGCACTTCCCTCAGCCGCTCGACGTCACCCGCCGAGTAGGCCCGGTACCCACCCGCGGTCCGCGCCGACGGACGCACGAGCCCGATCTCGTCATAGTGATGCAGCGTGCGGACGCTCACGCCGGCCAGCTCGGCCACGCGCCCCACGGTCCAGTGATCTTCCACGGCACCGACTATGCAGCCTGACGTCACGTGAGGGTCAAGAGCCGCACTCATGACCCGCAAGAGCCGACGCGGAGCCGTAGTCGCACGCCGCGTTACTGTCAGAAACAGTCCTTTGTGCGAGCAAGATCAAACGCGGGGTCCGGCGGACGTGAAGCGCCGTTCCGCTTCGCAGAACTCGTCCTCACTCAAAGTCGGATCGGGGGCACTTCTGCGAATCGTTTGTGACAGCATCCGGGTCCTGACGGTCCCTCAAGAAGCCTTCCCGAGCGACGCGGACCACGTCGAGCGCCACCCCTGCCCGCGCTGCCGGGCCGAACCCGGCTCAACGTGCCGCCCGCGCTCCGGCGCGGTCGCCGACACCTACCACACCGGCCGCTTCACCAAGGTGCCCAGGCTCGCCAAGCTGCTGCGCGTACCCACCCCCGCCGACCGCGGACCCGGTCAGCCGTGGCGCCCCGGTCCCGCTCGCCCTCGCGCCGGACACCCCGACCTCCGACATCCGCATCGGGTAGGCCCGGTGCTCGACGCTCGCCCAGGAACTCCAGTCGCAGCTCGACGCCCTCGCCAAGCACGGCATCCCGCGCAACAAGGTGTTCTCCGAGAAGATCAGCACCCGCGTCCGGGTCCGCCCCCAGTTCGAGGCCGCGCTCGCGCTGGCTCGCCGGATCAAGGCTCACGCCCCGCACCGCCGGGTCATCTTCACCGAGTACGAGATGAAGCGGCTCGGGCGCGACGCCGCTGAACTCACCGCGCTCGCCGACCACCTCACCGCCCACGGCCTGGTCCTGGAGATGCTCGCCGGGCCGCTGCCCGGGATGTACGACCCGAGCGGGCCGGGCCGTCTGCTGTTCGGATTCTTCGCGGCAATGGCGGAGACCGAGCGGGAGAACATCCGGGAGTCGACCCTTGAAGGACTCGACGCGGCGGCCCGCAAGGGCAAGCACGGCGGCCGGCCGCCCGTCATCACCGAGGACATGCTGCACACCGTGCTCCGCCGCCGGGCGAACGGCGAGTCGCTCGAACAGATCCAACCCGACATGATCCCTGGCGGAGGGCATCTACTCCTGTCGTTCAGCCGCGGACAGACCTCAGGAGCGAAGGGCGAGCAGCCCGAATGCAGGCCCATGCGCCAATTGAATGAAGTGCGGCGACATGCGCTGTCAACCGTCGGCGTTGAATCGGGTCCCGGCACACTGCTGCTGGCACGACTGCGCAACGGCTTGGGCGCTCATTCATGCCGTCCGGCGTGTGGTGTGGCATGCCCATGTGACCCGTCACCCCCCTCGGCGTATCAGTTTTCAGCCTGCGGAAAGGTTCCGTCATGAAGCGTCAGTCTCTTCGCAGATCGTGGGTCCGGGCCGTCACTACGCTCGCGGCGTCGGGGACTCTTGGCTTGCTTGTCAATCTCGGTTCGTCAACGACCGCTCCGGCCAACGCGACAGCTATGTCCGTCGACTACTCCATCGGTGTGCCAGGCTCGAACGGTGCCGTGAGTGCCGATTTCGAGCCCCGCCCACCGCGGAGGGCCGATGACGACGGTGGCCACGGTGGTGACAGTGGCCATGGTGACGAACCAGGTGGGCATGGTGACGAACCAGGTGGCCATGGGGACGAACCAGGCGGGCATCGTGACGAACCAGGCGGCCATGGGACGGGCAATGACGCGCCTCATGAGCACCCGCGCCCGCACCCCCACCCACCAGGCCCCCAGGGCTCCCAAGGCAACCAGGGCACGCAGGGCACGCAGGGCACGCAGGGATTCCAGGGCACGCAGGGGTTCCAAGGCACGCAGGGGTTCCAAGGCACGCAGGGATTCCAGGGCACGCAGGGCAGCCAGGGCACCGGGTCCCAGGGCTCACAAGGCAGTCAGGGCTCCCAGGGCAGTCAGGGGTTCCAGGGCACGCAGGGCAGCCAGGGCACCGGTTCCCAGGGCAGCCAGGGCGGGGCAGGCCCGCAAGGAAGTCAGGGCAACCAGGGCGGTCTCGGGGCGCAGGGCAGTCAGGGAGACGCCGGCCCCCAGGGAAGCCAGGGGACCGCCGGAACCCAGGGCAGCCAAGGCAGCCAGGGCGGTGCCGGGGCGCAGGGCAACCAGGGCAGTACCGGCTCGCAGGGCAGTCAGGGCGGGCTCGGCAGCCAGGGCAACCAGGGCAATCAAGGCGGTCTCGGGGCGCAGGGCAGTCAGGGAGACGCCGGCCCGCAGGGAAGCCAGG
>NZ_JBVIWA010000003.1:84799-87824 GCF_055595065.1 Streptomyces sp. NPDC040545
CAGGGGACCGCCGGAACCCAGGGCAGCCAGGGCAGCCAGGGCGGTGCCGGGGCGCAGGGCAACCAGGGCAGTACCGGCTCGCAGGGCAGTCAGGGCGATGCGGGGGCGCAGGGAGGTTCGGGCAGTCAGGGCGGTCTCGGCGCGCAGGGCAGTCAGGGAGACGCCGGCCCCCAGGGAAGCCAGGGGACCGCCGGAACCCAGGGCAGCCAGGGCAGCCAGGGCGGTGCCGGGGCGCAGGGCAACCAGGGCAGTACCGGCTCGCAGGGCAGTCAGGGCGGGCTCGGCAGCCAGGGAAATCAGGGCAATCAAGGCGGGGCCGGAACCCAGGGAACCCAAGGCGGTCAGGGGTTTCAGGGTGGCATGGGCACACCAGGATCCCAGGGCGTCCCCGGCACCCAGGGTGGTCCCGGTGTCCAGGGCGGCGCCGGTGTGCAGGGTACCCAGGGCGGTATCGGCCCGCAGGGTTTCCAGGGTGCGCAGGGCAGCCCGGGTGGTTCGGGAGCCGGCCCGCAGGGCAGCCAGGGCAGCTCCGGCCCCCAGGGGTTCCAGGGCAGCCAAGGCAGCCAGGGAGTGCAGGGCGGCACGGGCGCACAAGGGGACCAGGGCAGCCAGGGATTCCAGGGCAGCCAGGGCTTCCAGGGCAGCGCCGGAGTCCAGGGCAGCCAGGGCGGCTCCGGTGTGCAGGGCAGCCAAGGTGACGCGGGAACGCAGGGAAGTCAGGGCAGCCAAGGCGACGGCGGCAGCCAGGGCAGCCAGGGCGGCCCCGGCAGCCAGGGCAGCCAAGGTGACGCGGGAACGCAGGGAAGTCAGGGCAGCCAGGGCGATGTCGGCAGCCAGGGCAGCCAGGGCGGCCCCGGCAGCCAGGGCAGCCAGGGCGATGCGGGGGTGCAGGGCAGTCAGGGCGGCGAAGGCGGTACGGGAGCCCAGGGCAGTCAGGGCGGTCCCGGTGCGCAGGGCAGCCAGGGCGACGCCGGTGCGCAGGGCCTTCAGGGCGGCGAAGGCGGTACCGGAGCCCAGGGCAGCCAGGGCGGCCCCGGCAGCCAGGGCAGCCAGGGCGACGCCGGTGCGCAGGGCAGTCAGGGCGGCGAGGGAACGCAGGGCAGCCAAGGCTTCCAGGGCGGTCCCGGCAGCCAAGGCAGTCAGGGCGGTTCAGGAGCGCAGGGCAGCCAGGGCACCGAAGGCGGCACCGGAAGCCAGGGCAGTCAGGGCAGTCTCGGTGCGCAGGGCAACCAGGGCGGTACCGGAGCCCAGGGCAGCCAGGGCAGCGAGGGTGGCACCGGAGCCCAGGGAAGTCAGGGTGGTTCCGGCAGTCAGGGAAGTCAGGGGACGCAGGGCGACATGGGCACACCGGGATCCCAGGGCGTCCCCGGCACCCAGGGTGGTCCCGGTGTCCAGGGCGGAGCCGGTGTGCAGGGTACCCAGGGCGGTATCGGCCCGCAGGGTTTCCAGGGTGCGCAGGGCAGCCCGGGTGGTTCGGGAGCCGGCCCGCAGGGCAGCCAGGGCAGCTCCGGCCCCCAGGGGTTCCAGGGCAGCCAAGGCAGTCAGGGCGGAGCCGGTGTGCCGGGGTTCCAGGGCAGTCAGGGGTTCCAGGGCAGCCAGGGCTTCCAGGGCGGAGCCGGAGTCCAGGGCAGCCAGGGGACCCAGGGCAGCCAGGGCGGCCAGGGCGGTATCGGCACCCAGGGCACCCAGGGCAGCCAAGGCGACGCCGGAGTCCAGGGCGGCCAGGGCGATATGGGGACGCAGGGTTTCCAGGGGAGCCAGGGCGGTACCGGACCGCAGGGCAGCCAGGGCGGTATCGGAGTCCAGGGCAGCCAGGGCACGCAAGGCGACGCCGGAGCGGAGGGCACCCAGGGCGGTACCGGGCCGCAGGGCAGCCAGGGCGGCGCCGGCTCGCAGGGCAGCCAAGGCGACGAAGGCGCGCAGGGCAATCAGGGCAGCCAAGGCGGCGCCGGAGTCCAGGGAAGCCAGGGCAGCACAGGCAGTCAGGGCAGTCAGGGCAGCCAAGGCGACGAAGGCGCGCAGGGCAGCCAGGGCGGTACCGGGCCGCAGGGTAGCCAGGGCGGTATCGGAGTCCAGGGCAGCCAGGGCGATATGGGGACGCAGGGTTTCCAGGGGAGCCAGGGCGGTACCGGGCCGCAGGGCAGCCAGGGCGGCGCCGGCTCGCAGGGCAGCCAAGGCGACGGCGGAGCGCAGGGCAGCCAGGGGTTCCAGGGCGACACCGGTGCGCAAGGAACCCAGGGCAGCCAGGGGTTCCAGGGCGACACCGGTGCGCAAGGGTTCCAGGGAATCGGAACCCAGGGGAGCCAGGGCGAGAGCGGCACGCAGGGCAGTCAGGGCGGGCTCGGCAGCCAGGGTCTGCAGGGTAACCAGGGTGGTTCCGGCAGTCAGGGCAGTCAGGGGACGCAGGGCGACATGGGCACACCGGGATCCCCGGGCGTCCCTGGCACCCAGGGTGGTCCCGGTGTCCAGGGCGGAGCCGGTGTGCAGGGTGCTCAGGGCGGTATCGGTCCGCAGGGTTTCCAGGGTGCGCAGGGCAGCCCGGGTGGTTCGGGAGCCGGCCCGCAGGGCAGCCAGGGCAGTCCCGGCACCCAGGGGTTCCAGGGCAGCCAAGGCAGCCAGGGCGTAACCGGTGTGCAGGGGAACCAGGGCAGCCAGGGGTTCCAGGGCAGCCAGGGGTTCCAGGGCGGAGCCGGAGTTCAGGGCAGCCAGGGGACCCAGGGCAGCCAGGGCTTCCAGGGCGGCACCGGAGCACAGGGCGGCCAGGGCAGCCAGGGCGACGTCGGAGTCCAGGGCAGTCAAGGTTTCCAGGGCGACATCGGCACACAAGGCACACAAGGCAGCCAGGGCTTCCAGGGCGACACCGGCACACAGGGCAGCCAGGGGACCCAGGGCAGCCAGGGCTTCCAGGGCGGAGCCGGCGTCCAGGGCACCCAGGGCAGCACCGGCACGCAAGGCACCCAGGGCAGTATCGGCGCGCAAGGCACCCAGGGCAGCGTCGGCCCGCAGGGCACGCAGGGCAATCAGG
>NZ_JBVIWA010000003.1:87922-530686 GCF_055595065.1 Streptomyces sp. NPDC040545
GGGCTCCCAGGGCGGAGCCGGATCCCAGGGCACCCAGGGCTTCCAAGGCTTCCAGGGCTTCCAGGGCGGCACCGGAGCACAGGGCGGCCAAGGAGTTGCGGGCGCGCAGGGCGCCCAGGGCAGCACCGGCACGCAAGGCACCCAGGGCAGCGTCGGCACGCAAGGCACCCAGGGCAATCAGGGCTCCCAGGGCGGAGCCGGATCCCAGGGCACCCAGGGCTTCCAAGGCTTCCAGGGCTTCCAGGGCGGCACCGGAGCACAGGGCGGCCAAGGAGCTGCGGGCGCGCAGGGCGCCCAGGGCAGCACCGGCACGCAAGGCAGCCAAGGCAACGTCGGTCCGCAGGGCACGCAGGGATTCCAGGGCGGTGCCGGTGCCCAGGGAAGTCAGGGCGGCCCCGGTGCGCAGGGCACTCAGGGCAACCAGGGCTTCCAAGGGTTCCAGGGCACGAGCTCCGGGGCGCAGAGCTCGGTCGTCACGGCTACCAGCGTCACGGGCAACGCCGTTGTCCTGTGCCCCGCCGGTAAATTCGCCGTCGGCGGCGGCTTCCTGACCAACGGGGCAGGCGGCCTCAAGATGATCATCAGCCGTCCTACCGGGGGTTCTCCGGCTACCGGCTGGCAGGCCACCGCGGACGACGTACGCACCATCACCGTCTACGCGGTATGCGCGCCGTGAGCCCCGGAGCCGTGAAGGCTCCTGCCCGGCCGGCCGGCGCGCACGGCCGCACTGGGCGACGCCCCCCGCGAGCATCGTCCGCGCAGTCGACGGTGCTTGCTCATGCCGCCCGCTCCAGTCGCGTTACCGGATCGGTGAGGTAGACCCCCTGTGAAAATGCGGATCGTACTGTGGACCGGACTCGCCGCGGCAGTCGTGGTCTCCAATGCTGCGACCGGTTGGGTTCAGCTGCTCGCAGGAGACCCCAAGGCCAGCCCTGCGACTGCGTCCGGGCCCGAATCTCCCGTGGCCAAGCGTGCCGCGCGGGCGGAGGCACTGCTCCGAGTGGGCATCAAGCAGGGTGAGAACAAGGATTTCTCCGGGGCGACGCAGAGCTTCCGACAGGTCCTGGACCTGAACGTGAACCCCGCCGCCAAACTCGCCTGGTACAACCTCGGCGTCATCGCCCAGCACGGCAACAGGACAGCCGACGCACGCACGGCCTACGACCACGCCCTCAAGATCGACCCGAATTTCGAATCGGCCCTCTACAACAAGGCGCTCCTGATCGAGTCGAACCACCCCGACCAGGCCATCGCGATCCTGCGGCACATCGTGGGGGCCGACCCGAAGGCCGCCACGGCCCATCTGCACCTTGGACAGGCCCTGGCGAAGAAGGGCCTGGAAGACGAGGCCAAGGACACCTTCGGCCTCGCCGTCCGCGCCGACCCATCGCTTCTACAGTTCGTCCCGGAGGAGTTCCGGGATTCCGCGAGCGCAGCACTGACAGACACTCAGGTAGGTACCACGGAATGACTTCTTCCCCGACCCCGAGGTTCTCCGTCTTCACCCCCAGCCACCGACCGCGTTTCCTGGACGAATGCCTCGCGACCCTGCAAGCGCAGACCTGCTCCGACTGGGAGTGGATCGTCCTCCTGAACAACGGCGCGCGGTGGCGGCCGGAACGCCCTGACGACCGTGTCCGGTTGGAGATCGCGGACGACATCCGGGGGGTTGGAGCCGCCAAACGCCGTGCCTGCGAAGTGGCACGCGGCGAGATCCTTGTCGAGCTCGACCACGACGACCTGCTGGCGAAGGACTGCCTGGCGGAACTGGCGAAGGCCTTCGACGAGCATCCCGACGTCGTCTTCGTCTACAGCCACACCGCTCAGATCACCGAGGACGGAAGCCGGGACGACACACGGTTCAACGAGGCGAACGGCTGGCAGTACGAGGAGGTGGACGTCGACGGTCGCCGCCTCCTGCAAGCCGTCGCCATGGCACCGACGCCGCACAACGTCTCGTACATCTGGTACGCCCCCAACCATGTGCGGGCGTTCCGCAGGGAGGCGTACGAGCAGGTCGGCGGGTACGACGCCACGCGCACGGTGCTGGACGACCAGGACTTGATGTGCCGTCTCTTCCAAGCCGGTGACTTCCACCGCATCCCGCGATGCCTGTACATGCAACGCATGCATCCCGAAAACACCCAGCGCGACACCGAGATCAACGCGCACATTCAGCGCGAGACCGTCGCCCTGTACGACAAGTACATCGAGCCCAACGCGCTCGCCTGGACCAAGCGGCGCGGGCTGCTCGCGCTGGACCTCGGCGCCGCGCACCGCAAGCAGCCCGGCTACCTGGGAGTGGACCAGTACGCACGGGACGGCGTCGACATCATTGCGACGCTGCCCGCACCCCTGGACCTCCCGGACGACTCGGTCGGTCTGCTCAGGGCGGTGGACTTCCTGGAGCACGTACCCGCGAAGGTTCCACTGATCAATGAGTTGTACCGGCTGCTGGCACCGGGCGGCATGCTCCTCACCCTCACTCCCAGCTCCGACGGCCGGGGCGCCTACCAGGACCCGACACATGTCGCCTACTACAACGAGAACTCGTTCTGGTACTACACCGACGATCAGTACCGTGCCTTCGTACCGGAGATCCAGGCCCGATTCCAGAACTCACGTCTGGTCACCTACTTCCCGACCGAGTGGCACTCCCGGAACCAGATCTCTTACGTGGTGGCCAATCTGATCGCGATGAAGGACGGCGCCGAACGCTGCGGCGGTCCCTTGCTGGTGTGACGCCCTGGACGACCAGGTGGTGGCGCACGGGGTGAACCTGGGCCGGGTGCGGCGCCCGCTGCCGGTCTCCAAGGCGCTGGACGACGTCCTGCTGGCCTACGAGATGAACGGGCAGCCGCTGCCGCCCGACCACGGCGGGCCGGTCCGCCTGGTGGTTCCGGAGGGCTACCTCTTCGACGCGGTGGTGCGCCACCCGGTGACGGTGGTCTGACCGGCCCCCTCGCCCACCGGGTCAGGGGGTGTGGAAGCGGACCTCCGGCGCATCGGGGGACGGGCCGTCGAGCACGGGCTGCGGGCGGCCTCCCAGGTGCTGGTCGAAGAAGGCGGCGGCGTAGCGGCGGGTCAGTTCGACGGAGCGGGCGCCGGGCAGCGGGGCCTCCTCGTCGGGCAGGCCCAGCTGCTGGCCGATCGCCGGGAAGTCGGTGAAGGTGAAGTGGCCGGAGCCGGCGAAGGTGATCCAGCGCTTCCAGCCGTCGAGCAGCGGCCAGTCGCGGTCCCAGCTGGCATTGCCGCCGGGGCCACGCTCCTGGGCGCCGAGCAGCATGAAGGGGCGCCCGCCGAGGCCGGCCGCGGGGACCGGGGTGGAGAAGCCGCCGTCCATGTTGATCCCGGCCCGGATCCTGCCGTCGGCCGCCATCGCGGCGGCGGTCGAGGAGCCGCCGATGGAGTGGCCGGCCATCGCGATGCGGCCCTTGTCGATGAGTCCGGCGTGGCGCCAGGCGGGGTTGCGTCCGGTGAGACGGTCCAGGAGGAAGGACACGTCACGGGCCCGGGTTTCACCCACGGTCCGGTAGCCGGCCTCGTCCTGGACCTTCTCGCAGGCCAGGCACGTCAGCACGCGCCCGCCGGGGAAGGCGGTCCCCACGCTCTCGTACGCGTGGTCCACCGCGGCGACGACGTAGCCGCGGGAGGCCAGGTCCTCGGCGAGCGCGGTGAGCGTGGACCGGTGGACGGTGAAGCCCGGGGAGAGCACGATCAGCGGGTAGCGCCCGGCGACCGGGCGGGCGCCCGTCCGGCCGTGGGTCCGGGTGCCGGTCAGGGTCTCGACCGGGATCACCTGGTCCAGCCCGCGGTCGACGAGCAGCAGGCGGGCCTCCTCGGAGGTGAGGTAGCGGGTGGTCCGGCCGGTGTCGTGGCGCGCCGGGTAGCGCATGGTGACCATCAGCTCGCGCGGACCGGAGGCGGCCCAGGGGTCGGTGCGGCTGCGGTCCACCAGGTGCAGGTCCTCCCGGCCGACCGCGAAACGGCCGGTGGGGCGCGGGAGTTCCACCGTGGTCGTGGTGCGGCGGTCGTCGGTCCCCACCGGGCCGGCACTGACGGAGGTGTCCGCGGCGGCCGAGGTGCCGGCGGTGGCGAGCGGGAGGGGCAGGAGGATCGCGGCCAGGGTCAGGGCTGCGGCGGTTCTGCGGTTCTTCATGAACGTCACGCTATGCGCGCGGTTCTGGTGGAGCGTCAGCCTGTGAGGTGGACCGGCCGTCAGCCCCCGGAGGGAGGCGGAGGCACCGGGTCAGTCCTGAGTCGTAGCCACGCTGATGGCGTCGAGTTTGCCCCGCAGGTACGTGTGGGAGTCGACGGGATCGTGCACCACCCGTCCGACGGGGGCGGGCAGGGACTCCACCCGGGTGTGCGGATCGCATTCGTAGAAGTAGACGAGGGAGATCAGCTCCTCGGCGGGTGTGTCGGCGGGCGGAGGCAGTACGCGGTGGCGGCCCGCGCGCCAGCGGTCGCCCGTCCAGCGGGCCATCAGGTCGCCGATGTTGACGGTGAGCGCCGCGGGGTCGAAGGGCGCGTCCTGCCAGCCGTCGGCGTCGGTGTGGATCTGGAGCCCGCCCGCGCCCAGCTGCCGGTCGAGGACCGTGACCGTGCCGAAGTCGGTGTGCGCCCCGATGCGGAACTGGCCGGGCAGGGGCGGGCCCACGACCTCGGTGCCCGGGTACCAGTTGAGGTTGAACCCCCAGGTGGGGTGTGACGTGTGGCGGGTGAAGTAGTCCTCGGCCAGGCCCAGCGCGACGGCGAGGAGTTCCAGCAGTTCGTCGGAGAGCGCCCGCATCAGGCGCAGGTATTCCGTCACCAGCGGCCTCAGCTGCGGCACTTCGGCGGGCCAGACATTGGGCACGAACCATTCGGCGTCCACGGAGGAGATCCCGGTGGGGTCCTCGGCCGCGAAGGACCACGACTCCTTGAGGTCCGGCGGCGAGGCCGCGCCCTCGGCGTAGCTGTTGGCCTCCGCGCCGGGGCCGAGCCAGCCCCGGCCGCCGACGGTGACGGCGTACGGCTCCTTCGCGCTCACGGGCAGCCGGAAGAACTCACCCGCCGCCTCCCGGATCCGCGCGGGCAGCGAGGGGTCCACGCCGTGCCCGGTCACCAGAAGGAAGCCAGCCGCGCGCAGGGCCTCGTCGACGCGGGCGGCCGTGCGGGCGCGCGCCTCGGGTCCGCCGGACCGCCACGGCCCGAGATCGATCACGGGAATCTGGGATCCGGCCATGGGAGACCTGCCTTCCGGGGCTGCGGGCGCGTCCGGGACCGAGGCTATCGCCGCGCGCCACCGGAGGGGATCGCCACGGAGCGTGATTATTGGACACTTTCTGTGCGCGTTCGCGGCCGTGGAGCGCGAAGATCGTCATGAAAAGCACCAGAATGGGAGGGGTAGCGGTGGCTCATCAGGGACGGAGCGAACGGTGGAGATTTCGACGAAGGAGGTCTTCGGGGCCCCGTGCTGGGTGAGCCTGATGACGCGCGACCTCGGTACGGCCCAGCATTTCTACGGCGCGGTCGTGGGCTGGAGGTTCCGCCCGGCCCGGCTCGGCGAGGCGTTCTCGGTGGCGTTCCAGGGCCGGGTGCCGGTCGCGGGCATCGGCGCGCTGGCCGCGGACCTGGGGGTCGCCGCGGCCTGGACCCCCTACTTCGCCGTGGACGACGCCGATGTGGCGGTGGACCGGATCCGGGAGCGGACGGGCACGATCGCGGTCGGCCCGGTCTCCTTCGGCTCCGCCGGACGCGCCGCGCTCGTCGCCGACCCGGACGGCGCCGTCTTCGGGATCTGGGAGGGCAACGTGGAGGCGGACTGGCGGGTGGGCAGGGGCCCGTCACCCGCCTGGCTGGAACTGCGCACCAGGAACGCGCTGGACGCGGCGATGTTCTACGGCGCGGTGCTGGAGTGGGCGACCGGCCGGGCCGGCTGCTGCGAGGTCTCGTACGAGGAGGATCAGGTCGTGCTGCGGCAGGACGGCGAACCCGTCGCCCGCCTGAACAGCGGCCCAGTGGAGATCGCCTCCTACTCCCCGCACACCCGGCCGCGCTGGCACGTCCACTTCCGGGTGCCGAAGCTCCGTCCGGCGGTGGAGGCGGCCGTCTCGCTGGGCGGGCGGGCCGTTTCGGACGTCACCTCGAACGCCGTGGAGCGGTGGGTGACGCTCCGCGACCCGGACGGGGCCCTGTTCACCCTCACGACCGCCCTCGGGTCGGACACGGACTGACCGCCCGCGTCCGTCGCAGGCCTGGGGGGCGACTCACACTCGGTGACGCCTCGAGATGCGAGGGCACGGCAGGACTGGTTCGCTGAATCCGCCCGCTCTCCCCCACAGATCCAAGGAGCGATCATGAGCGTTTCAGGTGAGTCCCGCGGCCGGTCCCAGCAGATGCGCGCCAAGGCCAAGGAGCTGAACGACGCGGCCGAGCGGTCCACCGACCCGGAAGAGCGCCGCCGGCTGAAGGAGAAGGCCCGCCGCCTCCAGGAGCAGAGCGAGCAGGAGGGCCGTATGGACGACCGGGGCATGGACCCCATGTAGCCCGTACGCCTCCCCCACGCACCCACCGGCCGGTGTCCGCCGCGATCCCCGTCGCCGCGGCCACCGGCCGGTGGCGGTGTCCGATCGGAGCCGGCGGAAGGTAAATGCGTCGACAGCACCCCTCGGTACCCGGCAGAGTGGCCGCCCGTGACGAGCAGTGAGCTGTGGACCCGTGCGACCGCCGAACGCTACGACGCCGAGGAGACCGAAACGTCCTCGGCCGCCGCTCTCGGACCGGCTCTCGCCTTCCTCGCCGAGCTCGCCGGAAACGGCCGGGCACTGGAGTTCGCCATCGGGACCGGACGAGTGGGCGTCCCGCTCCGCCAACGCGGCGTGCCGGTCGTGGGCATCGAACTGTCCGAGCACATGGCAGCGGTGCTGCGGCGCAAGATCGACGAGGACACGCTCCCGGTGGTCATCGGGGACATGGCCACCACGGTCGTTCCCGGGAAATTCGCCCTGGTCTATCTCGTCTACAACACCATCACGAACCTGCTCACGCAGGACGAGCAGGTCGAGTGCTTCCGCAACGCCGCACGTCATCTGGAGCCCGGCGGCCGGTTCGTCATCGAGCTGGGCGTGCCGCCGCTGCGGTTCCTGCCGCCCGGACAGGTCGCGGTGCCGTTCGACGTCTCCGAGCAGCATCTGGGCTTCGACACCTTCGACCTCGTCGAGCAGGTTCTCGTCTCGCACCACTTCACCCGCGACGGCGACGACGGCCGCTACCGCCGCGACCACTCCCGGCACCGCTACGCCTGGCCGGCCGAGCTGGACCTGATGGCACGGATCGCCGGGCTCGAGAGGGAACGCCGCGTCGCGGACTGGGACGGGGCGCCGTTCACCCAGGACTCCGCGAAGCACATCTCCGTGTGGCGCAAGCCGACCTGAGGCCGGCCGGGACGACCCCGTGCAGTTCCAAGCTCGTACCCCGGATCGCCTTCCTCCAGGAGTCACCAGTGCCACGCTCGCTCGACGGCCTCGTCTTCGCCCCCGTGGCCGACCAGTCCCCCGGCCAGGTCGGCCGGCAGACCCGGTTCGAGTACCACGAGCAGGACGACCGGGTCTGGGCCGAATACCGGGGCGGCGACGTGGCCATGGGCTACCTCGTCGGCACCCGGGCCGGCCGCACCATCGACTTCCGCTACGTCCAGCTCCGCCTCGACGGCACGACCGCGTCCGGGCATTGCACCTCACTCCTGACACAGCTCCCCGACGGCCGCCTGCGCCTGGAGGAGACGTGGACCTGGGAGTCCCAGAAGGGCAGCGGCACGAGCGTGGTCGAACAGCTGCCGCTCTGAACTCCTGCGCGCCCTGCGACGGGGGCGGTGCCGCGCTGCAGCGGGTCAGCCGGTCGGGAGGTCCGCCTGCAGGCCCGTCTGTCCCCCGTCAAGGATCTCCCGATTGAGCGGTACGTCCCGCAGGAACCGGTCCCGGTCCGTCGGGCTGTGGATCAGGTCCGCCTTGCGGGCCACCACCTCTCGGGCCTGCCGGGCCAACTCATCCGCCTCGGCGGCGCCGTCCGTCGCCCTCAGGACGACCGCCGCGTGGTGGAGTACCTCCTCGGTGCGCAGCGCAGGCAGGTCGCCGACCTCCTCCAGGACCGTGATCGCCTGCCGGGCGAGCCGGGACGCCGCTGCGGTGTCCCCTTGCCGCAGGTGAATGCGGCTGCGCAGAGAGAGGGCGGCCACCTCGCTGCGGACCATCCCGGTCAGGGACGTCTCACGGAGCGTCTCGTCGGTGAGCCGCCCCGCCAGGTCCAGCTCGGCCGCGTCGCCGTCCGCCAAGGCCACCACGACCTCCGCGTACAGGTTGCGGACGATGGGGACCAGGTCGACCAGCCAGGTCTGTTCCGTTTCGCGCCAGGCCTCCTCAGCCAGTACCCGGCTGCGCGACCTCTCCTCGGGGTCACGGGAGTCCCGGCTGAGGAGCAGGGCGAGAAGTGCGGTGTTGTAGGCGTGCCAGCCGCTCGGGCCGCCCTGCGCCTCGTCGAAGTCGCGTGCCTCGCACAGGGCCGTGACAGCTTCGCCCTCCAGGCCCATGGCGACGTACAGCTGGGCCAGATAGTTGAGGGCGTTCGGCAGGTTGGCGTTCAGCGGGTCGCTGCGCAGCTGTTCGACGCACCGGGTCAACCGGTTCCGGGCCTGGTCGAGGTAGCCCGCGTCGAAGAGGTTGACCCCGAGCTGCAGCTCGCGGCTCTGGTTGCGGACCTGCCGTACGGGGTCGTCGCCTTCGCGTAGGGCGGGATTGTCCTCGAACAGCCTCTCTGCCTGGAGCTGCACGTGCAGGCCGGCGGCCAGATCCTGCTTGGTGAGCTGGCCGCCGTACGAGGACAGGGCGGCGAACAGGACGGCCGGGTCGGCGCACTCCTGGGCGAGCTCCACGGCCTCCCGGAGCTTGTCGAGGGAGGGCCACAGGCCCCGGGTGTGGAGGAGGACCCGGCCGTGGAGCAGGACCGTCCGGGCCGTCAGCACCGCATCGCCGCTACGGCGGGCCGCTTCCTCCGCCTCACGTGCCTGCCCCTCCAGATCCCGCGCCTGCGCCGTGCCGGGCCGACACTGCCAGCGGGCTTCGGTGAGGGAGAGCAGCAGCTCGATGGCGCGGGCGAGCCGAAGGTCACGGTCGACCGCTGTCGGGGGCAGCCGGCGGATGCTCTCGACGGCCTGGCGGCTCAGGGCCTCCGCTTCGGAGAACGACATACCGCTCACCGCCAGCTTCCGGGCGAGCGTGAATTGTGCCCGTGCGGCGTCGTCCCACCGCTGGGCGAGGTGGTGGTGGCGGGCGATTTCCAGCTGTACGGGTATGGGCAGGTCATCGCGATCGGTCCCCTCTCCGGACAGTGCAGCGGCGATCCTTGCGTGTGTTTCCCGAGCCTGCCCGGCACTTTGCTCGTCAAGCACGGCCATGTGCAGCAGGGCGTTCTCGAAGCGGTAGTGGTCGGCTGACGGGTCCTGGGCCCAGGGATGCGGTGGCACCGCCCGGATCAGGCCCTGCCGACGGCTCAGTCGGTGCAGCCGCCCTGCCACCACGCCGGGGGGCTGCCCGCTCGCGCCGGCCACGACGGCGGAGTCGAAGGTCTCCCCCTGCGTCGCCCCGGTGACGAGCAGCTCCAGGATCTCCGGGTCGAGCCCGTCCAGGCGGCGGCGGATCAGGGGCCCCACCGCATCCGGAAGGGGGCCCCGGATGTCGCCGTCCGCGCTGAGCATGCCCAGGCACTGGGTGACGAACACCGGATGTCCCTTGGTCAGTTCACTCAGCCGGGCTGGAAGCGAGGGGGCCACCGGGCCCGCGTGGTGCTGCCGCACGAGGTCGGCGACCGCTTCCTGGGGCAGACCCGTGAGCGTGCGCGTGCTGCACCACCCGTGGAGCTCCCACTGGGCGAGCACGTCGCAGACGACCCCGGAGTCCGCTCCCGGATCGGTGCGGTGGCCGAGGAGCAGGCCGAGAGCGAGCTCCTCCCGGTGGAGCCGTTCCACGAGGTGCTCGAGGACCAGCAGGCTGCTGGGATCCAGCCACTGGATGTCGTCCAGGACGATGACGGTCGGGCCGCACGCGGTCGCCGCCTCTTCCAGCGCCGCGGCCACCGTGCGGGCGACGCCTTGCATCAGCGGCGCCATGCTGTCCGGCTGGGCGGAGGGAGAGTCGATCGTGGTTTGCACGATCTGCGCGGCGGCCTTCAGCAGGGGCCCCAACGCCGGCACCAGAGAGACGAGTTCGGGCGCAGCCTGCCGGGTGGACCGGCCGAGGCGGCGGAGCAGGGACCGGCGGGGCGGCGGCCGGAGCGCGGCCAGGATGTCGATCACCGGCCCGTAGGCGTTGTTCGTGCCGATCCGATCGATGCAGCGAGCCTGGACGAAGTGGCATTCGGGGTCGCCCTGCGGTGCCCGACCGTTCCGTGTCACCTCCCGGAGCAGCGAGGACTTGCCCATGCCCTGCTCGCCCCGGACGACGAGCACACCACCCGCGCCGCCGGCCACCGCCCGCAGGAACGCGTCGGACGCTTCGATGTGCTCGGTCCGGTCGACAAAGACGGCCGCCACGACTCCCCCTCGCATGCCGGACCGTCCCCTGACGGACAGTCACCAGCCGTTCATGCCCCCGTGTTCAGCCGCATCACCTTAACGGCGGCAGGGCCCCGGCGAGGTGTATTTCGCCGGGTCCCCCGCGGAGTGCGGTCGTCCGGGCCGAGCTGAGCCGCGGTTCCTGCCGTCGTCGCAGGGGGATCAGAGCCGGACGTTCCAGTCGGCCGAGGAGCGCAGGGTGCGCACCACCTTCGGGTCGCGTACCGACGGGGTGCGGTCCTCTGCCGTGACCGTCAGGCGGTGCGTGCGGAGGTCGAGGAGCCACAGCTGGGCCACCGACACCTCGGTGCGGCCCTCGAAGCGCTTCAGCTCCCGGCCGTCGAGGTACCAGCGGACCACGAGCTGCCGGCCGTCCGCGCCGGCCAGCTTCGGTACGGAGGCCTTCGCCTTGTGGCGCAGCCGCAGGGTGCGGTCGGTCGGGGTGAGCGGGGTGACGATCCGCGCGTGCTGGTAGAACCCGGCGATCATCGATTCGACGCCGGGCAGGTTGAAGGGCTTGCCCAGGACCCGCATGAGGGAGTTGTCGGTGGGCCGGTACAGCCCGGTCACGAAGTAGTTGCCGCCCTCGTACGCGCCGACCGTGCCCCCGTCGGGTGATTCCTCGCCGAGCCAGCGGTACCACTTGGCCCGCTGCGCGGCCATGCGGTCGGCCGGCAGGGCCGAGCTGTTGGATTCGCCGGGCTCGGGGCCGGTGTACTTCTCGTACTCCGGGACACCCGGGTAGAAGTACTCGTCGGCGAGCTTGCCGAGGGAGTGGCCGGTCTCGTGGATGGCGACCTGGCCGGACTTCGGGTGGCCCGCGGAGGCCGTCGATATCCCCTCGTATCCGAGGGTGGCGCTGGGCTCGTTGTAGCCCGCTCCGCCGTACTTGGCGCTGTTGGCCAGGACGATGACGAGGTCGGCGGCGGGCGCCTTCGCCACGTACGTGTCCACCTTGGGCTGGTCGACGCAGAGCAGCCGCTCGATGTTCTCGCACCAGAAGTAGGAGCCGAGGGCGGTGTCGCGGACGGTGGCCGGGTCGGGGTCACCGGAGACGCCGGAGTCGTGCGAGACGGCGTCGACCGTCCAGACGTTGAAGAGGTTCCGGTACGTGGTGTAGGGCTCGACGGCGGTCACCTCGGCCCATTTCTGCGCGGCGTCGGTGTGGAACCGGGCCAGTTCGGCGGCGGTGTACCCGTCTCCGATGACCACGACGTCGAGGCGGTCGGCGGTGGAGCCGTTGTCGATCATCTTGGTGACCTGGCCGTCGGCGGACCGCTCGGCCGGGGACAGCCGGCCCGAGGCCTTGGCGGGGCTGCCGGCGGCCGGTACGCGGGCGTGGCCCGATCCGGCGTCACCACCGTGCTCCGGACCGGGTATCTCGACCTCGATCCGGTGCCCCGCCGGGGCGGCGGCCGCGCCTGCCGCGCCGGCGGGTCCTGCGGCCACCAGCGCGGCGGTCGCGCAGAGCGTCGCGACGGCCGCGCGCAACGCCGGTCGTACGGCCGGGCGCCTGCCCGGACGCCGGCCCGAACCTCTGACTGGATCCATGAAGTACTCCCCCGGTAACGGAAGTTAAGTGATTTGTTAAGCACGGTGAATCGGTTGCTTAAACTAGGTGGCGCGGGGGACGTGCGCAATGCCTGCTCCCGCTGAATACTGGGGAGTTCGAGTGACCAGGGGGACTTCATGGACGAACCGGCCCGGATCGGCCGCAGGGTGCAGCGCATGCGTGGTGAACTCGGCCTGACCCAGCGGCAGTTGGCAGAGCCTTCCTACACCTCGGCCTACATCTCCACACTGGAGTCGGGCAAGGTCCGGCCCTCCGAGACCGCACTTCGCTTCCTCGCCGCCCGCCTGGGCACCTCGTACGAGGAGCTCACCACCGGCCGCCCCGCCCACCTGGCCACCGAGCTGCGGCTCGCCCTCACCGACGCCCAGCAGACGCTCGCCACGGGGGCGGCCGACGAGGCCGCCGCGCGCTACCGGCGGCTGCTCGCCGAGGCCGAGGAGCTCGGGCTGACCCCCGAGCAGGCGGAGGCCCGGCTCGGTCTCGGTGACTGCGCGCTGGAGTCCGGTGAACTGCCGGAGGCGATCGGCCACTTCGAGGCGGCGGAACGCCTCCTCGCGGACTTGCCGCTGCCTCGCCGCGCCCGGCCGATCCGCGGCCGGGCGGTCGCACACCTGCTCGCCGGCGAGCTGCGCTACGCCTGCTACCTGCTCGAATCCACCATCGACGAGCTGGACGCGAGCGGGCTGGCCGATCCCGAGGCGCTGGTGCTGCTCAATGCCGCGATCATCGGGCCGTACCTCGACATGGGGGCCCATGCCCGCGCCGCCCGGGCCGCCGAGCTCGCGCTCGCGCTGGCTCCGCAGGTCAGCGATCCGGCACTGGTGGCGGGCATGCACCGGCAGGTGGCCCGGACCTTCCTGGCCGGGGGGCGGGTGGCCGACGCCGACGCCTCACTGGCGAAGGCCCAGGAGATCTACGGGCAGCTGCGGCTGCGGACCGATCTGGCGCACTGCCACTGGATGCGCGGCTACGTACAGGCGCAGAACGGCGAACTGACCTCGGCCGAGCGGGAGCTGCGCATCGCCCGGGACATGCTGTCGGCCCGTCGTGCCGGGCTCTACACGGCGCAGGTGGAGGTGGAGCTGGCCGACGTACTGCGCCAGCTCGGGCGGTACGAGGAGGCCGCCGGGCTGCTCTCGGCACTGCTGGAGCTGGGTGACAGCCACGGCGCCGTGCACGCGGGCGGCGCACACCGGCTCCTCGGCCTGATGGCCGAGGAGCGCGGCGAGCCGGAGTCGGCCGAGGAGCACTACGTGCAGGCCCTGGCGCTGCTGGAGCGCAGCGGGGCGTCGGGTGATCTCGCGGACCTGTGCCGGCTGCTGGGGGATCTGCTGCGGCGTACGGGCCGGGTCGAGGCGGCCATGGACGCGTACCGCACGGGTCTGGGGCACCGGGCGGCGCCCGGCACCACCACGCTGGGCCCGGCGCCCGCCGCGCCCGCGCTGCGGCCCGCCCGGGTCAGTGGTTCTCGGTGGGCTGCAGGTCCCGCGGAATGAGCGTCCAGGTCGTGGCAGCCGCGGCGACCGCGAGTACGGCGGCCAGCAGGAAGGCCGGAGTGATCGCCAGGGTGTAGGCGTGCGAGGCGGTGTCGAGCAGGGCCTGGCCGACGGCGCCGCCGATGCGTTCGGCGGTGTGCGCGGCCTCGCCGACGGAGCCCTGTACGGCGGCGGCGCTCGGGCCGTCCAGTTCCAGGGCGGGCAGGTTGCCCCGGTAGAGCGCCGCCGCGGTGGAGCCGAGGACGGCGACGCCCATGGCCGAGCCGAGTTCGTAGCAGGTCTCCTCGATGGCGGCGGCGCTGGAGACCTCGGCGGCGGGCGCGGCGGAGACCAGGGTCACCGAGGCCACGGTGGTGGCGAGCCCGGCGCCCAGGCCCATCACGGTCAGGGCAGCGGCGAAGGCCGGGTAGCCGAGGTCGGTGAACTGCTGGAAGGTCCAGGGCAGCGCCATGCCGGCGGCCAGGACGACCAGCCCGGCGCCGAGCACGTGGCGGATGGCGAAGCGGTGCATCAGCGTGGGGGCCGCCATCGAGGCGGCGATCAGCGCGAGCGGGGCCGGCAGCAGGCGCACCCCGGCCTCCAGCGGGGTGTAGCCCTCGCCGTACTGGAACCACTGGGTGACGAGGAACAGGATCGCGCCCATGCCGACCATGGGCAGGAAGATCGCGGTGGCCGCGACGCTGAAGGCGGGCTTGGCGAACAGCCGTACCTGCAGCAGCGGGTCGTCCAGGCGCAGCTGGCGGCGTACGAAGACGGTCAGCAGGGCGGCGGCGATCAGGAGCAGGGCCCAGGGCAGCGGGTCGGTCATTCCGCTCTTGCCGAGCTGCTTGATTCCGCCCGCGAGGGCGAGCATGCCGACGACGGACTGGCCGACGCCCCACCAGTCCCACGTGCCGCTGCTGCGCGGGGAACGCGATTCGGGCAGGTAGCGCAGGCCGGCCGCGACGATGACGGCGGCGATGGGGAGGTTGAGGAGGAAGGCGGAGTGCCAGCCGTAGTCCTGGACCAGGAGTCCGCCGACGACCGGCCCGAAGGCCATGCCGCCGCCGAAGACGGCCGCCCAGACGGCGAGCGCGAAGGCGCGCTCCTTGGCGTCGGTGAAGACGGTGCGCAGGATCGACACGGTGGCGGGCATGATGGCCGCGCCGCCGATGCCGAGCAGGGCGCGGGCCGCTATGACGTGCCAGGCCTCGGTGGAGAGCACGGCGATGAGCGAGGCGAGCGAGAAGATGCCGAAGCCCGCCATGAGCAGCCGCTTGCGCCCCCAACGGTCACCGAGCGCACCGGCGGTGACCAGTAGTCCGGACAGGGCGAGCGCGTAGACGTCGATGATCCACAGCTGCTGTACGGCGCCCGGCTGGAGGTCGCCGACGAGCGAGGGGAAGGCCACGTTGAGGATCGTGGTGTCCATCGAGATGAGCAGGAGGCTGCCGGAGAGGATCGCCAGGACGATCCACCTATGGGAAGCCTGCGCGGGGGTGTGCATGAGGTTCCGTTCAGAGGTGCGCATGGTGCGCACGGGTGGAGAGGAGCTTTAGGGCGCGGGAGCGCCGGCGGGGGGCTGCCCGAGCGGCCGCGTCCCGCTGAGGAAGGAGGTCAGCACCAGGTGGCCGATCTGGCGCGGGGCGAAGTGGCCGTCGCGCACACCCTCGGCGGCCGCGTCGAGCAGGCCCCAGAGCGAGTACCAGATCCAGTACGGCGGCAGGTCCGCGCGCAGCCGGCCGAGCCGCTGGCCGAGGGCGATGAAAGCCACGGCCTGCTGGTCCTGCCGGTCCACGCCGGCCCGGAACTCCGGGTCCGCGAGGACGGTGGCGTCGCGCGAGGTGAAGCCGTAGAGGTGCGCGGCGGGCATCAGGGCGATGACCAGTTCCTCGATGGCGGTGTCGAAGGCGGCCGCGTCGGCGCTCTGCGTCAGGTCGAGCGGGGCCAGGCACCCGTCGACGACCTCGATCGCCCGGACGGCGACGGCCTTGAGCAGGGCCTCACGGGTCGCGTAACGGCGGCTCAGCGTGGCGCGGCTGGTGCCGATGCCGGCGGCGATCTGCACCATCGAGGCGCTGTGATCGCCGGCGAGGACGCGGGCGGCGCCGTCCAGCAGTTCTTCTTCGTTCATCACGGCTGAACCCCCTTCGCCTCGAACGATACAAGAATGTCTCATTCGAGGCAAAGGAGGCTCCAACCAAGACCGCCGACTTCGCCTTCCTCAGCCGGTCGACCGCCACGAGCGACAGGAGGGTCGAGTGGGAGGACGGCCGGACCTACCCCGTCATCGACGTCGAGATCTCCCCGCGGAGCCACCCCTTCTACACCGGCACCGCCCGCGTCCTGGACACCGCCGGCCGCGTCGAGCGCTTCCAGCGCCGCTACGGGAGCAAGGCCTGACCCCGCCCGCCGTCATCGCCGGAACCCCTAGTCGCCGGTGCCGCGGGCGCGGGCTCCTGAGCGGGTGCGGCTCGCGGTCTGGGCCCGCTGCGGGTGGCGGCGCACGTACTCGTGCTCCAGCTCGTTCATCCGCTTCGTGTGGGTGACCAGGGCGTCGTCGGACCCGTGCAACAGGGTCTCGTGGCGCGTGCGGTGGATGGCCTCCAGCTCCTTGAGCAGCCGGCCCTCCTCCAGTTTCTGCGCCGACGGGCCGCCGTCGTGCTCCGTCATGGCACGTGCACCTCCTCCGCCGGGCCGCGGGATCAGACTTGGCCTACCTCCCCGGCCACTCCATCATCCCCCGCACCACGGAACAGGGCCTCCGGGGCCGGGCGCGATGCCGTCGGCAGGCCGGCTCAGACGCTGGAGGGGATCGCGGCCTTCTCGTCGGACCCCGCGCCCTTCACCTCGGCCGCCGCCAGCCTGCGGTTGCGCCGGACCGAGGAAATGAAGGACCAGCCGATCAGGACGACGCCGACGAGGCCCGTGATGACCTCGTGGATCTCGTACTGGATGGTGACGAGCAGGATCACGGCGAGGGCGCCGATCGCGTAGTGCGCGCCGTGCTCCAGGTAGACGTAGTCGTCGAGGGTGCCCTGGCGGACCAGGTAGACCGTCAGCGACCGGACGTACATCGCGCCGATGCCGAGGCCGAGCGACATCAGGACGATGTCGTTGGTGATCGCGAAGGCGGCGATGACGCCGTCGAAGGAGAAGGACGCGTCCAGGACCTCCAGGTAGAGGAACAGGAAGAACGCGGCCTTGCCGGCCACCACGACCGCCGGGACCTTCGTGCCGCTCGTCCTGGCCGCTTCCTCCGCCTCGTGCTCGCGCTCCTCCTCTTCCTCGAGCTTGTTCTCGAAGTACCCGGAGAGACCGCCGACGACCAGGTAGGTGATCAGGCCCGCGATGCCGGCGATCAGGACGGTCTCCGCCTTGTCCACGTGGATGCCGCCGTACTGGTGAGCGTGGGTGGCGAAGGTCGTCGCGGCGACGAGCAGCACGACGAGCGCGATACAGACGGAGAGCATCTCGATCTTGCCGAGCTTGGCGAGCGGACGCTCCAGCCACGCGAGCCACTTGAACTCGCGGTCCTCGAAGACGAAGTCAAGGAAGATCATCAGCAGGAACATGCCGCCGAAGGCGGCGATCGACGGGTGGGCGTCGGTCACCAGCTGCTGGTACGTGTCCTGCTCGTCCAGCGCGAGCTGCACCGCTTCGATCGGACCGATCCTGGCACTGACGGCGACGATCACGACGGGGAAGACCAGTCGCATGCCGAAGACCGCGATCAGGACACCGACGGTGAGGAAGACCTTCTGCCAGAAGGCACTCATCTTCTTCAGGATCCCGGCGTTGACCACGGCGTTGTCGAAGGACACCGAGATTTCGAGGACGGACAGGATCGCCACGATCCCTAAGCCCGCCCACCCCCCGTATAACACCGCCGCGATCAGGCCGAGCGCGGTGACCGCGAACGACCAGCCGAACGTTTTCAGAAGCACTGGCTACCCCATCGTCGTGTACGGGAGCTCCCCCGCGCCGTACATGGCTTTGCGAAACGTTGACCTGAAGTCTAGAGCGCTACCTCGCGGCCCGGACACATCCCTCCGGGCCAGCCGTCCCCCAACTCCCGCCCCTCGCCGCGCCGACAGGCCTCGCCGATGAACGACGCCGACTGCACGGAGGAGTGAGTAGACACTGTCTACGCATCCTGATAGACAGTGATCATGGACCAGGAGAGACCGCTCCGGGAGCGGCTGATCGACGTAGGTGTGGAACTCGTCATGAGCGAGGGCGCCGGTGCTGTCGGGCTGCGGGAGATCGCCCGCCGGGCGGGTGTCTCGCACGGGGCGCCGCGCCGGCACTTCCCCACCCACCAGTCCCTGCTGTCGGCCATCGCCCGGCGCGGGTTCGAGGATCTCGGGGCGCGCATCGCGGCGACGGCCGGTGCGCCTGAGCTGTCCCCGCGGCAGCGGGTGCGGACGATCGGGTGCGCGTACGTCGGCTACGCGCTGGAGCACGCGGGGATGTTCGCGCTGTTGTTCCGGCACGACCTGCTGGACAGTACGGGCCAGGGCCCCTCCGAGGGGCCGCGGCTGCGGGAGTCGACCCTCCCGATGTTCGATCTCCTCGTGACGCTCGTTCGCCGGTGCGGGGTGGCCGAACCCTCCGTCACCGCCGCCGCGTTGTGGGCCAACCTGCACGGCGTGGCGCAGTTGTGGCGCTGGGGCAGCCTGCCCCTGGTCCTCGGCGGCGCGCCGGCCGACGGCGTCGAACGGCTCGTCGGCGCCGCCGTCGACGCGCACCTCGGTCCGGAGCCCGTATGAGGCAGCGGACATCACTGCTCGTCAGCGTCGCGGGAGCCATGCTCGTCGCGCTGGACGGCACCGTACTGACCGTGGCGCAGCCGAGTCTTCGGCGCGACCTCGGGGCGAGCGTGGCGCAGGTCCAGTGGACCAGTACCGCCTATCTGCTGGCCGTGGCCGCGTTCCTGGTCGTGGCCGGGCGCCTCGGTGACCGGTACGGGCACCCGCGGCTGCTCCTCGTCGGCGTCCTCGGCTTCGCCGCGGCCTCGGCCGGCATCGTGTTCGCGCCTGGCGTGGGCTGGGTGATCGCGCTGCGTGCCGCGCAGGGCGTGTTCGGCGCGCTGCTGCAGCCGGCGACGCTGGCGCTGCTGCGGCTCGCCTACCCGCCCGACCGGCTCGCCGCTCCGGTCGCCGTGCGGACCAGCGCGATCGGACTGGCCGCCGCGGCCGGTCCGCTGCTCGGCGGCGTGCTGGTCGCGCGCTGGGACTGGCGCGCGGTGTTCGTGATCAATGTGCCGGTGGCCCTGGTGATCGCCGCGCTGACGCTCGCCGTACGGGCTCCCGCGCCGCCGCGGACGGAGGGCGGCCGGCCGGCGCTCACGGGCGCCGCCCTGCTCGCCGCCTCCCTCGCGGTGTTCGTGCACGCGCTGGTCGGCGTGCCCGGGTACGGGTGGACCGCCGCGCCCACCGTCATCGGCTTCGGGGCCGCCGCCGGGCTCGCGGCCCTGTTCGTACGCCGTGAGCGGCGGGCCGCGCAGCCGTTCGTACCGCGCGCGGTGGCCCGGTCCAGGGCAGTGACGGCTTCGATGGGGCTGCTGCTGATCGTCTCCGCGGGCATGTTCGGGGCACTGTTCACGGCCACGTTCCACCTCCAGGACGTCGAGGGGCTGGACCCGCTCGCCACCGGTGTACGGGTGCTGCCGCTGACGGCGCTGATGGTGGCGGGGGCGCCGGTGGCGGGCCTGGCACTGCGCCGGTTCGGTGCGCGCAGGACCGCGCTGGCCGGTACGGGGCTGGTCGTCGCCGGGATCGCCGGGCTGGACTCCGCGTCCGCGGTGGCCTTCGGGGTGCTCGGCGCCGGGTTCACCACCGTCATGGTCACGGCCACCGGGGCCGTGGTCGGCGAGGCCCCGGCCGGGTACGCCGGGGTCGTCGGGGGGCTCAAGCAGACGGCGATGAACGTCGGCCCTGTCCTCGGGATCGCGGTCGCCGCGAGCGCCGGTCCGCACGGCTCGCCGCTGGTGGCGCTGGCCGTGCTGACGGCCGTAGGACTGGTGGCGGCGTCACTGCTGCCCGGCGGCGCGCGCCCGGCAGCTGCGGGCGACCTCGTCGGCGAAGACCAGGGCGGGCGGGGCGAGGGCGGCCCAGCGGCGGACGGCCCAGCCGACCGCGAGCGGCGGCAGGGCGGGGATCGGCACGAGGCGCAGCGGGCCGCCGGAGCCGGGGACCTGCCAGCCGGGCAGCGCGGGCACGACGGCGTGTCCGAGGCCTAGTTCGGCGAGCAGCAGGGCGGTGTCCCAGTCGGCCACGCTGGTGTCGGAGCTGACCCGGATGCCGGATTCGGCGAAGGCGGCGTCGAGGTGGGCGCGGGAGGCGGAGTTCTCGGGCAGCCGGATGTGGCGGATGCCGGCGAGGTCGGCGGGGTCGATGCGGGCACGGGCGGCGAGGGGGTCGTCCGCGCCGACGGCGAGCACCCAGGGCAGTTCCATGACGGGGCGCAGCTCGATGCCGCGGACCGGGCCGCCGATGGTGATCCAGGCGAGGTCGAGGTCGTCGGCGGCGAGGGCGTCGAAGCAGCTGCGGCTGGAGTTCTCGGTCTGGAACTCCAGGCTCACCTCGGGGTGGCGGCGGCGGAAGGTGACGACGGCCTCGGACATGAAGTGCCGCACGGTCGTCGCGCCGGTGGTGACGCGGACCGTGCCGCCGCCGCCCCGGACGAGGTCGTCCACGCGGCGCAGGGCGCCGTCGAGTCCGGCGATGCCGTCGGCGGCGGCCGCCTGGAGGATGCGGCCGGCCTCGGTGGGTACGACGCCGCGGGCGTGGCGCTCCAGGAGGCTCGTGCCGGTCTGCTTTTCGAGGCGGCGGACGTGCTGGCTGACGGCCGACTGGGTGCAGCCGAGGTCGCGGGCCACGGCACTGAGGCTGCCGGCGCGGCAGACGGCCACGAACACACGAAGATCATCGAGAGTCATGAGACCCAAGGTATCGCTTGGATGTGGAGAGTAAATCGGAGGATTGACTTGGGTTTTGGATGGGATCACGATCAATGCAGGGCCTGGGCGGCAACCCGTCCCTGCCTGCGCCACGGGGTCCGGAACCCAGGCGCGGGCGGGGCCGGGTGTCGACCCGTTCTGCCCGTCCACGTCGACCGGAGGGACACGCCGGTGTCGGATCACGCCGTCGCATGGCTGCGGGAGCTCGGTGCGCAGGAGATCGCCCACCCGGGCGGGACCCTCCTCGCACACCTCGAGCGCGTACAGGGACTGCTCGCGTCCTGGGGGGCGCGGCCCGCGCTCCGGCGGGCGGGCCTGTGCCACGCGTTCTACGGCACGGACGGTTTCCCCACCGCCCTGCTGCCGCTCGCCCGGCGGGCCGAACTGGCCGCGGTGATCGGCGACGAGGCCGAGGCGATCGTGTACGGGTACGCCGCCTGCGACCGCGCGGCTTCGTATCCGACGCTCGCCTGCGGGGAGGCGGCCTTCCGGGACCGGTTCAGCGGCCGCGTGCACTCCCCCGCCCTGGCACTCCGGCGGGACCTCGCCGAGCTGTCGGCGGCCAACGAGCTCGACCTTGCGCGGATCGATCCCGCCTTCCGCGCGGCGTGGGGCGGCGAACTCCTCGCTCTGTTCACGCGGTTGCGCGGACTGCTGAGCGAGCCGGCCCGGCGGGAGTGCCGGGCCGTGCTCGGCGACCTGGAGGGTTGAGGGGTCAGGGGGCGGGGCGGCCGGTGAGGGTGATCTCGGCGGCGCTGGTCCAGGGGCCGCGGCCGCCCGCCTCGGTCAGTGCTTTCAGGCGGAGGTAGCGGCCGCTCTTCGGGGCGAGGGCCGCGGTCTTGGCGGCCGCGGTGTCGGCGAAGGTACCGCTCGCCACGGGTGGCCCCCAGTCGGCGGTGGTGTCGGAGAGGTAGACCTCGTAGCCGCCGATCCGGCCGTTGACGCCGCCGTCCTGGCGGGGCAGGTAGCCGAGGCCGTCCACCGCGTAGCGGGCACCGAGGTCGATCTGGATCTCGTGCGGGAGCGGGGCGGGCTTCGCCGAGGACCAGGCCGAGTGCCACAGGGTCGCCGGATTCCCGTCGAAGGCGCGCACGGCCGCGCCGTTCTCGGCGGCGGTCTCCTGGCTGTCGGCGTGGACCAGGGTCCAGGCCGACCGGTCGATCGGGGCGGACGAGGGCAGGGCGGCCGCCGCGGGGACGCTGGTGCCGGTGGCCGAGACGCTGAACGCGCGTGCCGTGCCGGGCGACTTGATCCACAGGATTCCGGAGCGGTCCGCCGGGTCGAAGTACCAGCCGGACGCGGCGGAGTCGTAGGCGGCCTTGGAGGCCAGGCCCGGAACGGGGCTCCCGTCCAGGGTGACGGTGGCGGGTGCGGTGGCCACGTGCAGGGTGAACTCGTAGCCGCGGGAGGCCGGTTTCCCGGTGTAGTCGCCGGTGGGGGCGCCCACGGAGACGGTGACCGTGCCGGAGCCGGCCGTCGGGGCGGTGACGTCGACCCGCTGGCGGGCGTAGGCGCCGGACCGGTACGCGCGGGTGCGGCCGTCGTCCTCGTAGAGGCTGAAGGAGGAGGTGCCGCGCGGGTGGATGTCGTAGGTGAGGGTGGAGACCGGCTTCTCGCCGCTGTGGTTCATCTGCGGCCACATGGGTACGACGGCGCCGCCCTTGGCGAAGAGCGGCAGGGTGTCGAGCGGTGCCTGGTAGCCGTTCAGCCACCCCGGGCCCGCGTACGTGCGGCCCGTCCAGTAGTCGGTCCAGGTCCCGGCGGGGAGGTAGATGCCGTCGCGGACCGAGGTGTCGGAGACGACGGGCGCGACGAGGAGGGAGTCACCGGCCATGAACTGGCCGCTGGTGAGGTTGCCGCGGGCCACCGGGTCGTCGGGGTACTCCAGGACCATGGCGCGGGTGCTGGGTACGCCGCTCTCGTGGGCGACGCGGCTCATCGTGTACAGGTACGGCATCAACCGCATCTTGAGCTGCAGGTACTTGCGGTTGACGGACAGGTACGGCTCGGCGAACCGCCAGGGCTGCTTGTCCTGGTAGCCGGCGGACGGGCCGGTCGCGCCCCAGCCGGACATCGTCATGAAGGCCGGGGTGAAGGCCTTCCACTGGAGGTCCCGGGTGTACGTCTGCGGGCTGCCGCCGAAGATGCCGTCGATGTCGCCGGCCGCGTAGTTGAGCCCGGAGAGACCCGCTCCGGTGATGGCGGGGACGTGCCAGCGCATGTCCTCCCAGGTGCCGTACGTGTCGCCGGTCCAGACGACGGCGTTGCGCTGGGTGCCCGCCCAGCCGTCGACGGTCCAGACGAAGCGGCGGGCGTCGGAATACTTCTCGATCCCGTCCACGGCCTGCCGTACGCCGTCGAAGGCGTATTTGTAGCCGCTGCCGATCCAGGCCACGTCGGTCTTCACGCCCCGGCTGCCGGCCGTGCCCACCTCGTCGGCGATGGAGCCGAGGCCGGTGGAGGTCCACAGGCCCGTCTGGAAGCCCTTGGCCTTGAGGGCGTCCACCGTCGCCTTGAGGGGCGCGGTGTAGCCGCAGCCGTAGCCGTCGTTCGGCAGGAACCAGCCCGAGGGCATGTCGGCGGCCCGGGCGTCGGCGGCGTACCCGACGACGTCGGGGGTGGTCTGGTGGCGGAGCCGGTCGTGATCGCCCTGGTAGTCGGGGTTGGAGGCGTTGAAGCAGTCGGCGTTGCCGAGCTCGAAACCCCACATCGGCGCCATGAACGGCTTCCCGCTGACGTCGGTGTACGCGCCCAGCACGGACTTGAGGGAGTCGCCGGTGAAGTACCAGGCGTCGAAGCGCTTCTCGTCGTGGGTGAGGGTGGTGGGCGCGCCGAAGGCGTAGGAGCCCGGGGCCCAGGTGTTGCGCATGACGCCGTAGCCGTTGGTGGACATGTAGAAGGGGGCGGGGCTGGCGTTGTCGTTCTCGCGCCACTTGTTGTCGACGGCGATCGGTACGGTCTTGCCGCGCAGCGCCCACTCGCCCAGGCGCAGGCCGGTGCCGTAGAACTGCTCGTCGGCGCCGCGGGCCAGGTACTGGGTGGTCCGGTTGCCGGTCCAGCTGGTGGGCCGGGTCTCCTGCCAGACGGGGGTGGAGTTGTCGGCGCGGTAGACGGAGAACTGGAGGGGCTTCTTGTTGACCCGGATGGAGAGGGATCCGGTGGTGATCCGGTAGTAGGCGCCCGCGTCCGAGGAACTCGTGGTCACCGGACCGAAGTCGGTGGTGGGCGCGAGGTCGGTGCCGGCCGGGTCGTCGGTGAAGGATCCGTCGGGTGAGAGCCAGAGGCGGAAGATGTCGGCGCGGGCGACCACCACGCGGGCCTTGGCTCCACCGGAGGCCGTGACGGTGAAGGTGTTCCCGGACCGGGTGAAACCGGTGACGTCGCCCGCCGTCACCGTGGCTCCGGCGGGGGCGGCAGGGGTGGCCGAGGCGGGTAAGGCGACCGGTCCGGCGGCGGCCAGACCCGCCACGGCGAGGGCGGCGGCGAGCAGGGCGACGGCCGGGGTGCGCCGCCCGGGCCGCCGCCGCGCCCTGTGGACCCGGTTCCCTGACGGGCCTTGCCGACCCTGGCTCCTGCGGATGCTGGGCAGTCTCATGGGGCAGCTCCTCGTGCGGTCCGGGACACGGACACAGCTCCTTGGCATGCTCCCGGCAAGATAGCGCTCCGGCGGCCATCGGTGAAAGATGGTGCTCGAAGCCGACTCCCCTCGCGCATCTTTGAGCATCCATCAGGCGGCGATACGGCCTGGATGGAGTGCGGGGCAGGCCTTGACTAGGCCTGCGGTGGGTCGACGGCCAGGACCGGTGGGGCCGGGGAGGACCAGCGGTGGCCGCAGGGGTCGAAGACCAGGATCACCGGCCGCCCCGGGCGCTGGCGCCAGGAGATGCGTTCCGGTGCGTCCGCGCACACCGGACAGCAGGGCAGCGGGCGGGGGTCCGGCAGGCACTCGGGGGCGGCCGTGAGCGGCGTGGCGTGCTGATCGCGCATGAAGGCTCCCTCGTCGTGCGGTTGGGCTGATCGCACTGTGCCATGGACGGGCCCGTGTGCGCATGGGCGTATCGTCCAGTGTTCTGGCTGGTCAGAGGTGCGGTCAGCAGGAGGAATCCGGTCCTCTTGGGGGCACTTGGTGATCAACCGCTCGCGCTGCCGGCCTCCACCAGGCCCGATTCGTACGCCGCGATCACCGCTTGCGCCCGGTCGCGGACGCCCAGCTTGCCGAAGATGCCGGTGATGTGGTTTTTGACCGTGGAGATGCTGATGTCCAGGTCCGCGGCGATCTCGGCGTTGCCCCGGCCGGTGGCCAGGAGCCGCCAGATCTCCAGCTCGCGCGGGGTGAGTTCGAGGGGGGTCTCGGCCGCCCACGACCGCGGCCGCGCGGGGGTCCGTACGTAGGCGGAGAGGAGCCGGCTGAGCAGCCGCGGCGCGACGGCCGCCTCGCCGGTGTGGACGATGCGGACCGCGGCGATCAGCTCCTCCGGGGAGATGTCCTTGGGCAGGAAGCCGTACGCGCCGGCGCGCAGGGCGGCGACCACGTACTCGTCCATGTCGAAGGTGCTGAGCGCCAGGACGCGGGTCTCGGGGAGCGTGCGCGCGAGTTCCCCGGTGGCCTTGACGCCGTCCATGACCGGCATCCGGATGTCCATGACGACCACGTCGGGCCGTACCTCGTGGGCGAGGGCCACGGCCCGGGCTCCGTCCTCGGCCTCTCCCACGACCTCGAACTCCGGGTCGGGGCCCAGGATCAGGGCCAGGCCGCGCCGGACCAGCGGCTGGTCGTCGGCGATGAGTACTCGGATCATCCGTGCGGTTCCTCTCTTCAGGCGGGATCTTGGACCGGGAGAGGGATCCGGGCCGCCACCCGGAATCCGCCACCGGCGAGGGCGGCGGCCTCCAGGGTTCCGCCCTGCAGGGCGACCCGCTCGTGCATACCGATCAGACCGTACCCGGAGCGCGCCGTGGGGCGTGCGGGCGGTGCCTGCGCTCCCGCTCCGTCGTCACGCACCTCCACGCCCACCTCGTCCCCGTGGTACGTGAGCCGTACGTGGGCCCGCGCCTTGCCCGCGTGCTTGCGGGTGTTGGTCAGGGCCTCCTGGACGATCCGGAAGACGGTGAGGCCCACGGTCGGCGGGAGCGGGCGGACCGGCCCGTCGACGGTGAACTCGGTCTCCGTTCCGGCCAGCCGGGACTCGGTGATGATCCGGCCGAGATCGTCCGCCCCGGGCTGCGGCGCCGGCGGGGTCTGTTCCGGTTCCTCCCCGGCCCGTAGCACGTCGAGAAGTTGGCGCATCTCGCGCAGCGCCATCCGCCCGGAGTCCTCCAGGGTGACCAGCGCCTCCCGGGACACCTCGGGGTCGTACGCCAGGTTGGCCCGTGCCCCGCCGGCCATCAGCTGCATGGTGGTGATGTGGTGGGCGACGATGTCGTGCAGTTCGCGCGCGATCCGGCGGCGCTCCTCGGCCACCGCCCGGTCGGCGAGCCGCGTCCGCTGGGCCTCGGCCTCCCGTTGCCGGCGGTTGACCACCACGGCCGCGGTGACGGTGATGAGGGCGGCCACCGCGTTTCCGGCCAGACCCCACCAGCCGTAGGGCAGCGGCCAGCCGCTCTGGCCCGCGGAGACGAGCGGGACCGTCGCGACCACCGTCACCGCGACCACGGCGGGGCGGCTCACCCTGGCCACCGAGTAGAGGGCGACCGTGAGGCTGAGGGTGAAGTGCGGGGACAGCGGTGCGGCCACGTTCAGCAGGGCGCCCAGGGCCAGTACGGCGCCGAGGACCGGCAGGGGGTGGTCGCGCCGGGCGAGCAGGGTCATCGCCGAGACGACCAGCAGGGCGGCCGTGGTGACGCCGAGGGACCCGCCCTCGGTCAGGGTTGCCAGGGAGAAGCCGACGAGGTCGGTGGCTCCGGCCGCTATCGCCACGAGCGCGTCGTTGCGCGTCCACGGCCCCCGCTCGCCGCCCCTGTCCGCTCCCGCGGCCGCAGTCGTAGCCGTAGTCGTAGCCGAATGCGTCGCCGTGCCCGTACGCGTACCCGCGCCCATGCCCACCCCCATGCCGCCCGTCCTGTCCCCCGGTGATCCATTCTGGCACCGGGCGCCGCCCGTGCCACCCGACCACGGTCGGGGCCCGTACCAGGACCGGAGTCCTGGTCGGCGCGGACGGCCGGACCCTGGTCCCGGGGTGCGGATCCTCCCCCGACCCGACGTTTCGCCCGTTCCCCCCTGATGGTCTGGGGTCAGGCCGGGAACCCCCGGCCGGCACCGCACAGACCGGAGGAAATGTGATCCGCGCCCTGACCGGATTCTCGACGAGAAGTCCCTGGAAGGTGATCGCCCTGTGGGCGGTCCTGGGATTGGCGGCGACCGTCCTGGGCCAGGCGTTCGTCTTCCGCGCCGTCCAGACCGGCAACGCCGGGTTCCTTCCCGCGCAGTACGACTCGGCGGCCGCTCTGAAGATCGCCGAGGAGCGGTTCGGGGCGAAGCCGGACGCCAACCTCCTGACCGTGCTGGTGGCCCGGTCGGACGGGGCGCCGCTCACCGCCTCCGACGAGCAGCGCATCGACGCGCAGGCCGAGCGGTTGTCCCGCAAGCGCATCGTCATGCCGAGGACCGAGGAGACGATGCCGCTCGCACAGGACCACTCTCAGGTCCCCCGGGTCAGCCCGGCCATGACGGCGCCCGACCGCTCCTTCCGGCTGCTGTCCGTCGAACTGACGGGGAACCCCGCCGATCGCGGGGTTCAGGACACCTACCGGGCTTTCCGGGAGTCGGCCCGGGACGCGCTGGCGGAAGACGGCCTGCGCACCGGCTTCACCGGCGGGATCGCCGACCGGGTGGACACGACGGACGCGGAGAAGACCCGTTCGACGGTCGTCGGCATCGCGATGCTCGCGGTCATCCTCCTGTTGCACGTCCTCGTCTTCCGCAGCGCCCTGGCGGCCCTGCTGCCCCTGCTCGCGGTCAGCGTCATCGGGGGCGCCGCGGCGGGCGCGGTGGTCGGCGCCGCGCTGCTGACCGGGATCGGGCTGTCCGAATCCACACCGAGCCTGATCAGTGTGGTTCTGATGGGCATCGGTATCGACTACTTCCTGTTCCTTCTCTTCCGCTTCCGGGAGCAACTGCGCGAACACCCCGAGCAGTCCGGGCGTGAAGCGGCCGCCCACGTCGCCGGCCGGGTGGGTACGGCCATCACCTCCGCGGCCCTGACCATCGTCGCCGCCTTCGCCACGCTCGGGGTCGCCTCCTTCGGCCAGTTCCGGGTCCTCGGACCGGCCATCGCGCTGTCCGTGCTGGTGATGCTGCTGGGCAGCCTGACCCTGATGCCGGCCCTGCTGGCGGTCACCGGCCGCAAGATGTTCTGGCCTTCCCGCGCCCTGAGGCGCGAGCCCCGGCCCGGGTCCGCCGCGCGGATGGGCGACCGGGTGGCGCGCCGCCCGTTCGTGCTGGTCCTGGCCTCGGTGGCGCTGCTCGGCACGCTGGCCGCCGGGGTCGTGGGGATGCGCATGGACTACGGGCAGGGCGGTGGGGGCGGCGAGCGCACCGCCGCCGTGGCCACCGCGGCCGAGATATCCCGCGCCCTGCCGGCCGGGGTGTCGGATCCGACCAGCGTCTTCGTGACCGCTTCCGACGGCTCCGCCCTGACCGCCGAACGCCTCGGCGGGCTGTCCAGGGCGCTCGCCGGGGTCGGCGGGGTGGGCCAGGTCGCGGACACGGTGCTCAGCGAGGACCGGCGGGCGGCGCGGATCGATCTGTTCCTCACCTCCGACCCGCAGCGGCAGGAGGCGCGTGACCTGGTGACGGGTCCGGTCCGGGCCACGGCCCTGGCTCAGGCTCCCGAAGGTACGCAGGCGTACGTGGGCGGCACCGCGGCGGTCTTCGCCGACATCGCGACGGCGGTGGACAAGGACCTGCGGGTGGTCTTCCCGGTGGCGGCGGCGCTCATCGCTCTGATCCTGCTCGCCCTGCTGCGCAGCCTGCTGGCACCGGTGATCCTGCTGGCCTCGGTCGGGCTCGGCTTCGCCGCCACCCTCGGTGCATCGACGCTGGTGTTCCAGCACGCGCTGGACCGGCCCGGGGTGGACTTCACCCTGCCGCTCGTGCTGTTCCTGTTCGTGGTCGCGCTGGGCACCGACTACAACATCCTGATGAGCGACCGGATCCGGGAGGAGATGGCCCGGCCCGGTCCGGCCCGCGCCGCGGTGGGCCGCGCCGTGCGCCATACGGCACCCGCCATCGCCACGGCGGGCCTGGTGCTGGCCGCCTCCTTCGGGAGTCTGGCCGTCACTCCCGCCCCGTCCACCCAGCAGATCGGTTTCGCGACGGCCCTCGGGATCATGCTGTCCGCGTTCGTCCTGTCGATCGTGCTGGTGCCCGCGCTGGCCACCCTCCTGGGCCGGTCCATGTGGTGGCCGGTGCGCCCGCGCCGCCGCACGCGGGACACCGACCCGGACCCGCGGCGGACCCCGGACCGGGTGCTGGTCGGCTGAGCCGCGCCGCACATACGGAAGGCGCCGCCGCGCGCAGGACCGTACGACGGTACGGGTCCTGCGCGCGGCGGCGCCTTCGTGAAGAGGCGGCCCGGGCTTTGGCCTACGCGAGCCGGTCGATCTCGGGGTGGTCCTGCAGCCAGGCGCGGACCGCCTGCTGTTCCTTGCCCTTCCCGGTCTCCTGGATCTTCGCTTCCAGGCCGGTCAGCTGCTCCTCGGTGAGCTTGAAGGACTTCAGCCACTCGGCGACCTTCGGCTCGTCCTCCGCGAAGCCCTTGCGGGCCACGGTGTGGATACCGTCGCCCTTGCCCCAGGCTCCCTCGGGGTCCTCGAGCTTGGTCAGCTCGTAGGAGGAGTACGCCCAGTGCGGGGACCAGAGCACGACCGCGACGGGCTCCTTCTTCTCGTAGGCCCGCTTCAGCTCGGCGAGCATGCCGGGCGTGGAGCCGTCGACGACCTTGTACTCGCCGTCGAGGCCGTACTCCTTCAGGACCTTGTCCTTGAGGATCGACATCTCGCCGGCGCTCGGCTCGATGCCGATGATCCGGCCCTTGAACTGGTCCGCCTTGCCCTTGAGGTCGGCGAGCGAGCGCACGTCCTTCACGTAGGAGGGCACGGACAGCTCCAGCGAGGTGGGGCTGTACCAGGAGCCGAGGTCCTCCAGCTTGTTCCCGTACTTCTCCCAGTACTTGGAGTGGGTGACGGGCAGCCAGGCGTCGGTCTGGAAGTCGAGCTGGCCGCCGGCCAGGCCGGTGTACAGCGCTCCGGCCTCCAGCTGGCGGGCGTCGACCTTGTAGCCGCGGCGCTCCAGGAGCTCCTTCCACAGGAAGGTGGAGGCGATGCCGTCGTCCCACGGGATGTAGCCGACGGAGAGGGTGCGGCCCTTGCCGATGTTCGCGGCCCCGGCCGGGCCCTCCTCGGCTGCGGAGCCGCCGAAGGTGTTCAGGCCGCCCGCGACGAGCGCCAGGACCACGGCGCCGCCGATCGCGTACGCGGGCTGGGGGCGGTGGTTCCACAGCTTGGCGGCACCCGTCGCGGCGGCCCGCGCCTTGGCGAGCGTACGGCGGCCGATCGGGGAGACCTGGCGGCCGAGCGCGCCGGTCATCCGGTCCAGGTACATGGCGAGGATGACGATGGAGACGCCCGCCTCGAAACCGAGGCCGATGTCGACGTTGCCTATGGCCTTGTAGACGGCGCCGCCGAGTCCGCCGCCGCCGACCATGCCGGCGATGACGACCATGGACAGGCCCAGCATGATGACCTGGTTGATGCCCGCCATGACGGTGGGCAGGGCCAGCGGGAGCTGGACGCGTAGGAGGGTGTCGCGCGGGCCGGTGCCGAAGGCCTCGGCGGCCTCGACCAGTTCCCCGTCGACCTGGCGGATGCCGAGCTCGGTCATCCGCACGCCCGGAGGCAGCGAGAAGATGATGGTCGCGATGATGCCGGGCACCACGCCGACCCCGAAGAAAATGATGCCGGGGATCAGGTAGACCATGGCCGGCATGGTCTGCATGAAGTCCAGGACCGGCCGCAAGAGGGCGCTGACCCGGTCGGATCTGGAGGCCCAGATGCCGAGCGGGATCGCGAACGCCAGGGTGACGAGGGTGGCGACCAGGACCAGGGACAGGGTGGACATGGCGTCCTCCCACAGGCCGAGGGAGTCGACCAGCGCGAAGCCCGCGAAGGCGAGCAGGCCGGCCAGCAGACCGCGCAGCCACCAGGCGGCGACGGCCAGGATGCCCGCGAACAGCAGCGGGGCGGGGGCGGAGAGGACGGCGTCGATGCCGTCGTAGAGGCCGGTGACGAGAGCGCTGATGGCCTCGAACAGCCAGGAGAGACGGCTCTGGAGGAAGTCGACTCCGCTGTCGACCCAGGCGCCGAGGTGCAGGCGGGGCATCAGGCGGCCACCTCCGCGCAGTACATCGGAGGCCGCTGTTCGTCGCCGATGAACGCGATGAGGCGGTCCTGGGGTACGGAGCCGATGACGGAGCCGTCCGCGCCGGTGACGGCGACCGCGTGCGGGACGCGGGCGCTGACGGCGCACAGGTCGGCGAGCGGGGTCCCGGCGGTGACGGTGGGGCAGTCGCAGGCGTCGGCGGCCGGCTCCGGATCGTCCATGACGGCGTCGGCCGTCAGGACCCGGGAGCGGTCCACGTCCTGGATGAAGGAGGCGACGTAGTCGTCCGCGGGACGGGTGAGGATGTCCTCGGCGGTGCCCTGCTGGACGATGCGGCCGTCGCGCATGACGGCGATGCCGTCGCCGAGGCGCATGGCCTCGTTGAGGTCGTGGGTGATGAAGACGATGGTCTTCTTCAGGCGCTTCTGGAGCTCCAGCAGCTGGTCCTGCATGTCGCGGCGGATCAGCGGGTCCAGCGCGCTGAAGGACTCGTCCATCAGCAGGAGGTCGGCGTCGGTGGCCAGGGCCCGGGCGAGGCCGACCCGCTGCTGCATACCGCCGGAGAGCTCGTCGGGCCAGGACTGCTCCCAGCCTTCCAGTCCGCACAGGGCAAGGGCCTCGGCGGCGCGCCGCTCGCGCTCGGGGCGGGGCACGCCCTGCACCTCGAGCCCGTAGCCGGCGTTCTCCAGCACGTTGCGGTGCGGGAACAGCGCGAAGTGCTGGAAGACCATGGAGATCTTCGTGGACCGTACGTGGCGCAGCTCACTCGCGCTCAGCGCGGTGAGGTCCTGGCCGCCGAAAAGGATGCGTCCCGCGGTGGGTTCCAGCAGGCCGTTCAGCATGCGCAGCAGAGTGGACTTGCCCGATCCCGACAGACCCATGACGACGAAGATCTGGCCGGGCCGGACGTCGAAGGAGGCGTCGATCACGGCAGCGGTGGTCCCGTCGGCGCGCAACTCGTCGCGACCGGCGCCGCTTTCGAGCGCGCGGACGGCGGCAGCGCTGTCGGCGGGACACCTCCCGAACACCTTGTAGACGTGCTCGGCCTGGAGCGTGGACACATACACCTCACGGGTCGTACCAAGTACGGCGCGCGCCGGCGGACCGGCGGGCCGTGGAGCGGGACGGGATCTGCCCGTGTGCGCCGTGTCCTGCGACCCGATGGGCCGGAGGACATGGTTCCGCTCCAGCAGCGCCGATGCCCTGCATTCACCTGCGCAAACGCCGGGGTGACCCTCCTCACTTACGGGGCACGAGGGCCCCGCGGGCGGATCCGCGCACATGGGCGGGAGGTCGCCCAGGGCCGCGGTCGGGTACGCCCTCCCCCGGGAGGGGCGTTGGGGCGGCGGCCCGGCGGCCGGTCCGGCCGCCGGGCCCGGTGCGCCGCCGCCCGCGCTGTGGCCGAGGCCACAGCGCAGGCCCGGCCGTTACGTGATGCGGAAACCGGTGGTCGCGTGGTCGCGGCGGTCGCGGTGGAAGGTGAGGCGGTCCCAGGTGGGAAAGGCCAGGTCGGTGACGGCCAGCAGTCGGCCGGAGCTGTCGTGCAGGGTGCGGCGCACGGTCAGGCCGCAGGCCGGGACGGTGGACTGCGGGTGGGTGACGCGGGTCATGGTGAGGGTCTCGGCGACCCGGCCCACGGCGGCGGCGCGGTCGAGCCAGCGGTGCAGGGGGGTCAGGTCCTGCTCGCGGACGGTCGTCGCCGCCGCCGTCCGGGGCCGGAGGGCCGCCAGCTCAGGACTGCGCGCGACGGCTCCGGGGCTGAAGTAGGTGACGGCGTCCCGCAGGGTCTCACCGGCCGGGCCGCGTTCGCGGTGGTGATGGACCAGGGTGCGATCTCCGCCGGCCATGCCGAGGAGCGTGCCGAGCGAGGGCGGGACGGTGACGAAGGTGACCCAGCTCCGGGCCGGCGCACGTCCGGCGGAGGGGGCCGCGGCCGGGACGACGGAGACGGTGGCGAGGGTGGGAACGGCTGCGAGAGTGGGGACGGCGGGGACTGCGGGGCGGGTGCCGCGGCGGCCGGTGACGACGAGGCCGTCCTCGCGCAGGTACTGGAGGGCAGCCCTGATGGTCTGCCGGTTGACCTGGTAGCGGGCGGCGAGGCTGCGTTCGGACGGCAGCCGGCCGCCCGGAGTGTGCGCGGCGCGGTCGAGATCGCGGCGCAGCGCTGCGGCGATCCGCTGGTACTTGGGCATGGCGGCCTGGCCGCCGCCCCGCGAAGGGGAGGGCATGGCTTCTCCTCTGACGGGTGGTCAAGGACTGCGCGGTCTGCCCGACCAACGTAGCATTGGTCTATACCTTTCTGTGAGGCGGATCGGGCACCCGGCCCGGATTGGCCGATTTCACCCCCACGCTCCCCCCGGGGGTCCGGGCGCCTTGACAAGGGAACTGATTAGCCGCCATATTACTTTCATGACGAGGGACGGCACCGACGGCGAGGCACCCACGCTGGACCAGGCCAGGCGGCAGGTCGAGCACTACGGCCTGGAGGTCGACCCGCAGGCGGTCCTGGTCGCGGTGCGCCTGATCTCGGCAGGTGCGCGGGTCGGCCGGGCGGCCGAGGCGCACTTCGCCCGGTTCGGCCTGTCGACGGGGCGATACCGCCTGCTCGCGGACCTCGAGGACCACGGCGGGGAGAAGTCTCCCTCACGCCTCGCGGTCGACCTCGGCGTCTCCAGGGCCACGGTCACCGGCCTGCTGGACGGCCTGGAACGCGAAGGACTGATCGCCCGCCGCCCGTCCACGGAGGACGGCCGGGGCACGGTGGCCGTCCTGACCGCGCGCGGGGCGCAGCGCCTGCGCGACATGGCGTCCGAGCATTTCGGGCGGCTGGAGGCGATGGTGGGCGGGCTTTCCGTGGAGGAGCGTGCGGTGTTCCTGGACCTGCTCGCCCGCGTCGTGCGCGGCAGTGTGGCCCTGACGGCGGACTGACCCGACCCACAGCCATATCGGCCCCGCTCTCTGGGCAGGGGCCCTTTTCACGCCGCAATAGTTAGCCGCCTAATTATCTTCGCGGAGCGGGCATTGCGGCTCCGCCACCGCACCGCACGCACCCCTTCGCTTCCCCGACCCGACCCGACCCGACCGAGAAAGAGGCCAGCATGCCCGCGTCACCGAAGCACAGGACCAGCCCGGACCGAACAGCCTCCCGGCCATCCCGGCGGCCCCGGCCGTCTCGGCCGTTCGCCCTGTGGCGCGAGGTCCTGACCGCGTACGCCGCGCCCGCGCTGACAGCCGGTGCCGCCGGAGTCGTCACCGGGCAGCGGGACCTGGCCGTGGCCGCCTGCACCTCCATCGCCGGTACCTCCGCCGTGGTGGCGTTCCTGGTCGGCACCTGGCTGCGGCACGGCGGGCGGCCCCGGCGGTGGACCCTCTCCATGCCGCGCGGCGTCCTGACCGCCGTACTCGTCATCACCGCCGTCGGCGCGGCGGCCCTGCTGGGGTGGTTCACCGCCCAGTGGATACCCACCCACACCCCGGTCCCCGCCACCCCGTGGCTGGAGCGCCTGCGCGTGGACCTGCCCGTCTCCGCGGCGCTCGCCACCACCATCGTCACCCTGCGCTGGCGCAGCAGCACCACCACGGCATAGGCGGCGCGGCGGCATCCGTCGCCGGGCACTCACAGTCGCAGTCACCGTCACCACAGTCACAGTCACAGTCACCAAGGAATGAGCACACGATGATCGTTGTCATGGGAGCGACCGGAGCGACCGGGAACGCCCTGCTCCACAGCCTGGCCGCGGCCGGCACGCCCGTACGCGCACTGACCCGTACCCCGCACCGGCCGGTCCCCGGCGCAGCCGGCGCTCACCGGCCTCCCGTCGAGGTCCGGTACGCCGACGCCACCGACCCCCACTCCCTGCGCACCGCCTTCGAAGGCGCCGGTCAGCTCTTCCTCGCCATGGCCAACGGCCCCGCACAGGTCGAACTCGAAACCCGCGTCATCGACACCGCCGCCGACGCGGGCATCGGACACATCGTCAAGATCTCCGCACCCGCCGCCGAACCCGACTCACCGGTCGCCGTCTCCCGCGGACACCACGCCGTCGAGGAACACCTGCGCGCAGTCGGCGTCACCCACACCGTCCTGCGCCCCTACGCGTTCACGCAGAACCTCCTGCGCCTGGCTCCCACCGTCGCCCAGGGGGTCATCCTCGGCACGACGGGCGACGCGCCCTGCAACTACATCGACTGCCGCGACATCGGCGACGTCGCCGCCGCCGCCCTCACCCGGCCCGACATCGCCGGCGGCACCTACACGCTGACCGGACCCGAAGCCGTCTCCTACCCCGAAGTCTCCTCACGGCTGACCGCCCTGACCGGCCATCGGATCCGCTACGTCGACCTCACCCCGGACGAACTGCGCGAACACCTCATCCGCAACGCCCACATGCCCGCCTGGCTCGCCGACCACGTGACGGAGATCCAGCAGCTCACCGTCACCCGGCCCGAAGCCCCCACCACCACCGTCAGCGACATCCTGGGCCGCCCGCCCCGCACGCTCGACGCCTTCCTCCACGAGCACCGCGCCCACTTCCGCCGCTAGCCTCCGAGCGGGTTCGGCAGGGGCAGGTAGCGGGCGTCCGCGCCGTCCGCCCGTGTCCAGCGCAGCAGCAGGTTGGTCTTGCCGGGCAGGGTTGCGGCGGCCAGCAGTTCCGCGATCTCGGGGAGCCCGCGGGTGGCGTCGTAGCGCAGGAACTCCTCCCGTGCGGCCGGCCACAGCAGCGGCGCGATGTCCGGGTGCCGTCCGGACAGCGCGCCCGCGATCTCCGTGAGGTTGTTGACGACCAGGCAGTAGACCAGGCGCTGCCAGGCATCTGCCCGCGGCAGGTCCGCCGGCAGTTTGACCCCCTCCGCGTCCCGGAAGAGGGCCTGTACCGGCAGGCCGTCCGCGTCGACGGCGACCAGGGTGTTCTGGAGGTGGGCCTCCAGAACGATGCCGTGCCGGGCGAACAGTTCCAGCACCGGCGGCACGACCTGGCGCAGGTACGCCCGCCACCAGCGGACCGGGTCGGCGGTCCCGGCCGGAGGGCTCCCCGGGTAGCCCTCCGCGAGCGCGGCTGCCAGCAGCGGCGTGGCCCCGGGCACGGTGTGCGCGTGCAAGCCGTCGCGGACCAGGACGGCGAGCTCCTCGAAGGCGAAGGCGGCGGTGCGGTAGCCGCGGTCGGGGAGCCAGGCCGCGGCCGCGCCGGTCCGGCGCAGGGCGGCGAAACCGGCCTCGACGGCCGCGTCGGTACGGCGCAGCTTCAGCAGGTCGTGGCGCCACAGCCGGCGCACGTCGTTGGTGATCCGGACGTCGAGGCTGAACTTCACGAAGAGGTCGGCCGCCGCGTCCGGTACGTACAGGGTCCGGATCGAGGCGGTCGGCCAGGCCGGCCGCCGGGTCGCTCCGAGCCGCAGCAGCCGCCCGTCGGCGAAGGCCTCGCGCACCGCGGGCCGCTCGCCGACGAGGTCGAGCTGCCAGGGGTGGGCGGGCAGCAGCCGGTATCCGGCGGGAGCGCGCGGCCCGTCGAGGGCGTCGGCGAGGGCGTCGATCGCGGCGGACGCGGCCGGGCCGCCCTCCTCTACGCTCTGGTCCTCGCGCAGCCCCAGGAAGACCAGCGGGAAACGGGCGTACGCCTCGGGCGCGTACGGCAGCCAGCTCCCGGCCGGCGCCCCGCCGCGGGCCTTGGGGGCGGGGTGGTGGGGGTGGCCCATGACCAGGGACTGCTCGGAGAGGAGGTACGGGTCCGCCGGGGGTTCGGCGGTGACCCGGGCGGCCAGCAGCGCGGCGATCGCGTCGCGGCTGTCGGTGATCTCGACGGGGAGCTCGTCGTTGGGGACACCGGTGAACCGGCCCAGTTCGTCGGAGACGAGTTTGGCCAGTTCGGGGTGGCTGAGCGGGTGCCAGCCGTCCGCCGTGCGCAGTTCGGGGCGTGCGGGCCGGCGCCCGCCGCGCACCCGGAGCAGCCGCCCGCTGCCGCGCAGCCGGTGGACGCGCAGATCTGTTCCCGCGCCCGCGCCGGACCCCGCGGCGGGTTCGGCCGCCTCCCTGAGCAGGCAGTTCAGGAGCGGGGCGGCGGCGTACGCGTCGGCGGCGGCGTTGAGGTCCACTGGTTCCATTCGGTCCATCCGGTGCGCCGGAGGTTCGCAGGGCGTAACCACCAGTCGTGATCTTCAGTATCCGCAATCATTACTTGATCATCCCGTAAAGCGATATTCCGATGCCGGAGCCTCAGCATGCACCTTTCCCCCTCCCCGGCCGAAAAAGCCGTCGCCGCCGAGCTGGCCGGCGTACGCCCGTCGCTCGGAGCCTCGTACGCCGCCGCGCTCGGCGGTGCCCGGGCGGCCGTGCTGACCCGGCTGTGGCGGGCCCTGGCCTACGAGCCCCTGCCCTGGGTCCTCGCCCGCGAGCACGGGTCCGACGGCCTGGCGCTGCTGCTGGCCGGGGGCGCCCGGCTGGAGGGCCCGCTGCCGGATCCGTACGCGACCGGCCCCTACGTGAGCGAGCTGCTGCTGGACGGCAGGCCCTACCGGCAGGCGGCGCGGCTGGTGGCGGCCCTCGGGGTGCCGCACGGGGAGGGGTTCGCCGCCGAGCTGGACGCCTGTACGGCCTCCCTCGCGCTCTCCCGGGCCGGTCAGCCGCCGGCCGGGGAGGACCCCGCCCCGCTGACCACCTGGGAATGGGAGCAGCGGGTGGTCGACGGGCACCCCTACCACCCGAACTGCCGTTCCCGGCCCGGTTTCTCGGTGGCCGAGCAGCTGGCGTACGCGCCCGAGCACCGGCCGGTGGTGGAACTCGGGCTGGTCGCCGTACGGGCCGAGGAATGCCTGGTCACCGGCGACTGGCCGGAGGAGCTGCGGGACGCGGGACGGGTCCTGGTCCCCGTCCACCCGTGGCAGGCGGCGCACGTCCTGAAGCACGAGCGGGTGCGGCCCGGTTTCGCGGCGCACCCGCTGATGGCCCTGCGCACCCTGGCCCCCACCGACGGCGGGGCGCACGTGAAGACCGCGCTGAGCGCGCGGCTGACCTCGTCCGTGCGGGACATCTCCGTCTACTCCATCGAGACGGCGGCGGCGGTCTCGGCCTTCGCCCAGGGCCTGTCCGAGCGGCTGAACGGCCGGCTGCACATCACCCGCACGCTGGGCGCCACGACCGCGCACAGTCCGGACCTGGCGGCCGTGCTGCGCGAGCCGCCGGAGGTGTACGCGGACGCCGCCGCCGGTGAGCGGGTGCTGCCGGTGGCCGCCCTGGCCTCCTTCGGCCCGGCGCGCTCGGCGGCCTGGCGGGCCGAGTTCGCCCGGCTCGCGCTCTCGGTGTGCCTGCGGGTGCTGGAGCTCGGGGTGGCCCTGGAGGCCCACGGCCAGAACCTCCTCGTCGTCCTCTCCCCCGCCGGCGCCCCGCTGCGGCTGGTCTACCGCGACCTCGCCGACATCCGGATCAGCCCGGCCCGGCTGGCCCGGCACGGCCTGCCGGTGCCGCCCCTGTCCGGCAGGCTGGTCACGGACGACGTGGCCGTGCTGCGGCGCAAGCTCTTCGGGTCCTTGCTGACGGGGGCGCTCGGGGCCACGGCGGGTTCGGCCGGGGCCTTCGCCGAGGCCCTCACGGAGGTGACCGCCCTGCCGGCCACCGCCGACACCGAAGCTCTGCTGACCGGGCCGCTGCCCACCAAGGCGCTCACCCTGATGCGGCTGAGTCCCGGGATTCCGGGTGATCAGTGGGCGGAACTGCCCAATCCGCTGGTCGGGGGGTGAGCGGGAGCACTCGGCCGGTTTCCCCTCGGAGGGGCTCTGGAGGCTACTGTTCAGGGGCATGACAGAGACCTCGTACCTCAGCTCCGTACGGGCGTCCTACGACGCCGTCGCCGTCGACTACGCGCGGCTGCTCAGCGCCGAACTGGCCGGAAAGCCGCTGGACCGGGCCATGTTGGCGGCCTTCGCGGAGTACGTGCGCGACGACGCGGGCGGCGGGGGCCGGGCGGTGGCCGACCTGGGCTGCGGCCCGGGCCGGGTGACGGCGCATCTGGACGGGCTGGGCGTAAGGGCCTTCGGCGTCGACCTGTCCCCGGCGATGGTGGCGGTGGCCCGCCGGACGTATCCGGGGCTGCGCTTCGAGGTGGGGTCGATGGCCGCCCTGGACGTGGCCGACGGTGTCCTGGGCGGGGTGCTGGCCTGGTATTCCACCGTGCACACCCCGCCCTCCGGACTGCCTGCGCTGTTCGCGGAGTTCGCCCGGGTGCTGGCGCCGGGCGGCCACCTCCTGATCGCCTTCAAGGCGGGCGACGACCGGATCCGGCTGGACCACGCGTACGGGCATCCGGTCGACCTCGACGTGTACCGGACACCGCCCGAGCTGATCGCGGCCCTGCTGGCCGGGGCCGGACTGACCGAGGTGGCCCGCCTGGTCCGCGAGCCGGGCCCCGACGAGAAGTCCGCCCAGGGCTTCCTGCTGGCACGCAAGGGCCAGGGCGTGTCCGCAAAGTAGCGCCGGCGCCCGCGGGGCGGGCCCCCGGCGTCTGGGTGCCGTGCCTCGCAAGGCGGAGGGCCGCCCGTGTACTGGACCGTACTCGGGCGCGCACCGAGGGGGTGTCTTGCCGATCGCGCCGGGCTCGCCCGGCGCTCACCAGCGCAGCGGCAGCCGCGTCACGCCCCGCATCAGGGTGCCCGGAAGCCAGTCGGGCGGGCCCGCGTCCGGGTCCCCGGCGAGGTCCGGGAAGCGCTCCAGCAGGGCCCGGACCGCGATGCGGCCCTCCATGCGGGCGAGCGGGGCGCCGAGGCAGAAGTGGATGCCGTGACCGAAGGCGAGGTGGCCCGGGCCGGTGCGGCGGATGTCGAAGACGTCCGGCGCGGGCTGCGTGAAGCGCGCCGGATCGCGGTCCGCCGCGGCGAGGGCCACCAGGACGGAGGATCCGGCCGTGATGGTGACGCCGCCCAGCTCCAGGTCCGCGGCGGCGAAGCGGTACGTGGCGTGCTGGACCGGGCCGTCGTAGCGGAGCATCTCCTCCACCGCCCCGTCGATCAGCCCGTCCGGGTCTGCGCGCAGCGCGGCGAGCTGGGCGGGGTGCGCGAGCAGGGCCCGTACGCCGTTGCCGATCAGGTTGACGGTGGTCTCGTGGCCCGCGACCAGCAGCAGGAAGGCCATCCCGATCAGCTCGTCCGGGGAGAGCCGGCCGCCGTCCTCGTCGCGGGTGCGGATCAGGGCGCTCAGCAGGTCCTCCCCGGGATCCTCGGCCTTGGCCGCCACGAGTTCGCGGAGGTATGCGGTCATCCCGTCCACGGCCCGGGGGTCCGCGCCGACGCCGTCGAGCGGGGCGACGATCTCCCCGGACCAGTAGCGGAAGCGCTGCCGGTCCAGGCCCGGGACGCCGAGGAGTTCGCAGATGACGGTCATCGGCAGCGGTACGGCGAAGGACGCGATCAGGTCGGCCCGGCGGTCGGGCCGGACCGCCATCGCGTCGAGCAGCTCGTCGGTGATCTGCTGGACGCGCGGGCGCAGGGACTCCACGCGGCGGGCGGTGAACTCCCGGGCCACCAGGCGGCGCAGCCGGGTGTGGTGGGGCGGATCGGTGTCCAGCATGCCGGTGGCGACGGCGGGGACGGGCGTGGTGTTCGTGAACAGCTCGGAGCCGAGCCAGTTCTTCGACAGTCCCGGATGGGCGAGGGCCTGCCGGGCCTCCTCGTGGCCGACGACCAGCCAGGTGCGTTCGCCGCCCAGCACCAGCCGGTGGACGGGGCCGGCGGTGCGCAGCGCGTCGTAGAAGGGGTACGGGTCGGCGTTGAACGCGTCGGCGCGCGCGCTGAGATCCACGAGGGCCATGACGGCAGCGTACGGCGGCCGTTCGCGGGTCGCGGAACGGATTTTCGGATCACAGGTCGGATCGCGGAGGGCGGATCGCGGTACGGCCATAGGACAAACCGAACCGTTTCGGCTGTGCGCCGTTCAGGGGGCACCCCGGTACCTGTGGGACCTGCCTGCACGCCTATCGGCCCGGGCGGTGGCAGGAAGGAGGTATGAGCCTCCATCGCCGCCAAGTCCTGGGCAGCGCGGCCGCGGCCGTCCTCGCCACCGTCGGGGCGGCGGCCCGGACCCCGGACTACGGCGCGCTGGCACGCGGGATCGACGGGCGCCTGGTGCTCCCCGGGGACCGGGACTACCCGGAGGCCCGCCGGCTGTTCCAACCCCGGTACGACGCGGTCGCCCCGGCCGCGGTCGCCTATCCCGCGCACGCCGGGGACGTGGCCGTCTGCCTGGACTTCGCCCGCCGCTCGGCCGTGCCCGTGGTTCCGCGCGGCGGCGGGCACAGCTACGCCGGCTGGTCCACGCGATCCGCCGGGCTGGTCGTCGACACCGGGGCCATGGCCGCGGTGTCGGTCGAGGGCGGCAGCGACGGCGACGGCGACGTACGGATCGGCGCCGGGGCCCGGCTCGGGGACGTGCACGCGGCCCTCGCCGGGAACGGCCGGTCCGTCCCGACCGGGCTGTGCCCCTCCGTCGGCATCGCCGGACTCACCCTCGGCGGCGGGCTGGGCCTGGCCTCGCGGGCGTACGGGACCACCGCCGACCGGCTCACCGGGGCCCGGGTGGTCACCCCCGACGGGATCGTCCGCGAGGTCTCCGCCGACCGGGAACCGGAACTCTTCTGGGCGCTGCGCGGCGGTGGCGGCGGCAACTTCGGCGTGGTCACCGAATTCCGTTTCCGCACGCACCCGGTCGGCGCGTGCGCCTACGCCGAACTCCACTGGCCCGGCGGCGACTCCGCGGCCGTGCTGCGCGGCTGGCAGCGCTGGCTGGCCGGGCTGCCGGACCCGTTCTGGAGCCAGGTGGAGTTCACCGTCGAGGTGGGCGCCGGGGCCGGGGCGCCGCCGGCGGTGCGGGTGGTGTGCCTCGACGGCCGCCAGGAGCTGGAGCGGCAGTTGACCCGGCTGTCCGACCTGGTCGGCGGGGCGCCGCGGGACAGCTGGATCGCCGTACGCAGCCATGAGGACACCGTCCGGGCCATGTCCGGCTGCCTGGAGCTGAGTCCCGCGCAGTGCCGGCTGCCGGGCACGCTGCCGGGCCGGGACCCGCAGGGACGGCTCGGCCGGGACTCGTACGCCGCACGCTCCGACTTCTGGGCCGGCGGCGGGCTGCCGGACGCGGCGATCGGCGCGGTCCTGGACGCCGCGCGGCGGTACGGGACGAGCGTGCCCCGGGGCGGCCTGGGCGTGGTCCAGTTCGACGGGGTCTGCGGCGGTGCGGTGAACCGCGTCCCGGCCGGCTCCACCGCCTTCGTTCACCGCGACAGCGCCTTCCTCGCCCAGTACCTCGTCTACTGGCCCGGATCCGCACCGGCCGCCGAGGTGGCCCGGCACCAGGGCTGGCTCGACGGGCTCTGGCAGGCCCTGCGCCCCTGGGTGAGCGGCCGCGCCTACCAGAACTACACCGACCCCAAGCTCACGGGCTGGCGCGAGGCCTACTACGGCCCGAACCTCGCGCGCCTCCAGGAGGTCCGGCGTGTCTACGACCCGGACCGGCTCTTCCGTTTCCCCCAGGCCCTTTAGGGAGTGTCCGGCATGCGACGTACGTTGACGATGGCCGTGATGGCGGCCGCCCTGCTGGCGCCGGCAGGGCCGCTGTCCGTGGCCGCGACCGGGAGCGCCGCCGCCCCGGCGGCCGTCGGCCGCTGGTCGGCGCGCGAGGCGCAGTCCTTCTGGACCGCCGAACGGATGGCCGCCGCCGCCCCGTTGCCGCCCGTGCCGCCCGAACTCGTGGATCTTGCACCGCCCGAGCTGCCCGAACCGCCGGAGTCGGCCGAACCCGTCGAACCGGCCGAGCCCGCCGAGGAGATCCCCGCCACCACGCCGACCCCCGTCGTGACAGGGCTCCCGGTACCGTCCGCAACTCCGGCCCCCACCCCCACGCCCACAGCCGCTCCCACCGCCGCTCCCACACGCACACCTGGTGCCGTTCCCACGCCCACCCGCGCCCCATCGGCTCCGTCTCCGTCTCCGTCGCCGTCTCCGTCTCCGTCTCCGGCCACGCTTCCGGCCCCGGCACGCCCGGCCGTTCCACGGCTGCCGGCCCTCACCCCCGGCATCGGGCAGAATTTCGACGGCATCCCGGTCGCCGGCCGGCTGTACCTCGTCAAGGGTGGCGGGGCCTACTTCTGCACCGCGAGCGTGGTCTCCTCCCCCGGCCGCAACCTGGTGCTCACCGCGGCGCACTGCCTGCTCGGCTCCGACACCCAGCAAGTGGCCTTCGTACCGCAGTACACGCGGGCGAAGCCGCAGCCGTACGGCATGTTCCCGGTCCTGCGGGACGCGGGCGGGCGCTCCAAGATCTGGATCGACCCGCGCTACCGCGCCCAGGGCGTCGACCGCGCGGCCACCCTCGACGTGGCCTTCGCCCAGGTCGGTCCGGACGCCCGCGGCTTCCCGGTCGAGGCGGTGGTCGGCGGGAACCGGCTGGTGACCGGCGCCGGTTACGCGCACGCGCGGGTCAGGTTGATCGGCTACCCCGCCTCCGCCGCCCGGCCGCGTGTGTGCGTCAACCGGACGACGAAGTTCACCAGTGCCGACGCGCGGATCCCGGGATCGTTCCTGCGGATCAACTGCACCGGCTATCCGGGCGGGACCAGCGGCGGTCCGTTCCTGACCGGCTACGACACGCGCACCGGGACCGGTGACGTGGTGGGGGTCATCGGCGGCTGGAAGACCGGCGGGGACAAGGCCGACACCTCGTACAGCTCCTACTTCGGCGCGGACATCAGGAAGTTGTACGAGAAGGCGGTTGCCGGGGCGAAGGCGCGGCGGTGAGCACCCGCACCCGGCGGGTCCGGCGCGGGTTGCCGACCGTACGCGGTGTCACCGGAAGCCCGCCGCCGCTCAGCGCGTCGGCGGGCGCGAGGCCGAGCCGTCGGCGCAGGTCGGCGAGGGCCGCGTGGACGGGCGCGAGGACCACCTCGGCGCCCGGGTCGGCGGACGCGAGGGCGTGCGCGGTGGTCTCGATCGCCTCGGCGGCGTCCTCGGCGGCGGCCCGGCTCCAACCGCCGGGCGCGCCGGTTCCCCAGGGGGCGATGGTGTCGTAGAGGTGGCATGCGGCATCGGCCACGGCGTCGGCCCGTTCACCGACGCCCGGCGCCGCGATGGTCGGCAGTTCCATGCCGGGTCAACGAGCCGATACCGCCCGGGGTACGTACGGGCGGCCACCGAGGTGCTGAAGGGGGGTGCGGAAGTCCATCGCCACCGCCCGGCGGTAGAGTCGGTCCGGAGAGCACGCGGATCCGGGGGGACTCATGACAGCTACGGATGCACCACCCATCGTCTTCGTCCATGGGACGCGGTTCAGCGCGGGGCAATGGAGCTCTCAGCTCACCGTTCTCCGGAAAGACTTTCAGGTGGCCGCCGTCGACCTGCCAGGCCACGGCGCGCGCTCCGCTCAGCCCTGGAGTCTGGACGCGGCGACGGAGATCATTTCTTCTGCGGTGGACTCACTCGGCCGCGGACCCGCTCTGGTCGTCGGACACTCGCTCGGCGGGTACGCCTCGCTGGAGTTCGCACGACGCTGCCCGGAGCAGCTGCGGGGGCTGGTTCTCGCGGGGGCCAGCGCCTCGACGAGCGGTCCGTGGGCCACGCCGTACCGGTTGATCGCCGGGCTTGTCCCTCGCCTACCGGCGGACCGGCTGACCCGCTGGAACGACAGGTTCCTACGTCGGCTCTACTCACCCGAGGTCGTGGGCGCCACCATCCGCGCCGGTTACGCCTTCCACACGCTGCCGGCCGCCTGGGGCGAGGTACTGGGCCGCTTCGACGCGGATGACATGCGCCATGTGTCGGCTCCCGTACTCATCCTGAACGGCGAGAAGGACACCGTCTTCCGGTCCGGCGAGACGGACTTCGTCCGGGCTCATCCGGACGCCCGCATCGAACTGATCCCGCGGGCGAGACACCTCGCCAACTTCGACGATCCCGATGCCTTCACGGATGCCGTCCGCCGCTTCGCCCTGCACCTACCTGCCCGCACCTGACCGCACGCCCCAGCTGCGGCGGGAAGTCCCCGTCCGGACGGACGATCACGCTCCCCTCCTCGCCGTACTGCTCAGGTCGCAGTGCCGGCGCCGGAAATCATCATCAGGGCGCACCGGCCGGAAGGGGGGAGGCGGCAATGATGTCCGTCATGGCACAAGAACTCGCAGCGCTCGCCCAGCAGACCGCGGACCGGCTGGCCGAGCAGCACGTCGGCGTGGTGGTGGCCGCGGTGGCGGATGACCTCGTGGAGATACGGGGTGCCGGAAGCACCGGAGCGAACCACGGCGGTGTCCCCGGCCCCGGCACCCTGTTCGAGATCGGTTCGGTGACCAAGGCGTTCACCGCCCTGGCCCTGGCGCGCCTGGCGTCCGCCGGCACGGTGGGCCTGGACGAGCCGCTCGCCGATCTGCTGCCCGCCGGGACGGCCGTTCCGTCACGGGACGGCCGGCCGATCTCCCTGGAGCATCTGGCCACCCACACCTCCGGCCTGCCGCGACTGCCGAAAGGCATGCTGCTCCAGGCTCTGCTCCACCCGTCGAAACCGGATCCGTACGCCGGCTGCACGGCCGACGTCCTGCTGTCCGGGCTGGCGCGGACCCGTCTGGGGGCCACTCCGGGGAAGCGGTTCCGGTACTCCAACCTCGGAGCGGGCCTGCTGGGGCTGGCCCTCGCCCGCCGGGCGGGCACCGATTACGAGGCCCTCATCACCCGTGAGATCTGCGCCCCCTTGGGCATGACCGACACCGCCGTGACGGTGGACGGCACCCGCTCGGACCGCTCCGCGCAGGGCCACGCACGCCGCGGGCGGCCCGCCGCACGCTGGCATCTCGCCGACCTGGCGGGAGCGGGAGGCCTGCATTCGACGGCGACGGACCTGGTGGCCTTCGTACGGGCCCAGTTGGACGGCGGCCCGGCAGAGCTCGCCGAGGCGATCCGCCTGAGCCGTGCGGTCGAGTACCGCAGGAGCTCCTTCGCCTGGGTGCACCTCGGCTGGATGGCCCACCACCTGCACCCCCGGCAGGGGGGCCACCTCCAGGTCTGGCACAACGGAGGAACAGGGGGCTTCTCCTCCTTCATCGGGTTCGACCCGGAGAAACGGCTCGCCGTCGTCGCCCTCGGCAACACGCGGCGCCCGGTGGACGCCCCTGCCTTCGACCTCCTGCGCACTCTGCAGGCAGAGCGCGCGGCCGAGCCGAACTGACCACGGCTCAGGGCCGCTCCGCCCGGGAGCCGGATCGCCATGGCCGAACCCTACAAATTCATGATCATGAATCGATTGATCACCCCGCTCATGAGTCAGGCCCTCGCTTGACACAGTGGTGACAGAGCCAGTCCGACCGACTGTGAGATCACTACAAGGGGGAACCGTCATGGGTACGGGCATCACCGGAGTTGCCGTCACCGGCCTGGGGGCCACCACCCCGCTCGGCGGCGACGCGGACACCACCTGGCAGGCGATGCTGCGCGGCGAGAACGGCATCCGCGCCATCGAGGAGGAGTGGGCCGCGTCCCTCCCCGTACGCATCGCCGGGCGGGTGCTGCAGGATCCGGCCGAGGTGCTGGACCGGGTGCAGGCGCGGCGCCTGGACCGCTGCGAGCAGCTCGCGCTGGTGGCCGCCCGCGAGGCGTGGGCGGACGCGGGGCGGCCGCAGGTGGATCCGGAGCGGCTCGCCGTGGTCATCGGCACCGGGACGGGCGGGGCGCTGACCCTGCTGGGGCAGGACGACGTCCTGGAGGCCTCCGGCGTGCGCAAGGTCTCCCCGCACACCGTTCCGATGCTGATGGCCAACGGTCCGGCGGCCTGGGTGTCCATCGAGCTCGGCGCGCGCGGCGGCGCGCACACCCCGGTCAGCGCCTGCGCCTCGGGCGGGGAAGCCCTCTCGCTCGCCCTGGACCTGATCCGGCTCGGACGGGCCGACGTGGTGGTGGCCGGCGGTACGGAGGCCTGTGTGCACCCGCTGCCGCTGGCCGGGTTCGCGCAGGCCAAGGCCCACTCGACGCGCAACGACGACCCGGCGGCGGCCTCCCGTCCCTTCGACACCGGCCGCGACGGCTTCGTCATCGGCGAGGGCGCGGGGCTGGTGGTCCTGGAGCGGGCGGAGTTCGCGGCCGCGCGCGGGGCGCGGGTGTACGCACGGCTGGCGGGGTCGGGGGTGACCTCGGACGCCCACCACATCACCGCCGCCCACGCGCCGGGACAGGTACGCGCGATACGGACGGCGCTGGCCTCGGCCGGGCTCTCCCCCGCCGACGTCGCGCTCGTGTACGCGCATGCGACGTCGACGCAGGCGGGCGACCTGGTGGAGGCGCGGTCGATCGCCGAGGCGGTGGGTACGCACGCCGCGGTGACGGCGACCAAGTCCATGACGGGGCACCTGTTCGGGGCGGCGGGCGCGTTGGGGGCCATCGCGGCGGTGCGGTCGGTGTACGAGGGGGTGGTCCCGGCGACCCGCAACCTGGAGTCTCCGGACCCGGAGGTCGGCCTGGACGTGGTCGCGGGCGGCCCCCGCCGGATGCCGGTGCCCGCCGCACTGGCGAACGCCTTCGGCTTCGGCGGCCACAACGCCGCCCTGCTCTTCACCTCCGCCTGACCCTGTCGCCCGCCGGCGCCGGCGGCCCTCGTACGTGAACACCTGCGTGTGGGACCGGACGCCGGTCAGCGGGCCAGTACGTGGCCGTCGTGGGGGCGGTGGTCGCGGGAGCGGCGCAGGTCGGTGGTGACGTAGGCCGTGCCGGCGGCTCCTGCGATGCGCAGCGCCGTCAGTCGGCGGCCCGGCGCCTGCCCCGTCGGCGGCGCGGGTACGGGAAGAGTCGTGGCGGGCGTTTGGCGGCCAGGTCCTCGACCCAGCCGAAGGTCAGCACCAGCAGGCCGAGCAGCGGAATCGCCACCAGCAGCGTGAACCATTGGCTGGCCAGCAGCCACTGGAGGTTCGTGTAGAAGAAGTGGACGCTCCACAGGGGGTCGATCAGGGGGACGGCGACCACCAGCGCCGCCTCGTGCCAGAGGTAGACGCTGACGGCGCGTGCGTTGAGGAGGCGGACGAGGCCGTTCCAGCGTGCCAGCGGTCCGGGCCACTGCGCCCAGGACGGGCTGACGTGGAGCAGGATGGCAACGAACCCGAAGGACCACAGGGCCTGGGCGATCGGCCAGGACTCGATGTCGGTCGGTTCGGTGGGATCGACCGGCCGGGTCTGCAGGTACCAGAGGCCGGCCACCATGATCAGCGGTGCGATGGACGGCAGTACGTACTGCGGGATCTTCTTGAGCAGCCCCTCCTGGTGGGCCATGCCGAGGATCCAGCAGGAGCCGAACATCGTGAAGTCGTTGGCGGTCTCCCACACCCGGCTGTAGATGAATTCCTGGTCGGCGAAGAACGTGTTCATGACGATCGTCAGCGCCAGGGGCATGGACAGCGTCACCACCGGAAACCGGCGCAGTGCCCGGAGCATCAGCGGTGAGAGCAGCACGTACCAGAGGTAGGCCCGGAGGTACCAGAGCGGGACGATGATCTGCGCGGCCCAGGTGTGTTCCACGTGATGGTGGAAGCCGGCCAGCTCGTCCGCGTAGGGCGGGGTGCTCAGCGGCAGGATCCAGAAGGCCAGCTTGGCCCACCACCAGCTGGGGTGGCCCTCGGAGTGGGGGCCCCAGCCGTCGAGGATCTGGAGGGCGATCACGACGGCGCCGAACAGCCACATCGGCGGCAGCAGCCGACGCAGTCGGCTGCGGATCACACCGGGAGCGGGACGGCTGAGCGAGCGGGCCATCAGCGAGCCGGCCAGCGCGAACATCACGCCCATCGACGGGAAGACGAGGGGCAGCCAGAACCAGCCGAAGTTGTGGTAAAGCACCACGCGGCCCAGCGCCAGCGCGCGCAGCAGGTCGAAATAGCGGTCCCGGCCGCCCTTGCGCTCGGGCGGTGCGTCCTGCTCCCGCCCCGGCTCCGGGTCCCGCTCCGGCTCCTGTCGCAGCACGGCGGGGACCCTCAGCTGGACGGTGTCGCAGGTGCGCCCGAGCTCGATGGGTGCGGTCACGGTCAGGCCTCCACGGGTACGGCGACCTCGCCGGTGCGGCGGAGCTTCTGCCACCGCAGCCGGCCACCGGTCATCGCCGTGATCGCGGACTGCAGCAGGACGATGTACATGAGCTGCCGGTAGACGAGTTGCTGGATCGGCAGGCTGATCAGATGCCAGGGCTTCTCGCCGTCGAGCCGGAAGGCGTACCAGGACAGCGCGGCCTGGAGCAGAATGAAGCCGCCCCAGCTGGTGAGGGTGATCGGGGCGTCCCCGAACAGCACGCCGTACAGCAGGAACATGTCGACCAGCGGCGCCAGCAGCGGGGCGACCACGCCGAACAGCACGACGAGCGGCAGCCCGAGTCGGCCGAAGCGCCCGGCCGGGCCGCGGGAGGTCACGGCGCCGCGGTGCTTCCACATCGCCTGCATGCTGCCGTAGCTCCAGCGGTACCGCTGGGACCAGAGCTGCTGGAGGCTGGCGGGAGCCTCGGTCCAGGCGCGGGCGTGCTCGGCGTAGACGATCCGCCAGCCGTCGCAGAGCACCGCGATGGTGATGTCGGTGTCCTCGGCAAGGGTGTCGTCGCTCATCCCGCCGACCTGCTGCAGGGCCTCCTTGCGAAAGGCACCGACCGCGCCGGGGATGGTCGGGATGACGCCCAGCATGTCGTACATCCGGCGGTCCAGGTTGTGGCCGAGGACGTACTCGATGTGCTGCCAGGCGCCGATCAGGCTCTCCCGGTTGCCGACCTTGGCGTTGCCCGCGACCGCGCCGATCGCCGGGTCGCCGAAGGGCTGGACCAGCTCGCGTACGGTGGACGGCTCGAAGACGGTGTCGCCGTCCATCATCACGATGATCTCGTACGAGGCTGCCGCGATGCCGGTGTTGAGCGCGCTGGACTTGCCGCCGTTGACCTGGCGGATCAGCCGGACGAACGGCAGGTCCATCTCCTCGACGATGTCCGCGGTGCCGTCCGTCGAGCCGTCGTCGATGACGATCACCTCGATGGGATGGTCACCGGCGGCCAGGGATTTGAGGGTGTTGGCTATGCACTCGCGCTCGTTGTAGGCCGGGACCAGTACGGTGACCGGCTCGGTCACCGGCAGCCCCCAGGCATCCCGCCGCTTGGAGCGGCGGGCGTGGATCGGTGCGAGAACGAGCATCAGCGCGAACCGGCCGAAGTTGAGGAAGCCGACGAGGGCCAGCAGCGCGACCAGCACCGGCAGCGTGTGCACGGCGAACCCGGTGGCCCAGATGAATCCCTTGCCGGCCCACAGCTGGAAACCGTGCACCGGCACGGTAGCGCTGGAGGCGCCGAGTGCCTCGGAGATGGTGGTGAAGCGGTAGCCCTGGGCCTGCAGCTTGTCGATGATCTGTACGAGCGCGGCGATGGTCTGGGTACGGTCGCCACCCGCGTCGTGCAGCAGGATCAGCTCTCCCGCACCGGGCTTGGACGGCATCGCAGCCTTGACTATCTGCTCGACGCCGGGACGCTTCCAGTCGTCGGTGTCGCGGTCGATGAACGCGGTGAGGTAGCCGCGCGCACCCACGTACTTGATCACCGGGTAGTTCCAGTCGTCCAGCGCCGAGGCATCGGAGGAGTACGGCGGGCGGAACAGCGCGCTGTGGACGCCCGCGACACCGGCCAGCGCCAGCTGCGTCTGCGCCATCTCCCAGCTGATCCGGGCGTGGGACTGGTACACCAGATCGGGGTGGGTGAAGGTGTGCACGCCGAGTTCGTGGCCGCCCGCGACGATCTGCCGGATCAGCTCCGGGTTGCGCGTGGTCATCGCGCCGGTCACGAAGAAGTCCGCACGGATGTTGCGGGCCGCGAGCACCTCCAGGACCTTCGGAGTCCACTCCGGCGAGGGACCGTCGTCGAAGCTCAGAACCACGGTGCGGTCGGGGATGTGATAGCTCACGGGGTGCTCGTTCCTGGTTCCCCGCGCGTCGATGATCGGGCCCCCCTTGAGCAGGTTGTCCGGCACGGTCGTCTTGTCGACCGAGATCGCGATCCGCGAGTCGTGGAACGCCTCGTTGGTGGCGAGGCCGCGCAGGACGAGGAGCGCGAGCAGGCAGGCCAGCAGGGACAGCGGCATGAAGAAGCGCAGCGGTGGCGCGGCCAGTCGGCGCGGCCTGAGCAGGGACTGCCGACGGCGCTGGTGGCGAGGCAATGACGCTCCTGGAGATGGGTGGTGCGGACGATCAGGGGTGCTTCGCCGGCCGGCCGGGGGGCGCGGTGCCGCGCGGCGCGGTGGTCGCGTTCTTCGCCGTGGTGGCCGCGTTCTTCGGCGTGGCGGCCATGGTCTTCGGCGTGGTGGCCGCGGTCTTCGTGGTGGTGGCCGCGGTCTTCGCCTGGGGTGTCGCAGACCGCGTGGCGGTCCGGGGCGCGGACGACGAGGACGACGGGCCGGGCGACAGCGACGGCACGGGTGAGGGCGGCGGAGCGGCCTGCCGTGAGGGCTGCACGGGTATGCCCATCGCCGGGGCGTCCGCCTGCACACCGATCAGGCTGCTGCCCATGGCGACCGCCAGGACCGCGCCGATCAGGGAGACCGGCCAGCAGAGGCCTCGCAGCACACGGCCGCGCAGACCCGACTGGTCGACGAATACCGGTGCGGGAGCGGACTCTCGAAATTTTGACTCAGACATGTCAGGCTCCGCCGGGTGCGCCGGTCAGCGGTCGATGGAATTGATGATTGCGCGCACCTTGCGCACCATTTGGGTGCAGGGTACGTAGACCGCGGCACAGCAGAGCGAACGCTAGTACACCGGACCGATTCGAATGCGGACCGATGTCTGCATTTGGAGTGATCTGCTCAGGTGTTGTAATCGGATCGAAATGCCAATTGGACGTACCGATCAGTAGGCGAGACGAAGGGCCTCCAGATAGTCGTAGGCCGCCTGCGAGACACCCTCCGAGCCGGCGCTAAGATGCCCCCCTCGTGTGATCAGTCGTTTGATCCTCATTTACAAAAGGGCGTGTCCAGGTACCGCCTCTACGCCCCAAGGAGCCCGTGTGAGCCAGTCCCGCCGCACCTCTCGTCACCGCGTGTGGACCGTGCTCACGCTGCCCGCCCTGCTGTGCGTACTCGCCGCGTGTTCCGGTGGCCCCGCGTCCGGCGGGGCTGCCGATGCCGCGGCCCCCGGCGCCTCGCCGACCCCGTTCGGACCGCCGGGAACCCTGTTCGACAGCTTCCAGTACAGCGGCCCCGACGACCCCTCGCTCACCGCCAACGGCTGGGAGGTCCGTAACGGCGCGGGCAGCCCGGGGATCAAGGACACCTGGTCCAGTGCCGGCGCCGGCTTCCCCTCCGACCCGACCGCCCAAGGAGGCAGGGTCCTGCAACTGCAGTCCTCCACCGACGGCACCAGGCAGGGCACCAAGCAGGTCGAGGTGCAGAGCACAGGCACAGCCCTCTTCACGGGGACCTACGCGGCTCGGGTCCATCTCAGCGGCAGGCCCACGACCGGTCGCGACGGCGACCACGTCGTCCAGACCTTCTTTCCGATCTCCTCCTCGGAATCCTCGGAGAACTACAGCGAACTCGACCACGAATATCTGCCCAACGGCGGCTGGGGTTCGGTGGGTTCGCAACTCGACAACGTCAGCTGGTACAAGGCCGATCCGCCGGACCGGGTCAGCCACACGTCCAAGCAGCACCTCGAGGGTTGGCACATCATGATGATCACCGCGGTGAACGGAAAGGTCACCTATTCCCTGGACGGCAAAGACCTTTTCACCAGCTCCGGCAAGTACGTCCCGCGCGAGAAGATGGACATCCATTTCAGCAACTGGTTCATCGACCTTCCCTTCACCGGTGGTCCGCGCACATGGGACATGAAGGTCAACTGGTTCTACTACAAGGCCGGTGAGGCTGTCTCCCACGCGGAGGTCCAGAAAACGGTGGACGGCTTCTACAGTTCCGGCACCGGCTACGTCAACACCGTGCCGAAGTCATGACTGCGGCGCGGGGCCTGGCGTTTGCGTTCGGCCACCTGCCGGTCCGCAACGGGCCAAGCCCCACTGGCCGATCATGCCGGGGCGAGCGCCTTCCTTGATCTTCATGGCCCGTCCCGCCGCCCTCGCCGCTGCCGTACGGCGGCAGTGCGCTTCTGCGCTGCTCGACGTCGAGCGGATCCGGTGCTACTGGTTGTTCAGAACGGTGAACTCGGCTGTCGTGCCGGCCGCGTCGTAGTAACTGAACGTGATCCGGCTTCCCTGTCCGCCTTTTGCGTTGGGGGATGTGCTGTCCTCGTAGAAGTCCTTGTTGCACACGACCGTTGACTGGCGGTAGTACTCGCCGTAGCAGACGCCCTCGCGGTAGTCCACCCAGCGGTCGCTGCGGTCCTTGAGCTGGTTGGTCCAGTAGACACGCGGGCTTCCGTCGACGGTGTTACCGGCGTATACGAAGAACCGGTCGCCGTACCGTTGGAAGCACCCCCACCCGCTGTCGGGGCCGACGCCCATGCGGATGATGTCCGGACAGCCTTCCTGCGTGGTCAGCTTGCCCCAGTCCTGTTCGAAGCCGGCGGCCTGGGCGGAGGTGGCCAACGCGATGGGAGTCACCAGCGCGACGGCCGCCGTGAGAAGGGCGCGTTTGGCCCGGTGGCGACGGGGTCCGTGCTTGCCGTTCATGGATGAGCCTCGTTTCGTGTCAGGCGGCCCAGCGGCCGGTGGACGACGCCTCGGAGCGGAAGGAGAAGGCGAACAGGGCGCCGTCCCGTACGTTCGTCGCGATCGTGTTCCACTGGCCCCCGTAGGCGAGCGTGTAGTTCGGCTGGCACTCCAGCCGTCCCTGGGTCTCGAAGCAGACCTTGATGTATCGGTTCGTGTGGGGCCTGATGTTGATGTCGGTGCAGGCGCTCGAGGCGGAGAAGAGGCGGCCGGCCGGGAGGTCCGTGTCTCCGGCGGGCTTGGAGTAGCTGGTCGAGGAGTCGAAGCACGATGCTGCCGACTCGGGCGTCCGAGCCTGGGCAGTCGGCGCGGCCACGAGCGCGCCCCCGACGAGCGCGGCTGTGAACAGGGTGTGGGCAAAGCGTCGGCCGATCTGCATGGTTCGTCCCTCCGGGTTCAGGCAACGAGCGGCGGGGTGCCCCCGGCTGGGCGCCGCTGCTGCCGCTGCTGCCGCTGCTGAGCAGGATTCGCCCGGGCCGGAGGAGGAGTCGACTCGTTTCGGTCTGTCCCGAAACGAGGGTGGTGGGGAGCATCGTCTGCAGGGGCGGGGGCGAGGAGGCGGGCGTGCTGCGGTTTCACTTCGCTGCAGAGGATCTGGCGCTGGTAAGGGTCACTGTTCTGGGTCCGTTCGCGGAGACACAGCTGAGCTTGTGGAACCTGCAGCGGCGTGACGGCAAGGCGCTGTTCGGTGGCTGGCGTACGCGCACGGGCCCGTTGGTCACCAGCGATGGGCCGGACACGGCTCGGTTCCTCAGCCGACCTGCCGGGGGGCTGGTGGATCTGTTCACTCTGGTGGGCGCGGCAGGCTCCATGGACGAGGGAGTGGAGCGGCTGAGCAGGACGCCGGAGCGTCGGCTGCGCGCGGAGTTCGCCGTGCTTCCGTGCACGGACAGGTGGCGGGCGCCGTGGCTGACCGAGGCGATGAATGCCGACCCGCGGGCCGTGCGAAGGCTGGTCGCCTCGCTGCAGGACTGCCACCGCGTCGCGGTGGCCCCGTACTGGGGGCGAATCCACCAGCACCTGGTCGGGGAAGTGGCTCGGCGGGGGCGGCTCATGGTGGAGGGCGGGGTGGGGGCATTGCTCGACAGCCTGCGCCCGATCGCCGTGTGGAAGTCGCCCGTGCTGGAGATCCCGGGCTACCGGCCGCTGGTCCACCCCCCGGAGGCCGACTTCCACCTGGCGGGTCGTCCGCTCGTTCTGGCCCCCTCGGTGTTCTGCGGCCCCGTTCCGCAGTTGTTCGCCGGCCCCCAGTCAGACACGGTCGTCATGGTGTATCCGGCGCTGAACGACCCGTTGGAGGCGGCCGGTCTGTGGGCTCCCCCCACCGATGCACGCCAGGTCGATTCTCCGGTACCACCGGCTCTGTCCGCGCTCCTCGGCCGCACCAGGGCGGTCGTGTTGTGCGTGATAGCCGACCATCCGGCGTGCACCACTACGCAGCTCGCCCAGAGGGCGGGCATTTCACCGGCCAGCGCGAGCGAGCACGCCACCACGCTGCGCGGCGCCGGGCTGACCGCCCTCGCCCGGGAGCGAAAGGCTGCCCTTCACACGCTGACCCATCTCGGTTCCACTCTGCTGAACTCCAACTGACATCGGTGAGGCCGAGTTCCTCGCGGAGTCCCCTATGCTCGCGGGGCATCTGATACGGAGAGTCCATCGAGGGGGACACGGAGCCGCATGGCTGACGAGATCGAGTACGAGTACAAGACGGTGAAGACAGTTCGCGGCACCGACGGCTTGGTGATCTCGAAGTTGCAGAAGGACGGCTGGGAGCTCGTGGAACAGGCTCACAGCACGCTGCGCTCCACCCTCGACTTCCGTCGGCCCAAGAAGCCTCAGCCGTGGCTCCTGATCGGCGCGGTGGCCGCCGCCCTCGTGATCCTGGCCATCGTCATCGGTACCGCCGCTGCACTCGGCGACGGAGGCGAGAAGAAGGACCGGTCGGACAAGTCGCCGGCCATTGCGAGCGACAAGCCTTCCGCTACGTCGAGTGCGACTGCGACTGCGACTGCGACTGCGACTGCGACTGCGACCGGGTCGGCTGCCACTGAGGTGATCACGCCTCAGAACAACCCGGAGTTCGCGGCGCTGCTGCTGAAGCCGGACTCGTGCGACAACGCGAACCTGGACTTCGCGACCAGGCACAAGGGCCGGACGGTCGCGTTCGACGGGTCGATCGTGAGCATGGCACCCCACGGTGACTACGACACCCGCTACGACTTCCTCCTGGGCCCGGGCGACAAGGGGCCGAAGACGGGGGTCGGCCCGGCCTTCAAGTACGAGGACGTCAACATCTTCGGCCTGAAACTGACCGGCAAGAAGATCCCGGCCACCGTCGGCGCGGGCGATACGTTCCACTTCGTCGCCGAGGTGGGCGAATTCAACGCGGCCCAGTGCGTCTTCTTCCTCGACCCCGTCTCGACGGAAGCCCGGTAGCCAGGAGGGGCAGGCCGCCTCAGCACGGTTCGAGCGCGGCAGGGCCTGCGGGGAGCTCGCGGCCGTCCCCCGCTTGCAGGCTGCGTCGGACCCCGTCGGGGAGCCGGTTCCACCCTGAGGCGGCGGCTTTCATACGGCCACCGTCTGCAGCCACAGGGGCAGCAGCAGGAGCGACACGAGCGAACTCTTGATCACGATCGAGGCGGAGAGGTCGACGCCGACGTCGTAGCGCTGGGCGAAGATGAACAGGTTCTGCGGGGTCGGCATCGCCGCGATCAGGACGAGGTACGCGAGCCACTCGCCCCGCACACCGAAGAGCAGCCCGCACACCGCCCAGGTCAGCAGCGGGAACGCCAGGCACTTGAAGCCTATGAGGGCGAGTTCCTCGCGCGTGGTGCCCCGCAGGTGGAGGCCGAGGCCGCCCAGGTGGAGGCCGAGGGCGAACAGGGCCACCGGGGAGGCGCTGTCCCCGACGAACGCGGCGCCGTCCAGGACGACGGCGGGGACCCGTACCGAGAGCAGGTTGAGCAGGATCCCCGCATTGCAGGCGAGGACCAGCGGTGTCGCGAGCGAGGCGCCGACGGCGCGGGAGAGGCGGCGGCCCGGACCGCCGGCCGCCGGGCCCGCGCGGCCCAGTTCCATGAGGGCGATGACGACCAGGGACAGGACGCAGACCTGGAAGAGCAGGATCGGGAAGATCGGCGCCGCCGTCCCGAACACGGTGATGAAGACGGGGACGGCGAAGTAGGCGGTGTTGACCTGGACTCCCGCCATCACGCGCAGCGCCACGTCACGGGGCTCGCGCAGGCCGTGGGCGACCGCCGCCACGGTCACCGCCACCACGGCGAGGGTCGCGGCCGCGGCATAGCCGCCGATGGCCCGCCAGTTGAAGAGGGCTCCGAGGTCGCTGGCGTAGATGTTGCCGAAGAGGTAGCAGGGGACGGCGAAGAGGAAGGCGTAGTCGGAGAAGACCTTCGAGGCCTCGGCCGGAACGATCTTCCGGCGGGCGAGCAGCACCCCTCCGCCGAACGCCATCAGCACCGGTACCAGTTTCTCCAACGCCGCCGCGCCACCCATGCCCGCATCCCCCATGATCGACAGGAAGCAGCCTAGCCCCACCCGTCTCCGAGCCTTCCGAGCCCTCCCGGCCCTGCGGAGCATAGGCTGGTCCGATCATGAGCGACGAACCCCGCACTCCGCCGCGCAGCCGCACCCGCGGACGCATTCGTACCTCCTCGGCGGCCGGTGCCCGGGTGCCCGGCGCGCTGACGCGGCTCGCCGTGGTGCTGCGCACGCCCGCCGGGGCGGCGCAGCCCTTGTTCGGGCAGGCGCCCAGGCGGTGGCAGCGGGCGCTGCCGTTCGTCGTCGTCGGCATCTTCGTCGTCACCCTGCTGCCGGTGACGATCGCGGTGCTGTCCAACGACTACGGGGCGGGCCGCGGCTGGGCGGGCGCGCTGGGGGTGGCGCAGACCGTGCCGCTGCTCCTCGCGCTGACCCGGCCGCTGCAGGCCTGGGTCGTCGTCCTGACCGCCGACATCGTCGCCGCGGTGCTGCTGATCGGCGCCGACAAGGTGGCCGGGCATTCCTGGCCGTGGCCGCCGATGACCATCGTCGGCTACCTGGTGCTGATGGCCTGCCTGGGGCTGCGCGAGCCCGTCCGGATCCTGGTCGGGGTGTGGCTGGTGACCGGCGTCGTCGGTACGGTGCTGGGCTTCTCCGAGCCAGCGGGCGTGATGAACACCAACGCCCTGCTCTTCGTGCTCAGCGGCGTCATGCTGGTCCTGACGGGCGCGCTGCGTGGGCTCGGCGACGCGCAGCAGCGGGTCGCCGAGCAGGAGAGCATCAGCGAGGCGGAGCGGTCGCGGCGGACCCTGCTGGAGGAACGGGCCCGGATCGCGCGTGAGTTGCACGATGTGGTGGCCCACCACATGTCGGTGATCACCGTGCAGGCCGATTCGGCGCCGTACCGGGTTCCGGGCATGTCGGAGCCCGTACGGGAGGAGTTCGCGGCGATCGCGGCGAGCGCGCGGGAGTCGCTGGGCGAGATGCGGCGGCTGTTGACCGTACTGCGCGGCGACGGCGCGGGCGGGGCGGACGGCGCCGACCGTGAGCGGGCCCCGCAGCCGGGGATCGACCGGCTCCAGCAGCTGGTGGAGGCGACCGTACGGGCCGGGCAGCCGGTGGAGCTGTCGCTGGCGGCCGGGGCGGCCGGGGCGGCGCCGCCGGCGGTGGACCTGTCGGCGTACCGGATCGTGCAGGAGGCCCTGGCCAATGTGGTGCGGCACGCGCCCGGCGCCCCCACCCGGGTCTCGGTGACCGTGGACGAGGACGAGGTCCTCGTGCTCGTGGTCAACGGTCCGGCGCGGGACGCCGTGGTGGAGCTGGAGAGTTCGGGCACGGGGCACGGTCTGGTGGGGATGCGCGAGCGCGTACGGTTGACCGGCGGCACGCTCGACACGGGCCCGCTGCCCGACGGCGGCTTCCGGGTCGCCGCCCGGCTGCCCCTGAACGATCCGACCGAGGACTCGATGTGACCATCCGCGTGATCATCGTCGACGACCAGGCCATGGTGCGGGCCGGGTTCGCCGCCCTGCTGTCGGCGCAGGCCGACATCGACGTGGTGGGCGAGGCCCCCGACGGGCGGCAGGGGGTACAGGTGTCGCGCTCCACGCACCCCGATGTGGTGCTGATGGACGTGCGGATGCCGGAGATGGACGGGCTCACGGCCGCCCGGGAGATCCTCGATCCCCCGCCCGGGGTGGTGCACCGGCCGAAGGTGCTGATGCTGACCACCTTCGACATCGACGACTACGTGTACGAGGCGCTGCGCGCGGGAGCCTCCGGGTTCCTGCTCAAGGACGCCCCGCCGGCCGATCTGATCGCGGCGGTCCGGGTGGTCGCCTCGGGCGAGGCGCTGCTGGCGCCCTCGGTGACCCGACGGCTGATCGCGGACTTCGTCCAGCAGCGCCCGGCGCCGCGCAAGGACCCCGCGCTGCGGCTGAAGGGGCTCACCCCGCGCGAGACCGAGGTGTTGGAGCTCATCGCGCGCGGGCTGTCGAACCAGGAGATCGCGGGGCACCTGGTGCTGGCGGAGCAGACGGTGAAGACGCACATCGGCCGGGTGCTGGCCAAGCTGGACCTGCGGGACCGGGCTCAGGCCGTGATCTTCGCGTACGAGGCGGGGCTGGTGCGGCCGGGCGACTCCGGCTGAGTTCGCCGGTCCCCGGGCGCACCGGTCACCACCTCGGGCACCGCCAGGACACGCCCTAGGGCAGGGCGGCCAGGGATTCGCAGGCAGTGGCGAAGTCGGTTCCGCCTTCGCCGTCGCAGGCGTCGGGGCCGTCCGGGCCGGCCGGGCCCCCGGTGAGGAAGTCGCCGGCGGGGCCCGCCTCGAGGGTGTCGACGCCCTCGCCGCCGTCGAGGAAGTCGGCGCCTCCCGCCGTTCCCGCGCTCGCCGTGCCGGTGAGGTCGACGTTGTCGCCGAAGACGCGGTCGTTCCCGGCGCCACCGCTGATGGTGTCGTCGCCGGCGGCGGTGCGGCGCGCGTCGGCCGGGCCGCTGTCGCCGACGAGGAACTCGTCGGCGGCGCCGCCGATGATCCGGTCGTTCCCGGCGCCGGTCGCGCGGCCGCCCGCCGGGTTGGTGACGGTGTGGTCGCCGATCGCCGAGATCCCGCCGTCGGCGCCCAGGTCCAGCAGGTCGTCGCCGCCGCTGCCGATGGCGTTCCGCGCGGCCTCGCTGTCCCCGGTCATGGTCTCGGCCCCGGGCCCTCCGAGCAGTACGTCGCTCCCGGCGCCCGTGGCGTTGCCGGCGAAAGCCCCGGAGTCACCGAGCAGGGCGTCGTCGCCGGGGCCGCCGTCGATCCGGTCGGCTCCGCCGCCCACCGCGCTCAGTCCTCTGCTGTCCCCCGTCATCCGGTCGTTGCCGGGGCCGCCGGTCAGCTGATCGTCGCCGCCGCCCGTGGCGTTGCCTCCGGGGGCGTAGCTGTCGCCGGTGAACTGGTCGTCCCCGTCGCCTCCGAGGAGGCGGTCGTTGCCGCCGCCCGAGGCGTTGCCGGTCGGGCTGAAGCTGTCGCCGCGCAGCTGGTCGGCACCGGCGGAGCCGTCGACGGTGTCGTTGCCGAGTCCGCCGATCAGGATGTCGTCGCCCGCGAGCCCGCAGATCAGGTCGTTGCCGCCCTGGCCGTGGATCGTGTCGGGTCCCGGAGTACCGACGATGACGTCGTCGCCCGGGGTTCCGTCGGTGGTGGCGCCGGGGGTGGCGACGACGAGGGTGGCGGGGACGCCGAAGCAGGTCACCGCCCGTGCGCTGACGTCCCCGGTACCGAGGAGGACGACGGATCCGGCGGCCAGGGCGCAGGCAAGGCCGGCGGCGGCCACCCGGCGCGGGCGCTGTCCCGGCCCGGCCGCACGCTGATGTTCCGGGTGGGGCATCGTCGGTACTCCCTTTGCCGCAATTAGTCGGACTATCGCCATAACTAGTCGGGGCATGGGCCTCGGTGACGCCGACACACGGGCGGGCTCGGGCAGACGGCTGACACGGATCGCACCCATGGAGCAACGCCGGGGCGCGCGGGCGGACCTGTCAGGGGCCGGCTGAGGGCGCCGTCTCCTCCACCCCCTACCGGGGTATGACATCCGACTTGGCTCCACGGTCGGACGTGGGCGCGGATACCCCCTACCTACCTTCCACCTCGTCACGAGGAGAGGAGAAGGGGCATGCGCCGCTTCGGAAGGACGATGGTCGCGGCTGCGCTGGCGGTGGCCCTCGTCGGGGGGACCGCCGGGTGGGCCTCGGGCGACAGCCAGGCAGCGGTCACCGGACCGCCGCCGGGCACCGCCGCCTGGCGGGCCGACACGGCGTCCGGCCGGCCGCTGCCCGATCCGGCGACCGCCGCGCCGCGCGAGGTGGCCGCCTTCTTCGCCAGGCTGGACGACGCGGCCCGCCGGGAGCTGCTGCGGTCCCACCCGCTGGTGGTGGGCAACCTGGAGGGGGCGCCGCTCCCCCTGCGGTACGAGGCCAACCGGATCGCCGTGGCCGCCACGGGTGAGGCACGCTACGCCTCCCTCGCCGCGCCGGACCGGCAGATCCTGGCCTTCGACCCGCGCGGCCGGGGTCAGGTGGCCGAGGTGTTCGGGGACCTGGCGCGTGCGGAGCACGTCTCGGTGATCGTGCCGGGTTCGGACAACGACGCAGCCACCTACGACGTCCCGCGCAAGGCCTACACGGCCCCGGCCGGGATGGCGCGCGCCCTGCGCGAAGCGACCGGAACAGGGACCGGGTCCGGCGGGCCCGCCGCCGTCGTCGCGTGGATCGGTTACACCACCCCGGTCGGCGTCGGCCTGGACGCTGCCGACGGCCGCCTCGCCCGGGCCGGAGCCGCCCGGCTGGCCCGTTTCACGGCGGGACTCGACGCGGTCGGCGCGCCCGACCCGGTGCTGTTCTGCCACAGCTACGGCTCGGTGGTGTGCGGGCTCGCGGCCCGGCACACCGACGCCGCCGACCTCGTGGCCTTCGGCACCCCCGGAATGCGCGCCGACACCGCGGCCGCCCTGCACACCGGGGCCCGCGTCTGGGCGGCGCGGGGCCCCTCCGACTGGATCGCCGACGTCCCGAACGTCGAGTTCGCCGGGATCGGCCACGGCGCCGACCCCACCTCCGCGGCCTTCGGCGCCCGCCGGGTACCGGCGGCCGACGTACAGGGCCACACCGGCTACTTCATGCCCGGCACCCAGTCCCTGGCGGCCTTCGCCGCCATCGCGAAGGGAGAGGCCCGATGAGCGCCTCCGCCACCCTGGCCCCGCTGCGCAAGGCCGCCGCGCGGATCGACGGCCGGACCCCCGCCCACCGCGACCGGGCGATCGACGGGCTGCGCGCCCTGGCGCTGCTGGCCGTACCCACCGGCCACTGGCTGCTCGGCGGCTTCACCCTCGCCTCCGACGGCGGCCTGCACAACGCCAGCCCGCTGTCCGCGTTCGGCGGCCTGGCCCCGGCGAGCTGGGTGCTCCAGATGCTGGGCATCTTCTTCCTCGTCGGCGGGTACGCCTCGGCGCTCTCCTTCGGGCGCCGCACCGGGTCGACGGGCGCCTGGCTGAAGGGCCGCGTCGTCCGGCTGGGGCGGCCGGTGCTCGGGGTGACCGCGGTGTGGGCGCTGGCCGCGCCCCTGCTGTACGCGGCCGGGGTGCCGGAGGCGTCGCTGCGGACCGGGGCGACGCTGGTGGTCCAACCGCTGTGGTTCGTCGGGGTGTACGTGGTGGTCACCGCGCTGACCCCGTACTGCGTGGGGGCGGCGCGGCGCCTCGGCGGCTGGGCGGCCGCCCCGCTGCTGGGTTCCGTCGCCGTGGTGGACTTCCTGCGCTACGGGCCGCTCGCCGACTCCGTACCGTCGTGGCTCGCCGTGGTGAACATCCTGCCGGGCTGGCTGTTCGCGTACCAGCTGGGCGTCTCCTGGGGCGAGCGGCGGATCGGGCGGCGCGGGGGCTGGCTGCTGCTGGCGGGTGGGACGCTGCTGTTCGCCGCGCTGCTGACGGTCTTCCACTATCCGGCGTCGATGGTGGGCGTACCGGGTGCGGCGCGCACCAACTCGCACCCTCCGTCGCTGCTGGTGCCGGCCCTGGCCTCGGCGCAGTCGGGCGCGGCGATCCTGCTGCGCGACCGGCTGGCGAAGCTGCTGGCGCGGCCCGCCCTGTGGGCCCCGGTGGTCGTGATCAACCTGTCGGCGATGACGATCCTGTGCTGGCACCAGACGGCGATGCTGGCCGCGGCCGTGCCCGGCTCGTTCGTGGGTGAACTGGCCGGGCTCACGACGGCGCCGGACAGCCTCGGCTGGATCGGGGCGCGGCTGGCGTGGATGCCGGTGTTCGCGGCGCTGCTGGTCGCTCTCGCCCGCTACGCGCGGCGGTTCGAGGCCCCGCCGCGCGAGGGGCGCCGGGCGGGTGCGCTGCGCCGGACCGTGGCCGGGCTGCTGGCGGCGGGGTTCGCGGTGTTCGCCTTGGGCCTGGCCTGAGCGGGATCCGGGGTCCCGGATCCCGCTAGGTCCTGTCGTCAAAGTGGCGTCGGTAGGGCCCGCGGCGTCCGGTGCCGTGCATCGCAAGGCGGAGGGGCGCCCGTGTACTGGACGTTCTCGGGCGCTCCGACAACGCAGCGAGGTGCGGTGCCGGGCGTCGCGGGCCCGACGGGACTTTGACGACAGGACCTAGCGGCGAGAGCGCCGCTCCCTCCGGGGAGCGGCGCTCTCGTCACGTACGGGCGCTCCGCGTCAGGCGATCGAGGCGGCGACGATCGCGGCCACGGCGAGGTTGCAGGCGGCCGAGACCCAGACCGCCGGGTGGGGCTCCGGGTCCACGACGATGGCGCCGAGCTTGCCGGGGGTCACCAGGTCGAGCACGAGGAAGGCCACCGCCATCAGGATCAGGCCGAGCACGCCGAAGGCCGCGGTGGACAGCAGGCCCTTGCCGAAGTCCGCGTACGTCGTCCAGATCGAGGTGAAGACGATGCCGCCGATGCCGAGGAGCGCGGAGCTGAGGAAGAGGGCCGCGTTGCGGTTGCGCTCCTCCCAGATCTGCTTGGGAAGCTTCCCGGGCGTCAGCACGTCCACGAGGACGATGCCGAGGATCAGCAGCACCAGGCCGAGGGCGCCGTAGGCGCTGGTGCGGCCAAGTCCGTTGATGATGTCGCTCATTGAGAAGCCTGTCTCCGCGTGGGTGGGAAAGTATGTGCCGTGGGGAGGCCGAATCTATCGCACGGCCTTGACCCGGACCATGGGGAGGTCAGCAGTTGGTAAAGGTCAGGGCAGCGCGGCCGGCCGAGGCGGAGGACCTGACCGGGCTGGTGATGCGGTCCAAGGCGCACTGGGGGTACGACGCCGCCTTCCTGGCCGCGTGCGCGCCGGAACTGCGGATCCGGGCCGCCGACGTGACGGCCCGCCGTATCGTCGTGGCCGAAAACGGGCGGGGAGAGGTGCTCGGGGTCGCCTCGCTGGAGGGGACTCCCCCGCTGGCGGCGCTCGGACTGCTCTTCGTGGAGCCGTCCGCCATCGGCCAGGGTGTGGGCCGGCTGCTGTACCGGGACGCGCTGAGGCGGGCCGTGGACCTGGGGGTGCGCCGGCTGGTGATCGACTCCGACCCGCACGCGGCCGGGTTCTACCGGGCGATGGGCGCGGTGGCGGCGGTGGCCGCGCTCGCGGCGGCCGCACCGGACGCGGAGGCCGACGCTCCGTCCCTGGTCCGGTTCGAGGCGGCTCCCGTCCCGCTCGCCGGCTGGGCGCGGGCCTGGACCGGTGGCGGGCGGGCCGTGCACCTGGGCAACGTCGGCGAGTTCAACGCGCAGTTCGCCGACGCCACCCTGGACCCGGAGCAGCGGCCCGCACACCACTACGCGTGCCTCGCCGCCTTCTACAGCCCCTACCCGGCCGCGCTGGTGCTCCCGCGGCCGGTGCCCCGGGGCTGGACCGAGCTGGTGTGCCGGCAACTGGGCTGGACCGGGGTCGAGGTGTACGACGGCCTGCTGGACGCGGATCCCGGCCTCGCCGATGCCGTACGGGCCCGGCCGGCGCTGGCCGCGCTGCTCACCGGGGCCGGGCTGCCCCTCGTACCGTGGGGGCGCACCCGGCCGTTCGCGCGGCTGTCGGGCCGGCCCTGGCGGCCCGGGGACCTGCGCTACGAATCGAAGTCCGCGGCGCACGCCCTCTTCGGGCGGATCCTGGCGGAAGGCCGGCATCCCGGGATCGTGCTTCCCCGCCAGTGGCGGGCCGACGGCCGGTGGGCGGCGGCCCGGATGCTGGCGGCCAGGACCAGGGCGGGCGAGAGCACCGTTCTGAAATCGGAGCACGGTGTCGGGGGTTCGGGTACCACGGTGGTCACCCCCGAGCGGGTCCGCGCCGCGGGCGGGCCGCGGGCCGTGCTGCGGCGGCTGCCGCGCGGGCCGCTGCTGGTGGAGGAGTACGTCGGCGGCGGTCCGGCGTCCGGCGCCGGCGAGGGGCCGCGGGATCTGACGTACGACGGCTTCGTCGACGACGCGGGCCACGCGCACGAGGTGGGCGGGGCGGTGATGGACGTGGCGGACGGCTGCTACCGGGGTGCCACGGTGGGTCCCGGGGTGGTGCCCGCGTGGGCGGCGAAGTCCCTCACCGCCTTCGGCACGGCGGTGGGCCGGGAGCTGGCGGAATCCGGTTACCGGGGCTGGTTCGACGTGGACTTCGTCGCCGACGGGGCGGGGCGGCTCGCGCCGACCGAGACGAACCTGCGGCTGACCGGGCCGTCCATCGCCTTCATGGTGGCGGCCCGGCTCGACGCGCTGCGGGGCGCGGGGCACCTCGTACGTATCGCCGACCGGGTCGCGCTGGGCGCGCGGCTGCCCGAGGCCCAGCTGGACGAGTTGTGCGCGGCGCTGGCCCGGGGCTGCGCGGAGCTCGGGGCGGTGTTCGTCCCCGCGATCCCGACCGGGGCCTTCGAACCGGCGCCCTGGCTGGGTGTGCTGGTGGCCGCGCGCAGCAGGGAGGTGCTGGACGCGGCCGAGTCGCTGGTGCGGGCCGAGGCCCTGGCGGTCGGAGCGATGTTCGGCCCGCCGCGGTCCTCCGGCCGCAGATCGTGATCTTCATGCCCCGGCGCTTGCCGCTGGTCGTGGATGGGCCGGGATCGAGCGCGGTGGCGTTGTCGCCGGTCGGACCGATCGAGCCGGTGGGGCAGTGCCGTGGACGGCCGGCCTGCTCACCGGGCGGGGGCAGGGCCGGTCAGTGCTTCAGGTGGATCGTGAAGCGCCTCGTGCCCGTGCCGATCGTGTCGGCGTGGACGAAGCCGCGAGCCCGGTCGAATTCCCCGGTACCGCCGGTGATTCCGTTGTCGAACGAGGGGGGCGGCCCCGGGACCAGATTGCCGAAGACCATCCCCTGCACGGAAAGCTGGCCGCCCGGGAGGGTGTACGTCACGACGCACTGCTCCGCTCCGCCGTTGTCGACCCGGGTGGTGGTGCAGGTGCCGCCGGTCTCGCCGACCTGGTTGCCGGCCCCGTCGAAGAGGTTCGAGCGGAAGACGGTCCGGTCGCCCTGGGCGGCGGCGCCGCCGGGGTTGACGGGGAAGCGCGTCTGCTCCACGAGCCGGCCGATCAGGGTGATGACCCGCTCCTTGCCCTTGTCGTGGGCGGAATCGGTGTCCGTCGCGGCGGCGGCCGCGACGGGGGTCCAGGCGAGAAGGGTGACCAGCGCAGTGGCCGTACCGAGACAGACCGCTCTGATGGGGCGCATCGTGTGGCTCCTGAGGTTGATGCTCATGGATGGTCAGATGACGAAACCGTCATCCGATTTCATTCATAACCTCGGCTTTGTCACCGCCCCGAACGTCCCGGCGCGACCCACCGGCAGATCTGACCGATCGGACCAAACCGTGCCCGCCCCCTCACGATCTACGGCCGGAGCCCAGAGCTCCGGTCAGCGGTCCGGCCAGTCGTCGACGGGGTCGTGGAAGTCGAAGGGGTCGGCCGGTTTGCTGACGACATAGGCCGCGACGAGGACGCCCGCGATCATCAGCGGGATGTTGAAGGCGTAGACGAGGGCGGCCTGGCGCGGCCAGTCCTGTTTGGCGGCCAGCCGGTAGAGGTTGTCCTGCGGCCACCAGGACAACAGCAGGTAGGACACGGCCAGATGGGCGGCCACGGTGAGGGAAGGGCTGCGGCGTTGGCGCAGCATCCGGGCGCGACCGCCGAACAGGAACACCACCCCGACGCCGAAGGCGGCACACTCGAACAGGTACAGCAGGGAGAAGAGGAACGCCCAGGGCTGCGGCACCCCGGTGAGGTCGGTCGATCCGGGCCAGAGGAAGTTCGTCAGGATCATGGCGACGAAGCCCAGTCCGACTCCCCCGCAGCCGGCCGCGCAGCCCGCCGGGGTCTCGCTCGTGCCCGTGGCGGCCCCGTACTTGCCGGACTTGGCTCCGGCAGCCTTCGCCGCCGCGGGCAGGATGGGCAGCGGCAGGGCGTCCCGGTCCTCCTGGCCCGCCGTGGTGCGGGGCAGGGCGCGCAGCCGGATGACGGTGCGCGGGGACTCCTCGCGGAGCACCTTGCCCGCCAGGTGGTCGCGCAGCTCCTCGATGTCCGGCAGCGGGACCCTGGCGGCCCCGGTCCGTCCGCCGGGCGGTGGGGCCACGTACGCGACGAGCCGCCGCGGGCCGCGCGGTCCGTCGACCCCCTTCAGGATGACCGCGCCGATGCCCTCGTGGCTGCGGATGGCGGATTCGACGGGGTACGGGTCGAGCCAGCGGCCGCCCGGCAGGGTGATCCGGTCCCGGAGCCGGCCGCCGTACTCCAGCAGCCCGTCCTCGCGGAGGAGGCCGAGGTCGCCGGTCGGTATCGGGTCGGAGCCGTCCGGCGGGACGAGGCGGATCTGCCCGCCGTGCACCTCGGCCCGGAAGCCGGGGAACGCGGTGCCGAGCAGGGAGATCTGTTCCGGGTCGTCCAACGGGCGGGGCAGCTGCGGCAGTTCGAACCAGGTGCCGATACCGGCGCATTCGGCGGAGCCGTAGACGTTGAGCACGCGCGCACCGGGGCGCAGCCGGACCTGCAGGGTCGCCTGCTCGTCGAGGTAGAGCCGGCCGCCCGTGACGGCGAGCAGCCGCAGGGACCGGCAGGCAGGGTCGGCCCCGAGATGGGCTGCCGGGGTGAGGCTCCCCTGTTCGGCGTCCTCGATCAGCAGTCGGGCGGCGCCGGCCGGATCGGTGTGCAGCACGGTGACGCGGTCGGTCTCGACGGTCGCGCGGATGTCCTCGGGCTTCCAGGCGGAACGCGGGGACAGGACGAGGGCGCCGCCCGAGCACAGGGCCCGGGTCCAGCCCGCGGCGAAGGCGGTGATGTCCGGACCGCCCGTGAACAGGTGCCGGTCCTGCGCGGTCGGCCGGGCCACCTCGGCCCAGCCCTCGTGGGCGGCGAGGAGCATCCCGTGGCTCACGGGGACCGCGCGCGGCTCGGCCGCCCCGGCGAACAGGACCGCGGCGGTGCGGCCGGGCGGCGGGGTGACGGCCCCGGGAAGCCGGTCCGCGGGCGCATCAGCGGGCGGCTCAGCGGGCGCGTCCGGGGGCGGATCCGCGGGCCGGTCCGCCGGCTGTTCGGTGCGCGGCCCGCCGATCACCGCGGCGTCCACGTCGATCCGGATCACCCGATGGCCGCCGCCGTTGTCGAGGGCGGCGTGCTGGGCGGCATCGGTGAGCAGGACGAGGGGCTCGGCCGCGGCCAGTTGCCGGCGCCCGGAGCGCGGGCTCTCCACGTCGATGACGGTGTAGGACCCGCCGGCCTTGAGGACGGCGAGGAGGGCGACGACCAGTTGGGTCTGGCGGGCGGTGCCCACGGCGACGAGTGCGCCGGGCGGCAGCGGGCCGGAGGCGAGCAGACGGTGCGCCAGCCGGTCGGCGCGCGCGTCCAGTTCCCCGTAGGTGAGATCCTCCGGGCCGGCGATGAGGGCACGGGCCCCGGGAGTGTCCCGGGCCCACCGCTCGAAGCGGTGCAGGACGGTGTCGGTGGTTCGTTTGCCGAAGCGTACGGACTCGGATCCCTGCGTCATGGACCGATGATGCCACCGGGCACCGACAACGGACGGTGGTCGGCAAAATCGCTCGTGCGGGCGGGAGTTGGCGCCCCGTGCGGGCGATCCCGGACCGGATGCTTGACCTGAAGTTTGGTTGGGGTCCTAGCGTTCGGGCCATGGACATGGAAGTCACCGCCTGGACCTCGCTGCACAGCGCGATCAACGCCCAGCAGGACCGCCGCCCGCTCTCCCGGGCCGGTCTGCGCCGCGTCGCAGCCTTCGCCCGTCCGCACCGTCGCGGACTCACCCTCTTCCTTCTGCTGAGCGTGGTGACCGCGCTGCTCGCGGTGGCCACTCCGGTGCTCGCCAGCCGGGTCGTCACGGCCATCGTGGACGGCCGCGACAGCTCCGCGGTCACCCGGCTGGCCCTGCTCATCGCGCTGATCGCGGTCGCGGAGGCCGGGCTCGGACTGCTGACCCGCAGACTCTCGGCCACCCTCGGCGAGGGGCTGATCCTGGATCTGCGGACGGCGGTCTTCGACCACGTGCAGCGGATGCCGGTCGCCTTCTTCACCCGGACCCGGACGGGTGCCCTGGTCAGCCGCCTCAACAACGATGTGATCGGTGCCCAGCGGGCCTTCAGCAACACCCTGTCGGGAGTGGTCGCCAATACCGTCACCCTGCTGCTGACCCTGACCGTGATGCTCAGCATCTCCTGGCAGATCACCCTGCTGGCGCTGGTGCTGCTGCCGGTGTTCGTGCTGCCGGCCCGCCGGATGGGGGCGCGGATGGCGGCGATGCAGCGGGAGGCCTCCGCACTGAACGCCGCGATGGGCACCCAGATGACGGAGCGGTTCTCCGCCCCCGGCGCGACGCTGGTCAAGCTCTTCGGGCGGCCCGCCGACGAGTCCGCGGAGTTCGCGGCCCGGGCGGCGCGGGTGCGGGACATCGGGATCCGTACGGCGATGGCCCAGTCGGCCTTCATCACGGCCCTCACCCTGGTCTCGGCGCTGGCCCTCGCGCTCGTGTACGGGCTGGGCGGGTTCTACGCCCTGCGCGGTTCCCTGGACGCCGGCTCCGTCGTCGCCCTCGCCCTCCTCCTGACCCGGCTGTACGCCCCGCTGACCGCACTGGCCGGCGCCCGCGTCGAGGTGATGAGCGCGATGGTGAGCTTCGAGCGGGTCTTCGAGATCCTCGACCTGAAGCCGCTCATCGCGCAGAAGCCGGACGCCCGCCGGGTGCCGCAGGGGCCGGTGGCCGTGGAGTTCGACCGGGTCTCCTTCGGCTACCCGGCCGCCGACAAGGTCTCGCTCGCCTCCCTGGAGGAGGTCGCCACCCTGGACGCCCGGGGCGGTACGCAGGTGCTGCACGAGGTGTCCTTCCGGGCCGAGCCGGGCCGGATGATCGCCCTGGTCGGCTCGTCCGGCGCCGGCAAGTCGACCATCGCGCAGCTGCTGCCGCGGCTGTACGACGCCGACGCGGGCGCGGTCCGCATCGGCGGGATCGACGTACGGGACCTCACGGCCGACTCGATCCGCGAGACGCTCGGCATGGTCACCCAGGACGGGCACCTCTTCCACGAGTCGGTACGCGCCAACCTGCTGCTGGCCCGCCCGGAGGCCTCCGAGGAGGAGATCTGGGAGGCCCTGCGCCGCTCGCGGCTGGACGGGCTCGTCGCCTCGCTGCCGGACGGACTGGACACGGTGGTCGGGGAGCGCGGCTACCGGCTCTCGGGCGGGGAACGGCAGCGGCTGACCATCGCGCGGCTGCTGCTGGCCCGGCAGCGGGTGGTGATCCTCGACGAGGCCACCGCGCACCTGGACTCCACCTCGGAGGCGGCGGTGCAGGAGGCCCTGGGCGAGGCCCTGGCGGGCCGGACCGCGGTGGTGATCGCGCACCGGCTGTCGACCGTACAGGCGGCGGACCAGATCCTGGTGGTCGAGGAGGGCCGGATCGTGGAACGGGGCACGCACACCGAGCTGCTGGCGGCGGGCGGGCGGTACGAGGAGCTGTACCGCACCCAGTTCGCGGTGTCGGGCGGCGAGGCACCGGTGCCGGGAGCATGATGCTGTGATGGACATCAAACTGGAGCTCGTCGCCGTCCCCGTCACCGACGTGGACCGGGCCAAGGCCTTCTACGAGAAGCTCGGCTTCAACGCCGACCACGACGTCACCGTCAGCGAGGACATCCGCTTCGTCCAGCTGACCCCGCCGGGCTCGGCCTGCTCGATCGCGATCGGCAAGGGGCTGACCCGGATGACCCCGGGGTCGCTGGACAACATGCAGGTCGTCGTCAGCGACATCGAGGAGGCGTACGAGGACCTGCGCGGCCGGGGGGTGGAGGTGACGGAGATCCAGGACCTGCCGTGGGGCTCCTTCGTCTACTTCTCGGACCCCGACGGCAACGGCTGGGCGGTCCAGCAGACCACGCCCCGCAAGACGGCGGGCCCCGCCTAGATCGTCGCCTCCGGGAACGCCGGCTGGACGTTCCGCCGAGGGCAGGGCGTGGCCGTGGTCGGGAAAGCGCCTTGCCCGCAGTCCTGTTGACGGCTTGGCCGGCCAGGGTCCCCGTGACGGGTGCTGGACCGAGTGGGAGGATGCGCCGATGGCGACACCGATGCCGATGGACCGTGAACCGATGGATCTCGAGGCCTACGTCGAACGGACGCGCGGCGGACCGTGCTTCGTCTGCGCCTTCCTCGCCGGGCATGCCGACCACGCGCACGAGACCGTCTTCGAGGACGAGCACCACGTGGCCTTCCTCGACCGCTGGCCCACGCTCCCCGGAAAGGTCCTGGTGGCCCCCAAGGCGCACGTCGAGCACGCCGTGCGCGATCTGGACGCGGCGGCCTACACCCGGCTGATGCTCGTCGTACGGGAGGTCGCGCTCGCTGTCGAAGACGTCTTCGACAGCGAGCGGACCTACCTGTACGCGCTGGGGAGCCAGCAGGGAAATTCCCACCTGCACTGGCACATCGCGGCGCTGCCGCCCGGGGTTCCGTACGAGCGGCAGCAGTTCCACTCCCTGATGACCGAGAACGGGGTCCTGTCGCCGTCACCCGCCCAGCAGGCCGCCACGGCGGAGCTCCTGCGCGCGGCCGTCGCCGCCCGCGGAGCCCTCGGACCGCCGCGGTGAGCTCAGGCTTCCGCGGCGGCGTGGTGGTGGTCGAGCTCCCACGCGTGGTGCTTGAACTCGTGGCGGAAGTCGGCGTGGTCCTCCCACTGGCGGGCGATGCCGCGCAGTACGTCCCAGTTGTGCTCCACCGACTGGTCGATGACGCGGCGCATGGCCGGCTCGGCGGATTCCCGCTTCTCGACGAGGCCCTTGATGGCGGAGGCCTCCAGGACGGCGTTACGCAGCGCGCGCAGGGCGCGGGAGGTGTCGTCCATGGCGAAGCCATGTTCGCTGCCCGTCGCCTCGTCGAACAGCGGGGTGAGCCGCGCCTCGATGAATGCGGTGATCCGCTCGAAGTGCTGCACGTCCATCGGGGCTCCCTCTCCTGCCGGACCACGCTGTGTATCCGGCGTCTCCATTCGCTTCTGCTGTTCGGGAGCCATTATCCAGCAGTCGTCCGGCCTGGCCGGTCCCGGCCGGGGCCGCCGTCAACTCCCCCTCACCAGGGCCTTTTCCGCGTGATCTATGTTGATGCTCTGGTGTGAGCACTCGACATGGGGGACCGGTGGACGGGAATTCAGGACTGACAGAACGCTTCGAAGAGCACCGCTCTCATCTGCGAGCGGTGTCCTACCGCATGCTCGGCTCGCTCGCCGAGGCCGATGACGCCGTCCAGGAGGCCTGGCTGCGCCTGAACCGGTCGGACGTCGGCGATGTGGAGAACCTCGGCGGCTGGCTGACGACGGTGGTGTCGCGCGTCTGCCTGAACATGCTGCGCTCGCGCGAATCCCGGCGCGAGGACCCCATGGAGGCGTATCCCTCCGACCCCGCCGTCAGCCGTGCGGACACCGTGGACCCAGAGCAGGAAGCCCTGCTGGCCGACTCGGTCGGGCTGGCGCTGCTGGTGGTGCTCGACCAGCTGGCACCGGCCGAGCGGCTCGCGTTCGTGCTGCACGACCTGTTCGCCGTGCCCTTCGACGAGATCGCCCCGATGATCGAGAAAACCACGGCGGCGACCCGTCAGCTCGCCAGCCGCGCCCGGCGCCGGGTCAAGGGGGCCCCGGTGGTGCCCGAGGCCGATCTGACCCTGCAGCGCCGGGTCGTGGACGCCTTCCTCGCCGCCACCCGCGGCGGGAACTTCGACGCGCTCGTCACCCTGCTCCACCCCGACGTGGTGCTCCGGGCCGACCAGGCCGTCGGACCCACCCCCGCCCCGATCCTCATCCGCGGCGCCGTCACCGTCGCCACGGGTGCGATGGCGGCGATGCAGCGGGCCCGGTCCACGGCGCCGGCCCTGGTCGACGGAACGGTCGGCCTGGCGATGGCCCCGCTGGGACGCCTGTTCCTGGTGCTCGGTTTCACGATCGAGGAAGGCCTGATCACCGAGATCGACATCGTGGCGGAACCGGAGCGTCTCGGCGCGATCGAACTCGCCGCGCTCGATGTCTGAGGGCCGGCCGCCCGGCCCCCGGAAGCGGCCGTAGCGAAATCCGTGCCGCGGCCGCCTCTTGCGGGCCGCGGCACGGCGCTCAGGGCGCGAGGACGTCCAGTTCCTCCAGCGCGCCCACCGCGATCCGGCGGGTCAGTGCCTCGGCGCGCGCCGCGTCGCCCTCGCGGACCGCTTCGGCGACCTGGACGTGCAGGGTGACGGCGGCGGGATCGGGGTCGTGGAACATCACCGCGTGCTCGGTACGGCCGGTCAGGACCTCGGCGACCACGTCCCCGAGGCGGGCGAACATCTCGTTGCCGGAGGCGTTCAGCACGACGCGGTGGAAGGCGATGTCGTGCCGCAGGTAGCCCTCCAGCTGGTGGCCGCGGGAGGTGCGGACCATACCGAGGGCCGCTTCGGTGAGTTCGGCGCACTGCTCCGGGGTGGCCAGCGTCGCGGCGAGCCCGGCCGCGACCGGCTCGATCGCGGAGCGCAGCACGGTCAGGGACCGCAGTTGCCGGGGCCGGTCGGTGCCGGCCAGCCGCCAGCGGATCACGCGCGGGTCGTAGACGTTCCACTCGTCGGTGGGGCGCACCGTGACACCGACCCGGCGGCGGGACTCGACCAGGTGCATCGACTCCAGGACGCGCACGACCTCCCGTACGACGGTGCGGGAGGCGCCGAAGCGTTCGGCGATCTCGTCGGTGCGCAGGACGCTGCCCGGGGGGTACTCCCCCGCCGTGATCGCGAGGCCGAGGGTGTCCAGCACGTGGGTGTGGAGCCCGGGCCCCTGGCCGGGAGTGCCTTCGGTGGTCATGGCGTAAGCGTACGGTGACGCTTCCGGCGACAAAAGATGTGACGTTTCCGACCCGAGGCTTGAATACGTAGTACTTAATGCGCTTCAGTGGGCCACACGAACCGATGTCGACGAGGACAGCGAGGTAGGCGTGAGCACCCAGCGCGTCATTGTGGTGATGGGCGTGGCCGGTACGGGCAAGACGACCGTGGGGCAACTGCTCGCCGGGGCCCTCGGCATTCCGTACGCGGAGGGCGACGCCTTCCACCCGGCGGCCAACGTCGCCAAGATGTCGGCCGGCATCCCGCTGGATGACGCGGACCGGTGGCCGTGGCTCGACGCCATCGGCGAGTGGATCCGCAACCGCGCCGGCCTGCGCGGCGGTGTGATCGCCGCCTCGTGCCTCAAGCGCGCCTACCGCGACCGGCTGCGCGCCGCTGCCCCCGGGGCCGTCTTCGTCCACCTCGCCGGTGACCGCCCGCTGATCGAGAGGCGCATGGCGGAGCGCAAGGGCCATTTCATGCCCACCACCCTGCTGGACTCGCAGTTCGCCACCCTCGAGCCGCTCCAGGACGACGAACTCGGCGTCGTCGTCGACGTGTCCGGGTCCCCGGAAGACATCACCGAACGGGCGCTGGCCGCCCTGCGTCAGCTCCCCGCACACGAGAACTGAGGAATCCCCACCGTGACCGGTCTCAGCGTCGAGACTCTGGCAGCGGACGCCACCGGACCGATCACCTCGGCCGGGAACACCCAGCTGGGGATAGCCGTCCTCGCGGGCATAGCCGTCATAGTCCTGCTCATCACCCGCTTCGAACTCCACGCCTTCCTGGCCCTGACGATCGGCTCGCTGGCCCTCGGGGTCTTCGCGGGCGCACCGCCCGCCAAGACGATCGCCGGCTTCAGCGCCGGACTCGGCGCCACGGTCGCGGGCGTGGGCGTACTGATCGCGCTCGGCGCGATCCTCGGCAAGCTGCTGGCGGACTCGGGCGGCGCGGACGAGATCGTGGACACGATCCTCGCCCGCGCCAAGGGCCGGGCCATGCCGTGGGCGATGGTGCTGATCGCCTCGGTGATCGGGCTGCCGCTCTTCTTCGAGGTCGGCATCGTGCTGCTGATCCCGGTGGTGCTGCTGGTCGCCAAGCGGGGCAACTACTCCCTGATGCGGATCGGCATCCCCGCGCTGGCCGGCCTGTCGGTGATGCACGGGCTGGTCCCGCCGCACCCCGGACCCCTCGTCGCCATCGACGCGCTCCACGCGGACCTCGGGGTCACCCTCGGGCTCGGGGTGCTCGTGGCGATCCCGACGGTGATCATCGCCGGGCCGCTGTTCTCCCGTTTCGCGGCGCGGTGGGTGGACATCCCGGCGCCGGAGCACAAGGTCGTGGAGCCCCCCTCGGCCGAGTCGGAACACCGACCCCGGTTCGGGGCCACGGTGTTCACCGTGCTGCTCCCGGTGGCGCTGATGCTCATCAAGGCCCTCGTCGACATCGTGGTCGACGACCCTGCCGACCCGGTGCAGCACGTGAGCGATGTCGCGGGCTCCCCGATGATCGCGCTGCTCGCGGCCGTCCTGGTGGGCATGTTCACGCTCGGCCGGGCGGCCGGCTTCACCCGGGACCGGATCTCGGCCACGGTGGACAGATCCCTGGCCCCGATCGCGGGCATCCTGCTGATCGTGGGCGCGGGCGGTGGCTTCAAGCAGACGCTGATCGACGTCGGCGTGGGTCAGATGATCCTGGACGTCTCCAAGAACTGGGCCGTGCCGACCCTGTTGCTGGCGTGGCTGATCGCCGTGGCCATCCGTCTGGCCACCGGGTCGGCGACGGTGGCCACCATTTCGGCGGCCGGGCTGGTGGCCCCGCTCGCGGCGGACATGTCCACCACCGGGACCGCACTGCTGGTCCTGGCCATCGGGGCCGGCTCGCTGTTCTTCAGCCATGTCAACGACGCCGGCTTCTGGCTGGTCAAGGAGTACTTCGGGATGACCGTCGGTCAGACCCTGAAGACCTGGTCGGTGATGGAGACCATCATCTCGGTGGTCGGCCTGGGCCTCGTGCTGCTGCTGTCACTGGTCCTTTAGCTGGGCGGCGGCCAGCGCCAGCCCGCCCGCCGCCGTGGCGCAGCGCGCCGCGAGCCTGGTCACCTCGGCCCGCAGGGCCTCGGTCTCCTGGCCCTGCCACCCGGGCGCCATGGCCGCGACCCGCAGCCGGACCGCGTTCGTGCGCAGCGCGGCCGCGTGGCCGCCGAGGCCGCCGTCCGGCGGCAGCGGCGCCGGCCGGGGCGGCCGGTCCGTGACCCGGCGGCGGGCCGGGCCGGGGGTGGGCGCGGCCCCCGTCGTGGCCGGCCCGTCGGGCTGGGCCGGACCCCGGTCGCAGAAGGCCCAGAAGGCGGCGCCGAGTCCGAGGACCGGTTCGGCGGTCTCGGCCCGGCCGGTGGCGACCTGCCAGCCGGCGTGGTCGTTGAAGGGGTTCGCGTCGGTCAGTGCGTGCCAGGCGAGGATGTCGGCGAAGGACGGGGCCAGCAGCGCGAAGGCGTGCTCGGCGCCGCGCTCGCGCATGATGGCGCGGAACAGCCGGACGGCCTCGCCCTGGCGGCCCGCTCGGACGGCGCCCAGGACCGCGGCCGCGCCGGGATCGTCGAACAGTTCGGGGCGGCCCGCGCTCGCGGCCCGGATCCGGGCCTTCAGCCCGCAGACGGCGATGCTGATCGCGAGGCTCTCCCGGCCCGCCAGGATTCCGGCGAGCCGCCCGGCACGGGCCACCCCCCGGCCGCGCGGGGCCCAGCCGAGCCCCGACGGGTCGGTGAGCGTACGCAGCAGGGTGCGCCAGCCCAGCCGGGTACGGCCGCCCCGGGCGAGGGCGGCCGCTGGCAGCCGGGCGCCGAACGCCAGGCCGGAGGCGTAGCGGGCGGCCCCACCGACCGCGTCGGCGGCCTCGGCGAGGGCGCGGCACGGGGCGTCGAGCAGGTCGATGTCCGGGGCGGTGGACGCGGAGGTCGCGGCGTCGGGCATGTGATCCTCGTGGGGTTCGGCACGGGCTCGGAGACGGGCAGGGTCGGGCGGGAACGGGCGGGTCGGACCGGGTCGGGGGTCCGACCGGAACAGGCAGGGACAGATCGGAGTCGGAGTCGGACAGGGCCGGGTGCGAACGGGGACCGGCTCGGGTCCCGGAGCGCCCTCAGCGGCGGGTGAGCCTGAGCCGGATGCCCTGCGGATCGAGCGTCGCCGGCAGCGGTCCCACCGGGTCCAGCACCGGCCGGGTGCCCGTGACCCGATGGCCGCGCAGCACCTCGGCGCAGAGCGCGGCGGTGGCCATCAGGCCGAGCTGGTCGCCGGGGCAGCGGCCGCCGCCGTGGCTGAAGGGCGCCATCCGGATGTCCTGGTCCGCGCCCGGGTTCTTCCACCGGCCGGGCACGAACACGTGCGCGGCCGGTACCCGTTCGGGGTCGCGCTGATGGAACGCGGCGGGCACCAGCACCGAGGTGCCGGCCGGGTAGCGCACGCCCCGCCATTCGGTCTCGGCGCGGGTGACGCGGATCAGGTCGGGCACCACCGGGTACAGCCGCAGGGACTCCCGCACGCAGGCCCGCAGCCGGGGCAGTTGGCCCCGGTCCGCACCGGCGGCGGCTTCGGCGGCCACCTCGGCCGTGGCCAGGCCCTGCTCCGCGGGGTGCGCTCCGAGCAGCAGCAGGGTGCGCAGCAGGGTGTCCGGGACGGCGTCCATGGCCAGCAGCCAGTGCTGGGCCTGGCCGACGGGGTCGAGGGTGCCGGCCGGGTCGGCGTGGCGGGCGGCCCGCCCGACGAGGGTGTCGCCGTCGGCCCGGGCGGCGTACTCCTCGATGCGGGCGCGGGCCTTGTCGTGCACGGAGCGCGCGGAACGCACCGTGCGCACGGAGCGCACCCGGCCGCCGCGCGAACTCCTGCTCTCGGTGCGCAGCTGGGTGAGCCATCCGCTCAGTTCCTCGTCCGCGGCTGCCGCGTCGCCGAGCACGATCCGCCGGGCGGCGCGGTGCACGGCGTACCGGGCGCGGGCGAGGTCGAGGGTGACAACGGCGGAGGCGGAGGCGGGGGCGGTCAGGTGGCGGGCCTCCTCGGCGAGGGCCGCGAGGAAGGGCCCGCAGGAGGGGTGCACGGGCCGGCCCGCGGCCAGCACCTCGGCGCTGACCTCGCGCCGCTCCGCACGGAGCTCGCCGCGGGAGCAGCCGGAGTCGGCGGGCTCCTCGGGGTTCGGGCCCCGGCACTTTTCCGGCGGGGCGGCCGCGAGGAGGCTGACGGGTTCGGCGTAAAAGCGGCGCAGGTCCTGCGGGTCGAGGAGGACGAGGACGGTCCGCCCGGAGCGGGTGCGTACCAGGGCGGGCGCGTCCCCGTGGCGGGCGCGCAGGGCACGCAGCGCGGCGGCGGAGGTGCGCACCTCGCCGGGGCGGGGCCGTGTCAGTCCGCGCAGCAGGACCCCGAAGCCGGCGAGGGCCGACCGGGCGGTGCTTTCCGCGGCCGGGGCCGGGGCGGGGGCCGCGTACCGCAGCGATTCCTTTACGGACGTCCGCCGGCCGGGGGCTCCCGCGCCCAGCCCCGGCACGGCCGGCCCCCGGTCCGCGAGCGGTGCCTCACCGCGGGGTGACCGACCGGCTCGCTCGGGGCGGCGGCGGGCGGCGAGGGCCCGTACCCGGGCTCGGAGCCCATCGAGGGCGGCCCCTTGGACCGTACGCATCCGTGCACCTCCGCGGCGGGAGCGACAACGCTCGGCGACAACGGCATCACCGTACGTCCCACCTGCGCACTCCGCGCCCCGAGGACCACGTCAGGGGTCCAGCCCGACCAGCAGCGCCGCGATGTCCAGCCCGGCGGTGAGGTAGGAAGTGAAGGCCTCGTTGTGCAGGGCCCAGGGCGAGCGGCCGCGGCGCACACGGGCGATGGCCTCGGCGGGTGCCATTCCCCGGTCGACGAGGCACCGGGCGACGACGAGGCCGGACCTGTTGTAGCCCGAGTGGCAGCGGACCAGTGTGGTGAGGCCCGAATCGAGGGCCAGTCCCGCGGTGCGGGCGAGGCACTGGACCGTGTGGAGCTGGCCTGGGGTGAGCGCGGCGTCCGGCAGCTCTGCCACGACGTGCTCGGCGCGTGGTCCCGGGCCGTGGCCGGTCCGGGTGAACAGGCTGATGACGAGGTCGAACTCGTCCTCCACCACGACGGGCCACAGTTCACCGGCCGGGTCGGTCCAGTAGTGGCCGCCCATCCACAGGCCCGGTGCGATCTCGTCCCACGGGGAAGACGGCCCGGGTACGTCCCGGTCCCGCCGTCGGGTCTTCTTCATACGGCCGCGACCTCCTGGGGGCGGCCTTCAGGATCTCACACAACACGCCCTCATTCAGTGGCAGTTGACGCGAAGGCCGCTTCGCGGAAGGCGGTGCGCGGCATACCTCGCCCGGCGGTCGGCAGGAGGACCGCCCAGCGGCGGTGGCGGGGGGAGACCCAGAGGGCCGGACCGCCGTCCTGCGGGGCGTGGTGGGTCCAGACCCCGTGCGGGGCGGGGTCCCAGAGCAGGCCGCGGGCGGGGGTGAGCTCACCGGTGCGGATCCGGAGCGACTCGGTGGTCCAGGCGTGGCTGATGCCCGCCGGGTCCGCCGTGCCCCGCAGGTCCCCCGGATCCAGGAGGTGGCACAGGAAGCGGACGAGGTCGGCCAGGGGCGCGCGGAGGGTGCCGTCGGCGAAGCGGGTGCCGGTCATGCCCAGGGGGTGCCAGACCCGGGTGGCCGCCAGGTCGGCGAGCGGGCTGCCGGAGAGCTGCTCGGCGAGGCGGGTGAGGTGGGTGAGGGCGGCGGTCCCGCCCGGGTGCGTGAGGAGGTGGTGGGCGGTGGTCCCGGCGGGGACACCCTCGGCGGCCGTGTCCCCGTAGGCGGCGAGCGGCGTGTGCAGCCGCAGTGCACCCTCGTCGACGAGGCTGCCGATGACCGGCCAGAGCGCGAGGACGCCGCTGAGGGCGTCCACGTCGAAGGCGGCGTCGGCGGGGTGCCCGCCGTCCGAACCCGACTGTGGTCCCCCGGCTCCGCCGACGGCCCACACCGCCCCGGGGTCGGCGGACTCCACGAGGGTCCGGACGGCGGCTGCCTGGTCGCACAGGGAGGTCATGGTCACCCACGTTAACGAGCCGGGCGGTGGCCCGGGGGCAGGCCGCCGCGGAGTCCGCGCTCCCGCCACCCGAATGCCCCCGCACCGCGCACCCCGTGCCCCGTGCCCCCGCAGCGGGGAAGGGGCGGGGCGCCCGAAGGCACCCCGCCCCGTGTTCTACCGGCCGGGCTGGCTCTGGTCCGGGCGGTCGGTCACCCGCAGGGTGTTCAGCAGGGGCTTGCCGAATCCGCTGTGCGTGACGAAGCGGACGTTGAGGACCCCGTCCGTGACCGTGACCGTGTACGTACGGGTCAGGGCCTTGTAGGTGCCCGCCTCCAGGGAGATGTCCAGCGAGGGCAGGACCTGCGTGCCCTCGGCCAGGACGTCGAAGACGCGCTTGTCGGGCTTGGTGGAGGAGAGCTCCGCGAAGCCGAGCTCCACCGTGTAGGTACCGTTCGGGACGTTGTCGAAGCGGTACTCGTACATGCCCTCGCGGGCGTTGCGGAAGAGCCGCTGCTCGTCCGTGCCGGCGATGGTGCGGCCGGTGGCCTCCACGGTGCTGTTGCCCTGGTAGCCGTAGGAGCCGGGCGTGTACTTGCGGTCCGGGGACCAGGCGTCACCCAGGCTGTCCGTGGTGGTGTAGCCGGATCCCGCGTCCAGGCCGACCTGGTAGCGCGGGACGACGACCTTGACCGGGACGGAGAGCACCGGGGTCCGGCCGCTCGCCGAGGTGATCTTCAGGTCGGCGGTGAGGACCGCGCCCGGGGTCAGTCCGGTCGTGTCGACCGAAAGGGTGAGCGCGGTCTTCGCGCCGGTCGCGAGGGTGCCGGTCGCCGGTGTGGCGGTCAGCCAGGTAGCGTCCTCGGACACCGTGAACTGCGTGCCGAGGCCCGGGTTGGTCAGCTCCAGGGTCCGGGTCCGCTGCTGGTTCGCGGGGAGGACGACCTCCACGGACGGCTTGGACGCCGTCACCTTTCCGGTGCGCAGGGACTGCGTGACCGCCGTGACGTCGGCGGCCTTGACGTTCACCGTCGCCGTGGCGGACTCGTACTGGGGTGCCGCCAGCGAGACGGGGAGCGAGCCCGAGGGGCTCTGGACGACGTATGCGCCGTCCGCGGCCGTGGTCGCCGACACCGCCGTGTCACCCGTGCCGACGGTCACCGTGGCGCCCGCGACGCCGTTGCCGTCGTTGGCGTCGAGCACCCGGCCGGCCACCACACCGCTCTTGGTGGTGCGGAAGGCGATGGAGAGGCCGTCCGTGATGACCGCGGTGTTGAAGGAGTACTTGAAGGCGTCGGTTCCGGCCGCGTTCTCCACACCGACGGTGGCCGTTGAGCCGCCCTTGATGCCGGTGCCGCCGGTCCCCTTGTAGGAGTAGGAGACGGTGCCGTCCTCGCCGATCGTGGCCGAGAAGGAGAACTTGTCGGCCTGCGCCGACCAGTGGGACACCTGGCGCCACTCGATCACGTAGCTGCGGTGCGGAGCGGTGCCGGTGACGCCGGTGAAGACGCCGGAGCCGCTGCCCGCGGCCCCGACGACGAGGTCGTCCCAGAACGGGTACAGGGCCGCGTTGGGCGTGGCCGTGCTCGGGATGTCCCCGTTGATGTCGCCGGTGTTGTTGCCGCCGAAGCTGACGGTGCCGTTGGTGCCGATCCAGGCCTGGCCGTACGTCTTGCCGTACAGGGGCAGCGGGAAGGGCAGGTCGACGCGCTCGGTGGTGTTGTCACCGGTGAGCCCGAGCTGGCGGGTGCCCTCGGTGTACGGGCGGTCGCCCGCGGCGGCGCAGGCGTAGCCGTAGCCGTCGGTGCGTTCGGGCAGGTTCACCGCGACGGTGGTGTCGCCGGCGACGGTGACCTTGGCCGTGCCGCCGGTGACGCAGCGGGAGGCGTGGGTGGCGTTCACGTCGTACGTGCCGTGCGGCAGGGTGACCTCGAACCGGCCCTGGGCGTCGGCGGTCGCGGTCACCGGGGTGTCCGCGATGGTGACGGAGGCGCCCGCGGCGGGGCCGGCGGCCGAGGAGACGGTGCCGGTGAGCTTGCCGGAGGCCGCCTGGGTGAGGGTGAAGTCACCGGTGGCGGTGCCGTTCTCGGTGACCGTGGCCGTGGCGGTCTGCTGCCCGTAGCCGAATTTGGCGGCGGTCAGGGTGTAGTCGCCGACCGAGAGGGAGGCGAAGCGGTAGCTGCCGTCGGCCGCGGTGGTGGTCGTACGGTCGATGGGGCCGTGGGCGGTGATCTTGACGCCCGCGACGGGCTGGTCGCCGGAGCGTACGGTGCCGCCGAGCGCGCCGATGGCGCCGCGCGGGGCGGCGGTCACGGCGGCGAGGACGTCGAGGCGGCCTTCACCGAAGACGTTGTTGTCGGCGGCGTTGCCGCCGCACTGGCTGCTGTCGGTGTCCAGGGCGGTGCCGTCCAGGAGCGACTCGGTCTGCGCGATGTCGCCTTCCAGCGCGGGTGCGGCGGACCAGAGCAGGGCGACGGCGGCCGCGGTGTGCGGTGAGGCCATCGAGGTGCCGGAGAAGGCCTCGTATCCGCCGCCGGGGACGGAGGACCGGACGTTCACGCCGGGGGCGGCGATGTTCGGCTTGACGATGCCGCCGGGACCGGCGCCGCGCGAGGAGAAGGACGCGATGGCGTTGTTGATGTCGAAGGCGCCGGAGCTGTAGGAGCTGGCGTAGTCGCCGGGCGAGCCGGCGGTGTTGCAGCTCGGACCGGCGTTGCCGTTGGAGAAGGCCGGGAAGATGCCGGCGGCCCGCCAGGTGTCGACGATCTGCTGGTACCAGGTGTCGCCGCCGCTCCCGCCCCAGGAGTTGTTGACGATGTGCGGGGCGAGGTCCGGGCGCGGGTTCTGGCCGCTCGGATCGGTCGGGGCGACGATCCACTGGCCCGAGGCGAGGAGGGAGGCCTCGGAGCAGGAGTTCGACTCGCAGCCCTTGGCCGCGATCCATTTGGCGCCGGGGGCCACGCCGATCTTGTTGGCGCCGCCGTCGTCGCCGACCATCGTGCCCATCGTGTGGGTGCCGTGGTCGTTGTTGTCGCACGGTGCCGCGGTGGTGCACACGCCCGCCGGGTCGAACCAGTTGTAGGCGTGGTCGTACGTGCCGTCCGCCTTCTTGCCGCGGTACTGGTTGTTCACGGCAGGGTGGGTGTAGTCCACGCCGCTGTCGATGTTGGCGACGACGATGCCCTCGCCGCGCACCCCGACCTGGTCCCAGACCTGCGGGGCCTTGATCCGGTCGATGTTCCACTCGATGGCGTCGGCGACGGCCTTCTCCCGCTTGCCCTCGGTGGGCTTGGGGAGGGCGACCTTGTCGTCGGCGTCGATCCGGGCGACCTCGGGGCGCTGGGCGAGGGTCCCGGCGAGCTTCTGGCTGCCGACGACGCGCACGGCGTTCACGATCCAGTACGAGGTGTACTCGGCGCCGGCGCCCTGCAGGGCCTTGACGACCTCGGCCTGGCTGCGCGCGGCGTGGTCCTTCTTGATCCGCAGAACCGTTTCGGCCTTGGCGGCGCGGGTCTGCTGCTTCCCCGCGGCGGTGAGGTCGGCGGCGCTGTCGAGGTAGACCCAGAAGGCCGCCTTGGCGGACTCGTCGAGCTGGGCGCGGAGCCGCGGTTCGATCTTGCGCTCGGCCGCGGTCGGGGCGGCGGGGCCGGGGTCCGGCGCGGCCGCGGCGACGCCGGCGCCGATCGGCAGGAGCAGGACCGAGGTGAGGGCGGCGAGCGCCGTGCGTAAGGACCGTGCGGGCCTTGCCGACCTCGTGGGCCGTAAGGCTCGTGGGGACCGGTTGTCGCGTTGGGCCACGTGTTGTCTCCTCGTACGCCGTGTGCGGGTTGTGCGGGAAGGGTGCGCGTGACGTGCGCGGGTCATGGTGATAGAGGCGTCATGCTCATTACAAGGGGGGCTTTTCGGCCGTCCTCGGCCCGCCCCGGTGGCCCGTACCGGCCGCGCGGGCCAGCCTGAAGACATGACTGCGCCCGCCGAGCCGTCCGGAACCGGTGTCCCGATCGCGTCCGCGCGTGGCCGGTGGATCCTGCTGACCACCGTGCTCGGGTCGACCATGGCCATGCTGGACGGGACCGTGGTGAACGTGGCGCTGCCGCGCATCGGGGAGGATCTCGACGCCGATCTGGCGGTGCTCCAGTGGACGGTGAACGCCTATCTGCTGACCCTGGCCGGGCTGATCCTGGTCGGCGGGTCGCTGAGCGACCGTTTCGGGCGGCGCCGGATCTTCGTGCTCGGCGTGGTGTGGTTCGCGGTCGGCTCGCTGCTGTGCGGCATCGCGCCGAACGCCGGGGTGCTGATCGCAGCCCGGGCCCTGCAGGGCATCGGCGGAGCGCTGCTGGCACCGGGCTCCCTGGCCCTGATCCAGGCGTCCATCCGCGCCGAGGACCGGGGGCGGGCCATCGGCCTGTGGTCGGGGCTGGGCGGGGTGGGCGCGGCCGTGGGACCGTTCCTCGGCGGCTGGCTGGTGGACGGGCCGGGCTGGCGGTGGGTGTTCCTGCTGAACGTTCCGCTGGCCGCGGTGTGCGTGCCGGTCGCGCTGCGGCACGTACCGGAGTCGCGGGACCCGCAGGCGCACGGGCGGTTCGACGTGGCCGGGGCGGCGCTCGGCGCGAGCGCCCTGGGGCTGGTCACCTACGCGCTGATCGAAGCCCGGTCCGGATCGGCGGCGGTGATCGTCGCTGCGGTGCTCGGGGTCCTGCTGGGCATCGCCTTCGTCCACGTGGAGCGGCGGCGGCCCGATCCGATGGTGCCGCCGGACATCTTCGCGTCCCGGCTGTTCACCGCGGTCAACCTCGTCACCCTGTGCGTGTACGGGGCCATCGGCGGGTTCTTCTTCCTCGCGGTGCTCCAGCTCCAGGTGGTCTCCGGGTACTCGGCGCTGGCCGCCGGGGCCTCGATGCTGCCGACGACCCTCCTGATGCTCCTCCTGTCGGCCCGCTCGGGTGAGCTCGGGGAGCGGATCGGGCCGCGCATCCCGCTCACGGTGGGGCCGCTGCTCTGCGCGGGCGGGACGCTGCTGATGCTGCGGGTGGGGCCCGCGGCCTCGTACGTACGGGACGTGCTGCCCGCGATGGCCGTCATGGGCATGGGCCTCGTGGCCCTGGTGGCCCCGCTGACGTCGACCGTGCTCGCCTCGGTGGATCCCGGCCGGGCGGGCCTGGCCAGCGGCATCAACAACGCGGCGGCGCGCGTCGCCGGGCTGCTCGCGGTGGCGGCGCTGCCGCTGCTGTCCGGAATGGGGCCGGAGTCGTACCGCTCGGCGGCCCAGTTCGACGCCGCTTTCGGGCGGGCCATGCTCTGGTGCACCGGGGCGTTCGTGGCCGGCGCCGCCCTGTCCTGGGCGACCGTACGCTCCCCCGTGCCCGAGGCGTGCCATCCCCAGTGTCATACGTACTGCGCGGTGTCGGCCCCGCCGCTCGAACCCCGTGAGGAGTCCGGCTGACCTGCCGGTGACCGCCGAGGTCCGGTGCCGCACCATCGGCTACGGCGTGAATGTTCCGTGGATGCCGCTGGTGCTGATGGGCTACCTGTTCGCCGCTCTGGGCTCCCTGCTGCTCGGGGGCGACCGGCGGCTCGGGACCCTCGGTGTGGTGCCGGCGGTGGGGGCGCCCGCCTGCTCAGCGCTGTGGCGGCTGGAATTCGCCTCCACCTGGTGTGCCCTCGCGGCCGTCGAGTGCTCCTGGTCTGGGGCTGGGTCCGGCGCCCGTACGCCGCTCCCCTGTCACGTGATCGACCGAAAGTTACCTAGACGTATGTAGTGACTTCACACGCGGGCAGCAGTAGAACTCGTTCCCATTCCGTCGCCGAGTGAGGAACGTCACATGAGCGATAAACCGCTGTCCAGAACGATCTCCAACGGGATCTCCCGTCGCGGATTTCTCGGTAGAACGGGTTCTATTATCGGGGCCGTGGCCCTGGCGGGCCACATCACCCCGGCCCAGGCGGCCGCCCCACCCGGCCCGATCTCCGACGGGGCCCGCGTACCGGCCTTGGTCATCGGCACCGGCTACGGCGGGTCGGTGGCGGCCCTGCGGCTGGCGCAGGCCGGCGTGGACGTGCAGATGATCGAGATGGGCATGTCCTGGGACACGCCGGGCTCGGACGGCAAGATCTTCCCCAAGGTGACCAGCCCGGACTACCGGTCCTTCTGGCTGCGCACCCGGACCAAGGCGCCGCTGAGCAACTTCCTCGGCTTCCCGATCGACAAGGACGTCCCGAAGTACACCGGGATCCTGGACGCCGAGGACTTCGCCGGCATCACGGTCTACCAGGGCCGCGGGGTCGGCGGCGGTTCGCTGGTCAACGGCGGCATGGCGGTCACGCCCAAGCGCGCGAACTTCGCCGCCGTCCTTCCTTCGGTGGACGCCGACGAGATGTACGCCACCTACTACCCGAGGGCCAACGCCGGTCTCGGGGTCGGCATGATCGACCCGGCCTGGTTCGACACCGCCGACTGCTACCAGTTCTCGCGCGTCGGCCGCAAGCACGCCCAGCGCTCCGGCTTCGCCTGGACCTTCGTACCCGACGTGTACGACTGGGACTACATGAAGCGGGAGGCCGCCGGCACCGCCACCAGGTCGGCCCTGGCCGGCGAGATCCTCTACGGCAACAACGCCGGCAAGAAGTCGCTCGTCCAGACCTACCTCGCACAGGCGAAGGCCACCGGCCGGGTCGCCATCTCCGCTCTGCACAAGGTGACTTCGGTCTCCCCGGCCGCGGGAGGCGGCTACACGGTCACCATCGACCAGATCAACGCCACCGGTGACACCGTGGCCACCAAGTCGGTGACCGCGGACCGGGTCTTCTTCGCGGCCGGCAGCGTCGGCACCAGCAAGCTCCTGGTCAAGCTGAAGGCGACCGGAGCGCTGCCGGACCTCAACGCCGAGGTCGGCAAGGGCTGGGGCGAGAACGGCAACGTCATGTGCGGCCGCGCCAACCACCTGTGGGACCCGACCGGCAAGCTCCAGTCGACCATCCCCTGTTCGGGCATCGACAACTGGGACGCGGGCGGCGCGTTCGCCGAGGTCGCACCGCTCCCCACCGGGATCGAGACCTACGCCTCGTTCTACCTGTCGATCACCAAGAACCCGAACCGCGCCGAGTTCACCTGGAACGCGGCGACGGGCACGGCCGAGCTGAGCTGGCAGACCGCCTGGAAGCAGCCCTCCATCTCCATGGCCAAGACGATCTTCGACAAGATCAACTCGAAGGAGGGCACGATCTACCGGACCGACCTGTTCGGTGGGAACAAGATCTGGAACGACACCCTCACCTACCACCCGCTCGGCGGCGCGGTCCTGAACAAGGCGACCGACAACTACGGGCGCCTGCACGGCTACACCGGCCTGTACGTGATCGACGGCGCGCTCATCCCCGGCAACGCGAGCGTGAATCCCTTCGTCACCATCACGGCACTCGCCGAACGCAACATAGAGAAGATCATCGCCACCGACCTTCCGTAGAGCCGCGTCCTCCCCCCCAGCGGCCGGGGCCGTTCGGATCTCCCGAACGGCCCCTTTTGGCTGTGTGCCGCGCCCCGCCGCCGCTCAGTGCCCCGGCAGCACGCAGACACTGTCCAGGCCGAGCACGTGGTTGAGCCGGCCGAAGGCCAGCCAGGACCCGATGCTCATCGTCAGCTCCACGATCTCCAGCTGGCTGTAGTGCGCGGTCATCCGGTCCCAGAACTCCTCGTCGAGCCCGTGGTGGTCGAGGGTGTACCGCTCGGCGTACTCCGCCGCCAGCCGGGTGCGCTCGTCGAACGCGTCCGTCGTACGCCAGTCGGTGACCGCGTCGGAGAACTCCTCCTCGACCTTCTCCCCCTCCCGCTCGGTGCGCCAGTCCAGGCAGAAGACGCACCCATTGATCTGCGCGACGCGCAGCCGGGCCGCTTCGAACTCGCGCAGGCCCAGGGTGGTGTGGGCGTACACCGACAGGGAGAAGTTCGCGGCGGCCATGCCGATGCCGGGGACCATGTCGCCCCAGACGTACTCGATGGGGTGCTGGCCTTCGGGGATGTCGATCCTCATGACTGTTTCCTTCCGAGTCTGCCGATGGCGGGGCGCAGCGGGATGTCGAGGGCGTCGTAAAGTCCGGGTTCCGCCCCGACCAGCCAGTCGATGGCGCCGACGAGGCGGCCGACGGCGGTGGCGTTGCCGCCCGCCGAGCGGTTCGCGCCCTCGTCCGTGGCCTCGATGGTGACCTCGATGCGCGGGCGGCCCTCGATGACGACCCGGTGGGCGCCGTCGCCGCCGCCGGGCGGCACGGGCCAGTCCGGTGCGCACGAGGCGTGGATGCGGGTGACGTGCTCGATGACGATGCGGGGCTCGCCCTCGACGATGCCCTGCACCTCGAAGCGGATGGCGCCCTGGGTGCCGGCCTCGAACGCGCCCATGGTCCTGGTGGTCACCGTGGTGTCGAGCGCGCGGCGGTCCGACGTCTCACGGATCTCCTCGAGTTCGACCCCGAGCGCGCGGGCCATCATCCGTATCTGCCCGCCCCACACCATGGTCGGGACGGAGGGCATGAGCATCATCGGCTCGTGGTCCATGGGCTGGCCCATGCCGACGAGATGGCGGACGGAGTCCGGCTGGTCGTAGGTGGAGTAGTCGAAGATCTCCTGGCAGCGGATGACGTCGATGGTGGTGCCCAGTCCGCTGAGCAGGAGCGGGAGTACGTCGTTGCCCCACCCGGGGTCGACGCCGGAGGCGAAGAGCGAGCCGCCGCCCTCCGCGACGGCGGCGAGCACCGGGTCGCGGAACTCTGGCGGGGCGCTGCGGTGGTCGTAGAGCGGGTACAGGGCCGGGCTGACGACGACCGCGCCGGACCTGACGGCGCGGGTGATGTCGGCGAGTGCCTCGTCGGGCCGGATGTCTCCGGACGCGGCGTACACCACGGCCTGGGGGCGGGCGGCGAGTACGGCTTCGATGTCGTCGGTGGCTTCGACACCCAACAGGCGGTCGAGTCCGCCGAGTTCTCCCGCGTCGCGGCCGGCCTTGGCTGGATTGTGGACGATGACTGCGCAGAGTTGGAGCGCGGGATGGGCCTCGACGGCACGGATCGCCAGACGGCCCACGTTGCCGGTACCCCAGACAACCGTGGAAATCATGCGCGGAGGGTAGCCACAGGGCCTTGACGTTGCCAGAGTCACGCGGCCTGAACTCGCCCGTCTTCCCCCGCTACTGGTTCTGGCCCCCCAGGACGAAGAGGAGGTAGACGAAGAAGGCGAAGAGGTGACCGACGAACAAGTAGGCGATCAGCCGGATGATCAGGCCGCGCGGGAACTTGGATTCGAAGCGGGCCCGTATGGTCGCGGGCACGGTCGCGGTCGTGGTGGTGGGCGCGGGCGCGGGCTTCTCGGCTCGGGACATGGGTACGGCTCCTCCGCTATCGGTGGTGCGAGGTCGTGGGCGTCGTGGGCGTCGTGGGCGCGGTGGGCGCGGTCGTGGTGGCGCCGCCGAGGCACAGCCCGGCGAGGCTGCTCTGCAGCAGGGTGTGGACGAAGAGCAGGTCGGCCCCGCCCGAGGAGGCCGCGCCGATCCGGTGCGGTGTGAGCGAGTCGAAGTGCGCGCTGTCCCCGGGCTCCAGCAGGTGCTCGGCCTCTCCCAGGTGCAGCCGCAGCCGCCCTTCCAGGACGTACAGCCATTCCTCGCCGGGGTGTACGCGGACCAGCTCGCCCTGGCTGCGGCCGTAAGGCACGTGGACGCGCAGCGCCTGCATGCCCCGGCCGGAGCCACCGGCCTGCCAGTACGTCCAGCCGTCGGCCTCGCGGGCACCCGGACCGCCGGCCCGTACGATGGGATCCGCGACGGCGGGGGTCTCGCCGAGCAGCTCGGAGACGGTCGTACCGTAGGTGCGGGCGAGTCCGAGCAGGAGCGGCAGCGAGGGCTGGCGCCGGCCGGTCTCCAGGCGGGACAGGTGGGCGGGCGAGAGCCGGGCCCGTGCGGCGGCGGCCTCCAGGGTGAGTCCGGCGCGGCGGCGCAGGTCCCGCAGCTGCGGGGCCACGGCGGTCAGCTCGTCCGCCGGTTCGTCGGGACCGGCCGCGCCTTCGGGGCCGGTGTCGGATCCGGGTGTCATACCCCCGATTGAGCCAGACTCTTGCCTGCCTGGCAAACCATCTTGCCTCTGAGGCAAATCTTTGCCGCGCACCTGCTCGGTCTGGGGCCGAGCAGGCGGCATGGCTCGGGCGCAAGGAGGAATCGGCCCGGGCGGAGATCTTCGGCATGAACTTCGCCTACCTGACGGACGAGCTGGAGAGCCGGGCCGTCTTCTGGCTGCTCGCCGGCTCCACCGCACCCGGCTCTGGCGCAGACTGCGCGAGGACGACAGCGACTTCGCCGACGAGTAGGGCGGCCGGCCCTCGGCCCGGACACCCCCTAGCCGGCGTGTGCCGCCAGGACCGTGGCCACCGTGTCCGCCTCGGTCGCGGGCTTGTCCGGGCGGTGGCGCAGGACGCGGGCGAAGCGGAGGGTCACTCCGGCCGGGTAGCGGGAGGAGCGCTGGAGGCCGTCGTAGGCGATCTCGACGACCAGTTCCGGGCGGACCCGGACGGTGAAGCCGTCGTCCTCGACCGCCAGCCCGCGCAGCCGCTCCGTCTGCCAGTGCAGCATCTCGTCGGTGAGCCCCTTGAAGGTCTTGCCGAGCATGGCGTACGTCCCGTCGCCGGTACGCGCCCCCAGGTGCAGGTTCGACAGCAGGCCGGTGCGCCGCCCGTGGCCCCATTCGGCGGCGAGGACCACCAGGTCGAGGGTGTGCACCGGTTTCACCTTGAGCCAGTGTCTGCCGCGCCGGCCGGCCGCGTAGGCCGAGTCCAGCGACTTGACGACGACCCCCTCGTGGCCGCGGCGCAGCGTCTCCGCCCAGAACTCCTCGGCCTCGGCGCCCTGCTCCCCCGGGTCCTCGACGACGAGGCGGCGGACCCGGGCGTCCTCGGGGACGAGCGCGGTCAGGGCCGCGTACCGCTCGCGCACCGGCAGGTCGAGGAGGACGTCCTCGCCCACGGCCAGGACGTCGAAGAAGTAGGGGGCGACCGGGAGGGTCCGCCGGGCGGCCTCGACGTCGACCCGGGAGCCGACCCGGCTCGCGATCTCCTGGAAGGGGACGGGGCGGCCGTCCGCCGCCCGTCCGATGACCTCCCCGTCGAGGATGAACCGCTCCCCGGGCAGCGACCGGGCCAGCTCCGCCACCTCCGGCAGCCGCCCGGTGATCTCGTCCAGGGAGCGCGTGTAGATCCGTACGTCGTCGCCCTCGCGGTGGACCTGGACCCGGATCCCGTCCAGCTTCTCCTCCACCGCGCACGGCCCGAGCAGGGTCAGCGCCTCGGCGACCGACTTGGCGGTGCCCGCCAGCATCGGCTGGACGGGCTGCCCCACGCGCAGCGTGACCGTGCGCAGGGCCTGCGCGCCTTCGGCCAGTACGGCCGCCGCCACCCGGGGCAGCGAGCCGTCCAGCATCACCGCCCGGCGCAGTGCGGCGGCCGGTACCTGGGCGGCCGCGGCCACACCCTCCAGCGCCACCGCGTCGAGCGCGCCCTGGCGCACCTCGCCGGACAGCAGCGCGCGCAGGAACACCTGCTCGGGCCCGGTGGCCCGGCCCAGCAGGCCGGCGAGGATCCGGGCGCGCCGCTCCACGGACCCGGTGCCCGTCACCGTCGCCAGTTCGCTCACCGCCGTATCGACGTCGCGGACGGTCAGGGCGGGGTCGGCCGCCGGTTCGATCTCCTGGGCGAGCGTGCGCCACCCGATGCCCGGGCGGCCCTGCGGGAGGCGCCCGGAGAGGTAGGAGATGACCAGGCCGGCCTCCTCGGGGGACGCGGCGGCGAAGAGCTCGGCGAGCAGGGCGCTCTTGCGGGACCGGGCGGAGGTGTCGGCGACCTCCCGGGACACGCGTGCGACGTCGGCCAGCAGCATGCGGCCATCCTCCCGCCCGCGGAGGTGCCGCGCAGGTCGGAAACGGGCCGGTCCGGGACCGGCCGGGACGCGGGGCGTGTACCGCAGCTGCGGTACACGCCGGCCCCGGCCTAGTCCTGGAGAAGGTGGTCGGTTCCGCCTGTGGGTGCTCGGAGCCCGGGGAACGGGCCCTTAGGGTGCCCGTATGAAGCTCCGAATGCCCCGGCGCCGCCGAGACCGTCTGCTCGCGGGCGCCGCCGCGCTCGCGGTCGTGGCGGGGGCCGGTACGTGGACGGCCGCGTCCGCGACCGGTGACGAACCCGCCGTGCACCGCCAGGACCAGGTCGTGAACATGCCCGGCGCCGGGATCGACACCTCCTATTTCACCGCGGGCGGCGGAGCCGAAAAACGTCCCGCCGTCCTCCTCGGGCACGGCTTCGGCGGCAGCAAGGACGACGTCCGCGAACAGGCCGAGCGCCTCGCCCGGGACGGGTACGCCGTCCTGACCTGGTCGGCGCGCGGCTTCGGCCGCTCCGAGGGCCGGATCGGCCTGAACGACCCCGAGTACGAGGTCAGGGACGTCTCCCGGCTCATCGACTGGCTCGCGGCCCGGCCCGAGGTGCGGCTCGACGCGGCCGGCGATCCGCGCGTCGGCGTCTCCGGGGCCTCCTACGGCGGCGCGATCTCGCTGCTCGCGGCCGGTCACGATCCGCGGGTCGACGCGATCGCCCCGCAGATCACCTACTGGAACCTCGCGGACGCCCTCTTCCCGAACGGCGTCTTCAAGAAGCTCTGGTCCGGCATCTTCTTCACCAGCGGCTCGACCGACGGGACGCAGCAGGCCCTGCCGGGACAGCGGCCCGGTGCGGCGGCCGCCGCACCGGGCTGCGGACGGTTCCAGCCCGAGCTCTGCGCGATGTACGAGCGCGTAGCGGTGGCGGGAAAGCCCGACCCCGAGGCCCGCACCCTGCTGGAGCAGCGCAGTCCGTCGGCCGTCGGCGACCGGATCAAGGTGCCGACCCTGATCGTGCAGGGCCGGGACGACTCCCTGTTCCCGCTGGACCAGGCCGATGCCATGGCCGAGGCCATCGCGGCGAACGGCGCGCCCGTCTCCGTGGACTGGGCGGCCGGCGGCCACGACGGCGGGATGCGCGAGGCCGACCGGGTCGAGGCCCGGGTGGCCTCCTGGTTCGACCGCCACCTCAAGGGGGACGAGGGCGCCGACACCGGCCCGGCATTCCGGGTCACGCGCTCCGGAGGCATCGACTCCACCGACGGCGAGGTCACCCTGCGCGGCGCGACCGGTGACCGGTACCCCGGGCTGGAATCCGGCCCGCGGGAGTTCGCCCTGACCGGGCCGGAGCAGACCTTCGCCAATCCGGCGGGCGGCGCGCCTCCCGCCCTGTCCGCGCTGCCGGGCATCGGCGGGCAGCTCGCCGCCTTCGGAGCCGGGCTCTCGCTGGACTTCCCCGGGCAGAACGCCCGCTTCGAGTCGGCGCCGCTGGCCGAGGACATGACGATCACCGGCACCCCGACTCTCACCCTGAAGGTGAGGTCCACAGCCGCCGACGGCTCGGCCGTCCTGTTCGGCAAGGTGTACGACGTGGGGCCCGACGGCCGTCAGCAGGTGCTGCCGAGCCAGCTGGTCGCCCCGGTACGGGTCGAGAACGCGCAGCAGGGCGCGAGCGTGCGGCTGCGGCTGCCCACGATCGACCACTCCGTGGCGGCCGGGCACCGGCTGCGGCTGGTGATCGCCGCGACCGACCTCGGCTACGCCACCCCGGCTGCGCCGGCCGCCTACACCGTCGCCGTGGAGGGCCCGCTGGCCGTGCCCGTCGCCGCGCAGGTGCGGACCGCCTCGGCCGGGCTGCCCGCCTGGACCTGGTGGCTGCCGCTGGGCGCGATCGCGCTGGCCGCGGCGCTGCTGGGCGTACGGCGGACCGGCCGGGGGTCCACCGGGCCGGGGTCCGGCTCGGCGCAGCCGGACGCGGCACTGGCCGACGTGCCGCTGCAGATCACCGGACTGACGAAGCGCTACGCGAAGGCTCAGGACCGGTACGCGGTGAAGGACCTGTCCTTCAGCGTCGAGAAGGGCCAGGTACTGGGACTGCTCGGACCCAACGGGGCCGGGAAGACCACCACCCTGCGGATGCTGATGGGGCTGATCTCGCCGGACGCCGGGGAGATCCGGGTGTTCGGGCACGCGGTACGGGCCGGGGCGCCCGTGCTGTCACGGGTCGGGGCCTTCGTGGAGGGTGCCGGATTCCTCCCGCACCTGACGGGCCGCGCCAACCTGGAGCTCTACTGGCAGGCCACCGGCCGCCCGGCCGAGGACTCGCACATGGCCGAGGCCCTGGAGATCGCCGGGCTCGGCGACGCGCTGGAGCGCGCGGTACGCACGTACTCGCAGGGCATGCGCCAGCGCCTCGCGATCGCGCAGGCGATGCTCGGAATGCCGGACCTGCTGATCCTCGACGAGCCGACGAACGGTCTGGACCCGCCGCAGATCCGGGAGATGCGGGACGTGATGATCCGCTACGCCGCGGGCGGGCGGACGGTCATCGTCTCCAGTCACCTGTTGTCGGAGGTGGAACAGTCCTGTACGCACCTGGTGGTCATGGACCGCGGGCAGCGGGTCGCCGCGGGCGAGGTCTCCGAGATCACCGGCGGCGGGGACACGCTGCTGGTGACGCTGGCGGAGCCGGTGGACGAGGTGAGCGTCGAGAAGGTGGCGGCGCTGGAGGGAGTGGGTTCCGTGGTGGCCGCCGATGACGGGCTGCTCGTACGGCTCGAAGGCGCGACGGCCGCGGGGCTGATCGCCGAACTCGTTCGGCTGGAGGTGCCGGTGAGCGGAGTGGGACCGCACCGGCGACTGGAGGACGCGTTCCTCACCCTGATCGGAGGTGCGGCGTGAGTACGGCGACGACGGTACGGGAGGTGGCTCCGGGCTACCGGGCGAGGGGTACGCTGCCGCTGCGCGTGGAGGCGCTGCGGCAGTGGCGCCGACGGCGGACGCTGGTGATGGGCGGGGTGCTGGCCGCACTGCCCTTCATCTTGATGATCGCGTTCGCGGTGGGCGGCGGGCCGGGCAGCCGGGGCGGCGGCAACGGCCGCATCACCCTGATCGACACGGCCACGGCCTCGGGCGCGAACTTCGCCGCGACCTGTCTGTTCGTCTCGGCCGGCTTCCTGCTGGTGGTGCCGGTGGCGCTGTTCTGTGGGGACACGGTGGCCTCGGAGGCCAGCTGGTCCTCGCTGCGCTACCTGCTGGCCTCGCCGGTGCCCCGGGCGCGGCTGCTGTGGAGCAAGCTGGTGGTGGCGCTGGGCTTCAGCCTGGCGGCGATGGTGCTGCTGCCGGTGGTGGCGCTGGCGGCGGGCACGGCCGCGTACGGGTGGGGGCCGCTGAAGCTCCCGGCCGGCGGGGCGCTGGCGGTCGGTGACACCGTGCCGCGGCTCGCGCTGGCGGTGGCCTTCGTCTTCGTGTCGCAGCTGGTGACGGCGGGGCTGGCGTTCTGGCTGTCGACGCGGACGGACGCGCCGCTGGGCGCGGTGGGCGGGGCGGTCGGGCTGACGATCGTCGGCAATGTGCTGGACGCGGTGACGGCCCTCGGGTCGTGGCGGGAGTTCCTGCCGGCGCACTGGCAGTTCGCGTGGGCGGACGCCCTGCAGCCGCAGCTGGAGTGGGGCGGGATGGTCAAGGGGGCGGTGGTGTCGGTGTCGTACGCGCTGGTGCTGTTCGCGCTCGCCTTCCGCGGGTTCTCCCGCAAGGACATCGTGTCCTGACCGGGCGCGCACGGCCTACGGCCCACGGCCCGGGTGACCTCGGGCAGTGGGCCGTAGGCCCTGGGCCGTCCGTGGCAATGCGGCCGCGCCCGAGTCTGGCTGCGGTCCGATCGACCACCGCCGCACCCGAGCCGGCGTACCGGCTGACGGCCCGGAACCCCGGCGCCGACCCCGTCGACACCATGATCCACAGCCAGATCCGGGTCACCGCGGACGATCTGCGCTCCAACTCCGACCTGGCGCCCCTCGTGAAGAAGGGCGCCCTGGCCGTCGTCGGTGCCTACTACTCGCTGGACACCGGCAAGGTGGACGTCCTGACGGGGGCGCCCGCCTGAGCCGTCACTCGGGCCGCCGCGCCCCCGGGATCGCATCGATCGCGGCGAGCAGCTCGGCGTCCAGCGGACGGTCGGCGACGGCCGCGTTGGCCCGTACCTGCTCGGCGGAGGTGGCTCCGGCGATGACGGAGGCACAGCCGGGCTGGGCGGAGAGCCAGCCGATGGCCAGCTCGAGGACGGTCCGGTCGTGCTTCTCGGCGAGCGCGGCCAGCGCTTCGACGACGTCGAGGCGTTCCTCGGTGAGGTACGAGGCGCGGCCTTCGAGGCGGGAGCCGGCCGGTACGGGCGCACCCCGGCGGATCTTGCCGGTCAGCAGGCCGTTGGCGAGCGGGAAGTACGGGAGGACGCCGACGCCGTAGTGGAGGGCGGCCGGGACCAGCTCGCGCTCGGCCGACCGCTCCAGCAGCGACCACTCGTTCTGCGCCGACACGAAGGGGACCGAGCCCGTCTCGCGGGCGACGTGGGCGGCTTCGGCGAGCTGCCAGCCGGAGAGGTTGGAGTGACCGATGTAGCGGACCTTGCCCTCGGCGACGAGCTCGGTGAGCGCGGCCAGGGTCTCGGCGATGGGGGTGGCCGGGTCGGGGCTGTGCAGCTGGAAGAGGTCGATGTGGTCGGTGTCGAGGCGGCGCAGGGACTCCTCGACGGCACGCCGGATGTAGGCGCGGCCGCCACGCGATCCGGCGGCGGGCCCGTACTTCATGTCCACGCCGTCGTAGCCGAACTTGGTGGCGAGGACGACCTGGTCGCGACGGCCCTTGAGGGCCAGCCCGAGGTGGACCTCGGAGCCGCCGGCGCCGCCGTAGATGTCGGCGGTGTCCAGAAGGGTGATGCCCGCGTCCAGGGCGGCGTCGACGACGGCGCGGGTGGCCTGGGCGTCGAGTCGGCCGCCGAAGTTGTTGCAGCCGAGGCCGACGGCGGAGACCTGCAGTCCGGAACTGCCCAGGGGGAGATAGCGCATGCGGTTCGTTCCTCCGGCTCGACGAGTACATGATCAACTGAACTTTCAGTCTAGGCGGCAGCCCCGGGCGCCGGACCGGATTTCGGGCAGCGGGCTGTGAACGCCGTGTGACACGCGCGAGCCCCGGCCCCCTCCCGAGCGCCTCGCCCACCAGGGGGCCGTCGGTCCAGCCGACCGGCCCGGTACCGGCGTGACCGTCGCCGACATCGGGCCCATGGAACCCGCTGGGCAGGACGACCCCACGTTCGTCGCCCTGGCACCCTGCGCCACGCCGGCGCTCCAGTCCTCCTAGAGGAGGCGGGTGGCGCCCGATGACGGGAAGGCCGTCGTGACGCGGGGTGGTGTGAAGCCCGCGCGGCGGAAGGCGTCCGTGACCGCCCGGGTCACCGCCCGCTCGGCGTCCGCGTCGATCAGGGACAGCGCCGAGCCGCCGAAGCCGCCGCCCGTCATGCGGGAGCCGTACGCGCCCGCCGCGTCCGCCGTGGCGACCGCCAGGTCCAGCTCCGGGCAAGACACCTCGTAGTCGTCGCGCAGCGAGAGGTGGCCTTCCGTGAGCAGCGGGCCCGTCTCGCGCAGCCGGCCGGCCCGCAGCAACTCCTCGATCCGCAGCACCCGTTCGTTCTCGGTCACGACGTGCCGGACCCGCTTCCGCTGCACCGGGTCCTCCAGGCGGGCCAGGGCCTGTTCCAGCTCCTCGTACGGGAGGTCGCGCAGGGCGGGCAGGCCCAGGGCCCCGGCCGCGCGGTGGCAGGAGGTCCGGCGCCGGCTGTAGGCCCCGTCGGCGAGTGCGTGCTTGACCCGGGTGTCGATGACGAGGAGGCGCAGGCCGGCCGCCGTGCAGTCGAAGGGGATGTGGCGCTGTTCGAGGCTGCGGGTGTCGAGGTGGAGGGCGTGTCCCTCGGTCGCGCAGGCCGAGGCCGTCTGGTCCATGATCCCGCAGGGGACGCCGACGTACGCGTTCTCGGCGCGCTGGGCGAGTACGGCCAGTTCGGGGCGGGTGAGCGGGATCCCGTACAGGTCGGTGAGGGCCAGCCCGGTGGCCACCTCCAGGGCGGCGGAGGAGGACAGGCCGGCGCCGGTCGGTACGTCGGACCGTACGTGCAGATCGGCGCCGCCGACCGGAAGTCCGGCGTCCAGCAGGGCCCAGGCGACCCCGGCGGGGTACGCGGCCCAGCTCGCGGCGCCCTGCGGAGGGTGCGCCGGATCGAGGTCGGCCAGGTCGAGGGCGACCGCGCCGGAGGGGGCGTCGGCGGAGTGCACCCGCAGGATCCGGTCGGTGCGCCGGGCCACGGCCACCTCGGTGCGCTGCGGGAGGGCGAAGGGCAGGACGAAGCCGTCGTTGTAGTCGGTGTGTTCGCCGATCAGGTTGACCCGGCCCGGGGCCGCCCAGACCCCCTCGGGCGGGTACCCGTACAGCTGCTGGAAATCGTCCGGTGCCGACCCGCTCATGCGCTCGCCACCTCCCGCAGCCGCGCGGCCGCGGCCTCGGGCCGGACGTCGTTCATGTAGGCCTCCATGCCGGATTCGGTCCCGGCCAGGTACTTCAGCTTGTCCGCGGTCCGGCGGATCGTGAAGAGCTCCAGGTGGAGCGCGAAGTCGGCCCGGCCCTCGCCCGCCGGGGCCTGGTGCCAGGCGGAGATGTACGGGGTCGGCTCGGGCCGGTCGAAGAGCCGGTCGAAGCGGCGCAGCAGCTCCAGGTAGACCCGGGGGAACTCGGCGCGGGCCTCGTCGCCGAGGGCGGGCAGGTCGGGGACCCGGTGGCGCGGGTAGAGGTGGACCTCGTACGGCCAGCGCGCCGCGTAGGGCACGAAGGCGGTCCAGTGGTCCGATTCGAGGACGATGCGGGTCCCTTCGGCGCGCTCGGCGGCCAGGACCTCCTCGAAGAGGTTGCCGCCGGTGCGCTCGCGGTGGGCGGCGACGGTGGCGAGCATCCGGGTGGTGCGCGGGGTGACGAAGGGGAAGGCGTAGATCTGGCCGTGCGGATGCGCGAGGGTGACGCCGATCTCGGTGCCGCGGTTCTCGAAGCAGTAGACCTGCTGGACGCCCTCGCGGGCGGAGAGGCCGGCGGTGCGGTCGCTCCAGGCGGCGAGGACGAGGGCGGTGCGCTCCTCGTCGAGTTCGGCGAAGGAGGTCAGGTGGTCGGGGGTGAAGCAGATGACCTCGCAGCGGCCGGTGTCGCCGGCGAGGGAGGGGAAGCGGTTCTCGAAGACGGCCACCTCGTAGTCGGGGGCCGGGATCTCGCTGGCGCGTCCCTCGGTGGAGGGGCACAGCGGGCAGGCGTCGGCGGGCGGGTGGTAGGTGCGGGCCTGCCGGTGGGAGGCGATGACGACCGGGTCGCCGAGCAGCGGATCGCGCCGTACCTCGGAGCTGCCCATGGTGGCGGACGCGTCGAGCGGACGCGTGTCGGGGAAGGCGCGGGCGGCGCCGTCGCCGGTGTCGTAGTAGAAGATCTCGCGGCCGTCGGCGAGGCGGGTGCTCGTGCGCTTCACGGAAGGAACTCTCTCACTCCAGGGTGACGACCGTGGTGCGGCCGGGGTCGGGCCGGTCGCGCAGGCGCAGTTCGGTGCCGGGGCGCTCCGGTTCGAGAACGATGATCTCGTTCTCGTCCGTCCCGCCGTGCCAGGGGGTCCGGGGGCGGCCGTGGTGACGGAGGCAGCCAGGCCGGCCCAGGTGCTGGTGGCGAATGATCACGTGGCGGTGAGCGGGCTGCACGAAGCCGGTTTCCGCCGGCCGCTCAGCACGGAGCCGGCTTCGCCCGAACCCGAAGAGGACGCCGGTTGGTGACCGGCGGGAACGGCCGCGGCCGTTCCCGCTCGGCATCCGTCGGACCGGCCCGCGGGGCGCGATCCGCACGCCCGGAGCCGGCTCCTGTTACACGAGGTCAGTCGGCCCAGACGTCCCACCACTGCTGCGACTGGAAGTTCTTCTGCCACAGCTGGATGCGGGCTCCGTTGCCCACGACGTTGGCGTCGCGGTCCATGACGATGTTGCCGCCGGCGTAGAAGCGTGCGTTGTAGATCGCGCGGTCGCCCGACGGGTGGGACCAGCTCTGCTGCGGGGTGTTGTTGCAGTCCCAGATCTGCACCTTGGTGCCGTTGCGGCCGCCGCCGTTGAGGTCGGCGTCCAGGCACTTGCCCGGGAAGCGGTAGCTCTCCAGCGCGCCGTTGTTCCAGAGGTACCAGCGCTGCTGGGTGGTGCCGTTGCACTGCCAGACCTGGACTACCGTGCCGTTGCCGCCACCGTTCGCGTCCACGTCCAGACACTGAGTGGTGGGGCGTTTGGCGAAGTCGTTGGTGATCCGCACGGGCTGGTTCAGTAATCGCTGCGGCGCGGCGACCGTCACGCCCTGGGGCGGCGCGGCCCAGTACACGGGCTGGGGTGCGCTCTGGGCGGGGGTCGCAGTCACACCGGTGGCTTCGGCCCCGGCGGTTCCGGTCAGAGCTGCGGCGAAAGCGACGGCGGTGGCTGCGGTGACCGCCGCCGATCGGGTGGTACGAGGCATGTTCCCTCCCAAGTCTGCGGGTGCATGCGGGCGTTGCCGCTCCAGGCCGACGACGCCCGACAGGTGCCGGCAAGCAGCTGAACACAGCCCGGCCCCTCTGTGTCAGAACGCCGATTCGGCCATGGAGGCCTGGACCGTCCGGAGGCGGGCCGCAGAACGGGCCGGGCGCCTGCGTGCCGGGGCGCACAGGCGGTCGCGAAGGCTCCTGGCGGGCGGTGGATCAGTCCTCGTAGTCGTACTTCACTCCGATGCCCAGGGTGCCCTGGGCGGGGAGGATCCCGGCGCCGACGATGTCGAGGACCGGCGGGAGGAGGAGTTCCGCGAGCCGGGCCACTTCCTGCGGGGTCAGCGCCGACCACGGGCCCGAGGCGAGTTCGTCGGTGAGCTTTTCGACCCCGGTGCGCAGCGCCAGTCCTGCTTCGGTGGCCGTGCCGTCCTCGGCCAGCAGGCCCCGGGAGGCGAGCCGCTCGCGGGCGGTGTCCCACTCGTCGGCGGACCACCGGCGGCTCTCGAACCACTCGGCGGGCGCGGCTCCCACGCCCGACTGGAGGACCAGCGACTCGACCGGGTCGAGGTGGTGGGCCTGAAGGGCGGCGAGGTGGCCGTCCCCGCGGTGCTCGCGCAGGATCGTCGCCGCGTGCCAGAGCACGGTGTGCGCGGCCGTGGGCCAGGGCAGGGCGGCGTTGGCGGCGGCCAGCGGGCGCCCGCCGGTGGTGGCGGTCTCGGCGGCGCGCCGGGCGAGCCGGGCGGCCTCGGCCAGGTCCGGGGAGGCGGTGCGCTCACCGAGCAGGGCGTGCAGCGAGCGGTCCGCGGCGGCGGCCCGGGCCGCGAGCACGCGGGCGGGCTCGGCGGTGTGCCAGGAGCGGGCGAGGTAGTGGTCCACCATGCCGGGGCTGAAGCTGTAGAAGAGGGCGTTCACGAGCCCCGCTCCGGCCGGGCCCAGGGGTGCGGCCCGGTAGGCGAAGTACATCGGCCACCGGTCGTCGGTGGCGTAGCCGAGCGCGCCGGCCTCCTCGTAGGCCTCGGGGGCGAAGTAGACGACGGCGTGGACCGGTTCGAGCAGCTGCCACAGCTGCCGGACCGTGCCTGGTGCGTGTGTGGTGCTGTACGTCATCTCGCGTTCCCCCGACGTCGGTTGGTGCCCGTGACAACAGGGGGCCAGCCTAGGGGGTGTCGTGCCGGTCAGGCCGGTGAAATCACGGGCCAGAGCATCACATAACGTGCTCTCCATGCATCAGATGTACTCGGCCGGGGCCGCCGCGGACGGCGAAGACGCAGGCAGGCGGCGGTTCCTCGCGATCGCGGCGGGGGCGGCCACGGCTGCGGGGCTCGGGACCCTGGCCGGTTGCACGAACGGCGACGGCGCGGGCGAGGGCGGATCCGGGTCGGCGCAGCGGTCCGGGACGGCGTCGGAGTCCGCCGCGCCGGGCGGGAAGCCGGCGGCGGCCGGGCCGCAGGGCCTCGACGTCAAGGCCGAGAACGCCCGCCCGGGCCATGCCGACTGGCCGGTGGACAAGGCCGGTCCGGCGCGGGCCATCGAGGGGTTCGCGGACAAGGTCAGCGTCCTGCCCGGCGAGTCCTTCGGGCTGCACGTGTCGACGACCGCGCCCCGGTTCACCGTCTCCGCCTACCGGATGGGCTGGTACGGGGGGGCCCGGGCCCGGCTGGTGTGGCGCTCCGAGGCCCTGCCCGGGGCCCGGCAGCCCGAGCACACCGTGGATGCCGGGACCAGGATGGTCCGCACCCGGTGGCCCCGTAGCGCCACGGTCGAGACGAAGGACTGGCCGGAGGGCAGCTACCTGCTGCGCCTGGACGCGCAGGGCGGCGAGGGCCGGCGGTTCGTGCCGATCACCGTCCGCTCCGCGGCGACCGCCGGCCGTACGGTCGTGGTCAACGCGGTGGCCACCTGGCAGGCGTACAACCGGTGGGGCGGCTACGGCAGCTACGACGGCCCCGGCGGCGGTTTCGCCTCCCGCTCGCTCGCCGTGAGCTTCGACCGGCCGTACGAGTACGACGACGGCGCGGGCCTGTTCCTGGTGTACGAGGCTCCGCTGATCGCGCTGGCCGAGCGGCTCGGCATACCCCTCGCCTACACGACCACCACCGACGTGGCACGGGAGAAGCGGCTCCTGGAGGGGGCGGCGGCGGTGCTCTCCCTCGGGCACGACGAGTACTGGTCGCCGGAGCAGCGGGCCCACTTCACGGCCGCCCGCGACGCAGGTACCAACATCGCGATCCTGGGCGCGAACTGCTGCTACCGCCGGATCCGGCTGGAGCCCTCCGACCTGGGGCCGGACCGCACGCTGGTCTGCTACAAGTCGTCCTACGAGCAGGACCCGGGGTTCAAGCGCGGCCATCCCGCGACGGTGGACTTCCGCTCCGCGCCCGGCGCGGACCCGGAGAGCTCGCTGCTCGGCGTGATCTACGACGGCTATCCGGTGGACGCCCCGTACGTGGTGACCAACCCCGGGCACTGGCTCTTCGAAGGCACCGGCGCGAAGGCGGGCGACCGCTTCGAGCACCTGGTCGGCGTCGAGTACGACAAGGTCAACACGGGATTCCCGACGCCCCGGCCGATCGAGATCCTGGCCCACTCCCCCGTGGTGTGCGAGGGGCGGCCCAGCCACCAGGACACGGCCTACTACACGGTGGCGAGCGGGGCGGGGGTGTTCGCGACCGGCACGATGCGGTGGGTGGAGGCCCTGGACGCGACCGGAGACGGCCGCAGCGGACGCAACCACGGTCTGGACGCGCGCGCGGGGGCGCTGACCACCCGGGTGACGGAGAACCTCCTGCGGGTGTTCGCGGCGGGTCCGGCCGGCCGGACGCACCCGGCGCAGGACAACGTCAAGGCGGTGTACGGGAGTTCGTAGGCCGCTACGGCCACCGGGCCGGGGGTGGGGTGCGGGTCGAAGAGGGTGGACTTCGCCCGGAGAGGGTGTTTAGGATCGTGATCACGGCATCGCGTGTCGGTCACCGTCCGGGTGAGGCATGGAGGCGCCGTGAAGTGCCTTTCGGAGGCATTCACCCATGTCCGTTCATCTGAACCACACGATCATCCACTCCCGCGACAACCGGGAGTCCGCCACCTTCCTGGCACACGTCCTCGGCCTGGAGGTCGGGACCGAGTGGGGGCCCTTCGTCCCCGTGGACACCGCGAACGGCGTCACCCTGGACTTCGCGACCGCCCCGGCCGGGTCCATCACCCCGCAGCACTACGCGTTCCTCCTCTCGGAGGAGGAGTTCGACGCGGCGTTCGAGAAGATCCGGTCGGCGCGGGTCCCGTACTTCGCCGACCCGCACGGCCGGCACCCCGGCGAGATCAACCACAACGACGGGGGCCGCGGGGTGTACTTCACGGACCCGAGCGGCCACGGGATGGAGATCATCACGCGTCCGTACGGCTACCAGGAGCCGGGCGCCGAGTAGTCCTCGGCCGAGCATGCGCGCGGCGGGAGCACGGCGGCCCGTGAGGACGCGGTGCCCCTGCTGTCCCAGGCGGCCGGCGCGGTCGTGGGGGGGCCCTGCCCGGGCGAACGGCAACGCCCGGCGGGGAGACGTGCTCCCGGCCGGGCGTGCTCGACAGGCGTGCTGTCGGTGTCGCAGGGGCGGCAGGATTCGAACCTGCGGCCTTCGGTTTTGGAGACCGGCGCTCTGACCAGCTGAGCTACACCCCTTCGGTGGGACCAACCATGACACGAACGGGCCGGGAGATCCAATCAATTCGTCGCTCGACCGGGTGCGAGTCCCTCGCCGGAGTGTGTTCCGGCGGTGGACGACCGGCCGATCACCCTCCAGGGGCGGGGCCGGTCGTCCAAGGTGGCCGAAGGCCGGCGAAACCGGCCGGAGCCGTGGTCGAGGTCAGCGCGGGGCGAGGAGGCAGAACTCGTTGCTCTCCGGGTCGGCCAGGATCGTCCAGGAGATCGCCGACTGGTCGATACCGGGGTCGGTGGCACCCAGGGCGCGCAGCCGGGCTTCCTCTGCTGCCAAGTCGTCACCGCGGTAGGGGGCGATGTCGAGGTGGACGCGGTTCCACACGTTCTTGGTGTCGGGGGTGCGGACGAACTCCAGGTAGGGGCCGACGCCCTTGGCGGAACGCATGGACGCGTGCTCGTCGGTGACCTCGTGGAGCGTCCAGTCCATCGCCTCGCCCCAGAACCGGGCCATCGCTCGCGGGTCGGTGCAGTCGACCACCACCGCGGCGATCGGCCCGGTGTCCTGGTAGATCGGACGGGGTTCCAGGACGCAGAACTCGTTGCCCTCCGGGTCGGCCATCACCGTCCAGGGGACGTCGCGCTGGCCCACGTCGGCGAGCGTCGCGCCCAGGTCCTGCAGGCGTGCTACCAACTCCGCCTGATGGGCGGCCGAGGTGGTGGCCAGATCGAGGTGTACCCGGTTCTTGACCGTTTTGGGTTCCGGGCGGGCGATGATGTCGACGCAGACGGCCGCAGGGTCGGGGTAGGCGAAGCCCACGGGTTCGAGGTTCGTCACGCCGGGTCCCTCGCTGTCGATACCCCACCCGAGTGCCTCCGCCCAGAACCGGCCGAGCGCGGAGTCGTCCTGGGCCTTCATATTGATCTGTACAAGTCTTGTTGCCATGCCGGCGATCCTAAAAGCTTCCTCGCCTGTTACCGCCGAATCGCCACATGGGATGGCCTCTGCGGGCGCCGCGGCCCGGCCGGCGTGGGTGGCGGGACCGCGGGGTGCGGAGGATGGTGGGTGGTGGGGACCCGTGGAGCGGGAGGTTCCGTCATGCCCCGAAGCCGGCGAACGGGGCGCGTGCGGTTGCGGGGCGCGCTCCTCGCGCTCGCGCTCCTCGCGCCCGCCCTGCTGGGCGCGGCCCCTGACGGTTCGGGCGAGACGATCTCCCTCACCGGGAACGGGCCCGGCCTGCGGGTCGACGTCACCTTGACGCAGGTCGTGGACCCGGCGAGTCCCGCAGGTCCCGAGCCGACCGGGACCGAGCGGCTCGTCGCGACGCGCTTCCGCCTGGAGAACACGGGAACCGCCGTCTACCAGGACTCCCCCGCTCCGGCCGCGCATCTGCTGGACACCGCGGGGCAGCGGTTCACCGGCGATGACGTCCCCACCACCGCCGGGCCGGTCTTCCCCGAGACGGTCACGCTCGATCCCGGCGGCACGACGGAGGGTTTCATCACCTTCCGGATCCCGGCGGACGCCGAGCCGGCCGCGGTGCAGTTCGCCCTCGACACCGGGCTCGCCGACGACGTCGGCCAGTGGAGCCTGCCGCTCTCGTAGCGGGCGAGTTCCGGCCGCCCCCTTGACCGCTCTGGTCCAGACCAATAGTTTCCGGCATGCACAGCACACGCGCACACACCCCGCTCCCCGCATCCGCAAAGGAAGCCCATGCGCCGCAGCATGCTCGGCAGGCTGGCCGTCGCCGCCTGCTCCCTCTCCCTGCTGACCGCCTTCGCGCCCGCCGCCGCCGCGCAGGCCGGCGGTGGCCACGACCGTCCGTACAAGAAGGTCGGCTACTTCACCCAGTGGGGTGTCTACGGACGGGACTTCCAGGTCCAGGACCTGGAGGCGAACGGCTCCGCCGGCAAGCTCACGCACATCAACTACGCCTTCGGCAACGTCAGTCCCGAGGGCAGGTGCTTCACCGGGAACGTGCCCGGTGAAGCCGACGCCTGGGCCGACTACGTGCGCCCGCTCGACGCCGCGAATTCCGTCGACGGAGTGGCCGACACCGGCGAGCAGCCGCTCGCCGGCAACTTCAACCAGCTGCGCGAGCTCAAGGCCGAGCACCCCGGCCTCAAGGTGCTGATCTCGCTGGGCGGCTGGAGCTGGTCCACACACTTCTCGGACGCCGCGCTCACCCCGGCCTCCCGCAAGGCCTTCGTCGAGTCCTGCATCGACCTCTACATCAAGGGCGATCTTCCGCGGGACGGCGCCCGCGGCGGCCCGGGAGCGGCCGCCGGCGTGTTCGACGGGATCGACCTCGACTGGGAGTGGCCCGGCTCCGCGGGTGACACCGACACGAAGTACCGGCCGGAGGACAAGCAGAACTTCACCGCGCTCGTCAAGGAGTTCCGCACCCAGCTCGACGCGTACGCGCGGAGCCAGAAGAAGAAGACCCCGTACGAGCTGACCGCCTTCGTCCCGACCGCCCCCGCCAAGATCGACGCGGGCTTCGACGTCCGCCGGATCATGCGCGACCTCGACTTCGTGACCCTCCAGGGGTACGACTTCCACGTCTCCGGCGAGCCGCGGACCGCCCAGCAGTCCGCCCTCCGCGCCCGGGGCGACTTCAGCGTCGACGGCACGGTGGACGCCTGGCTCCGGCGCGGCGCGCCCGCGAACAAGCTGGTGATGGGTATGCCGTTCTACGGACAGGGCTGGACCGGCGTCACCGGTGGCGGGGACGGCATGGGACAGCCGGCCACGGGCCCGGCACCGGCCACCTGGTCCGCCGGGTACGAGGACTACAAAGCGCTGAAGAAGCTGGCCGACTCCGGCACCTACACGGTCCACCGGGACCGGCGCGGCGGCCACGCCTGGCTCTTCGACGGCACCACCCTGTGGACGTACGACGACCCGCAGGTGCTGCGCGCCAAGACCGGGTACATCCGCGAACACGGCCTCGGCGGTGCGATGTTCTGGTCGCTCGACGCGGACACCGCGGACGGCGAGCTGATGACGGCGGTCGACCGGGGCCTGCGCGGCCGCTGACCGGGGGCCACCCCTGACACCACCCGCCCACCGACCGGCGCCGCCGGGCCGCGGAAAACCATCCGGCCCGGCGGCGTCCCTCCACGTACGCTCCCCCGCATGAGGAACTCGACCGTACGGGCGGTCAATCGGCTGACGACGCACTGGGCCGCGACCGCGCAGACCCCGGCCGGGAACACGGGCACGGTGGGCACGGTGTTCACCGCGGCCGGGATCTGGCCGCTGCTCGCCCTGCTCGCGGACGGCTCGGGCGGCCCGGCCCGCGCCGAACTGGCGCGGTCCCTGGGCATACCCGCCGAGGCCGCGGGCCAGGCTGCCCGGGAGCTGGTGGCCGCACTGGCCGGCGTACGGGGCCTTCGGACGGCGACCGGCCTGTGGACCGATGCCGGGCTCCCCCTGGAGGAGGACTGGTCGGCGAAGCTGCCGGCCGGCGTCCGGGGGACGCTGACCGGGGACCCGGACGCCGATGCCAAGGCGCTCGACGCGTGGGCGTCGGACCGCACGGACGGGCTGATCGAGCGCATGCCGGTGCTCCTGGACGAAAGCACCCTGATGGTCCTCGCCTCCGCGCTCGCGCTGCGGCTGCGATGGATCCAGCCGTTCGACGAGGGGGAAGGGGAGCCGCACACCGGCCCGTGGGCCGGGCGCCGCGTGCGCACACTGCACCGCAGCACCTCGCTGCTCGACCGGGTCCGCGTGGCGCACGGCCCCTCCGGTGCGGTCACCCTGCTGGAGGTCGTCGGGGCGGCGGGCGTGGACGTCCACCTCGTGCTGGGCGAGCCCGGGGCGCCGGCCGGTGACACGCTCACCACCGGGATCGCCGCCGTCACCAGGGCGCTGCCCGCCACGGGAGCGAGCCTGCTCCCCGACGGGCGCCCCGGTCCGGGACTGGCGGTCGGCACGGTGGCCGCCCACTCCCCCGAACCCCGGCTGGACATCGAGACGGTGGCCTTCGAAGTGCGGTCGGAGCACGACCTTCTGGACCATGCCCGGCTGTTCGGGCTGGAGACCGCCACCGACACCGAGCGCGGCCACTTCCCCGGCGTCAGCTCCCGGCCGCTGGCCATCGCTTCGGCACGGCAGTCCGCACTGGCCCGGTTCGACGCCGAGGGCTTCGAGGCCGCCGCCGTCACCGCCTTCGGCGTGGCGGCCGGCTGCGCGGCGCCGGCGCGGCCCAGGTACAGGGCGCGCCGGGCCGAGGTGTACTTCGACAGGCCGTTCGGGTTCCTGGCCGTCCACCGGACCTCACGGCTGGTGCTGGCGGCCGGCTGGGTGGCCGAGCCCGACGTCCCTTAGGTGTCCTGGCCGGACCGGCGGTGGGCGGCGGCCAGGGCCGCCGTCTCGCTGAAGGCGGGGACCCGCCCGGTGCCGCCGCGGCCGGAGACCGAGAGCGAGGCGGCGGCCGTGCCGTACGCCACCGCGTCCGCGAGGGTGTCCCCGAGGGCGAGCCGGGCGGTGGTCGTGCCGGTGAAACAGTCCCCCGCCCCGGTCGCGTCCACGGGCTCGGGGTTGACGGGCACGGGGTGGTACGCCGCCCGCGTGCCGTCGTCCAGCAGCAGCCGGTCGGCGCCCGCGGTGACCACGACCGTACGGGCGCCCAGTGCCCGGCAGCGGGCTGCGGCGGTGCGCGGGTCGCCGGTGTCCACGAGGGCCAGCGCGTCGGCCGGGCACGAGGTCTTGAGCAGCCCGGTCAGCGGCGCGATCCGGGCCAGGAGCTCGCGTGCCTCGGCGCGGCCGGTCAGCCGGGAGCGGAAGTTGGGGTCGTAGGTCAGGTGCCCGCCCGCCCCGTGCACGAGGCGGGCGGCGGCCAGTACGGCGTCGCGGCTGCTCGGCGACAGGGCGCCGGTGACGCCGCTGGTGACGAGCGCTCCGCAGCGGGTCAGCAGCTCGCGCCAGGACGCGATGTGGCGGGGCGCGAGGGTGGAACCCGCGCTGCGGGTGCGCCAGTAGACGAACGCGCGGTCGCCGTCGGTGTCGGCGGAGAGCAGGTAGGCGCCGTTGGGGTGCGGGGCGCGGCGGACGTGGGAGACGTCCACGCCGAGTTCGGCGGCCCGGTCCAGCAGCGGGACGCTGAGTTCGTCGTCGCCGACCACGGCGAGCAGGGCGGTACGGGCGCCGGCCGCGGCCGCGGCGGCCGCCGCGTTGAGGGCGTCCCCGGAGTAGGAGATACGGGCCGGGGTGCCGTCGGCGGCCTCGTGCAGGGCGGTGCCCGCGTGGATCTCGACCAGGACCTCACCGAGTACGAGGACGTCGTAGCGCGTGTCGGCTCGTCCGGCCACGGTCAGTGCCCCGGGGCGGGGTCGCAGGATACGCGGCACGGCGTGGCCGCCCCGGCGAACACGGCGGCCAGCTCGCCCGGGTCGGACGGCAGGCCGCCGCCGATCCCGACGGCGGTCGCGCCGGCGGCGAGCCAGTCCGGGACCTCGGCGGGCCGGATGCCGCCGGTCGGGACGATGACCGCTCCGGGCAGGACGGCCCGGAGGGAGCGGACGAACCCGGGGCCGCCGACGTGCGCCGGGAAGACCTTGGCGGCTCCGGCCGCCCGGACGGCGGCGGCGATTTCGCCCGGGGTGAACCCGCCCTCGATGAATACGGCTTCGCGGCGTACGGCCACCGCGCGGACCTCGGGGGCCGGATAGGGGGAGATCAGGAAGGCGGCGCCCGCGTCGAGGGCCGTCTCGGCCTGCGCGGTGGTGGTGACCGTGCCGACGCCGATGAGCGCCGGTCGGCCGTGGACATCGCTCAGCGGGGTGGTGCGGGTGACGGCGGCGGCCCAGCCGGGCGTGGAGGTGGTGAGCTCGACCGCGCGGCAGCCGGCGGCGAGCAGGGCGGTGGTGTGGCGGACGGCCTCGTCGGCGTCGGTGTTGCGCAGCACGGGCAGCACGCGCTGGGCCGCCAGCACCGCGTAGAGGTGCCCCGCCGCGTGGCCTGACGGGTGATCGGGCAACGGATCCTCCCCTTCACTCCACGCGCTTGTTCCACGTGATGGAACGGCGTACCGCATGGCGGAACCATGTGGTCTAGACCCTACCCACGCCAGGAGCCCTCGTGTCAATGGACGGAGCGGCAGCGGGCGGGCGCGCGGGCTCTCCGCCCTGGTCGGCGCCGGAGAACCGGCCGGCATCGGGCGCGTCCTCGGCGAACTCCGGCGGGCCACCGGCCAGATGGTCCATCTGGCCCTGCACAGCGGGCGGACCATGTCCTGCATCCGCAAGCTGGAGAACGAGGACCGGCGCTTCCGGACGGCCTCCCGCGTCGGCATGCGCATGCCGCTGCGCACGACCGCGATCGGCACGAGCATCCTGGCTCTGTTGCCCGCCGAGGAGGTACGGGAACTGATCGGCGCGACCGCCCTGCGAGCGGCCGCGGAGGCCCTGGCTCCGCTGCTGTGACCCCCGGTGGAAGGCCCCGGAAAGCTCTTCGGGAAAATTCTTCCGGATAACTGTTATCGACGCCCCCGTCGACGGTCTCCCATGTATCGGGCATCATCGACCGCCGGTACGGACAGGGAACATCACATGACTACTCAGCACACCGCAGCGCTTGTGGCAGCGGCCCGCGCGGGCGACCTGCGCGCGCAGGACGAGCTCGTCAGCACCCATCTCCCGCTCGTCTACAACATCGTCGGGCGGGCCCTCAACGGGTCCTGCGACGTGGACGACGTGGTGCAGGACACGATGCTGCGGGCGCTCGACGGGCTGGGCGGCCTGCGCGTGGACGAGAGCTTCCGGTCCTGGCTGGTGGCGATCGCGATGAACCGCGTGCGGGCGCACTGGCAGGCCCGGCAGAGCGGTTTCGGCGAGAGCACGCTGGAGGCCGCGAGCGATGTCGCCGACCCGGGTGCCGACTTCGTCGACCTGACCGTCACCCGCCTCCAGCTCGCCGGACAGCGGCGCGAGACGGCCCGGGCCACCCGCTGGCTGGAGCCCGAGGACCGGGCGCTGCTGTCCCTGTGGTGGCTGGAGTGCGCCGGGGAGCTGACCCGGGCCGAGGTGGCCAGCGCGCTGGAACTGTCCCCGCAGCACACGGCGGTCCGGGTGCAGCGGATGAAGGCGCAGCTGGAGTCGGCCCGCGTGGTGGAGCGCGCGCTGGACACCCACCCGGCGTGCGAGGAGCTGCGGACCGTGATGGCGGGCTGGGACGGGGAGCCCTCGGCGCTGTGGCGCAAGCGAATAGCCCGGCACGCCCGTGAATGCGTACGTTGCTCCGGCCTGTGGAGCGGGCTGGTTCCGGCGGAGGGACTGCTGGCCGGTCTGGCCCTGGTACCGGTCTCGGCGGCCCTGCTGGCGGGAATGAAGACGGCGGGGGCGGCCGGCTTCGCCCCCGCGAGCGTTGCCTTCGCCCAAGGTAACGACGGGGGCTTCGGCGGCGGCTTCGACGAGGCCGCGACCCAGCTCACCCCGGTGGCCGACGTGGGCGGCGGTGGCCGCGGCGCGCTGCGCAAGCGCCGGCAGAGCCGCCGCCGGGTGGTCGGCGGTGCGGTGCTCGCCGCCTGCGTCGCGGGCGGCGGGCTCGTCTACCTCGGGGGGCTGCCCGGTTCCGGTGACACGAAGGAGGGCGCCGCCGCGCCCGCGAGCCCGCTGGCCGCGCTCTCGGCGACCGAATCCGCCGCTCCGCCCTCGGAGTCGGCCTCCCCCTCCGCGTCCGCCTCGCCCTCCCCGTCGGCCTCCGCCTCGCCGAGTCCGTCGGCGAGCCCGAGCCCGACGCAGTCCAAGAGCAAGTCCCCGAGCCCGAAGGCCTCGGCGGCCAAGCCGGCGCCTGCCCCGCCCTCGGGCATGGCCGGTCAGGTCGTGGCCCTGGTCAACAACGAGCGCGCGGCGGCCGGCTGCGGGCCCCTCAAGGAGGACCCGCAGCTGCGTGCGGCGGCTCAGGGGCACTCCGACGACATGGCGGCCCGGGACTACTTCGATCACACCAGCCCCGACGGCAAGGACCCGGGCGACCGGACGACCGCGGCCGGGTACCGCTGGTCGACGTACGGGGAGAACATCGCGCGGGGCCAGCAGACGGCCCAGTCGGTCATGGACTCCTGGATGAAGAGCCCGGGCCACAAGGCGAACATCCTCAACTGCTCCTTCAAGGACATCGGGGTGGGCATCCACCAGAGCTCGGGTGGCCCCTGGTGGACCCAGAACTTCGGCGCGCGGTAGAGGGCGGAGCGGTCGCCCGGCCCCGTCGTCGGGGTCCCGTCAGGGCTGCAGGCCTCGCAGCTTCTCCGGGTTGACGGTGACGCGCAGTGCGGTGATCCGGCCGTCGGCGGCCTCGAAGGTCATGGCGCCGACGGTCGCGCCGTTGTGGACGAGCAGCAGGCCGGGCTCGCCGTTGATCTCCGCGGGGCGCATCGCCCCGTCGCGGGCATCGGACTTGGCCAGGACGCCGAGCCACCAGCGGGCCACGTGGTCGGCTCCGTGCAGCGGGCGGCGGGCAGCGGTGACGACGCCGCCGCCGTCGGCCCAGGAGACGATGTCGGGGGCGAGGACCGTGAGCACCTCGCCGAGGTCCCCGCCGAGGCAGGCCTGCCGGAACTTCTCGACGATCTCGCGCTGCTCGGCCGCCTTGGCGGTGAAGCGGGGGCGGCGCGCCCGGACGTGTTCGCGGGCCCGGTGCGCGGACTGGCGCACGCTCGCCTCGGACTTCCCGACGACCTCCGCGATCTCGGCGTAGGAGTACCCGAACACCTCGCGGAGCATGAAGACCGCGCGCTCGGTCGGGGTCAGGGTCTCCAGTACGACCAGGACCGCCATGGACACCGTGTCGGCGAGTTCGGCCTCCTCGGCGATGTCGGGCGAGGTGAGGAGGGGTTCGGGGAGCCAGGGTCCGACGTACGCCTCGCGGACGACCTGGGCCGACCTGAGCCGGTTGAGGCTCAGGTTGGTGACGGTGCGCACCAGGTAGGCCCTGGGGTTCTCGACCGCCGTGCGGTCGGTGCGGTGCCAGGCGAGCCAGGCGTCCTGCACGATGTCCTCGGCGTCGGCGACGCTGCCCAGCATGCGGTAGGCCGTGCCGAACAGCAGGCGCCGGTGGTCCTCGAAATGGTCACTCATGATCACCACGGTGTCATTCGCGGACCCGGATCATCAAGGGAGTCCGCCGGGGCAGCTTCCGGCGGGCACCCGCAGCCTTCGGCCCGGCCCGCGCGGCCCCGTCCGCCGGCCCCGTACGCCGGCCCGGTGTCAGTGGTGGAAGCCGGACCGCGGCGCGGCGGCCGGTGCGGGCGGGGGCGTGGCCTTCAGGTGTTCCACGGCCGCGCGCAGGTCGGTGACGAGCAGGGCCATCTGATCGCGGGTCACGCCGTGCCGGACGAGGACGCGCTGGATGACCGTGTCGTCGCGGTCGGCGGGCAGCGGGTACGAGGGCACCTGCCAGCCGCGCATGCGCAGCCGGTCGGAGAGGTCGTAGAGGCTGAATCCGGCGGTGCCGGGGTCGGCGAGTGTGTAGGAGACGGCGGGCAGGGCGCCCTGGCCGTCGTAGAGGAGGGTGAAGTCGCCCATGTCGGCGATCTGCCGGGCGAGGTACTGGGCGGTGTCGGCGCAGGCCGCCTGGACACGCCGGTAGCCGGCCCGGCCCAGGCGCAGGAACAGGTAGTACTGCGCAATGATCTCGCCGCCCGGGCGGGAGAAGTTGAGGGCGAAGGTCGGCATGTCGCCGCCGAGGTACTCGACGTTGAAGACGAGGTCGGCGGGGAGCAGGTCGGCGGTGCGCCAGACGATCCAGCCGACTCCCAGCGGCGCGAGCCCGTACTTGTGGCCGGAGGTGTTGACGGAGGCGACACGCTCCAGCCGGAAGTCCCACACCACGTCGGGGTGGAGGAAGGGCGCCACGAACCCGCCGCTCGCACCGTCCACGTGGATGGGGACGTCCCAGCCGTGCTCGGCCTGGATCCGGTCGAGCTCGGCGGCGATCTCGGCGACGGGCTCGTAGTCGCAGGTGTACGTGACGCCGAGGATGGCGACGACGCCGATGGTGTTCTCGTCGACGTACCCGGCGAGCTGATGGGCCTGCAGGCCGGTGGCGCCGGCCTCGATCGGGACCTGGCGCAGTTCGACGTCGAAGTAGCGGGCGAACTTCTCCCAGCAGATCTGGACCGGTCCGCACACCAGGTTGGGGCGGTCGGTGGGCAGGCCCTCGGCGCGGCGGCGCTCGCGCCACCGCCATTTGAGGGCGAGGCCGCCGAGCATGGCGGCCTCGCTGGAGCCGGTGGTGGAGCAGCCGGCCGCGGTGGTGCCGGCGGGGGCGTTCCACAGGTCGGCCAGGATGTTGACGCAGCGGAACTCGATCTCGGCGGTCTGCGGGTACTCGTCCTTGTCGATCATGTTCTTGTCGAGGCAGACGTTCATCAGGCGGTGCACGCCCTCGTCCGACCAGGTGGTGCAGAAGGTGGCCAGGTTCTGGGCCGCGTTGCCGTCCAGGAGCAGCTCGTTGCGGAGCAGTTCGTAGACGACCTCGGTGGGTGATTGGTCCTCAGGAATCCTGTACTTGGGGAGGATCTGGCCACTCAGCGTGGACGCGAACACGTCCGTGTCGGCGTCCTGAGCACGTGCGTCCTTCGTCTCATGAAGAGCCATATAGGGACTATAGGGACAAAAACCGCCAATCGGCGAGGAGGTCCCGCGCCCACTCGACCGCGCACCGCCTTGGGGCCATCCGACTCCGGATCCGACCATGATCCGCCGGAGAGGACCGATGGCTACTCGACGGTGATGTCTTCGTACGTGATCGTCACCTGCTCCGTCGCGGGCCCGGACTCGGAGGCTCCCAGCGACGGCCCCTCCCAACGCGAGGCCCAGGCGTTGCTGAGGTGAATGCGGCGGACGGTCTGCTTCTTCGCGTCCTGCAACGCGATGGTGATGTTCTGGCGCGCGGCATCGAGGTCGGCGTTGACCAGGGTGGCCTTGATCCAGTCGGTGAACGCGGCGCTCTTGTCCATGCCGCGGGTGATCGTGACCTCACCGGCCTTGCGCGCCCCCGGCTGCTTGCGAACGAGCAGTTCACCGGTCGGTGAGACCTGCCGGACCTCCACGACATCCTGCTCCAGCTGAAGTCCCGAGACGCTCTGGACGGTCTCGACCTGGAACGTGCCCAACTCGATGGCGAAGGTGCTGCTGCTGAAGCTGTCACCGGTCAACACGATGTACGCCTCCCACTGCTCCTGGCTGAATGGCCGACGGTCCCCTCCGGCCCGCTTGCGTGTGCCTAACGCCATGAGCGCGAGGAGGTCACATGATCCGGCGGACACCCCCGAGGGCCAGATTGCGTTCCGGCGTTCCTCACGCCCCAGGCCCGTGACAGACCGCGAAGTGACGCTGACGCTCTGCTTCCGGCCGACTCTCCGGTGTGACCCCGCCCATACGACCCTCGACCCTCCGAAGAAATTACTGTCCAGTAGACTCAATGCCGCAGATCTTCCCGTCCGGGCCCCCGGAGCCGCTCCGGACGGGAAGATCATCCAACTTGTTCTACCGGCAACTTATCCGTCGATGTCCGGATACAGGCCAAGCCTCTCCCGAGCCCTGATACCTCTTCGGACCATGAAGAAGATCACTCGCCGTCAGGCCTTGGGGACAACCGCCGGTGCCCTCACCGTCCTTGGCCTGACCGCTGCTGCCGCGGGCGCCACGAACGCCGCCGCGACCCCCACCGAGCCCACCACCCCGGGCACGGTCGACGAGGTCTACAAGGGCCGTCGTATCCAGATCACCGCCGGCGAAGGCGGCCACCACGGCGGCCACCACTCGCCCGGCCAGCCCACCGTCCGAATAGACGGCAGGGAACTGCACATCATGCGCAACGCCGACGGCACCTGGATCAGCGTCATCAACCACTACGAGACCTTCGCCGACCCGAAGCTCCTCGCCCGCGCCGCCGTGCGCGATCTCCAGGGCGCCGCCCTCGTTCCCTTCGGAGGTGCGGCATGACCGTCCGCAAGAACCAGGCCACGCTGACCCCGGCGGAGAAGCGCGCCTTCACCTCCGCGCTGCTGGAGCTCAAGCGCACCGGCAGCTACGACCGCTTCGTCACCACCCACAACGGCTTCATCATGAGCGACACCGACTCGGGCGACCGCGTCGGCCACCGCTCCCCCTCCTTCCTGCCGTGGCACCGGCGCTTCCTCCTGGAGTTCGAGGCGGCGCTGCAGAAAGTGGACGCGAGTGTGGCGCTCCCGTACTGGGACTGGACCGTGGACCGGACCTCCCGCGCCTCCCTCTTCGCCGCCGACTTCCTCGGCGGCACCGGGCGGGCCCGCGACGGGCAGGTCATGGACGGTCCGTTCGCGTACTCGACGGGCAAGTGGAACATAAACGTCCGGGTGGACGGGCGTGCCTACCTGCGCCGCGATCTCGGCGCGGCCGTCGCCCAGCTGCCGACCAAGGCCGAGGTGGACTCCGTGCTCGCCATGCCGGTCTACGACATGGCGCCCTGGAACAGCTCCTCCAACGGCTTCCGCAACAACCTGGAGGGCTGGCGCGGCGCCAACCTGCACAACCGGGTGCACGTGTGGGTCGGCGGGCAGATGTCCACCGGGGTCTCCCCCAACGACCCGGTGTTCTGGATGCACCACGCCTTCATCGACAAGCTGTGGGCCGACTGGCAGGCCAAGCACCCCCAGTCCACGTACCTGCCGGCCGCGGGTACGCAGAACGTCGTCGACCTGAACGACACCATGCGGCCCTGGAACGACGTGACCCCGGCGGACATGCTGGACCACCGGAAGTTCTACACCTTCGACACCGAACCGGTCGCCGCCGCCAGCCAACGGTAGTGCAGTTCGGGGCGGCCGACCTGGCCGTACCGGGGGGTGCGGTCCGCGCGGCCGGTGTCCACCAGGTGCTCCAGGTAGCGGCGGGCGGTGATCCGGGAGATCCCGGCCGCCTCGGCCGCCCCTGCTGCGGTCAGCCCCTCGGGCGCCGACCGCAGCAGGGCGGCGACCCGGTCGAGGGTCGGCGCGCTCAGCCCCTTGGGGAGCTCGGCCGGGCGGGGTGCGCGCAGGGCGGCCATCGCCCGGTCGACGTCGTCCTGGCCGGCCGCCTCGCCCGCCGTCTGACGGAACTCGGCGTAGCGCAGGAGCCGTTCGCGCAGGGTGGGAAACGCGAACGGCTTCAGTACGTACTGGACGACGCCCAGCGAGACGCTCTCGCGGACCACGGCCAGGTCCCGCGCGGAGGTCACCACGATCACGTCGACCGGATGGCCGGCGGCGCGCAGCCCGCGCGCGAAGCGCAGGCCGTGCCCGTCGGGCAGGCCGAGGTCCAGGAGCAGCAGGTCGACGCGGGTCCGTTCCAGGAACCGGGTGGCCTCGGCGAGCGAGTGGGCGGCGCCGACGGCGGTGAAGCCGGGCACCCGGCCGATGTAGAGCGCGTGCGCGTCGGCGGCCACCGGGTCGTCCTCGACGATCAGCACGCGCACCTCGCCCCCGCTCATCGCGGGCCCCCGGGGCCTACGGCGGGTGCGGACGCGACCGGCAGGCGGACCGTGAACTCCGCGCCTCCGCCCGGGCCCTGCGCGGCGGTCACCGTGCCGCCGTAGCGCTCCGCGACCTGCCGGACCAGCGCGAGGCCGAGGCCGCGGCCCTCGCCCTTCCCGGACCAGCCCCGGCGGAACACGTCCACCCCCTCAGGCAGCCCGGGTCCGTTGTCCGCGACCCGCAGCAGCAGCTCATCCGGCTCGGGCCGCAGCGTCACCGCGATCCGGGCTCCCGGTACGGCGGTGAGCGCGTCGACGGCGTTGTCGATGAGGTTGCCGAGCACGGTGACGAGGTCCCGGGCGGGCGGCAGCCCGCCGCCTTCGGCGAGAGTGCGGCTGTCGGCGGTGACGACCAGCTCGACGCCCCGCTCGTGCGCCTGGGCGGCCTTGCCCAGCAGCAGCGCCACCAGCACCGGCTCCCCCACCGCGGTGACCACCTCGTCGGTGAGGGCCTGGGCGAGTTCCAGCTCGGCGGTGGCGAAGTCGACCGCCTCGTCCGCGCGGCCGAGTTCGATGAGCGAGACCACCGTGTGCAGCCGGTTGGCCGCCTCGTGGGCCTGGGAGCGCAGCGCCTGGGTGAAGCCTCGCTCGTGGTCCAGCTCGCCGGTCAGCGCCTGAAGTTCCGTGTGGTCGCGCAGAGTGACCACCGTGCCCCGGCGGCCTCCGCCCGCGACCGGCGAGCTGTTGACCACCAGCACCCGGTCCGCGGTCAGGTGCACCTCGTCCACCCGGGGCCGGTCCGCGAGCAGGGCCCCGGTGAGCGGGGCCGGCAGGCCGAGGCCGGCCACCTGGCTGCCGGTGACCTCGCCCGGCAGACCCAGCAGTTCCCGTCCGGCGTCGTTGATCAGGGTGATCCGGCGCTGCCCGTCGAGCATCAGCAGTCCCTCGCGGACGCCGTGCAGGGCCGCCTGGTGGTAGTCGTACATCCGGCTGAGCTCTGCCGCGTTCATGCCATGAGTGTGACGGCGCAGCCTCGCGTTGACGACGTACGTGCCCGCGCCGCCGAGGGCGAGCGCGCCGCCCGCGACCCAGGCGAGGGCGGAGAGCTGCGTGGCGAGCCGGTCGCTGATGGCGCGGACGGTGATCCCCGCGCTGACCAGGCCGATGATCCGGCCCTCGTCCTGGAGCGGGGTGACCACGCGGATGGAGGGGCCGAGGGTGCCGGTGTACGTCTCGCTGAAGGTCTCGCCGCGCAGCGCGGGGGCGGTGTTGCCCATGAAGGGCTCGCCGATCCGGCGCGGGTCGGGGTGGGTCCAGCGCCGCCCCTCGGGGGACATGATCGTCACGAAGGCCACTCCGGAGTCCTCGCGGACCCGCTCGGCGTAGGGCTGGAGCCCGGCGGACGGGTCGATCCCGCGCGCCGCTCCCCGTACGGCCTCACGTACGGACGGCGAGTCGGCCACCGCGTGGGCCACGGCCCCGGCCTGGCGCCGGGCGGCCTCCTCGGCCTGGCCCCGGGCCGTGGCGTACGCGAAGACGGCGCAGCCCGCGACGACCACGGTGACCAGCAGCACCTGCATGGCGAAGAGCTGGCCGGCGAGGCTGCGCGGGGGTCGGGGGAAGCGGAACATGGCGCTCAGTGTGCACCGGGTCGTGAACTCAATGAACGCAAGGGTGACCGGGGTCACAGGCCTGGGCGATGGTCTCCCCGAACGTAATCACCACCGGGAGGCATCGTGGCCGCCAGGCGCGACAGAACGCACTATCTCTACATCGCGGTGATCGGCGCGGTGCTGCTCGGCATCGCCGTCGGCTTCGCCGCCCCCGGCGTGGCCGTGGAGCTCAAACCGCTGGGCACCGGGTTCGTCAACCTCATCAAGATGATGATCTCGCCCGTGATCTTCTGCACGATCGTGCTGGGCATCGGATCCGTGCGCAAAGCCGCCAAGGTGGGTGCCGTGGGCGGGCTCGCCCTCGGCTACTTCATGGTCATGTCCACGGTGGCGCTGGCCATCGGCCTGCTGGTCGGCAACCTGCTCGAGCCCGGCAGCGGGCTGCACCTGACCGAGGCGGCGCGCAGCGCGGGCGAGGCGCAGGCCAAGGCGGGCGGGTCCGAGAGCACGCCGGAGTTCCTGCTCGGGATCATTCCGACCACGCTGGTGTCCGCCTTCACCGGGGGCGAGGTGCTGCAGACGCTGCTGGTGGCGCTGCTCTGCGGGTTCGCGCTGCAGGCCATGGGCGCGGCGGGCGAGCCGGTGCTGCGGGGCATCGGGCACATCCAGAAGCTGGTGTTCCGGGTACTTGCGATGATCATGTGGGCGGCTCCGGTGGGCGCCTTCGGGGCGATCGCGGCGGTGGTCGGGGCCACCGGCATCGACGCGCTGAAGTCCCTCGCCGTCATCATGATCGGCTTCTACACGACCTGCCTGATCTTCGTGTTCGTGGTCCTCGGCACGCTGCTCCGGGTGTGCACCGGGGTCAGCGTCTTCGCCCTGCTGCGCTATCTGGGCCGGGAGTTCCTGCTGATCCTCTCGACCTCCTCCTCGGAGTCGGCGCTGCCGCGGCTGATCGCGAAGATGGAGCACCTGGGTGTCTCCCGGCCGGTCACCGGGATCACCGTGCCGACCGGCTACTCGTTCAACCTGGACGGGACGGCCATCTATCTGACGATGTCCTCGCTCTTCATCGCCGAGGCGATGGGCAAGCCGCTGGCGCTGGGCGAGCAGATCTCGCTCCTGCTGTTCATGGTCATCGCGTCGAAGGGTGCGGCCGGGGTGACCGGCGCGGGCCTGGCCACCCTCGCCGGCGGCCTGCAGTCGCACCGGCCGGAACTGGTGGACGGCGTCGGCCTGATCGTGGGCATCGACCGGTTCATGAGCGAGGCCCGGGCCCTGACGAACTTTGCGGGCAACGCGGTCGCGACGGTGCTCATCGGGACGTGGACGAAGGAGTTCGACCACGCGCGCGCCACCGAAGTGCTCGCGGGACGGCTGCCGTTCGACGAGGGCACGCTGGTGGACGACGGGCACGACACGCAGCACCCGCAGGGCGGGCCCGCGCGGTCCGCCGAGGCCGCGGAGTCCGCCGAGGCCGCGGAGTCCGACGGAACTCCGAATTCCGTGCCGCAGCCCGCGGCCAACCCCAAGGACGGGGTACCGGTCTAGCCGGTACGCCCCCGCGGGCCGACCGGGCAGGGCTCGCCCCCACGGTGCCCAGCCCGGCCGGCCCGCCGCATTCTCCGCACTTGCACCCATAGTCGGTATTCGGCCACCGATATACGAACCCCCCGGCTGTAAAAGGTACTTCCGTAACAGGCTGTGTGCATGACATCTTGCGTCCACCACTTGTTTCGTTCGACCCGGCCTGACCACCGGGTCTTCGGAGGACGCATTGATACCCCACATATCCAGCCGACCTCGACGTACCCTCGTGCTGGCCGCCACGCTCGGCGCGGCACTCGCGTTCGGGGCCCCCGCCGCGCTCGCCGGCACCGCCCCCGTCTCGCCCAACGGCTCCTCGGCCCCCGCCCCCGCGGCGGCCGCCCCCAAGGCCGCGGCCCCGACCTCCCAGAGTGCGACCTGGGTTGCCGGCACCCGTGCCTACCTCGTGATCACCGCCCCCGGTGACACCACGGCGGTACGGAACGCCGTCACCGCGGGCGGCGGCACGGTGTTCCAGTACTACGACGCGATCGGCGTGATCGTCGCCCACTCCGCGTCCGGTACCTTCGCCACCACCATGCGCGGTGTCAGCGGCGTCCAGCAGGTCGGCGCCACCCGCACCTCGGACGTGCCGGCGGACGCCTACAACCCGGCGCTGCCCGCCAACCCGGCCCAGGCCACCACGCCTTCGGGCGAGCCGGTCCGCGCCGACATGACGCAGATCAAGGCCGACCAGGCCTGGGCGGTCACCACCGGTTCGTCCTCCGTCAAGGTCGGCATCCTGGACACCGGTGTGGACGACCAGCACCAGGACCTGGCCCCGAACTTCAACGCGGCGGACTCCGCGTCCTGCGCCTACGGCAAGCCGGACACCCGTACGGGCGCCTGGCGGGACGTCGGCACCCACGGCACGCACGTGGCCGGTACGGTCGCGGCCGCCAAGAACGGCAAGGGCGTCATCGGCGTGGCGCCGGGCGTGAAGATCTCCTCGGTGCGCATCGCCGAGCCCGGCTCCTCGCTCTTCTTCGCCGAGAACACGGTCTGCGGCTTCATGTGGGCCGGTGACCACGGCTTCAAGGTCACCAACAACAGCTACTACACGGACCCGTGGCAGTTCAACTGCCCGGACAACGCCGACCAGGCCGCGATCATCGAGGGCGTCAAGCGCGCCCAGGAGTACGCCGAGGGCAAGGGCTCGCTGCAGGTCGCGGCGGCCGGCAACTCCAACATCGACCTGGCCAACAAGACGACCGACACCGAGTCCCCGAACGACTCGACGCCGGTCACCCGCACCATCACCAACGCCTGCCTGGACATCCCGACCGAGCTCCCGGGCGTGGTCACGGTCTCGGCGATGGGCACCACCGCGAAGGCCTCGTACTCCAACTACGGCCTGAACGTCGTCGACGTGACGGCCCCCGGCGGCGACACCGTCGGCATCTACAGCACCCAGCCTGGCGGCAAGTACGGCACCATGAGCGGCACGTCGATGGCGTCCCCGCACGTCACCGGTGTGGCGGCCCTGCTGGCCAGCACCAACCCGGGCATCACCCCGGCGCAGCTGCGCGACAAGCTGGCCACCCAGGCGGGCGACGTCGCCTGCCCGTCGGACAGCCGCTGCAAGGGCACCACGGCGAAGAACGGCTTCTTCGGCGAGGGCCAGGTCGACGCCCTGAAGGCCGTCGGCAGCACCCCGCCGCCCGGCAAGTATTTCGAGAACACCGGTGACTTCGTTATCGGCGACAACACCACGGTGGAGAGCCCGATCACCGTCAGCGGTGTCACCGGCAACGCCCCGGCCACGCTCAAGGTGGGCGTGAACATCGTGCACACCTACATCGGTGACCTGAAGGTCGACCTGGTCGCGCCGGACGGCACCGTCTACACCGTGCACAACCGCGCCGGCGGCAGCACCGACAACATCAACCAGGTCTACACCGTGAACGCCTCCTCCGAGGTCGCGAACGGCACCTGGAAGCTGCGGGTCAACGACAACGCCGGCGGCGACACCGGCAAGGTCGACTCCTGGAACCTGACCTTCTAGCAGGTCCCCAGGATCTGAATCCTGCTAGTACTGGAGCACGTCGGCGAGCCAGTCGAAGACGACGTCGCAGTGCTGCTGCGGGGCCATCGGGGAGCAGTGCAACTGCGCCCCGGTGGCCTCCGTCAGTTTCACGTACTCGCGGCGCGTGCGCAGGAGGTCGTACATCTGCTGCGGCTGGCCCGGGTAGAACAGCTCGAAGTCGTAGTCCAGGACGAGCGTCGGGGCCTTGATCCTGCCGACCACCTTGGTGATGTCGAGGCCCATGGCCACCTGTGCCGGGGTCCAGATGTCCGTGAGCACGACCCCTTCGCGGGCCTGGCGCAGTGCCTGCCGGTCGAAGATCTCGAAGCGCTTCTTGACGGTGAAGGCGAGCTCCGGCGTCAGCTCCGGGACGACCTCCTCGTTCCAGACCCGGTTGGTCTCCTCCTTGTCGGGGGTGACGATGGCGCGCAGCTCCGCGTCGAATCCCAGCCAGGGGCTGACGCAGCCCGGCTGGCAGGCGACTGCGGCGAGCCGGTGCTCGAACGCGGCGGCGCGGGCGACCAGGTTGCCGCCCATGCTCAGGCCGGTGAGCGCGATCCGGCCGCTGTCCACGTCCTTGCGGTGCTCCAGCCAGTCGACGATCGGACCGACCACCTTCTCCCAGCGGGTGGTGAAGGGGATCTCCTCCACGAACAGGAGCTGCCCCTGGCCGGGTCCGTCGTAGACGAGCGCGTTCCAGCCGCGGCCGAGGGCGGCGGCCACGCCGTAGGTCCACATGTCGAGGTTCTGGCCGTCGCTGCCGTTGGTGAGGATCACGGTGGGGCGCGGTTCGGCGGGACCGTCCGGGCGGAAGAACCACACCGGCAGGTGGGTCCCGCCGTACGGGACCTTCGCGCGGACCGCAGCCGGTGCGCAGAGCCTGGCGAAGGTGTCCCAGGCCCCCCGCCCGGCCAGGTAGACCGCCTCCTCGTCACCGGGGTGGTCGGTGCCGAGCACGTAGAACAGCGCCTGCGCGTAGTACTGGGCGGCGCGCAGGGACCGGAAGCGGCGGGTCTGCGAGGGGGCCTCGTGGCCGTGGCGGCCGGCGGCCGGGGGCGCGGCGAGCCGGTCCCCCCAGGCGCGGAAGGTGTCGCTGAACGTCTGCTCGGACAGACCGGCCGCGTTGATGGAATTGACCGCGGTCAGTACCTCGCCCACCTCGGAGGCACGCATGCCGGCGGCGCCGAGTGCGAGCAGGCCCGCGAAGTTGAAGCCGGGATCGTCGAAGAGCTTCATCGCTCCCGGGGTGGGATCCACGGCCTTGGCGGACGGCTTGGGCGCGGCCGCAGCCGTGCGGGCCCCGCCCCCGACGGCGAGCGCGCCGGCCCCGGCGGCGAGCCCGGTCAGGGCCGCGCGGCGGGTGAGTGCGGAGGGCGGGTGCGGTGTACGAGCGGTCATGCAGCGGACCGTACGCCGGGCCCCCGGCGGGTCGGGGCACGGCGCGCCCTCCCTTGCTCCGAACGGCGGCGCGCCCTCCTTTGCCCCCCTCGGGGCCGTCAGCCCGTCCGCCGGCCGGAGCGCAGCACGCAGTCACCGCAGAGCCCGCCTCCGGGGACCTGGTAGTAGAGGCAGCAGCTGCGCCGTACGAACGCCACGCCGAGCCCCTCCTCATGGATGAAGGTGCCGGTGCCCGCCAGCGCTCCGCCGTCGGCCAGCAGGGCGCCCGCCAGCTCCACGGCAGCGCCTCCCGGCACCCGGTCGATCAGCACGCGCAGCGCCCCGACGAGTCCGGACGCGGCGTTCCCGCGCAGGACCTTCGGCGAGACCCCGAAGCGCTCGCGCAGGCCCTCGTCGAGTACGGCCAGGTTCGCCAGGACGTTCTCCCCGAGCGCCTCGGCCGGCAGGCCGGGGCCAGGCTCGGGCAGCCACAGCTGGAGCGATCCCGCGTCCGGCAGCCGCCACCACACCCGGTCGGCGGCCAGGTCCGGCACCCGGCCCGCCAGCGCCGCGCATCCGAGCCCCAGCGACCAGAGCCGGGAGACGATCGCGAACTGTGCGGTCGAGGCGGCCACCCGGCCCGGTCCGGTGCCGATCCGCCGGCCCACCTCGGCCACGTACGGCCCGAGCCGCTCCCCGTACAGCGCGGTGAGCGGCCGGAAGCCGGGGCCGGGCGGTTCCTTCCCGTAGGGGACGGCGAAGAAGGGTCCTACGGCGGCCAGTCGCCGCAGTGCGTCGTCCATACCCGAGATGATCTCAGCGGCGCGGGGCCGGGGTCAGGCCGGGTCCGGGGTCGCCCCTTCGAGGACCTCCAGGTAGTGGGGGTTGCGCATGATGCCGAGCACATTGCCGAAGGGGTCGGTGACGGCCGCCGTGACGAAGCCGCCGTCTCCGTGGGCGGTCACCGGCTGGTACTCCGTCGCCCCGAGGTCCAGGAGCCGCGCGTGGACCGCGGGGAGATCGTCGACGGCCCAGTAGGCCACCGCGCCGCCCGGGTCCTTCGCCGCGCCCGGCGGGGCGTGGCGGCGGTCGACGATGCCCAGCTCGTGCTGGTAGTCGCCGATACGGAACTCGGCGTAACCGGGCCGCTCGAAGTACGGGGCGATCCCGAGGAGCTCGGTGTACCAGGCCTTCGCGGCCTCGAGGTCGTCGGCCCAGAAGTTGATCGTCGCAAACCCTCGCAGCATGAACACCCTCCTCGGCGGACCCAGGCATCGCCCCGACTCTACGGCGGCCCCGCGGGGGCCGTAGCAGACCCGGGTGGCGCAGTCGTACCTCCCCCGGGGTGCGACCGCTCACGGACACACCGCCGACGACCATGTGTTCGACGTCCGGGCGAGGCGGCGGACGGGCGGGGCCGCGTGCGGGATCCGCGAGCGGGGCCGCGCTCGGGATCACCCGGCCCTGTCCGCATCCTCGCAGGTCAGGCGCGATCGCAGGGTGATCGGCGGGCGTCGGCGCCGCCGTCTGGGGGGCCCATGCCGTGCGCGTGAAGGGACGTCCGTGGATCGTGATTACGGGTGCTCCGGGGTGGGGACCCAAGTGCTCAGAAATCGGTGTCACGCCATTGCCAAATTGGGGGTTCATGAGAGGACTTTAAGGAGCTACATTGAGCCACTCGCGTTCACCTGACAGCCGGTTGCCTTTCACTCGTGTTTTGCACGGGGGGCGACGTCATGGACGCAGACTGTGCAACCACCCCACCGCCCAGAAGGACCGAAGGCTCCGTGCCCGTACCCGTACACCTCGCGGGCCGCACCGTGCGGCTCGAGCCCCTCGCCCCCCACCACACCGAGGCTCTGGCCGTGGCCGGGGCCGAGGATCGTACGACTTACGCCTTCACCCCCGTGCCCCATGGGGTGCAGGCGTCACACGAGTACATCGAACGTGCCCTCGCCGATCAGGCAGCGGGTCGATCGCTCCCGTTCGCGGTGGTCAGAGCCACCGACGGGCGGGTCGTCGGTTCGACCCGGTTCCTGGAACTCGACTACTGGCAGGGGCCTCTGATCTGGCCCGCCGTGCCAGGAGTCCCGTTCGGCGATCCGGCGACGGCGATCCCCGATGCCGCCGAGATCGGCAATACCTGGCTGTCCCCGGGCGCCCAGGGAACCGGCATCAACACCGAGGCGAAGCTGCTCATGCTCCGCCATGCCTTCGAGACCTGGGGGGTGCGGCGAATCTCGCTGCGCGCCGACGCGCGCAACGGCCGGTCGCGAGCCGCCATGGAACGTCTGGGCTTCACCTGCGAGGGGGTCCGCCGGGCCCATTCGCGGGGACTGGACGGGGCTGTCCGCAGTACGGCCTTCTACTCGATCCTCGACGAGGAGTGGCCGGCCGTGCGGTCGATCATCGAGCTGAGGCTGTCGGCGGGCGCGCAGCGCAAGCGGCGCCGCAAGACCCTGATCCCCGCGTAGCCGCCCCGCCGGACGGAAAAGCGGAAAAACGGTCCTGCCCCGGCTCGCGGCCCGACCTTCGACCCGGCCCTCGCCGCTGCCTCCTCATCCGAGGAAGGCAGGGGCGAGGGCCGAGTCCATGAGCCGGGCGGGAGCGCCGCTCCCGTCGGCCGGCACGGCGTACAGGTCGGCGCCGAAGTCCCCCGGCAAGGCGTAGACGACGGTCCGGTCGTCGGTCCACACCACCTGGTCGTCCACGCTGCGCTCCTCGGCGAGCGGGGTCTCGGCTCCGGAGGCCAGGTCCAGGGCGTACAGCCGCCACGGCGCCTCGGCCGGCAGGCCCTGCACGCGCTTCTTGAAGACCAGCCGGGTCCCGTCCGGTGACAGGGAGGGGCACTCCACGTTCTCACGCAGGGTGGTCACGGTGCGCTCGCCCAGGTCCCCGCGGACCAGGTGGGTCCGGCCGCCGGCGGCGAGGGTCGCGTAGAAGGTCCGCTCGTCGGCGGCGAAGGTGACCCCCCAGAAGTTGACGTCGGCGCTGCGGTACGGCTGGCCGTCCTTCAGGATCGTGAAGTCCTCCAGCGAGGCGTCGAGCGTGCCGGTGCGCAGGTCGAGCACCGAGGTCCGCGTCGAGAAATTCGTACCCGCGTACGAGTCACCGCCGACGAAGACGGTCCAGGCGGCGAGGTGCCCGCCCGGCGAGACCCTGGCTCGCGTCGGCAGGCCGCCCAGCGGATGCGCGGAGACCTCCTTCAGGCGGGCGTCGAGGACGACGGCCCGGTACCCCTCCTGGACCCCGCCGCGGTCCGCCTGGAGGCAGATCCCCGTGCCCTGGGCCGCATGGAAGCGCAGGCAGCTCACGCCCGACGCGGTACGGGCCCCCTCCGGCGCGCCGGCCGCGACCGTCGCGAGCTCGTCCCGGTGCGGCCCCCAGGCCATGTTGCGGAACACGATCCGCCGGCCGCCGTCGCCCGGCGCCAGCGAGACCGGGCCCGGATCGACCTGCGGGCCGCCCGCCCGGGCGTGGTCCTTCTCGTCGGCGCGGGAGGAGGCCCGCACGACGGCGAGTACGCCCACGGCCGCGAGCAGGGCCACGGCGATGGCGAGGATCAGGATCCGGCGCTGGAGCGTCATGGGATGACTCCGGGGCGGGGTGGGGTTCCGGGGGCGGCGCGGGGGCACCATACCCAGCGGCATGTACAAGGGCCAGGCATGGACGGGGGCGGGTCCGTGAACTCCACCGGGCGTACGGGCGCCAGGCAATGGCCTCCCCCAGGGCACCCCAAGAGTAGGGAAAATGCGGAACCCTGACATGCTTTCGTTCATCCTTCGAACGGAAGGACCCAGCAGTCAGACCACCCCCGCCCCTCTGGGGGCAGCAGCAGCCGGAGAGCCACCGCACATGTCGTACGCACCCGACGGGCAGCAGTACCAGCCGTACCGGCCGGAAGGACAGATACCGCAGCCGCCCCAAGGCGACCAGTACGGCCGGCCGTACGGACAGCAGCCGCCGCCCGGTCGCCCCCAGCAGCCGTACGGGCAGCAGGACCGGTACGGGCAGCAGCCGCAGTACGCGCCGCAGGACCAGTACGGGCAGCAGCCGCAGTACGGGCAGCAGGGCCAGTACCAGGAGCCCGAGCCGCCGCGGCGCAGGTCCCGGGGGCGCCGCTGGCTGATCGCGGGCGCCTCGGTGCTCGCGCTCGCCGGTATAGCCGCGCTCGTGCTGAACCACTTCGAGATACCCCCGTTCACCGACAAGGGCTCCTCGGTGTCCTTCGGGCAGGCGCCCGCCGGTGGCGGCAAGAAGAACGACGCTCCGCCGCCGAACTCCAAGATGCTCATGCCGACCGGGCCGGCCTCCGAGTTCAAGAACACGATGACCCTCGCCGACGGCACGCACGTGGCCGTCACCACGCTGGACGGCAAGAAGTCCGGCTTCAAGGGCAAGGTCTGGGTCTGGGCCCCCAAGGAGTACAACGACCCGAAGTTCGCCAAGAGCGGCTTCCCGGTCATGATCGCCCTGCCGGGCGGCGCCGGCTACCCGAGCAACTACTGGATGGGTACCGACCTCGGCCTCCAGACCAGCATCAGCAAGTGGTACGCGGAGGGCAAGAGCAAGCCCTTCATCCTGGCCATGCCGGTCCTCAACCCGGGGCCGGACGACAAGGGCGTCTACTGGGACGGCTCCGACATCCCCGGCCAGCCCAAGATGGGCACCTGGCTGACCGAGGACGTCCCGGACCTGATGAAGGCGAACTTCCGCACCGTCAAGTCCCGTGACGGCTGGGCGTTCATGGGCTCCTCCACCGGCGGTTTCGCGGGTCTGAAGGCCGTGCTGAAGCACCCGGACAAGTTCAAGGCCGTGATCGCCTCCGGCCCGGACATCGTCCCGGACTCCTCCCTGTGGAAGGGCCACGACAAGGAGAAGGCCGAGAACAACCCGGAGCTGCTGGCGAAGCAGCTCATCGACACCAAGGGTCCGGACGTCTACCTCGCCTTCCAGGTCGGCGACAGCGAGAACAACAAGAAGACGCTGCCCGACGTGCAGAAGTTCATCGCCACCTACGGCAACAAGGGACCGGTCCACGCCGAGTTGAAGGTCATCAAGGGCGGCCAGCACAACGCCAAGACCTATGTGCCGAACATGGGCGAGGGGCCGGTCCAGTTCATCAGCAAGGTCATGGAAGGGCCCGTCGAGTAACCACCGGCTCCCCCGCCCCGTCGAGCTCCGGCCCGCCGAACACCTTCGGCGGGCCGTCGCCGTTCCAGGCCGGCCAGCCCGGATCGCCCGTCACCGCGAACCGCACCCAGGCCGCGTGCATCTCGTCCGCCAGCGCCTGCGGGGGATGCGGCCCGGCCAGCCAGGCGGCCTCCGGTACCGCGAGCGTGTCGAACACGAAGCCCAGCTCCAGGGCGTGGCAGGAGCCGAGGCCCGGAACGCCGGAGGGCCAGGCGAACTCGTACAGGAAGCTCGGCGCCGCCCGCCGCGCCCCGGCGAGCCTGCGCAGCGGGTCGCGCAGCAGCCGGTCGGTGAGCAGCTGTCCGGCGAGTTCGGCGGGGCCCGCCGCGGGCAGCCCGGCGCGCAGCGCCCGGACGGCCGCCCGGTCCTTGCCGGAGCGGGCGCGGGCCAGCGCCACGGCGAGCGGGCCGAGCCGGTCCAGCAGCCGCATCCCGCCGGTGGGGGCGAGCCACAGCCGGTACTCGTCACGGGTCCAGCCGAGGAGCAGCGGCACCTCGGCGGAGGCGGCCCGGGCGCAGAGGGTGCCGAGGGGGTCGGCCGGGACCGTGTCGGGGTCGGTGACCAGGCCGAAGGCGGGTCCGCCGACGAGCGGGCCGGACCGCCGCAGGACGGCCGCCTGGGCGGCGAGCAGGTCGGGCAGCGCGGCGGCCGTGAAGGCCGCGGCGGTGCCGTCCACCTTGAGCAGCGAGGCCATCCGCCGGACCATGGCGCGGACCCTGGGGCGCGGCAGGACCTCGGGGGCTCCGCTCTGCAGGACGGCCCGGGTGAAGAGCCCGGCGGCGCGCGGGGCGGCCAGGAGGGCGCCGATGCTGATGGCCCCGGCGGATTCGCCGAAGACGGTGACCCGGCCGGGGTCCCCTCCGAAGGCCCCGATGTTGTCGCGGACCCATTCCAGGGCGGCGATCTGGTCCAGCAGGCCGCGGTTGGCGGGGGCGTCGGGGAAGAGTCCGTAGCCGAGGACGCCGAGGCGGAAGTTGAAGGAGACGAGCACGACCCCGTCGCGGGCGAAGGCGGAGCCGTCGTACACGGGGACGGCCGAGGAGCCGCGGGTGTGGGCCCCGCCGTGGATCCAGACCATGACGGGCAGCCGGGCCCCGGGCGCCGGGTCGGGGGTCCACACGTTCACGTTCAGGCAGTCGTCCCCGGGGACCACCGGGTCGGGGAGCAGGGCGGCGAAGGGGTCCGCGTAGGGCACCTTGGGCGAGGTCGGCCCGTACGCGGCGGCATCGCGTACGCCGTCCCAGGCGGCCGGGGGCGCGGGCGCCGCGAGGCGCAGGGCTCCGACGGGCGGGGCAGCGTACGGGATGCCCAGGAAGACGGCGGTCCCCCCGGGCCCGGTCCGGCCCTCGACGACGCCGGCCGCCGTCCTGACCTGCGGGCGGCGGTGGCCGTCGGCTGCGTCCTCTGCGCTCATCTCGTCCTCCTGCGATGACGGTGCCGGTCGCATCGCCGCACCGTCGCACAGCCGTCCAACGGGTGACAAGGCGTGACCGGGTCCGGGCCCGGCCCGGTTGGACGGGCATGCCATTCCTGCGTACCCACCATGCCGTGCCCGTCGCCCTGCTGCTCGCGGGGGCCACGCTCGTGTCCGGCCCTGCCCTGGCCGCCGGCCCGGACTTCCAGTACGTCGGCCAGGACGACCGGGTCCACGGCCTCGCCGCGCCGAGGGGCTGCGTCGCGGCGGAGGGCGGCGGCGCCCGGGCGGTCACCAACGGGACCCGGCGCTCGGCGACGCTCTACGAGGGCCCGGGCTGCTCCGGCCGGGCCCTGCGGGTCCTGCGGCCCGGAGAGGTCGGCCAGGTGCGGCCGTATTTCGCCTCCGTGCGGTTTTCCGTCACCAGGTAGGCGCACGGGCCGTGACCCCTTGGCCTCCCCCGCGTTGTATGCCATGTCAAATGCCACAGGTTTTGTGGCGCCCCACGTATCCCATGAGGAGATCTTGATGTCGCGTATCGCGAAGGCATTCGCCATCACCGCTGTCACCGGCAGCGCCGTGGTCGCCGGTGCGGGTCTGGCTGTCGCCGATGCCGGAGCGCACGGTGCGGCGGTCGGCTCCCCCGGCGTCCTGTCGGGCAACCTGCTCCAGGTCCCGGTGCACGTCCCGGTCAACGTCTGCGGCAACACCGTGAACGTGATCGCCCTCCTGAACCCGGCGTTCGGCAACACCTGCGTCAACGCCTCCGGCGGCGGCGAGCACCACCACACCGAGGGTGGCGACTACGGCCACTGATCGCCCGATCGACTGATCGACTGATCGACGGAAGGGCCCCCGCCACCCGGCGGGGGCCCTTTCCCGTGCCCGGCGCGTGCGGACGGGCTTGCGGGTGCGGGTCATTCGTAGCGGTACAGGCCCTGGTGGCCGGACATCTCGCGCGGGGTGATGTTCCACGGCGGCATCGGCTCGTCGAGGGCGATCACCCGGCCGCGCTGGAGGTCGCCGACGGCGAGCGGGGCGGCGGGCAGGTAGCCGGAGCCTGGGTGCTTCTGCTGCCAGCGGTCCCAGATCAGGTCGACGAAGGCGTGGTGGAGCCAGAACGCCGGGTCGTTGGGCGCCGTACCGCCGGTCATGTGGCCACCGATCCACTGGTGGACCTTGTTGTGGTTGCGCCAGCGCTCGCTCTTGGGGGCCGACCAGCCCTCCAGCTTGTTGCGGAACCCGCCCGCGGTGGCCGTGGAGTCCCAGGGGGAGACGTCGTACGTCGGGTCGTCGATCGCCCACCGGAGTTCGGCCGCGGTGGGCAGGGTGATCGGATTCTGCGGCCGGCCGAGGTTGCGGGTGAGGAAGGCGGACTCGGTGATGCCCACGGTCACCGTCCAGTTGCCCGTGTCGTAGGCGAACGGCCCGGTCATCACCTTGCGGTCGCTCGCCCGGCCGGTACCGCCGAGGAAGTCGTCGGCCCAGAGGGAGGAGACCGGGCTGCTGTCGGTGGTCCAGTCCCAGTACGGGACGCTCACGCCCGGGTCGATCTCCTGCAACAGCCTCTCGAACTCAAGCAGATAGCGCCGGTGCCACGGGAAGAAGGACGGGGACATGTGCCCGACGCGCAGCTTGCGGTCGCGGTCGGGCACGAAGTACTTGTCGTGGGTGCGCACGAGGGCGTCATAGGCGCCGTCGCGCTTGAGCTCCAGCACCGCCGCCGTGAAGCGCTTCTTCTGGGCGCTGGTGAGGTTCTTCTGGTTCTGCCGTGTGTGCAATGCGGGGCTCCTCCCGTTCCCGTGTGTCGGTCAGCCGTGGTGCGGGGCGGCGAAGGCGAGCTGGGCGGTGCCCAGTTCGTCGACGGCGGCCCGGGCCAGTTCCAGTGGCGTGGCGTAGGACTGGAAGTGGTTGATCCCGCTGAGGTAGCTGCCGTCGGCCCGGCGCATGACGTGCAGCGGGCGGCCGTCGATCCGGACCCCGGCGACGTCGACGGCGATGTGCCGGCCGCGGTAGGTCTCCTCCTCCGCGAGCGGCGCCGGGGTGAGGGTCTGCCGGGGACGGCGGGCGCGCAGTACGGGGGCCAGGGCCGCGGCCGTGCCGGCGAGCACGGCCGCGGTGAAGGCCGTGCGCAGGACCGCGCGGCGGGTCAGTGGTGCGGCGGGCGATGCTGCGGACATACGGTCTCCCTCGCTCGGTGGCCGGCGGCTACGGGTCTAACGCCGCGCGGCGGGCGAGGTCACCCGTGGGCGCCGCGGAGCCGCTTGTAGAAGAGGGTCGTGGGGCGGAGCCGGCCCGCCGGGTCGGTGGCGTAGTCGGGGATGGTGCCGGCCTCCGTCCAGCCCGCGGAGCGGTAGACCCGCTCGGCTCCGCTGCCGGTCTCGGTGTCCAGGAACAGCAGCACCACCCCTGCCCGGGCGGCGGCCGACTCGGCCTCGGCGAGCAGGGCGCGGGCGGTGCCCCGGCCGCGGGCGGCCGGGTGGACCATGAGTTTGCGCAGCTCGGCGCGGTGGCGGCCGTTCGCCTTGGTCTCCCGGTACCAGCTGACGGTGCCGTCGATCCGGCCGTCGCCGCCGGTGCGGGAGACCCACAGTGCCAGGGAGCCGTCCTCGACGGCGGGCAGCAGGGAGTCCCACCAGGCGGCGGCGCCCGGGTGGTCGAGGCCGGCGAGGAAGCCGAGGGACGAGCCGCCGTCGACCACGGCGAGCAGCAGGGCGGCGAGTTCGTCGCGGTGGGCGCGGAGTCCGGTGGCGGAGAGTGCGGTGATGGTGGCCGTCATGGGGGCGAGGATAAGGACCGGCGCGCGGCTCGCCCGGGGCGGGGGCGGGTGCGGGTCGCCTCGGGGCGGCGGGCGCCGGCGAAGGCGGTGGTCGCGTGCACCTCCTCGCGCAGCGGCGGGAACTCCCCATCGCGACGGAGGCAATGAGGACCAGCAGCGACGGGTCGTGGGCCCGGTGGAGGGCGTGCGGCACAGCGCCTCCTTCAGGAGGCGGACGGGTCGCACGGGGACCCGTCGGCGCCGCGCCCGCATCGGCCGTTCGGCCGGGGTCCCGGCCGGCCCGGGGCGGGCCGGCCGGGACCCGGGCTACGGCGCGGGGAGTTCCGCGAAGTCCGCGACCAGGCCGCGGTGGTGGCCCGCCGTGCCGAGGGCCAGGGAGTCGGCCTTGGCCCGCTTGAGGTAGAGGTGGGCCGGGTGTTCCCAGGTCATGCCGATGCCGCCGTGCAGTTGTACGCACTCCTCGGCGGCGCGGACGGCCACGCCCGAGCAGTAGGCCTGGGCCACGGCGACCGTCAGCGGGGCGTCGGGGGCCGCGGTGGCCAGGGCGTCGGCCGCGGCCCTCGCCGCCGCGCGCGCGGACGCCACGTCGAGCCAGAGCCGGGCGAGGCGGTGCTTGAGGGCCTGGAAGGAGCCGACGGGCCGGTTGAACTGGTGCCGGCTCCGGACGTGGCCGACCGTCTCCGTCAGGCACCACTCGGCGAGACCGAGCTGTTCGGAGGCGAGCAGTCCGGCGCCGGAGAGCAGGGCTCCGGCGACGGCGGCCCGGGCCGTTCCGGCATCGGCGAGACGGGTGCCGGCCGCGGCCTCCAGGGTGACGGTGGCGAGCGGGCGGGTCAGGTCCAGCGGGATCTGCGGGCTCAGCCGGGCCGAGGCGGCCGGGACCGCGTAGAGCCCGGTGTCGGCCAGGACCAGCAGGGCGTCGGCGGCCACCGCGTCCGCCACGGAGGTGACCGTGCCCGTCAGGCTCCCGTCTCCGAGGTCCCGGACGGAGGCTTGCAGGGGCGCGCCCGGGGCGAGGGTCAGCGGCACGGCCGGGACGCACACCGTGCTGCCCGAGGCCAGCTCCCGCAGCAGCGGGGCCGCTTCCGCGGTGTCGCAGGCGAGCAGGATCTCCGTGGCGAGCACGGCGCTCGTCAGGTAGGGGACGGGCGCGACGGCCCGGCCCAGCTCCTCCAGGACCACGGCCGCCTCACGGTGGCCCGCGCCCTGTCCTCCGAGCTTCTCGGGCACGAGGAGACCGGCCGCGCCGATCCCGGCGGCGAGGGTGTGCCAGAGCGCCGGGTCGTGCGGCCGGCCCGTCTCGGCCCGGTCAAGGACGCTCTTCGCGTCGCAGCGGTCGGTGAGAAGCGCGCGTACGGCGGAGCGGAGCTCCTCCTCGGTCCCGGAGTAGAGCAGGTCGGCCGGTGCCGCCGTGGTGGTCATCGGTTGAGGTCCTTCCAGGCGAGGTCCTTGTCGTCGCGCGGCTCTGGGGGCAGGCCGAGGACGCGTTCGGCGACGATGTTGAGGAGGATTTCGCTGGTGCCGCCCTCGATGCTGTTGCCCTTGGCGCGCAGGTAGCGGTAGCCGGCCTCGCGGCCGGTGAAGTCGACGCCTTCGGGCCGGCGCATGGTCCAGTCGTCGTACAGCAGGCCCTCCTCCGCGAGGAGTTCGACCTCCAGCGCGCTGATCTCCTGGTTGAGCCGGGCGAAGGTGAGCTTCATGCCCGATCCTTCGGGGCCGGGCTGTCCGGCGACGAGCTGCTGGCGCAGCCGTTCCCCGGTGAGGCGGGCGACCTCGGCCTCGACCCACAGTTCCAGGAGCCGCTGGTGGAGGGCGTGGGTGCGCAGCTCGGGGCGTTCGCGCCAGGCGGCGGCGACGGGGGCGATCATGCCGCCCTCGCGCGGGATGCGCATGCCGCCGATGGAGACCCGCTCGTTCATCAAGGTGGTCCGGGCGACCGCCCAGCCCTCGCCGACGGCGCCGAGGCGGTGGGAGTCGGGGATGCGGACGCCGGTGAGGAAGACCTCGTTGAACTCGGCCTCGCCGGTGATCTGGCGCAGCGGCCGGACCTCGACGCCCGGAGCGTGCATGTCGCAGAGGAAGTAGGTGATGCCCTGGTGCTTGGGGAGCCCGGGGTCGGTGCGGGCGATCAGGATGGCCCAGCGGGCGGTGTGGGCGCTGGAGGTCCACACCTTCTGGCCGTCCACGATCCAGTCGCCGGAGCCCGTCTCGCGGACCGCGCGGGTGCCGAGGGCGGCGAGGTCCGATCCGGCGCCGGGCTCGCTGAAGAGCTGGCACCAGACCTCCTCGCCGAGCCACAGGGGGCGCAGGAAGCGCTGCTTCTGCTCCTCGGTGCCGTACGCGAGGATCGTGGGCGCGGCCATGCCGAGGCCGATGCCGATCCGGCGCGGGTCGTTGTCGGGTGCGCCGGCGGCTTCCAGTTCGGCGTCGACGACGGCCTGGAGGGAGCGGGGCGCGCCGAGGCCGCCGAGGCCCTCGGGGTAGTGGACCCAGGCGAGTCCGGCGTCGAAGCGGGCGCGCAGGAAGGCGGCGCGGTCGGTGTCGGCGGGCGGGTGGGCGCGGAGCAGGTCCCGTACGCGCGCCACCAGTTCCTCGGTGGTGGTCATCGCCGGTCCCCTCCGTCCAGGGCCGGTACGACGACCAGCCGGCCGGTGGTGGTGCCGTCGGCGAGACGCTGTACGGCGTCGGCGACGGCGGCCAGCGGGATGCGTTCGCTGATCAGTGGTCTGATGGCGCCTTCGGCGGCGAGCCGGGTGAGTTCGGTGTGGCAGGCGGCGATGGCGGCGGGATCCTTGGTGGCGTACAGACCCCAGTGCAGGCCGAGTACGGCGTAGTTCTTGACGAGGGCGTGGTTGAGGGCGGGCGCGGGGATGGTGCCGCTCGCGAAGCCGACGACGACGATGCGGCCCTCGAAGGCCACGCACTTGGCGGAGGCGGTGTACGAGTCACCGCCGACCGGGTCGTAGACCAGGTCGGCGCCGCGCCCGCCGGTGAACTCCTTCACCCGGGTGACGACGTCCTCGGCCGTACGGTCGATCACCAGGTCGCAGCCGAGTTCCTCGGCGGTGCGCGCCTTGGCCTTGCCGCCGACGACCCCGATGACGGTGGCTCCGGCGGCCTTGCCGAGCTGGACGGCGGCGCTGCCGACACCGCCGGCGGCGGCGTGCACGAGCAGGGTCTCGCCCGGCTGGAGGCGCGCCCGGCGGTGCAGGCCGAACCAGCCGGTCTGGTAGCCGATGTGCAGGGCCGCGGCCTCGGCGTCGTCGAGGCTCTCGGGGGCCGGGAGCAGGGCGCGCCCGGACGCGACCACGTACTCGGCGAAGCCGCCGTGGGGCAAGCTCGGGGTGGCGATGACGCGGCGGCCGTCGTCGGTGAGGCCGCAGATCTCGACACCGGGGGTGAAGGGCAGCGGCGGGCGGATCTGGTACTGGCCGCGGACGAGCAGCGCGTCGGGGAAGTTGAGGTTCGCCGCGAGGACGCGCAGCCTCACCTCGCCCTCGCCGGGTACCGGCTCGGGAATCTCTTCGAGGCGAAGGGCCTCTCGGGGTTCGCCGGGGGTATGTACTCGCCATGCCTGCATCCGGGGCCTCCAGCCGCCGTCGAGGAACCACGCTCCGCGGGCATACTAAGCAGTCGCTTGCCTCTCTGGGAACCACCGGTCAGGGTGGAGAACCCTCCGGAACGAATCAACACGCGTCATTCAGGCCACACCCGCACCAAGATCAGGCAATATGTGGCGTGCACGTGTCATGACTCAACGGGGTTCAGCACCTGTCCAGGGGGGACGACCACATGAGAAGAAGCATGTCCGCGGCCGGAGCCGCGATCGTTCTGGCCGGCCTGATCACCGCGGCCGGGCCGGCCGCGGCGGCGGGCACGGCGGCGGGCACGGCGGCCTCCTGCGCACCGGGGATCGAGATCCTCCCGGCGCTGGCGGGGCCGACGGGCTCCACGGCGGTGGGCTTCGGCACCGGAGGGCTCGTGGTCGGCGACAGCGCCGGTCTGCCCGCCTACTGGACCGGCCCCGAGCACACGGTCCACGCCGTCCCGCTGCCCGCAGGCTTCGACCGGGGCAGCGTCAAGGCGGTCAGCGCCAAGGGCCTGATGGTGGGCACGGCCACCCGTGACTCGGACCGTGCCCGGGTCGCCTTCACCCACCAGCTGGGCTCCATGAGCTCCGAGCCGCTCACCGCGCCCGTCGCGGAGGGGGGCGCCGTCGACGTCGACGTCAACGAGTCGGGGCGGGTCGTCCACGCCGACGGGGGCGTCGCCAAGGAGTGGGTGAACGGGAAGGTCGTGCGCGAGCTGCCGGTCCCGGCCGACGCGATCGCCGGCAGCAAGGTCGTCTCGCTGAACGGGATCAACAAGCGCGGGGACATCGTCGGCACGGTCTCCGGCTCCTACTTCGACGCCGAGAACGACATCATGGTCACCAAGACCTTCCCGGTGGTCTGGCCGGCCGGGGGCGGCTACCCGCCCTACAGCCTCCAGGTGTGGAACGGCTACCACCACTCGTACGCGACGGTCGGCCGGGACATCGACGACCGCGGCCGGGTGGTGGGCCTCGAGGACTACTACTACCGCAACGACCCGAAGCTGACCCCGGCCGTCTGGAAGAAGCCGTACGACGCCCTGCCTGCCGACCCGGGCCGGGCCAAGGGCTACCAAGACCTGGAGTTCAACGGCAGCAGTCCGACGACGAACGTGGCCGTCGGCACGGCCACCAACTTCGAGGAGAGCCGGCCCAGCTTCTTCCAGGCGGTGTACTGGCCCGGCAAGGGGGAGCCGCTGGTGCTGCCGTTCCCCGCCGGGCCCCCGGGCGTGCCGCTGAGCCGGGCCTTCGCGGCCACCGACGACGACCGCGTCGCCGGCATGGTCATCGACCGGGAGACGCGGGAGAGCAAGGCCGTGATCTGGACCTGCGCGAGCAAGCAGGCGTACGCCCCGCAGGGCTGACCGCAGGGCCGGAGCCCGGACCCGGCCCCCGGACCCGGACCCGGTCTCCAGCCGATCCTGTCCGGGGGATGGCGATCTCGGCGCCCGCGCGCTATCGATGCCCCATGACGGACGAGATCCGGCGCGGGCTGCCCGCGCCACCGCCGCTCGGCGCCGCCGCCCTGCCCCCCGGGACCTACGCGGGGCAGGTGGTCCTCGTGACCGGCGGCGGCACCGGGCTGGGCAAGGCCATCGCCGCCGAGTTCGCCCGGCTCGGCGCCGATCTGGTGATCGCGAGCCGGCGCGCCGAGCAGCTCAAGGCGGCGCGGGAGGAGTTGGCGGCCGTCCCCGGCGCGGGCCGGGTGACGGCCGCCGTCTGCGACATCAGGGATCCCGAGCGGGTCGCAGAGGTCTTCGACGCCGCGCAGGCGGCCTTCGGTCTGCCGGACGTGCTGGTCAACAACGCGGCCGCGAACTTCCCCTCCCCCGCCGAGGACCTCTCGCCGAACGCCTGGCGGGCGGTCGTCGACATCACACTGACGGGCACCTGGCTGATGACCCGCGAGTTCGGCCGCCGCCACCTCGCCGCGGGCACCGGCGGCTCGATCGTGAACATCGGCGCCTCGTACGCCTGGACGGGCGGGCCGGGCTTCGCCCACAGCGCCGCGGCCAAGGCCGGGGTGAAGAGCCTGGTGGAAACGCTCGCCGTCGAGTGGGGCCCGTACGGCATCCAGATCAACGGGCTCGTCCCCGGGCTGTTCCCGCACGCCGACATGACCGAGGACATCCGGGGCGGCCTGGAGCGCGCCGCGCCCGGCGCGAAGGACGCCCGGCAGCCCGCCCTGCGGGTCGGCGCGCCGCGTGAACTGGGCTGGGCCGCCACCTTCCTGGCATCGCCCTACGCCCGGTTCATCACGGGGCACACGCTGGTGGTGGACGGCGCGAACTGGCAGCGCCGGTCGGTGGTCAGCCCCGAGGTGGTCCCGGTCCGCACGCAACTGGGCCGTGGCCCCTTCACCCCCTCCCCCTGAACTCCGGTTGTCGGTGGGCGGTGCGAGGATCGGAGCATGTCTCTCGCCGATCTGACCCTTGACCGCTGGCGCTCGCTCGAGCCGGCCGCCGCTGAACGCCTCGCCCACGAGGCCGCCGGACAGGTAGGCGGCCGGGTGGTGCTGCTCGACGCCGTCGCACACCTGGGCGGACCGCTCCACCGGGTACGCATCGAGCGCGAGGGGCGGGTGTTCGCCCTCGTACCCGGCGGCACGGTGCGGCTGGGGTTCGACCTGGACGCCTGGGAGCCGACGCCCGCGCAGGCCGCCGACTTCGCGGCCGGCGTGGACGAGGGGTACGGGTACGGGCACGAGGACCTCAAGGCCTATCTCGCCGACGTGCTCAGCCCGCCGCGCACCGCGACGCTGGCCACCGTGCTCATGGCCGTGGAGGACGAGGCCCTGACCGAGCCGGCGGCCGGCATGCCGGCCGCGCTCGCGGCGCACGGGCTGCGGATACCCGGCGCCGACGAGTGGGAGCACGCGTGCGGCGCCGGGGCGGGCACCCTGTTCCGGTGGGGGAACGAATGCCCCCTGGACGAGCCGTCGTACGGGAGCGGGCGCCTGCGCCACGAGCCGAACGCCTTCGGGCTGCACATCGCCTACGACAGCTACGGCACGGAGCTGAGCGGCGACCCGACCGCGGTGCACGGCGGCGACGGCGGGGAGGCCGTCTGCGGCGGGTACGGCGATCTGCTCGGCTGGCTGCCGCTGGCCACCGCCAACCGCAACCCGTCCGCGGCCGAGTTCGCGTACGGCCCGGACGGCGAGGGCATGTACGAGGAGTTCTCGACCCGGCCGGTGCTCAGCCTCCGCTGAAGCGCGGGGGCCTGCGGGCCGCCTTGGCGGTGTAGCCCTCCCGGCAGTCCTCCGAGGTGAGGGTGAGGGCGGCGGTCATCGCCACCCGATCGAGGGCGGCGGGGAGGGCGGCATCGGCGTAGCCGTCGATCGCGCGCTTGATGCCCTGGACGGCGAGCGGCGCGTTGGCGGCGATCTCCCGCGCCACGGCGCGGGCGGCGGCCTCCAGCTCCTCGCCGGGGACGACCAGCTGGACGAGGTTGAGCCGCTGCGCCGTCTCGGCGTCGACGCGCCGGCCCGTAAGGGCCAGGTACTTGGCCCATCCCGCACCCGCTTCGCGGGCGATGCGCAGGTCGCCGCCGGCGTCCACCGCCACACCCAGTCCGGCTTCCGGGAGCGCGAAGACGGCGTCCTCGGCCGCCACCCGGACATCGGCCATCAGCGCCAGCTCGAAGCCGAAGCCGAGGCAGTAGCCCTGGACGGCGGCCACGACCGGCTGAGGGAGGCGGGCGAGGACTGCGAACCGCTCGTGCACCCAGCGGATGCCCTCGTAGTAGTTGCGGGTCCGCTCGGCCGGGGTGCCGCCCGTGATGGCACCGCCCGGGGCGGTCACGTCGATGCCCGCGCAGAAGGCCCGGCCCTCGGCCCGCAGCAGCACGGCCCGTACGGACGCGTCGAAGCGGATCCGGTCCGCGAGCAGGCCGAGCTGGCGGGTGGACTCCCAGCTCCAGCCGTTGAGCCGGTCCGGGCGGCACAGGGTGAGGACCGCGAGGCCGTCCGCGACCACCAGCCTGATCCGCTCCTCGCCCTCCGCGATCTCCGTGGAGATGGTGTCGATCACCGTGTCCCGCACCCCCGGCCCGATGGCTGACGACCCGCCGAACTGACGGATCGTCAGACTAGAGGCGGCCGGTCAGCGGGGGAAGACCTCGAACGCCACGGCCGGACGCCCGCCGAACCGGGCCGCGGCCTGCTGGGCGTTCCCGGTGAGGAAGGTGCGGACGTACTCCTCGGGGTCCTGGTCCGTGAGCACCTCGATGTACGCCTTGTGCTCCAGGAGGGACGCGATCGAACGCTCCAGCCCGGGGCCGGCGTCGACCGCGTGCGTCGGGGTGGCGGATCCGGCCACCGCGACCCAGCGCACGCCGTTCCACGGCTCCAGGCCCTGCTCGATCAGCTCGGGGAAGATCCAGCGGTTCCCGGCGTCACCGGCCGCGTCCAGCACGGCCCGGCCGACGGCCTTGTGGTCGGGGGTGTTCCAATAGCCGCCGCCCTGCGCACCGCCCCACGTGTCACGGTGGTTGAGGGTGACGATCAGCTCAGGCCGGTGCCGCCTGATGGCGGCGGCGATGTCCCGGCGCAGGCCGAGGCCGTACTCGACGACGCCGTCGCGGTAGTCCAGGAACTCCACCTCGGACACACCGACGACCGCGGCGCTCGCCCGCTGCTCCGCCTCGCGCAGCGGACCGCAGTCGGCGGGGGCGATGCTGTCGATACCCGCCTCGCCTCGCGTGGCGAGCAGGTAGACGAACTCCCGGCCCCCGTCCGTCCAGTGCGCGATGGCCGCGGCACACCCGTACTCGAGGTCGTCGGGGTGCGCGACCACCGCGAGGGCGCGCGTCCAGTCGGTGGGCATGGGCTGCAAGGCGGGCTGCTGATCAGGTTGTTCGGTCATGTCTCGCACAATAGGCGAATGGACCGACACGGGCAGGTGGTGGCGCTGCTCGACGCCGCGGGGATCTGATTCGAGCCGGCCCGTGCCGCCTTTCCGGGGGCGAGCGAGGCCGCGTGGGAACGGGCCGGCCGGCTGGATCCGGGCGCGATCGGGCCGGTGGCGCCGCCGCGGGCGAGCGGCCAGCTGCACGAGGCTGGCCACCGCGCACCTGACCCGCGCGTTCGTGGAACCCGGCTGACCCAGGCCCCGGCTGACTCAGGCCTCGTCGCGGACCAGGGACAGCAGGCGGTCCAGGACGCGGGGGCCGCCGGCGCGGACGCCGTCGTGCTCGAACTCGTCCGTCACCCAGGTCTGCAGGCCCCGGACGGACCGGGCCGTCTCCAGCGAGTGCGCGGTGTCCACGTACATGTCGTCGTGGTAGACGGCGGCGGCCACCGGCACCTCGTTGGCGGCCAGGCGCGCGGGGTCGTAGAGCGGCTGCCAGCCGGTGCGGGCGGCCAGGAGTTCGGCCGTCTCGCGCAGCGGGGCGAGGGACGGGTCGGTGGTGAAGTGCCAGGGGTGGATGGTCTCGCCGGTGAAGAGCAGCGGCTCGTCGCCCGCGAGCGTCTTGCCGGCGTCGAAGCGGGGGTGGCCGGCGCGCACCCGTTCGGCGGCCCAGCCGGTGGGCGTGGCGGGGTCCTGGGCGTAGATCGCCTCGTGGACCAGCGCGTAGAGGGGGTGCCCGGCGAAGGAGAGCTGGACCCGGACGGCCTCCAGGAAGGCGTCGGAGAGGGCGGGTCCCGCGGGGGTCGGCACGAAGGCGTCCTCCAGCAGGTAGTGGAGCTGGTGGCTGCCGTCGCCCCCGCCGAGGAGGATGCCGAGGGACTGGAAGCCCTCGACGGTGAGGCGGTGGCCGCCGGGGAGTTCGGCCGGGTACTCCGCGAGGTGGGCGGCGATCCGGCGGGCGCGCTCGACGTCCATCGGGTACCGGGCGTAGTGGGCCAGGTTCTTGCGCTCGATGCGCGGGTACGCGGCCTCGTACACCTCGTCGGCGGTGGCGGTCAGCGACGGGAGGCCGCCGGTGATCAGGGCGGCGGTGAGGCCTTCGGGCGCGGTGGAGAGGTAGTGGGTCGTGCAGAAGCCGCCGAAGCTCTGGCCGAGCACGGTCCAGGGTGCTCCGCCGGTCAGGCCGGGGCGGATGGCCTCGGCGTCGCGCACGATGGAGTCGGCGCGGAAGTGGGCGAGGTACTCCGACTGCTGCGCGGGGGTGCCGCGCAGGGGAAGGGTCTGCCGGTTCACCGGGGTGGAGCGACCGGTTCCGCGCTGGTCGAGGAGCAGCACCCGGTATTCGGTCAGCGCGCGCTCCAGCCACGCCTGGCGGCCGGTGAAACGGCGGGCGCCGAAGCCGGGACCGCCCTCCAGGTAGAGCAGCCACGGCAGCGCCTCTGGGTCCTTGCCGGCGGCCACGACCTCCCGGGCGTACAGCTCGATCCGCTCCCCGTCCGGGCGCGCGTGGTCCAGGGGGACGGAGAACCGGTGGTCGGTGAGGACCGTGCCGGGCTGGCGGTAGCTGTGTGCGATGGTCACGGACGGCCCCCAGGGGTACGAGGAGATGAAGGACCGCGCCCCGGCCGGGTGGCGGCGGGGGCGCGGGGGTTGTGGCGGTCCGAGTCTAGGCAGGGCCTGACCGGACCGGCCGGACCGGCCCGGCATCACGGGCGGGCCGGGCCGGACGGGGTGTCAGAACTCGACGACCGAGCGGAGGACCTCGCCGCGTTCCATCCGGGCGAAGGCGTCCTCGACGCCGTCGAGCGGGATGGTCTCGGAGACGAAGGCGTCCAGATCGAGCCGGCCTTGCAGGTAGAGGTCGATGAGCAGCGGGAAGTCGCGCTCGGGCAGGCAGTCCCCGTACCAGGAGGACTTCAGGGCGCCGCCGCGGCCGAAGACGTCGAGGAGCGGGAGTTCGAGCTTCATCTCCGGGGTCGGTACGCCCACCAGGACCACCGTCCCGGCCAGGTCGCGCGCGTAGAAGGCCTGCTGGTAGGTCTCGGGGCGGCCCACGGCGTCGATGACGACGTCCGCGCCGTTGCCGCCGGTCAGGGCCTGGACGGCCTTGACCACGTCCTCCGTGCGCCCGTTGACGGTGTGGGTCGCGCCCAGGCCCCGGGCCCACTCCAGCTTCCGGTCGTCCAGGTCCACCGCGATGATCCGCGAGGCACCGGCGAGGCGGGCTCCGGCCACGGCCGCGTTGCCCACTCCCCCGCAGCCGATGACGGCGACGGAGTCGCCCCGTCCGACGTTGCCGGTGTTCAGGGCGGCGCCGAGACCGGCCATCACGCCGCAGCCGAGGAGTCCGGCGGCGGCCGGGGAGGCCGCCGGGTCCACCTTGGTGCACTGGCCGGCCGCGACCAGGGTCTTCTCGGCGAAGGCGCCGATGCCGAGGGCCGGGGAGAGCGGGGTGCCGTCCTCCAGGGTCATGGGCTGGGTGGCGTTGTGGGTGGAGAAGCAGTACCAGGGGCGTCCGCGCCTGCAGGCGCGACAGGTGCCGCACACCGCGCGCCAGTTCAGGATCACGAAGTCCCCGGGGGCCACGGAGGTGACGTCGGGGCCGACCGATTCGACGACTCCGGCGGCCTCGTGGCCGAGCAGGAAGGGGAATTCGTCGTTGATGCCGCCCTCACGGTAGTGGAGGTCGGTGTGGCAGACCCCGCAGGCCTGCACCCGGACGAGGGCCTCGCCGGGTCCCGGGTCGGGCACGAGGATCGTCGTCGTCTCCACCGGTGCGCCCTTGCTCCGGGCGATGACCCCTCGTACGCGATGTGTCACGTCGTACCCCGCTCTGATCGAATCCGTCTGGATCAACGAACGTACACGGACGGCACGCGGTAAGGGAGTTGTGTCACGTTCCGGCGCGCGACCCGGCCAGATCCGGTGGTACGGCGGCCCGAAGTGCCGCGCCGAAGGCCGCCACGGCCGGGTGCGCGCCGGCTCCGCTGCGGAAGGCGAGGTTGGTACGGCGCTCCATGAGCAGGCGGGTGAGGCGCACGGCCGGATCGGCCGGTCCCGTGACCCCGAGCTGCGGTACGACGGCCACCCCCTGGCCCGCCGCGACGAGGGCGAGCACGGTGGCGAACTCGTCGACCTGGTGGCGGACCCGCGGGGTGAAACCGGCCGCCTGGCAGGCCCGGACGGTCATCGCATGGCAGAGGGTGCCGGGGGTGGCGGTGATCCAGGGCGCCCGGGCGTGCGTCCGCAGGACCGCGCCCTGGTCGTGTCCGCCGGACGGGGCGGGTTCCCCGGAGGGGCTGGGTTCCCCGGAGGGGGCGGGTCCTGGGGGCGGGGCGGGAACCCCGGCGGCGGGGGCGGCCAGATACATCGCCTCGCCGTAGAGCGGTTCGGTGGCCAGTCCCGGCTCGGGCTCGGCGGGTACGAAGTCGTACTCGTGCACCAGGGCCACGTCCAGGTCCCCGGCCCGCAGGGCGTGTGCCACCGCGGCCGGGTCCGTCTCCGAGACCATCGGCTCCAGCCCCGGATGGCGCCGGGCGAGGGCGATCAGCGCGGCCGGGACGATGGCCCGGGTGGCGGTGGGGAAGGCGCCGATCCGCAGGGCTCCGGCGAGCCCCCCGCGCGCTTCGGCGAGGTCGGCGTCGGCCTGTTCCAGCCGCTCGAGGACCGCCTCGGCGTGTCCGACCAGGTTCCGGCCGGCCGGGGTGAGGCGCACCCCGCGGCCGGTGCGCTCCAGCAGGGGCAGGCCGGCCTCGCGTTCGAGGACGCTCAGCTGCTGGGAGACGGCCGAAGGGCTGAAGCTGAGGGCCTCGGCGACGGCGGCGATGGTGCCGCGGCGGGCGAGTTCGCGCAACAGGCGCAGGCGTCGTACATCGAGCATCGGCTCAGCTTACGGGTCGGGTAAGGAACACGAACTGGATTTGATCCTTCGGGCGGGCAAGGCTCTTGGGCATGGCACAGGACATCGCAGAGAACCTCCCGTTGCACGGGATTCACGTACCGCTCATCACTCCCTTCACCCGCACCGGTGAGGTCGCCGCCGAGGCGCTGGAGGCACTCGCCCACGAGGTGCTGGACGCCGGCGCCACCGGCCTCGTCGCGCTCGGCACCACCGCGGAGGCGGCCGGTCTCGACGAGGCGGAGCGCGACCTCGTCACCGGGGTGTGCGCCCGGGTCTGCGGGGAGCGGGGCGCACCGCTGGCCGTCGGTGCGGGGGCCGGCGGCACCCGGGCCGCCGAGGCCTCGCTGGCCCGGCTGACCCGGTGGCCCGAGGTGCGCGCGGCGCTGGTGACCGTGCCTCCGTTCGTGCGGCCCTCGGCGGCCGGGGTAATGGCGCACTTCGCGCGACTGGCCGGGGTGAGCCCGGTCCCGCTGATCGTCTATCACATCCCCTACCGGACCGGGCAGCCCCTGGACGCGGCCGCGCTGCGGGCGCTCGGGGCGCTGCCGGGGGTCGCCGGCATGAAGTACGCGGGCGGTGGCGTCGGCGAGGACGCGGTGGCGCTGCTCGGTGACCTGCCGGCCGGGTTCGAGGTGCTGGCCGGCGACGACGCGTACCTTTCCCCGCTGCTGGCGCTGGGTGCGGTGGGCGGGATCCTCGCCTCGGCGCATCTGGCGACGGACCGCTTCGCGGAGCTCGCCGAGGCCTGGCGGGCGGGTGACGTCGCCCGGGCGCGGCCGCTGGGGCACGCGCTGGCCCGGATGTCGGCGGCGGCCTTCGCCGAGCCCAATCCCGCGGTGCTCAAGGGCGTCCTGCACGCCCAGGGGCGGATCCCGACCCCGGACGTCCGGCTGCCGCTGCTGCCGGCCTCGCAGGGGGCGGTGACGGCCGTGACGGCCCTCCTGGAGCGGCTGGAGTGACCCTGGGGGCGCACGGGACGGCAATACGCCGGAAAGAATCCTTTATGGGTGATTCGCCACCTACAGGCAAGTCGCCCTGATGAGGCACCCGGAGAGCGGACTTGCCCGCATTGGCCATCCGGTCGGCGACCCGTGATGTGAGCCACACCGGACACCTCAACATCATTTCCGCACAACGGCCGATTCCCTTTTCCCGGAAAGGGAATCGGCTATTGCACGGATACCCCTTCAAGGTCATTTACCCGGCCGATAGCGAGATGTCGATCTATCGGTGGAATTCGGGTCTTGTTCCCGCGCGGCGGGCTCGCCTACGGTCACCTCGTTCCTGGTGGTCAGACGCCGAATACGGCCCCCGCCCGGGATCTCCCGTCCCCCCACGTGAGGAATTCCGCCATGCCTGCAAAAGGTAAGCACCGTCGGCCGAAGCACTACCGGATCACCCGCAAGCTGGCCCTCGCCGGCACCGGTGGCGCGGCCCTCACTCTCCCGCTGATCAGCGCGACCACCGCCGGGGCGGCGGAGACGGCCGCCACCCCCACGACGTATTCCGTGGTCGCGGGCGACACCCTTTCGGAGATCGCGGCGGATCATTCCCTGAGCGGCGGCTGGCAGCAGCTCTACGCGGCGAACCGGAGCGTCATCGGCAACAATCCGGCGATCATCCGGCCCGGCATCAAACTGAAGCTCGGCACCCAGGCGGAGACCGAACGTGCGAGCAGGTCCGCCGCCCGGACCGCCCTCAAGCCCGCTGCCCAGCCCGCCGCCAAGCCGGCCGCCAAGCCCGCCACCGCCTACCCGAACAATCTCGACGGGTGGATCCGCGAGTCCCTCGCCGTCATGGCCAAGCACGGCATTCCGGGTTCCTACAACGGAATTCACCGAAATGTGATGCGGGAGTCCTCGGGCAATCCGCTGGCGATCAACAACTGGGACATCAATGCCCAGAACGGCATCCCGTCCAAGGGTCTGCTCCAGGTCATCGATCCGACCTTCCGCGCCTACCACGTGCCCGGCACCTCGCAGAACTCCTACGACCCGGTCGCCAACATCACCGCCGCCTGCAACTACGCGGCCGCGCGCTACGGCTCGATCGACAACGTCAACGGGGCCTACTAGGAACCGGGAAGCTCCCCGCGCCGGTTCACACCGTGCGGCGCCGGGCGGCGCGGACGAGGATCCGCAGGGGCGCCGCCAGGCCGTAGCCGATGTCCCGGCGCAGGGCGGTGACCCCCGCCCGCTCCACGGCGGTCAGCTGGTGCGCCATCAGCTCCGTCATGGTCGCGATGACGGGACGCAGCCCGGGTTCGGCGAGAGCGAGGATCCCGTGGGCCGCGTCCAGGGCCGTACGGGCACGCCGGCACTCGGCGGCCAGCAGAGCGCGCACGGCCGGGGTGTCGCGGGCCTGTTCCAGGTCGGCGCGGGTCACCGAATGCTCGGCGAGGCGGGCGCGCGGGATGCAGAGCCGGCCGGCCGCGAGGTCCTCGCGCAGATCGGCGAGGAAGTCCACGCGCTGGGCGGCGTCGACGAACCGCCGCCAGCCCGCGGCCTGTTCCGGGTCGGGGCCGCCCTGGTACTGCAGTCCGGTGAAGACCAGCACCCCGGGCCACGCGTAGGCGTCGAGGTAGGCCTGGAAGTCCTCCTCCGCGGCGAAGCCGTCGAAGCCCGCCTCGGCGGTGGCGGCGCCCTCCAGGAAGCGGCAGACCCAGTGCCGGGGCAGGCCGCGGGTGTCCACCGCGTGCGCGTAGGCCCGCAGGAGGGGGTCGGGGCTGTCCCCGGACTTCAGGGCCGTCGCCACCCGCTCGGACAACGCGGCGAGGCCGGCGGCCCGTTGCTGCGGGGTACCGGTCTCGGCGACGTCGTCGACCAGGTTCATGAAGGCGAGACCCGCGGCGAGGGCGGGCACCAGCGGTGGCGCGGCGAGCAGCCGCAGCGCCAGGTACGGGGCGGGTTCGCGGCGGAGCACCCGGCGCGCGGCGTGGGTGTAGTCGTCGCGCAGCAGGGGGCCGGAAATACCGGCCCCCGTGAGGGTGGTGCGCCAGCTGGGCATCGTGGTCGTGCTCCTGAACGTGTCGGACCGTACGTGCGTACGGGTAGACGATGTCAGAGCTTGGTGACCTTCTTGACCTTGCCGTCGATCCCGGCGAGCACGTAGCCGCCGCGACCGTACTCGTCCGTGATGTAGGGCCGCATACAGGGGACCTGGTCCATCATCCAGGGCTCGACGATCACATACGTCGAGGTCGGCTTCTCGACACCCAGGTCCTTCTTGGACTGCTCCAGCAGGCCGGGCAGCGCGTCCCAGTTGACGGTGGCCATGTCGATGAGCGGCTCGCCCTCCTCGACCGTGCCGTCCGGGCCCGTGCGCTTGGCGGAGCCGTCGCGGTACTGCCAGGCGTCGACGGTATCGGCGCCGGGAGCGGTGGGGATCGAGGCGAGGACGTACCCCTCGTAGACCTTGAGGTCCACGAAGGTGGTGGTGCCGGTCTTCTCCTTGAGCGCGTCCAGGGCGATCCGGATGTTCTCGGGGGTGAGCATGCTGCCGCGGGCCGTGCCGGCCTTGGAGGTGCTCGCCTTCGCACCGGGGGTGGAGGCCGGGCTACCGCCCGGGGTGGCGACGGCGGGCCGGGTGGCGCGAGAGTCGGCCGCGTCGTCGTCCCCGGAGTTCCCGTCGGGCATCAACTGGACGATCCCGACGACCGCGGCCGCCAGTACCGCCGTGAGCGCGGCGCCGATCAGGGCCGGGCGCCTGCGCGGTGCGGGCGTCAGCGCGACGGGTGTGGTGGGGGCCGCGTAGGGGGAGGCGCCCTGGCCGAACGGCGGCGGCGTGGGCGAGCCGTACGGGCCGCCGTACGGGCCGTACTGACCCGGGACGACCGGCGCGGCCGGCGTGGAGACCGCCTGTACGGAGACGGCCGGCGCGACGGCGACCGGCCCGGCGCCCGCGCCGTAGCCGGATCCGAGAGCGGCGCTCGCGTCCCGGAGCAGCTGCTCCAGCTGCGCCCCGTCGGGCCGCGCGGCCGGATCCCGTACGAGCAGCCGTTCCAGTACGGGCGCCAGCGGGCCGGAGCGCACGGGCGCCGGGATCGGCTCGTCGAGGACCGCGACGACCGTGGCCAGGCTGGTGGCGCGGCGCAGCGGGTGGACCCCTTCCGCGGCCACGTAGAGCAGCATGCCCAGCGACCACAGGTCGGAGGCGGCCAGCCCCTCCTCGCCGCGGACGCGTTCGGGCGCGATGTACTCCGGGGAGCCGATCAGCACGCCGGTCGCCGTGAGTCCGGTGGAGTCGTGCAGCGCGGCGATGCCGAAATCGGTCAGCACGGCCGACCCGTCGGGGCGCAGCAGCACGTTGGCGGGCTTCACGTCACGGTGGAGGATCCCCTCGGCGTGCGCGGCGCGCAGCGCGGACAGCACGTCGAGGCCGAGCCGCACCACCTCGGCGGGCGGCATGGGACCGGACTCCAGGCGGTCGTGCAGGGAGCCGCCCCGGACCATCTCCATGACGATCCACGGGTGCCCGTCCGTGCCCGCCGCGGGCTCGACGATGTGGTGGATCGTCACGACGTGGGGGTGGGCGAGACGGGCGAGGGCGCGGGCCTCGCGGACGGCGCGTTCGCGCATCTGGTCCGCGAGGCCGGGCTGGGCGGCGGCGGTCGCCGGGTCCGGCGGGCGCACCTCCTTGAGCGCGACCTCGCGGTGCAGGGCGATGTCGCGGGCGCGCCACACCGTACCCATGCCCCCGCTGCCTAGCGGTGCGACCAGCTCGAAACGGCCGTCGATCAGCTGTCTGCCGGCCTCACTCGTATCCATGGCCGCTCATCGTAGGGGGCGGCCGGCTCAGCAGTGTCGGCGGTCCACCGTGAGCGTGCCCTGAGCGGTGGCAACCGTCCGGTCGTAACAGCCGCCGGGCGCTGCGGACCCGTACAACCGGTAGCGGGCGGACGTGGTGGCGACCGCGTGCCGCTGGTCGCGCGGGACGTTCGCGGTGTAGGTGGCGTCGCCCGTGTACCGGTCGTCGAGCCGGGAGCTGTCGACCGCCTTGCCGCCGCGCAGGGTGACGGTGTCGGCGCGGTCGCCGAGCGAGAGGACGGTACGCAGCCGGTCGCCGTCGCCGAGGGTGGTCTCGCCGTCCATCGTGTAGGTGCGGTCGGTCCGGGTGGTGGCCGGCCCGCGCGTCACGCTCTCCTCGTCGGTCCAGGTGGCGGTGAGCGCGTCCTGGTTCTCGCCGCCGGTCCAGCGGTGCACGGACGTGCCCCGCACGGCGCGGGTGACGGTGGTGGCCACGCGGCCGTGGGAGGTGTTCAGGTGCCCGGCGACGGTCAGCCGGTGTCCGTCCTCGGTGTCCAGTCGGTGCTGTCCCCCGGGGGCCGCGGGCGTCCAGCGGGAGTGGCCGGCCGGATCGCTCCGCTCGTAGCGGGTCAGGGCGCCGGTGACGACCTCCCGGGCCTCGTCCTGCCAGAGCAGCAGGTTGGTGGGGGTGCTCCAGCCGCTCTGTCCGGCGGGGACCCCGGCGACGGAGACCTCGATCCGGTGCGGACGGCCGTCGTTGAGGAGAGCGGCGTAGGGGGTGAGGTCGTAGCGGATCGGCTGGACGTCGAAGGCGCGCGGGCCGGGGGTGACGTACCAGAGGAAGGGGTTGGACCAGCCGCCGGTCCAGACGGTGGGGAAGGGCGCGGCGATGCCGGCGAGCTGTCCGTCGACGGAGACCCGGACCTCGCGGTAGGGGCCGTCGGCGGCCTTGCAGGAGTACGGGGCCGCGTCCGGGGTGGTCATGTACCAGTACTCCTCGCAGCCGCCGCCCGAGCCGGTGGCGTACACCTCGGCGAGGAGGCGCTCCGTGTTGCGCGGGGTGGTGACCGAGGGGGAGGTGAGGGGCAGGACGCGGTCGGGGGTGTCCGGGGCGGGGTTGCGGCCGTCGGCGGCGTAGAAGGTCAGGGTCACCTTGACGTCGATGACACCGGTGTACGTGTCGTTCACGACGTTGCCGATGAGCATCTCGACGGGCTGCGGGCGGGCGAGGGTGTCGCGGTAGCGGGTGACGTCCTTCTCGACGGACCAGGCGATGCCGTCGGGCGAGGGCTGCGGGGTGGAGGTCCGCAGGATCTCGACCCCGCCGAGGGAGAGGTGGCCGAGGCGGTCGTACTGGCGGCCCTTGACCTTGCCGTCGAGGCGCAGGACCACCTTGGCCCAGCTGCCGGCGCCGCAGGCGGTGGGCGGTGTGTAGCTGCCCTGGTAGGGCGTGAAGTCGCGGAACTGTGCCTCCGCGAGGGTCACCTGGCAGGACCGGGTCGTGGGCCGGGCGACGGGCGGGGCCGCGGTGAGCGGGTCGTGCCAGTCGGTGCCGAACTCCGAGGGTGGCGGGTCCGTGGCCGGGGTCCCGGCGGCGGACGCGGGTCCCGCGGCGGCCAGGGTGGCGGCGGTCAGCGCGATCGCGCCGAGCAGGCCGGTGATCCTGTGTCGTCGTCTCATGGGCCCGCAGTGAAACCCGGCCCGCCGGGACCGGGCCAGGGCCCGTGCTCGGGCCCTGGCCGGTTCTGAACCGCCCCGGTCCCCCGGCTCCGGTCCGGCGTCGGCGGTCCGGAGGTCAGCGGTCCGGAAGTCAGCGGTCCGGAGGTCAGCGGTCCGGAGGTCAGCGGGGCAGGACGACCACGCCGTCGTCGTCCGCGTGGACGGTGTCCCCGGCGCGGAAGGTGACGTCGCCGATGGTGACGGGCTCGTCGACCGCGCCGTCGCCGGTCTTGCCGCTCTTGCGGGGGACCGTGCCGAGCGCCTTGATGCCGAGGTCGAGCCCGCCGAGGGCGACGCTGTCGCGGACCGAGCCGTTGATGATCAGGCCGGCCCATCCGTTGGCCTCGGCCGCGCCCGCGATGAGGTCGCCGACGAGGGCGGTACGCGGCGAGCCGCCGCCGTCCACGACCAGGACCGCACCCTCGCCCGGCGTGTGGAGCAGGGTGCGCAGCAGCGCGTTGTCCTCGTGGCAGCGCACGGTCCGTACGGGGCCGGCGAACAGCCGGCGGCCGCCGAACTGGCGGAACCCGGTGGCACAGACGGCCAGGGACTCGCCGTACTCGTCGTACAGGTCGGCTGTGGGGACGGGGGTGACACTCATCTGGCTCCCGGTTTCCTCGCTGCTCGTGCGCGTACGTCGCGGTGGTGCGGCCGGCGTATTCGGCCGGATCGTGACGGGCGGCCGGGCCCGGACCGTGTGGGGCCGGGTCAGTTGCGGGAGTTGCCGAACAGGATGCGGTAGCCGATCAGCAGGACCAGTGAGCCCGCGATGGCGGAGCCCCAGGTGGCGAGGTCGAAGAACTCGGTCTGGATGGGCTTGTCCAGGACCTTCGCCGACAGCCAGCCGCCGGTGAAGGCTCCGGCGACGCCGATGAGGGTCGTCCCGATCAGGCCGCCGGGATCCCGTCCGGGCAGCAGGACCTTGGCGATGCCCCCGGCCAGCAGTCCCAGGATGATCCAGCTGACGATCCCCATGTCCGGTCACTCCGCTTCGGTCGTTCGGTCGTTCGGGCGTTCTCCTGGGAGGACGCGCCCGCGGGCGGCTCGGTTCTCCGCCGCTCAGACCGCCACGCGGCCGGCCGGTACGGGGAGCTCGGCACCCGGGACGGGTCCGGAGCCCGGACCCGCGCCGGTGGAGGGCGTCCGGGTGAGCAGGACCACCCCGCGCGCCGCCAGGAAGGCACCGGCGCCGGCCAGCAGCAGCCCCGGCACTCCGCCCTGCAGCCGTTCGCCGAGCAGCACCATGCCGATGGCGGCCGCGGCCAGCGGGTTGGCGAGGTTCACCACGGCGAGCGGGGCGCCCAGTCCGCCGCGGTAGGCCCGCTGCGACAGCAGCATCCCGCCGACGGCGAACACCATGACGAGCAGGGCCACGGAGACGACCCGGACGCTGAGCAGGGCTCCGCCGCGACCGGCCGCGACGGCCACCGTCTGGGTCAGGGCGGAGGCCGCCGCGGAGGCCAGCCCGGAGGCGGTCGCGTGGCGCAGGCCCGAGCGCGGGTCCTTGTCCGCGGTCAGCATCAGGATCACAGCCAGGGTCGCGCCGGAGACGGCCAGCGCCTCGATCAGCGTGAGGGTGTCGTCGGGGGCCGGCCCGGAGGCGGGGAGCAGCAGCAGGCCGAGCCCGGTGACGGTGGCCAGGGTGCCCCGCCATTCGGTGGCCGCCACCCGGCGGCCGGACCTGCGCGCCCCCAGCGGGACGGCGGCCACCAGGGTGAGCGCGCCGAGCGGCTGCACCAGGGTCAGGGGGCCGTACCGCAGGGCCGCCGCGTGCAGCAGCGCGGCGGCGGCGTTCAGCCCGGCCGACCACCACCAGGCACCGGAGCCCAGCAGAGCCTTGGCGGTGCGCGCGACGGCGGCCCGGGCGAGCCGTTCCTGGGCGACGGCCGCGGCCGCGTAGGCCACGGCCGAAGCCAGGCAGAGTCCGACGGCGAGGGTGGTGTCGTTCATTGTCCGGCTCCTACGGCCGCGTCCGCTCTCCGCGGGCGCGGCAGGCTTCGTACGGGGATGTCGTGGCCGGGCTCCGGGCCCGTTCCGCGGTCCGGGTCCGGGCGCGCGTCCCGGTCCGGATCCGGCTCGCTCGTTCGCGGCTTCGGGGTGAGCAGCAGGGCCGCCCCCAGCAGGGCGGCGGCCACGGCGGGGTCGAGCCAGTAGTGGTTGGCGGTGCCGACGATCACGAGCAGGGTCAGCAGCGGGTGCAGCAGCCACAGGAAGCGCCACCGCGACGAGGTGGCGGCGATCATGCCGAGCGCCAGCATCAGCGCCCAGCCGAAGTGCAGTGAGGGCATGGCGGCGAACTGGTTCGCCAGGGTGTCCTCGGCCGGTGCGGCCCTGTAGACGGTGGGTCCGTAGACCTGTGCGGTGTCGATGAGCCGCGCGGCGTCGAGCAGGCGCGGGGGCGCGAGCGGGAAGGCCAGGTGCAGGGCGAGGGCGGCTCCGGTGAGTCCGGCGAGCACGCGGCGCGTCCACAGGTAGTGGGCGGGGCGCCGGACGTAGAGCCAGATCAGGAAGAGCGCGGTCGCGGGGAAGTGGACGCCCGCGTAGTAGGTGTTCGCGGTGGTGACGAGGGCGTCCCCGTGCAGCAGCAGCCGCTGTATCGCGCCCTCGCCCGGCAGGTGCAGGAAGCGCTCGGCGTCCCATATGCGCGCCGCGTTGCGGAAGGCCTCGTCGGTGCGGTCGGTCGAGAGCAGCCGGCCCGCCTTGTAGACGGTGAAGAAGCCCGCGACGAGCAGCAGCTCGCGTATGAGGCGGCGGCGCGCGGCTCTCGGTCCGGCTGCCGGCCCGGCAGGTGTGGTGTGGGAGCTCATCCCCCGGTCTCTCTTCCTGTTTACGGGCACAGCGACACGCCAGTGTATCGATACATTGGCGTATCGATACGCCGGTGTACCGATACGCTCGCGTTCCCGTACACTTCCGTAGTGGAACCTGCCGCCGAGGCGCCCCTGAGGAGAGCCGCATCCATGACGTCGACACCGTCCCCCGCGCGCCGCTCCAAGATCACACCGGAGCGTGAGCAGGAGTTCTACGACGCCGTCCTGGAGCAGCTGCGCGAGTACGGCTACGAGGCGCTGACCATGGAGGGCGTCGCCGCCCGGGCCAGCTGTGGCAAGTCGACGCTCTACCGGCAGTGGAAGACCAAGCCCCGCCTGGTCGCCGCGGCCCTGCGCGCAGGGCGCCGCGGCACCCTCGTCGCGGTGGACACCGGGTCACTGGCCGGCGATCTGCGCGAGGCGGCCCGGATCGCGGCCGGGACCTCCGGCAGGGACACCCGGCTGACGCAGGCCCTCGGGCACGCCGTGCTCAGCGACGAGGAACTCCAGGCCGCCCTGCGCGAGGCGCTGGTCGAGCCGGAGCTGGCCGCGTTCGCCGAGATGGTCGGACGGGCCGTGGCGCGCGGCGAGATCGCCGCGGACCATCCGGCCGTGGAGTTCCTGCCCGCCCAGCTGATGGGCGTGCTCCGGATCCGGCCGGTGCTGGAGGGGCGGTACGCGGACGCCGACTACCTGGTCCGGTTCGTCGACGCCGTGATGCTCCCGTCCCTGGGTCTCACGCCTTCCCGACCCACCGGGCCCCCGGCCGGCCAGGCCCCCTGAACCGGCGGGCCGCCGTTCTGATGACCTGACGGCGACCTGCCCGCGCTGCCTCGTGGGGACGGCGGCAGCGCGCCACCCGGACCGGGCGGCGACCACTCACCCCAGGAGTGGCCGCCGCCCGGTCCGCGCGGCCCCGCACCGGCCCGGCCCGCCTCAGCGGAGCGCGCCCATGGTCCGGGCGAACACCTCCGGGTCGACGTCGAATCCGTGCAGCCGCAGCTCGAAGGACCAGGTTCCCGAGGCGTCACGGCTGAACTCGGCGACGGTGGCCGCCGTGGCGGCCGCCACGGACGCGAAGTCACCCTGGGCGAGGTCGGTGTGGCCCTCGCGGATCCGGAATCCGGTGCCGCCGATGTCGGCGAAGGTCTTCGTACGGCCCGCGACGCCGGCGTCGGCGTTCTGGATGACCACGCCGACCAGCACCCGGCTCGACTCCGGTGCCATCCGGTCCAGCTCGATGGTCATCACCTCGTCGAAGCCGAAGCCCTGGCCGGTGTGGCTGTCCCGGTTCAAGGTGATGGTTCCGTCGGGCGACCGGCTGCCGAAGTGCACGAGCTGGACGGGCGTCCCGTGGAGGTCCCCGGCGCCGTAGACCGCGGTGACTATGTCGAGGTCGTTCGCGGGCGCGCCCGCCGGGCTGGGGTCCCACCGCAGCGCGAACTCCACCCTGGCCAGCCCCTTGCGTACACCGGTCACCGAACTCCCCCTTCGCTCACGGGCATTGCGCGTCGATGATCCCACGTGTCCCCCGGCCCCGGCGGGGTTGCGTGCCGTACCGGATTCGGCCAGCTTCACGGTGGGAACAAAAACCGACTTGCCCCCTTCACCCGATAGCAACGCATTTTCGTCCCGTCGCGCCGGACCCGTTCCCGCGCCCGCCCCTATCCCCCGCTGCGACCTGCGCCAACCGCACGATCTGCGGCTGACCGGATCGTTATCCTCAAGTTTTGCTCAAATCTAGTGACGGTAAGGCGTTCCGCTTCCTAGCTTCCTCGTACACGCGTCCCGACGTCCCCCATATTCGCGCGGTTCCACACGCCCCCGGCGATCCCGGTGACGCGTCCCGCGTTCGCCCAGGAAAGAGTGCAGCATGAAGGTTCCCCAGGCCGGTGCGGTCGCCGCAGTGATCGCGATCGCCCTGACCGCCTCCGGGTGCGGCGTCTTCGACGATGGGGACCAGGGGGACGGGACCCTCGCCATCGGCATCAAGTTCGACCAGCCCGGCATAGGCATGCGGGAGACCGACGGCACCTTCACCGGATTCGACGTCGACGTCGCCACCTACGTGGCCAAGGAACTCGGCTACAAGTCGGACAAGATCGAATTCAAGCAGGTCTACAGCAACGACCGCGAACTGCTGCTCCAGTACAACGAGGTCAAGTTCGTCGTCGCGAGCTATTCGATCAACGACAAGCGCAAGGAGAAGGTCGACTTCGCCGGACCGTACTTCGTCGCGCACCAGGACCTGCTGACGCGCGCCGGCGACGCTTCGATCAGCAAGGCCGAGGACCTCAATTCGAAGAGCCTGTGCTCGGTCTCCGGCTCCACCTCGGCCGAGAACCTCCGCAAGAACCTCGCCCCCAAGGCGGGCCTGCTGGAGATGGCCGGCTACGCGGACTGCGTCGTCGCGCTCCAGGAGAGCCGGGTCGACGCCATGACCACCGATAACTCCATCCTGGCCGGGTACGCCGCCCGGAAGGGCAACGAGAACAAGTTCAAGCTGCTCGGCCAGAGCCTGAGCAACGAGAACTACGGCATCGGGGTCAAGAAGGGCAACAAGGAGCTCCAGCGCAAGATCAACGACGCGCTGAAGAAGATGGTCGCGGACGGCTCCTGGGAGACGGCCGTGAAGAAGAACTTCGGCGAGAACTACCGGTACGAGCCGGCTCCGGCCATCACTCCCGTCAGCTGACCTCCGGCGCGGCGGTGGCCGCGCCCGTCCCGCGGGCGGCCGCGCCCCGGCCCCCGGGCGGCCGCGTGGCCCCTGGGCGGTGGCCCGCCCCCGTCCGGCCCGGAAGCGCCGCCCGACGGCACGACCCGACGGCCGTGACCCCTCGCACGGGGGTCACGGCCGCCCGTGTGATCCGCGATCCGTGATCCCGCTCAGGCCACCGGAGCCTTGCCGCGCAGCACCGTCAGGAACTCCCGCATCCAGCGCGAGTGGTCCGGCCAGGCCCGGGCCGAGACCAGGGTGCCGTCGACCACGGTCTCGGAGTCCTCGAACTCGGCCCCGGCCGCCTTCATGTCCAGCTCCAGCGCCGGGTACGCGGTCACCCGGCGGCCGGCCAGGCCCCCGGCCGCGGCCGTGATGAGCGGGCCGTGGCAGATCTGGGCGATCGGCTTGTCGGATTCCGCGAAGGCGGCCAGGATCCGGCGCACTTCGGGGTCGTTGCGCAGGTACTCCGGCGCCCGGCCCCCCGGGACGACCAGGGCCGCGTAGTCCTCGGTGACGACGTCCGCGAAGGCCAGGTCGGCGGGCCAGGTGTAGCCGGGCTTCTCGGTGTAGGTGTCGAAGCCCTCCTCGAAGTCGTGGACCACGAACCGCAGTTTCTTCACCTGCGGCGCCGCGATGTGGACCTCGTACCCCTCCTCGCGCAGGCGCTGGTACGGATACAGGACCTCCAGCGACTCGGCCGCGTCGCCGGTCACGATGAGGATCTTCACTGCCATGGGCTGCTCCAGATAGGGCTGGTCACGATCGCTCCGGCCCCACCGGGGGCCACCGCTACCCTGCCCGCGGCGCAGGGCCGGCACACACGAAGATCCCCCACTCCCGACACGTGGTTTTCACCTGTTCGGCACATGACAATGTGACCCTCGCTCTGCCACTGACACTCCGCCAATTCCCCGGGCGGGGACGGTGCGTATGGAGAGGTACCCCCCACCCGATGAGAATCTCGCGCCTGACCCCCTGGGCGGCCGGCCTCGCCGCCGCCGCCCTGTTCGCCGTACCGGCGGCCGCCTCCGCAGGCCCGCAGCGCCCGACCGCCACGGAGAACCCGACGGCCGCCGCCGCGGACCCGTACGCGGACTACTACGCGAGCGCCCAGGGCAAGACCGGGCCCGCGCTGAAGACCGCCCTGCACGACATCATCAAGAACCAGTCCAAGGTGACCTACGAAGGCGTGTGGAACGCCCTGAAGGTGACCGACCAGGACCCGGCGAACCCCAACAACGTCATCCTGGTCTACTCCGGCCGCTCCCAGTCCAAGGCGACGAACGGCGGCGGGGTCAACGACTGGAACCGCGAGCACGTCTGGGCCAAGAGCCACGGCGACTTCGGCACCGCCACCGGTCCGGGCACCGACCTGCACCACCTGCGCCCGGAGGACGTCACCGTCAACAGCACCCGCGGCAACAAGGACTTCGACAAGGGCGGCAGCCCCGTGAGCGAGGCCCCGGGCAGCCTGACCGACGCCGACTCCTTCGAGCCGCGTGACGCCGTCAAGGGCGACGTGGCGCGGATGCTGCTGTACATGGCCGTCCGCTACGACGGTGGTGACGGTTTCGCGGACCTCGAGCTGAACGACAAGGTCAACAATGGTTCCGCGCCCCTCTTCGGCCGGATCAGCCTGCTGAAGCAGTGGAACCAGATGGACCCGCCGGACGCCTTCGAGCAGCGCCGGAACCAGGTCATATTCGACCAGTTCCAGCACAACCGCAACCCGTTCATCGACCACCCGGAGTGGGTCGACTCCATCTGGTGACCGGGGCCCGTACTCGCGGCGTCCTCCGGGGGTTGGGCGGCGTCAGGCAGGGTATTCCCCGGCCAGAGGCTGCGACCCGCGCCCGACGGCAGCAGCCGGCGGAGGTACGTCGTGATGGACGGAGCCGGACTCTCCGATCGCGAGCAGCGCGCCCTCTCCGCGATCGAGGCCGAACTCAAGGGTGACCGTTCCCTCGACCGGATCCTGCGGTCCACGTCACACCGGCGTCACCGCACCGTGGCCGCCTGGCTGCTCGGTGTGGTGGCGGCGGTGCTGTTCGTGGCGGCCTCGGTCACCGTCTCCCGGCTCCTGATCTGGGTTTTCGCCGCCGTCTGGACGTCGGCGGTGGTCCTGGCGCTGCCGCTGGTCGGCCAGTGGCTCCAGCGCCGCCGGCAGCGCGCCGACCGTACGGCGCGGCTGTAGCCACAGCCCTGCGGGGCGGTCGCGGCGGGGCGGTCAGAGCCGGTCGGCGAGGGCCTTGAAGTCGGTCCAGGGCAGCTGGGGCGTGCGCGCGTCCCACACCTTCTGGGAGAGCGCGGCCAGCGGGGTCCGGATGCCCGCGGCCACCTGGGCCTGGGTCTGGGCGCCGGCCAGGTCGCTCCAGATCGCGAGGCGCCCGCCCAGGATCTGCGGCCCGTACGAGGCCGGGACGGGGGTCGTGCCGCGCAGTACGAGCGGGGTCCACTGTTCGTAGATCCGCTTCCCGGCGGGGTACGTGAACTGGTTGGGCTCCCCCAGCACGTAGTAGAGGAACTCGTCGTTCAGGTTGACGAGCTTGCGGCCCTCGCGCAGGTACTCCAGCGGCGGCCGGGCGCCGTTCTCCTTGCCGGTCCAGTACTCGACCTGGATGTCCTTGGCGGCGCTCGTCACCCCGCCCGCGAAGAATCCGTCGTTCCACGCCTTGAGCGCCTTCCCCGACGGCCGGACCACGTCGGCCCGGTCGTTCAGCCAGCCCGTCGCCAGGTCCTGGACCCGAGCCGAGGGCCCGTACCGCTGCTGGGCGGCGCGGGCGAGCTGGGGGAAGGAGGCTTGCGGGTCGCGGTAGACCAGTGCCTGGTACTCGTCGGCGCCCAGGTGCCAGGCCCCGCCGGGGAAGAGCGGGATGTACTCGCGCAGCAGCTCGTCCACCAGCTTGGCGGACGCCGGGTTCGATATGTCCACGGCCCCCTTGACCGCCCGCCCCTGCGTGTCGCGCAGCTGGAGGTCGGGGTGGGCGCGCAGGACCGCGCCGAGGTGGCCGGGCGAGTCGATCTCGGGAACGACCGTGATGTGCAGCCGGGCGGCGAGCGCGTTGATCTCGCGCACCTGGGCCTTGGTGAGGTGCGGGGTGGAGACGATCTCGGGGTGCGTGTCGGACTGGATGCGGAAGGCCTGGTCGTCGGAGAAGTGCAGGCCGAGCTGGTTGAGCTTGAGGTCGGCCATCTCGCGCAGCCGGTCCTCGATCCAGTCCGGGGAGTAGTACTTGCGGGCTATGTCGAGGTTGAGGCCGCGCTGCGGCTTGGCGGGGGCGTCGCGCACCGTGCCCTCGGGGGCCGAACCGGCGCTCTTGACCGCCTGCTTGAGGGTGCGCGTGCCGTAGAAGACCCCGGCCTGGTCGGGGCCGTTGATCCGGACGCGGCCGTCCTTGACGTCGAGGGTGTACGACTCAGGCCCTGCGGCGGTACCCGCGTCCAGGGACAGCTCCACGTCCCCGGCCCGCGGCGCCGCCGACTCCCCGTATCCGATGCGCAGTTCACCGGCGAGCAGCTTGGCCTCGTCGGCGAGCGCGGCGGTGTCGTCCGGGGCGACGACCACGCGGGCGTCGGGGGTGGGCTTCCAGCCGGGGCCGCGGGCGGGTACGTGCTCCCGTACCGCCGGGATGGTGCGCGGGGCGGTGGAAAGGGGGTAGGACGGGGTGGGGGTGGGGGTGGGGGCGGCTTCGGCGGGGCGCGCCGCCGTCGCCGAGGAGGCGGTGGAGGAGTCGGCGGGGCCGCGGGCGCGTGCCTCGTCCGAGGCGGCCGTGCAGCCCGGGAGGGCAAGGGTGACCAGCGCGGCGACCGTTGCCGTCGCGATGGTGCGGACCCTCGTGTGCCGTCTCGGTGTGCTCATCATGTGCCCGTGTCCCCCGTACCAACGTGGCACGGGGGACACGGGCGCGCGACCCGGCGGTCCCGGGCGGTCTCAGACGAGGGAGTCCCGCGCGGCGGCGGCGAAGCCGTGGTCCTGGTCGGGGGCGCCGCCGCCGACGCCGATGGCGCCGATGAGGCGGCCGTCGCGGTGGACGGGCAGCCCGCCCGCGATGAACAGCAGGGGCCGGTCGAGGGCCGTGGGGAGGGTGTGGAAGGGGCCATCGGGCCGGACGGCTTCGACGAGGTCGGCGGTGGGCGCGTTCAGCTGGAGCGCGGTGTAGGCCTTGCGGGTGCTGGTCTCGCCGGATATCAGTACGGCGCGGTCGTCGCGGCGGAAGGCGAGCAGGTGGCCGCCGGCGTCGAGGACGGTGACGCTGACCGTGGCCCCGGCCGCTTCGGCGGCGGCGTTGGCGGTGGCGACGAGCAGCTCGGCGTCCTCGGTGGTCAGAGGGGCGACGGCGGTGCGGGTGGGGGTGGACATGCGGTGTTTCTCCTTGCGGGGCGGGCGGGCGTGCGTACGGGGGAAGGGGGTGGATCAGTGGTGGGCGGGGACGGCCACGGTGGCCTCGGGTGCGTCGGCCGCCGGCACGGCCGCGCCCCGGTCGCCGCGGGCGGCGTGCCGCGTCGTACGGCGTTCCAGCGCGCCGGAGGCGAGGGCGAGCAGCAGGGCGGAGGCGGCCAGCGCGGCGCCGACCCAGTTGGGGGCGGTCCAGCCGAGTCCGGCGGCGATCACCAGACCGCCGAGCCAGGCGGCGAGGGCGTTGCCGAGGTTGAAGGCGCCGATGTTGACGGCCGAGGCCAGGGTGGGCGCCCCGGCGGCCTGGTCCAGGACGCGCTTCTGGAGCGGCGGCACGGTGGCGAAGCCGAGGGCGCCGATCAGTACGAGGGTGACGGCCGCGCCGGCCTTGGTGTGCGCGGTGAGGGTGAAGACGGCGAGGGTGACGGCCAGGGCGCCCAGGGCCACGTACAGCATCGGCATCAGCGCGCGGTCGGCGTAGCGGCCGCCGATGAGGTTGCCGGCGACCATGCCCAGGCCGAAGAGGACGAGGAGCCAGGTGACGGAGGAGTCGGCGAAGCCGGCCACGTCGGTCATCATCGGGGTGACGTAGGTGATCGCGGCGAAGACGCCGCCGAAGCCGAGGACGGTCATCGCCATGGCGAGCAGTACCTGGACGTTGCGGAAGGCGGCGAGCTCGCGGCGGATCCGTACCCCGCCCTCGGGCCGGGGCAGCTCGGGTACCAGCCGGGCGATGCCGAGCAGGCCGCCGACGCCGAGCGCGGCGACGATCAGGAAGGTGACGCGCCAGCCGAGGGTCTGCCCGACGAACGTGCCGAGGGGGACGCCGACGACGTTGGCGACCGTCAGTCCGGTGAACATCATGGCGATCGCGCCGGCCTTCTTCTCGGGGGCGACGAGTCCGGCGGCGACGACCGCGCCGATGCCGAAGAAGGCGCCGTGGGCGAGTGAGGCGACGACGCGGCCGGCGAGCATGACGCCGAAGGCAGGCGCGAGGGCGGAGAGCACGTTGCCGGCGATGAAGAGGACCATGAGCAGCATCAGCATGCGCTTGCGGGGAATGCGGGTGCCGAGGACGGTCATGAGGGGCGCGCCGAGGACGACGCCGAGGGCGTAGCCGGTGACCAGGAAGCCCGCGGTGGGGATCGAGACCCCGTACGTGCCGGCGACCTCGGGGAGCAGACCCATGATCACGAATTCGGTGGTGCCGATCCCGAAGGCCCCGACGGCGAGGGCGAGGAGTGCGAGAGGCATGGGGGAGATGTCCTTCAGGGGAGGGAGTGGTGCGCGGTGCGACGGCGTGATCGCGATCGAAGGCGACGGAGAGCGACCGAGGGCGGTCGAGTGCGGTCGAGGTTGATGCGGGGCGATCCGGGGGGATCGACTGCGATCGCCGCTTGCATGCGTCCACATTAATTGCAGACGCGGGATATTTGCAAGCGCGGGCTATTGCGTGTGTGGACTATCCTGGTCTTCACACACCCCAGCCCGCGACGCTTCGACGGAGGAGCCCATGACGGCCACGGACAGCGCGCTCACCGCCCTCTCCCAGGGCTGGTGCGCCCTTTCCCTCCTGCACGGACGGATCGAGGCGCACATCGAACGGGCCCTGCAGGCCGGCCACGGCCTCAGCGTGCGCGAGTACTCGCTGCTCGACGTCCTCAGCCGCCAGCACAACGGCCCGGGCGGGCACCTGCGGATGCACCAGGTCGCCGACTCGGTGGTGCTCAGCCAGAGCGCGACGACCCGGCTGGTGAGCAGGCTGGAGGACCGCGGCCTGCTGAACCGCTACATCTGCGACACCGACCGGCGGGGCATCTACACCGACGTCAGCGAGGCGGGTCTGACCCTCCTGGCCGCGGCCCGCCCCACCAATGACACCGCCCTGCGCGAGGCCTTGGACGAGGCCTCGCGCACACCTGAACTCGCCCCGCTGGTCACGGCGGTGGAGAACCTCCGGGGCTGAACGAGCACTAAGGGGTGGAGCTCGGCGGCGGGGAGGACATGACGATGCCTCCTCGCGCGGCCGACGGGCTCGCCGACGGGGGCTGCGACCCCGACGCCCTGGGCGAGACCGGGACCGACGGACTCACCGACCCGGTGGGGGGCGAGGACACGGACGGGGTCGGGCGCCCTGATCCGGAGGGGCGGGGAGTGGGTGACGTCGGGTCCTGCGGGGACGGGCCGGGGGCCGTGATCCGCGGCGGGGTGGCCGGCAGCCCCGGGCCGGGCGACGGATCGGGGGCGAGCAGCAGGTAGCCGATCCCGGCCGCCGCAGCCGCCGCCAGGCCCGCCAGCGGCAGCGCGAACCGTCGCAGCCCGGCCGTCGGCAGTCGTCCCAGGTGCGCCCCGGGCGGCTCCGCGGGCCGCAGCCGGCGGACGTCGATGCTGTCCGCGCGCGCGTCGAGGGCCTGCCGCAGCCGGCGCTCGACGGGGCGCTCGGTGAGGCGTTCGCCGTCACGCGTCATATCCGTCCCTCCAGAATCCGTTCCAGGGCGTCCAGGCCGCGGCTCGCGTTGGACTTCACCGCTCCCCGGCTGATCCCGAGGGTGGCCGCGATCTCCGCCTCGCTGAGATCGGCCCAGTAGCGCAGCACCAGCACCTGGCGGCGGCGCGGCGTGAGCCGGCCGAGCGCGGCGAGCACTTCGCGGTGCGCCTCGTCCAGGACCACGTGGTCCTCGGCGGACGGTATGTCGGCCGCCGCGGCCGGGCTCCAGGCCCGGACGGTACGCCGGCGGCGCAGGACCGAGCGCGAGGTGTTGACCACCGCGGTGCGCAGGTAGCCCAGTGCGTTGTCGACCTCGGTGATCTGCTCCCCGTGCCGCCGGTAGAGGGCGGTGAAGGCGTCCTGGACCACGTCCTCGGCGGTGGCCAGGTCATCGACGAGCAGCACCGCGAGACGGACCATCCGCAGCCGGTGCGCGTGGTAGAGCTCGCTGACGGTGGGCGGGCGCTGGTCGCCGTGGGCCGTGGAGTCGTACGGGGACCAGGAGCCGTACGGGGATCCGTGCGAGGAGCCGTACTGCCGCGGGGAGACCGGCGGGGCGGAACGCTCCCCGCGCAGCAACGACCAAAGGCCCCGCCACGCCCGGCCGAAGCCGGGCGTGAGGGGGCCGACGGGTGACGCGAGTCGGAGCACGGGATTCCTCAGCTGTTCGCGCGGCGCCGTACGGCGTACAGGGCTCCCGCGCCGGCCAGGACCAGACCGGTGGCCCCCGCCCCCATGGCGATGGTCGTCGCCGAGGAGCCAGTATGCGCGAGCTCCGCCGCGCCGGGTGCGGCGGCGGGCTCGGAGGGCGACGCGCTGGGCCTGGTGCTCGAACCCGGGGCCGGCGTGACAACGCCGGGGGCCGCGCTCGGCGACGCGCTGGGGCCGGCGCTCGGGGACGCGCTCGGCGGGGTGCTCACCGACGGGGAGGGCTTGGGCCCGCCCGCCGTGGGCGAGGCGCCGGCGGGCACGCTGACCGACGGGGAGGGCGTGGCCGAGCTGCCGGTCGCGGCGAAGGCGGGGCCGGCGAGGGCGACGGCCACTCCGGCGGCGGCAGCGGTGACGGCCGTCCGGCGGAAGGCCAGGGGGACACGCTTCAGGTTCTTCACGGTGGTTCTCCACGGTCGGGTCGAGGACGCGGGACTGCGCCCTTCACCCCCGCACGACGCGCGACCCCCCGGGAGGTTGCCGCCGTTCCGGAAAAACTTTCCGGCCGGTTTCCGGGAGCCCGTCGGCGGCTCTCCCCAGGGCCGTGGCCAGGGTGGCGATGCCTTCCTCGATCTCTCCGGCCGAGCTGGCCGCGTAGCCGAGGATCAGGCCTGGCGGGCCGGGCCGGACGCGGTGCCAGGACAGCGGGTGGGTCTTGACCCCCAGGGCCAGGGCCGCCGAGGCCAGGGCCGTGTCGTCGAAGCCGGCACCGTCGAAGGTGACCATCAGGTGCAGCCCGGCCGCCGCGCCGTGCACCCGGGCGCCGGGCAGCAGCTCGGCGACGGCCCGGAGCATGGCGTCGCGTCGGCGGTGGTGGCGGCGCCGGACGTAGCGCAGGTGCCGTTCCAGTTCGCCCGAGTCCATCAGCCGGGCGAGGACCAGCTGGGCGAGGACCGGATTGCCGAGGTCGGCGTAGCGCTTGGCGGCGGTCACGGCGTCGCGCAGGCGCGGCGGGACCAGCAGCCAGCCCAGGCGCAGGGCGGGGGCGAGGAGCTTGGACACGCTGCCGGCGTAGCAGACCGCCTCCGGCAGCAGGGCGCGCAGGGCGGGGACGGGGGCCCGGTCGTAGCGGTGCTCCGCGTCGTAGTCGTCCTCGATGACCAGTCCCCCGGCGGCCGCCCAGCCGATCAGGTCGCGGCGGCGCTCGCCGTCGAGGACGACCCCGGTCGGGAACTGGTGCGCCGGGGTGAGCAGCACGGCACCGGCCCCGCTCGCCCGCAGCGCGGCCACGTCCAGCCCGGCCTCGTCCACCCGTACGGGGACCGGCTCCAGCCGCCCGTACTCCAGTTGCTGCCGGGCGCCCAGCGAGCCCGGGTCCTCCACCGCGATCCGGTGGACGTCTTCCTCCCGCAGGACGTACGCCAGCAGCGCCAGCGCCTGGGCGACACCCGCGACGACGACCACCTCGTCGGGGTCGGCCCGGATCCCCCGGTTGCGGGCCAGCCAGCCGACGACCGCCTCGCGCAGTGCGGGCGCGCCCTGGGGGTTGCCGTAGCCGAAGTCGGCCGGGGTGAGCGAGGCGAGGACCCGGCGCTCGGCCTGCAGCCAGGCCGTACGCGGGAACGCGGTGAGGTCGGGTACCCCGGGCGAGAGGTCGATCCGGCACGGCACGGCGCGCAGCGCGTCCACGAGCCCGCCGCGCTCCGGTGGGCGGGAGCCGGTGGACACGGGTGGTGGCGCGGCGACGACCACGGTGCCGCCCCGGCCCCGGCCGCTGACCTGGCCGGTTTCGGCGAGGCGCTGGTAGGCCTCGGTGACGAGCCCCCGGGAGACGCGCAGTTCGGCGGCGAGGACACGGCTGGCCGGGAGCCGGCTGCCGACCGGGAGGGTGCCGTCGGCGATGGCTGCGCGGAGCCGGCCCGCAAGCCATTCGGTGCGCCCGCCCGGTGGGGCCTGGCCGACGTCGAGCTGGAGGAAGTCCGAGCCGCTCGGGCTTTTGGACCCCTCGGTAGCACCTTCATTGGACCTGCTCATGGGGCCATTGTGCGGCCACGCTGGGTCCCATGCAGACTCGACCCGCCTCCACCCCCACGTCCGCCTCGACCGCACCACCCGCCACTTCCGCCTCTGCCTCCACCTCTCCTGCCGGCTCCACCGCGTTCCGTGACCTGCTTCCGGGGATCGCGGGGATGGCGCTGGTCGGCAGCAGCGTCACGGTCTCGCGGGCGCTCGTCGGCGCCCCGCTGTTCGCCACCCAGGCCGTCCGGTACGCGGCCGCCGCGCTGCTGCTGTTCGCTCTGGCGCGGGCCGCCCGGGTGACGATCCGCCGGCCGCGGGGCCGGGAGTGGCTGTGGCTGGCCGGGATCGCGGCGACCGGGCTGGTGCTGTTCAACGTGGCCGTGGTCCGCGGGGTCGCGCACGCCGAACCGGCCGTCATCGCCGTCGCGGTGGCCTCCGTACCGATCCTGCTGGGTCTGCTCGGCCCGTTCCTGGAAGGGCGGCGGCCCAGCCGCCGGGTGCTGCTGGCGGCTCCGGTGGTGGTGGCCGGGGCGGTCCTGGTCGAGGGGACGGGCCGGACGGACGCCGCGGGGGTGGCCTGGGCGGCCCTCGCGCTGGGCTGCGAGGCCGCGTTCACCCTGCTCGCGGTGCCGGTGCTGCGCCGGCACGGGGCGTGGGGGGTGTCCGTGCACGCGGTGTGGCTGGGCGCGCTGATGCTGGCGGGGCTCGCGGCCGCCTTCGAGAGCCCGGCCGGGCTGTCGTCGCTGGGGCGGGCCCAGTGGGCGGCCGCCGGCTACCTCGCCGTCATGGTGACGGCGGTGGCCTTCCTGCTCTGGTACCGCACGGTGGCCACCGTGGGCGCCGGCCGCGCGGGCCTGTTGGCCGGGATCGCGCCCCTGGCCGCGGCCGGTGCGGGTGTCCTCACGGGCGGCGGGGTCCCGGGCCCGGCGGTGTGGCTGGGCCTGCTGGTGGTGATCGTGGGGCTGGCCGCGGGCCTGCGTCCGGATCGTGCCGCGCGCGAGGGCGCGCAGGCGCCGCCGGCCGGGCGGGACTTCGCCGACAGGCCCTGAGCCCGACGTCGCGGCGCGGGCCCGTCGGGCGGCGCCCCGGCCACGGCTGCCCCGCGCGCATGAAGTCCGCGGTCAGCCGCTCCGGCCCGCGTACCGATCCGACGATTCCTCCAGACGACTCCTCTACATGCTCCGGCGCGCGTAGCAGAAGAGGTGCTCCTCCGGGCCCGCCCGGTCGTCGGCGGGCTGGAACTGCGCGGTGTGGTGGTGCAGCACCTCCAGGCCCAGGCCGGTGAGTCTGGCCAGGTGGTCCGCCGTGGAGAGGCTGCTGACGGTGACTTCGTGGCCCATCCACTCGATGTCCAGGCCCCGGATGTCCCCCGGCACCGTGGCCATCACGAAGTACCCGCCCGGCGCGACCCAGGACGCCATGCGGTCCAGTGCCCCCGCGACCTCCGGCTGGTCCATCACCAGCAGGGGGAAGAAGGAGCACACCGCGTCGAAGCCGGCCCGCTCGGGCGTGTAGGTCCGTACGTCGGCCTGCTCGAAGCGGGCCTGCGGGACCCTGGCGCGGGCCAGTTCGACCATGGCCGCCGAGACGTCGATTCCGGTGACGGCGCAGCCGGCCCGGACCAGCGTCTCGGCGGTGGGCCGTCCGGTGCCGCTGCCCACGTCCAACACCCTTGCCCCGGCGGGCAGTCGGCCGGTGAGCCAGTCCAGGGCCGCCAGTTGGCCGGGAACCCGCCCGAACACCTCCTCGTAGCGCTCCCCCAGATCGTCGAACACCTCTGCCGCCGACTTGCGTTGACTCATCGGGCCGCCCCTTCGCCTCCGGAGCTCCACCGTACCGGCGTGGTGCCGTGGCAGGCGACGGCCCCGTTAGGATCTGAGGTCAGTGATCATCAAGGGGGAGCCCATGTCCAACACCGACGACGCCGTACTGAGACCGCTCGGTCCGGAGGATCCGCAGGAGATCGCCGGCTACCGGCTGCTCGCGAAGATCGGCGAAGGCGGTATGGGCTCCGTCTACCTCTCGCGGACCCGCGGGAACCAGCCGGCCGCCCTCAAGGTCATCCGCCGCGAGTTCGCCCAGGAGCAGGACTTCCGGGTCCGCTTCGAACGCGAGGTGCAGGCGGCCCGCCGCGTGCAGGGGTACCACATCGTGCCGGTGCTCGACCACGACACCAGTGGTGAACAGCCCTGGCTCGCCACTGCGTTCGTGCCGGGTCTGGCCCTCGACGACGCCCTCGCCACGCACGGCCCGCTGCCGTTGCCCGCGGTGTTCCAGCTGATCGGCTGCACGGCGCAGGCCCTGCACTCCATCCACGCCGCCTCGGTGGTGCACCGCGACCTCAAGCCGAGCAACATCCTGCTCGGTTCGAACGGCCCGTGGGTGATCGACTTCGGTATCGCGCGGGCCACCGACACCACCCAGCTGACGCGCAGCGGCGGGTTCATCGGGACGCCGCAGTACATGTCCCCCGAGCACGCGCTCGGCCGGACGGTCACCGCGGCGACCGACGTCTTCGCGCTGGGTCTGATCGCGGCGGTCGTCGCCACGGGCCGCCACCCGTACGGCGACGGCGGGGGTCTCTCGATCGCCGCCGCGATAGCCAACACCCCGCAGCAGGCGCCGGACCTGAGCGGCTACCCGGAGCCGCTGCGCCAGCTGCTGGAGCGCTGCCTGCACTCCGATGCCGCGCAGCGGCCCACCCCGGCCGAGCTCGCCGAGTGGTGCGGCCGGGCGGCGGGCCGGGAACTGCGTGACTTCGACGGCTGGCTGCCCGCGCCGCTGGCCGCGGAGATCGCCCGGCGCGAGCGGTCCGCGCAGGCACAGGCCCAGGCACCGGCCCCGGTCCCGACGTTCGTCCCGGCACCTGCGCACGCCCCGGCCCCGCCCGCCTACGCGCCCACGCAGGCGTCCGGGCCGGTCCCCCCGGCGTACGCGCCGACCCAGGGCCCGGGCCCGGCGGGCGGCCCGCACACGCCGCTGTACGGCGCGCCCACCGCCCCACCCGCCTACGGCGCCCCGGCCTACGGCGCACCGGCCGGACCGGCCGCCCCGGCGGCGCGGCGCAGCCGTGTGCCGCTGGTCGTCGGCGCGGGTGTGCTGGCCGTCGCCCTCGCCGCGGGCGGCACCTGGTACCTCACGCGCGAGGACGGCGGCGGCGCGAAGCAGACCGCGGGCGACAGCAAGGAGAAGACGGCGGACGCCCCGAAGGACGCGGCGCCGGCGGCCCAGACGGGCGGCTCGACACCCTCCGCCTCGTCCTCTTCCTCGCCCAACGCCTCGCCCTCCGGGCGCACCTACACCGCGGTGTTCAAGGACAAGCCGTTGAAGCTCCTGGCGCCCAGGGAGTTCGGCAAGTACAACGATGTCGATCTCGACTTCCCCAAGGTGGCCACGACCGGCGAGATCAGCTCGTCGGACCAGGAGCTCACGATGGGTTTCGACGGGATCCGGACCTCGACTTCCTTCGGCAAGAGCAAGGGGCCCACCCCCGAACAGTGCGAGACCGGGGCCGCCACCAACCCCATCCCCAACCGGCTGCGGGAGGCGGACGTCACCGGCGCGGACAGCACCATCGTCCAGGGCGACCTGTTGTGCACCGTCACGTCCAAGGGCAACCTGGCCATGGTGAAGATAGTCAGCCTCGAACCCTCGACCGACAAGAACTACACGGTCCCGACCTACATCACCGAAGTGACCCTCTGGAAGCGCTAGGGGGTGTCTTGTCGATCAGGGCGGATCAGGGCCTGCGTCCGCAGGTGGTAGGCGGTCAGCAGCCCGGCCGGCCGACCCGTCCTGGTCACAAAGATCACGACCCGCCCGGCGGACGATGACGACCTCACGTGGTTCGCTCACGCAGGGAGCAGCGCATCCCGGCGCGCACGGGCCGGGGGCGGGGGCGGGGGCGGGTCAGGTGGAGGCGGGTCAGGTGGAGGCGGGTCAGGTGGAGGCCGGGACGAGGACGACGGCCGTCCCGTACGCGCACACCTCGGTCCCGACGTCCTGGGCGTCGGTGACGTCGAAGCGCATCATCAGCACGGCGTTGCCGCCGCGCGCCTTCGCCTGCTCGATGAGCCGGTCCATGGCCTGGTTCCGGGTCTCCACCAGGGTTTTGGTCAGGCCCTTCAGTTCGCCGCCGATCATCGACTTCAGGCCCGCGCCGATCTGGCTGCCCAGGTGGCGGGAGCGGACGGTGAGGCCGAAGACCTCGCCGATGACGCGCTCGACACGGTAGCCGGGGACGTCGTTGGTCGTCACGACGAGGACGCCGCTCTCGTGTGCGCCGGCGCCTCCGCCGTAGTCATCGATACCCATGGCACCCACTCTCGCGCGGGCCGCCAGCGCCCGCACCCCGGGGCGGGCACGGGCCCCGCATATCGATAGGGCAAATTGGTCATATCGGGTTAAACGACGGTGAGCCACCGGGGCTACACGCCCCGCTCTCGTCATAGTCGTCCCTGGCAACCGCCTGGTTGCCGCCCCGTGTCGCGCGTCGCGGCCGGGTGGATGTCTTCGTAGAGGAGCCGGCTCATGCTGAAGCCCACCAGAACCACCCTCGCTCTCGCCACCGGCAGCCTGGTTCTCGGTCTGGTCGGAGCGGGCGCCGCCGTCGCCGACGACGGTCCGGAGAACCTGCCGCCGCGGGAGATCGTCGTCGGCGGAGGGTCTGCGGAGCCCGGTGTGTATCCCGAGAAGTACGTCATCGGCAAGGTCGTGTCGAAGGGCCCGCTGACGGTCCGCAGCAAGCCGAGCATCCACTCGCAGTCCCTCGGTCACGTGTACCCGAACAACAAGGTCGAGATCGAGTGCAAGAAGTACGGTGACAGGGTCGACGGCAACCGCATCTGGTACCGCCTGGCCGAGAAGAACGGCGACTGGGAGCACGACGCCCAGGCGCCCAAGCGCGCCTACGACAAGGAGCGCTGGGTCTCCGCCCGCTACGTCAAGAACCTCTCCGAGGTGAAGTACTGCCGCTGACCCCGTCCCGGCCGGCCGGCGGGGTAGCCAGGCAGGCCGGCGGGTCGGCGGTCAGTCCACCGGGCGTACGGCACGCGGACCCACGCACTCCACGCCGTACGCCCGGACCCGTTCCCGCAGTTCACGGTCGGCCGTGACCACGACGCAGCCGCGCTCCGCATACGCGGCGGCCAGCTCCACGATCCGGTCGTCACCGCTCCCGGGCGCCGGGTCCACCCGTACGCCGGGAACGGACTCGACGCCGCGGGCGGCGCCTTCGACGACAAGGACGATCTCCTCGTCCCCGCCCCGGCCGGCCAGCAGGTCGCGCAGCCGGACGGCCGCGCCCCGCCGGTCCCGCCACCAGCCGTCCGGCACCGAGCCGACGACGTTCGCGCCGTCCACGATCAGCACGTTCCGCGGGGCGTTCACGGCATTCACGGCGGCCGGTCCTCAGAAGTCGCCGTAGTTGACCTGCCAGGTGGGCAGGCCCATCCGGCGCCAGATCGCGACCACCCGGTCCCGGTCGTCGAGCGAGACCCGTACCGCGTACCGGTGGCGCACATGCGTGTCGAAGAGCTCCGCCTTCACCACGTCGTCGCGTCGCGTGTCGCCCGCCGCGCGCATCCACAGCTCGTCGTACGGCACCTCGTGGCGCCGCAGCCAGGACTCCGTCTGCGGACGGTGCTCCTCGCCGCGCCCCGACAGCAGCACGATCACGTCGCCCTCGGCGCGCCGGAAGGCGTCGAGCGCGTGCCGAACCGGCTCGTTGAGCAGGTCGAGCTCGCAGCGCGAGAAGTCGTACGGGCCCCGGTCGCCGGTCAGCGCCAGCGTGCCGTCGATGTCGCACATCACCGCCGCCGGCAGGGCCGGATCGGGGACGTACTCCGTCACGGGCGGCGCGGCCACCCCGCTCGCCCCGCCGTTCATCCACTCCGACGTCAGCCGCCAGCCGCCCCGCCGGGCCTTCTCGTGCTTCTCGGCCAGGATGCGGATGATCTCCTCGCCGACCTGGCGCTCGCGCGCGGCGTCCCGGCGCAGGCACTCTTCCAGCGGGACGCCGGTGAAGTCGTGCACGACGAAGGTCACGAGACCGCCGACCGCCGCCTTGAGCCGCTTGGGGATGTTCTTGGTCAGGTGGGTGTTGTCGACGACCACGTCGAAACCGCCGTCGACCGCCGCGCGGACCGCCGCGTCCTGGACGGCCAGCACGGTCTGCTCGTGCTTGAAGCTACGGCCCCGCGCGGGGTCCGGGAGGTCGAGCATGAGCCGCAAGTCGTCGAGGTTGACGCGGCGCATGCGGCCACCGGCCGCGGCCTGCAGGGCGCGTGCGGCCGTCGTCTTGCCGGAGGCCGGCAGGCCCGTCATGACGTGCACGACGGGCAGCGGGGCCTCCTCGGCGACGGCCACGGCCACGGCCGCAGTCGCCTCCTCGGTCGCGTCCGCGGTCACCTCCGCGGTCGCGGCCGTGTTCTCGGGTGTCTCTTCGGCCACGGGTCAGTTCTCCTCGTCGTTCGTGAAGGGGTCGGACGTCTCCGGCCGCACGTTGCGCCATACGGCCAGTTCCGTGGACCGCCCGTCCAGACGCAGGAACATCGCGGCCCGGACCTCCCGGTCGGGAAGTGTCTTCACGGCCCGGGCGAAGGCCCCCCGGTCGGCCGCCAGGTGCGCGAGCCCCGCGTACGCCTCGTCGTTGGCGCGCTCGCGCCGCGCGGCCTCGCTCTCGATCCGCTCGATCACCTCGCGCACCCACGCGTCGAACTCGTCGGGCACCTGGTCCAGCAGCGCATCGAGCGGCTTGCCGCCCGAAGCCTCGATCTCGGCGACCGTGGTGCCGAGCCCCTGGGCGAGCTGCTTGACGGGCAGGCCGGCGAACCGCTGGATGCCGTGGGCCCGCCAGATGTCCCGCTCGGTGACCTTGGTGAGCACGCGGTGGAGCCGTACGTACTCGGCCAGCTTGGCCTTCGCCCGCACGCCGGAGGCGAAGCGCAGCACGAAGCCCTCCGCCTGGGTGCCGGTCGCCGGCGCGCCGCCGGGCAGGGTGTTGGACTCGGTGAGCGCGATCAGCTCGCCGATGGGCATGGCGGGCCAGACCGTGACGACGGAACCGATTCCCTCCCAGTGGGACGCGGCCTCGGCGAGCGGGACCTCGGTCCCGTCCTGGCCGAAGGCCGCGAGGAGGACGAGGTCCCGGCGGTCGCCGTAGTCGACGACGATGCGGTTCTGCGGGTACAGGATCTCGGCGAGGTAGGTGGTGCCGGGGCGCAGGGCCGCGGTGTCCCGGCCGTCGAGCAGGCGCTGCGCCCATGTCGCCTGGGCGCTGATGAAGGACCCCTTGGAGGCGACCCGCCAGCGGCCCGCGTAGTGGAAGACCACGGCGAGGCTGCCGTCGACCTTGTCGTAGACCTCGAACGGCTCCTCCGGGAGGGCGGGGGCGTACGGCTGACCCGACTCGTGCTCGCCGACGTTGAAGAACTTCGGCAGTGGCAGAGCGACGATCGCGCCGGTTTCGTCGTCGGCGACGAGTCCTCGGCAGCGCGTGGTGACGTCGTTCCAGACGCGTTCGTACTGGGCCGTCCGTGTGTAGGTGTAGATGGACAGCGGCAGTTCGGGGTGCGACTTGCGGGTCACGTACCCGGCGTCGATCGAGTCCGCCAGCGCCTGTGCGGGCAGCAGGTCATGCAGAGTCAGGGTCTCCTGGCTCATGGGGTCCTCCCGGTTTGAGATGGCTCATTCTCACGTGCGGGAGGGTGTGCCCGGTAATCAATTATGCCTGGTCGCAACCGTGCCCAGGCGGTTGATGTCGGCGGGCCGCAGGATGTGGCCGGGGATCTCGGTGCCGGGCGTGGCGACCGCGATCATGGCGCGTCCGAATGCCTCGGAGGTGATGACGAGGTTCGGGGCGACCCGCCGCACGAGGGGGACCAGGGGGCCGAGGACGGCGTAGAACACCCGGGACAGGCGGGCCTTGGAGGGCACCCCGCGCACCGGCTGGACGATGCCGGGGCGGAACATGTAGGCGCGGAAGGGGAGTTCCAGCAGGTCGTTCTCGGTCTTCCCCTTGACCCGGGCCCACATGGAACGGCCCTGCTCGGTGCTGTCCGTGCCCTCGCCGGAGACGTAGACGAAGGTCATGCCGGGATTGGCGGCGGCCAGCGGCCGGGCCACGGAGAGCGTCAGATCGTAGGTGATGCGCCGGTACGCCTCCTCCTTCATGCCGACGGAGGAGACCCCGAGGCAGAAGAAGCAGGCGTCGTACGCGGCCGGGTCGATGCCGGCGGCGACAAGGTCGGACGGATCGCCCTGGACGCACTCGCGCAGCTTGGGGTGGCTGACGCCGAGCGGGGTGCGTCCGACGGCGACGACGCTCTCGACCGCGTCGTCGCGCAGGCATTCACGCAGGACGCTCCGGCCGAGCATGCCGGTCGCGCCGAAGAGGATGACGTTCACGGAGGGCAGCCTAGGCCCTGTCGTCAACGTCCCGTCGGGCCCGCGACGCCACTTTGACGACAGGACCTAGGGGTGTCCCTAGTGCGAGACACAGAGCTCGTTGCCTTCCGGGTCGGCGAGTGTCGTCCATACGCTGGGGCCCTGGTGGCCTTCGTGGAGGTGCGTGGCGCCGTTGGCGATGAGGCGTTCGACCAGTGCCTTCGGGTCGTCGGAGCCGGTACGGACGTCGAAGTGGACCCGGTTCTTGACCGTCTTGGGTTCGGGGACGAACTGGAAGAGGACGCGGGGTGCGCGCTCCAGGCCCTCCGGGTGGCGGATCCCGGTGCCCGCCTTCCAGACGAGCATGCCCCGGTGGGTCTTGGTGTCGTCCTCGCTCGCGTGGCCCGCCTCGATCAGGCCGCGGATGAACTGCTCGTCGATCGGCTCCACTTCCCAGCCGAGGGCTTCGGCCCACCAGTCGGCCAGCGTGTGCGGGTCGGTCGAGTCGATGGCCACCTGGAATGTGTACGCCATGCCGGGACCCTACTGAGGTGGCGGCGCCGTCGCCACACGGCACAAGTGGGGGGCGTGCGGCGCGGGGGTCAGCGGCCCCTCGCGTCGCTCCCGGCGGTGAGGTGCGAGGCGACCAGCGCGGCGAAGGTCAGCAGCCAGGCTCCGACGGCGATCCAGAGCAGAACCTCGCCCAGCGGGCGCAGCCAGGCGACGCCGGCCGGGTCCGCCACGGAGAGGCAGGCGGTGGCCGTCATGCCGAGCGGGAAGACGGTGGCCCAGCGCCTGATGTCGTAGCGCGGCCGCGGGTGGCGCAGTTCGGCGGCGAGGAGGACGACGTACCAGGCGAGCGACAGGGTGAGCAGGGCCAGAGTGACGGTACGCAGGGTCGTGTGTGCCGAACCGGTCCATACGGGTGACGCGGTGAGCTTGGATCCGGCCAGGGCGGAGATGGAGAGCGCACCGCCCGCCACCCAGTGGTCACCCGCCCCGCCCGCCACCTCGCGCAAGTCGAAGCGGAAGAGGGCCGCCAGGTAGAGCAGCAGGCCGAGGCAGAAGGCGGCCATCGCCGCCCGCGCCAGCGGGTCCTGGTGGCCGGCGTCGGCGAGGGACGCGGCGAGGAGGGAGAGGCCCTGGGTCGCCACGCAGCCGAGGAAGGCCGCCCCCGGCATGCGCCGCCCCCAGTGCCGCAGGACGTTGAACAGCAGGCCGGGCCAGAGCAGAGCCGCCACCACGAGCAGCACGACGGCCGCCCTCTGCCAGCCCTGCTGCGAGAGCCGGGCCCCGATGACGGTGGTGGCGGCGACGGCCGTCAGCGCGGCCGGTGTGTCGGCCTCGGCGCGGAACCGCCCGCGGTCACCCAGCAGCCGGGAGGCGAAGTCGGCGGCGAGTACGAGCCACAGCGCCCCGGCGACGACCAGCGCGGCCAGTGACGCCGCCTCCTGCCCGGTCAGGTGCAGCCCGACGGAGATGATGCCGGTGGCCATGACGGCGGCTCCCGCCGCGGGCGGGAGCCCGGTCCACCAGTCGCGGCCGGGGAGGATGCTCACACGTCCAGCGGACCCCACGGATCGGCCGGCCGCCCGCGGACGGGGCCGACGCGCCGCGGGAACCACACGGCCGGACGCGAAACCTCTTGCACGCAAGATCAAGCAAATCTGCGTGCGATGCACAGGGCCGGGATGCGGGCCGGTCCTGGGCTCGCACCCCGGACGCGGACCTGCAGGTCCGTCAAAAGGGAAGGGACCGGCGGATTCCCGATCCCTCGCACGGGCGCGCCGGTCCGCGCGCCACCGGCGCGGTCCTCCGGGTGCGGGATAGCGTCGGACCCGCACCGTGGGTGGCCGGAACTCGCGCTTGCCAGCCTGGTTAGGTCTACCTAACCTATGGCTCGCCCACGCTCGAGAACGCCGGCACGACTTCGGGACCCGTCCCCGACCGAAGGAGCCTCCCCCCATGAACGCACGTCTCGACCATGCCCAGCCCTACGCCGTCGGCCTGTTCCGGATCGTCACCGGACTGCTCTTCGCCTCGCACGGCGCCGCTTCCCTCTTCGGTGTCCTCGGCGGCGCGCACGGTGGCGGAACCGTCGCCGCCGGCACCTGGCCCGGCTGGTACGCCGCCGCCGTCCAGCTCGTCGCGGGCGCCCTGGTCCTGCTGGGCCTCGGCACCCGGGCGGCCGCCTTCGTCGCCTCCGGTTCGATGGCGTACGCGTACTTCACCGTGCACCAGCCCGGTGCGCTGTGGCCGCTGCAGAACGGCGGCGAGGCTTCGGCGATGTTCTGCTGGGCCTTCCTCCTGCTGGTGTTCACCGGCCCCGGCGCACTGGCGGTGGACGGGCTGTTCTCCTCGCGTTCGGCGGCCTCCGCAGGGCGGCGGGACGAGAACCGCCCGGAGGCCGTCACCGCCTGAGGAATCGATTCAGCGCCCGACGCGCCGGCCCCTCAGCGGACGGCGCGACCAGCCCCATCTCGTAGGCCATGATGACGAGGTGGCCCTACCAGGTGATCCTGCCGTTGCTGCAGGCGCTCACGCCGGAGACCGGGCGGGCCGGCTCGACCGGCCGGTGCGGCTGCTGGGGGGCGGCGGGGCCGCCCCCGCGAGCGCAGGGGGCACAGGGGCATAGGGGCGCAGCGGGCCGGTGGAAGGCGTCAGGCCCGGCCTCCCCACGGGAGACCAGGCCTGGCGGAAGGCGGAGGCGCGGGTCAGGAGTGCTGGTCGCGGGCCTTCTCGGCCTTCTCCGCCTTCTCGGCGTGCTTCTCCTTGATGCGGACCGTTTCCTTGCGGACCTCGGCCTGGGTGGCGCGCTCACGCTGGAGCCACTCGGGAGCTTCCTGCTTCAGCGCTTCGATCTGCTCCGTGGTGAGGGGCTCGGTGACCCCGCCGCGGGCGAGGCCGGCAATGGACACGCCGAGCTTGGCCGCCACCACCGGTCGGGGGTGCGGACCGTTGGCGCGCAGCTCCTTCAGCCACTGGGGCGGGTCGGCCTGGAGCGCACTCAATTCGCTGCGCGAGACGACACCCTCCTGGAACTCTGCGGGGGTGGCCTCGAGGTACACGCCCAGCTTCTTCGCCGCGGTCGCGGGCTTCATCGTCTGGGTGTTCTGGTGCGACGTCATGGTGTCAAGAGTATCGAGCGTGTGCGCTACCTCCGACCACGACCGGTAACCTTGCGGGGTGACAGGCTCGGAAGTACCCCATTCGTTCCGGCTCGCTTATGTCCCGGGGGTGACACCCAGCAAGTGGGTGCGTATCTGGAACGAGCGGCTGCCCGACGTCCCGCTGACCCTGGTCGCGGTGTCCCCGATCGAGGCGTGCGGCGTGCTGCGGGCGGGCGGCGCGGACGCCGGATTCGTGCGGCTGCCGGTCGACCGTGACGACCTCAGTGCGATCCCCCTCTACACCGAGACGACGGTGGTCGTGGTCCCCAAGGATCACCTCGTGGCCGCTGCGGAAGAGGTGTCCACCGAGGATCTCGCCGACGAGATCGTCTTCCACCCGCTCGACGACACCCTGGACTGGGAGCAGCTGCCGGGCAAGCCCGCGATCGAGCGCCCCGAGACGACGGCGGACGCGATCGAGCTGGTGGCCGCCGGGGTGGGCGTACTCGTCGTCCCCCAGTCGCTGGCCCGCCTGCACCACCGCAAGGACCTGACCTACCGGCCGGTCTCCGACGCGCCCGCCTCGCGGGTCGCGCTGTCGTGGCCGCAGGAGGAGACCACCGATCTGGTGGAGGAGTTCATCGGGATCGTCCGCGGCCGGACCGTGAACAGCACGCGGGGGCGCGCACCGACCCCGCCGCAGCCCAAGGCGAAGCGCAAGCGCCCGGAAACGGGCACGGGTGGCGGCGGCGGTGGCGGCGCGCAGCGGAAGTCGGGGGCCGGGAAGTCCTCGTCCGGGAAGCCGGCGGGCAAGAACCCCCGCGGGGCCTCCGGCGGTCCCAAGGGCGGAAAGGGCGCGAAGGGCGGAAAGGGCGGCAGGCCCGGCCGCCGCCCGTAGGCCCGGCCGACGTCCGCAGGCCCGGCCGACGTCCGTAGGACCGGCAGGTCCGCCCGCGACGGCCGGGCTTCGGGGATCCGGCTCACCTCGCGGTGTATGCAGGAGGAATGGATCTCCGGCCGCCGTCGTACCCTCGTCACCACCGGTCCCCCAGGGTGAGCCGCGCGCAGCTGGCGGTCCCGTTCGCGCTGATCGCCCTCGTGACGCTGATCGACGTGCTCGCTCCGCCCGAGGTGCACCTCGGCCCGTTCCTGGCCGCCGCTCCGGCCGTGACCGCGTCGTTCGCGGGGCCGCGGATGACGGCCTTCGTCGGACTGGTCGCCGTACTGGCCCAGGTGGTGGTCGCGACGGCTCGCACCACCCTCACCGACCTGAACCACACCTTCCAGATCATCGCGCTCGTGATGATCTCGGTGTTCGTGACCTTCTTCGCCCACCTGCGCGAGGTGCACGAGAAGGAGGTGACCCAGCTGCGCTCGGTGGCGGAGACCGCCCAGGAGGTGGTCCTGCGGCCGCTGCCCGACCGGATCGGCCCGCTGAACGTCGCCTCCGTGTACCTGGCCGCCGCGGCCGAGGCCCAGATCGGGGGCGACCTGTACGCCGCCGCCCGGACCGCCACCGGCACGCGGCTGATCATCGGCGATGTCCGGGGCAAGGGCCTGGAGGCGGTCGGCGACGCCGCGCTGGTGCTGGGCGCCTTCCGTGCCTCCGCCCACCAGGAGGCCGCGCTGCCGGGCCTGGTGGACTACCTTGAGGCGGCGGTCTCCGCGGACCTGGACGGCGCCGGGGACGAGGGCGAGAGCTTCGTGACCGCGGCCGTCCTGGACATCCCCGATGCCGAGCCGGTGCTGCACCTCGTCAGCTGCGGCCATCCGCCGCCGCTCCTCGTGCTGCGCGACGGCGGCGCCGAGCAGCTGGAGGTGGACCGGCCGGCGCCGCCGCTGGGGCTCGCCGGGCTCGTGGCGTCGGCGGTCACCGCGCAGACCTTCGCCTTCGCCGAGGGTGACGTCCTGCTCCTGTACACGGACGGCGTCCTGGAGGCACGCGACCGGGCGGGCGCCTTCTACCCGCTGGCGCGGCGCGTGAGCGCATGGTCGGGCCTGCGTCCGCAAGCCCTGCTGGACCGGCTGTGCGAGGACCTGCTCAGGCACGCGGCCGGCAACACCCTGGACGACGACGCGGCGATGGTCGCGATCGAGCGGCCCGCGGCACCGTAGGGGGCGCCGCGGTTTGCCAGAATCGGATCATGCTGACCCTCGGAACGATCGTCATGGGAGCCGCGGACGTGCGGCGGGCCGCGGAATTCTGGAGCCGGGCACTGGGGTACGTACCCCGTGACGGACAGGTGGACGACGGCTGGACGGTCCTGGTCCCGGCCGACGGCGGTGGGCCGGGCCTGGCGCTCGGCCGCAGTGTCACGCCCGTACAGGAACGGCCGCGCGTCCACCTCGACCTGTACGCGGCGGACGCGGCGGAGCAGGCGGCGGAGGTGGAGCGGCTGGTCCTGCTGGGCGCCCGCCACGTCGACTGGGATTCCTACCCGGAGGACCCGGATTTCGTGGTGCTGGCCGACCCCGAGGGCAATCGCTTCTGCGTCATCGACGCCACGCACGGCTGAGGCGTAGGACGCGACCCGCTTCCTGATGCCCCTCTTTTCCCTGCCTTAAGCGGAACCTAAGACTCATCGAAGCCGCACCGAAACGAACGAATGTCCGTTTCTGTGCGGCTAGCGTGCTGCCGGATCCCCAACTCCCCAGTAATACAGAGGCAGGCACGCGATGGGCAGCACAGTCGGGCACCGGCGCAGGACGAGCCGTACGGCGAAGGTCACGGGCGCGATCGTGACGGCGGCGGTGATCGGTGGGGTGGCCTTCGCCTTCACCGGGACCGCGCAGGCGACCTCCGTCGGAGCCGTCTACACCAAGTCCAGCTCCTGGAGCGGCGGTTACACCGGCCAGTACGTCATCACCAACAGCACCGGCACGGCGCAGTCGGACTGGACCCTCCAGTTCGACCTGCCGGCGGGCACGAAGATCGACTCGCTCTGGAACGGCACCCACACGGTCTCCGGCCGCCGCGTGACCGTGAAGCCCGCGAGCTGGAACGGACAGCTGGCGGCCGGGGCTTCCGTCACCGTCGGCTTCGTCGCGAGCGGGACCGGCACCCTCGGCGACCCCACCGGGTGCCTGATCAACGGGGTGAAGTGCTCGGTGGACCAGGGCGCCACGGCCCAGCCCAGCGGGCGCCCCACCGCCCGGCCCACCGTCACGGCGAGCCCGGCCCCGACCGCGTCCGCCACCTCCGCCGCGCCCACCGGGACCAAGTCGCCCTCCCCCACGGCGACCGCCCCCACCGGCACTCCCGCCCCCGGGGGCGGCGGCGCGCGTTTCGCCCCGTACGTCGACACCTCCCTGTACCCCGCCTACGACCTCCTCGACACCGCGACGAAGACCGGGGTGAAGGAGTTCCACCTCGCCTTCATCACCTCCGGCGGCGGCTGCGCACCGCTGTGGGGCGGTGTCACCGATCTCGCGAACGACAAGGTGGCCGCCCAGATCGGTGCACTGCGTGCCAAGGGCGGCGACGTACGGGTGTCGTTCGGCGGGGCCGCCGGTCACGAACTGGCGCTGAACTGCGCCACCGTGGACGAGCTGGCCGCCGCGTACGGCAAGGTCGTCGACCAGTACCGGCTCACCAAGGTCGACTTCGACATCGAGGGCGCGGCCCTGCCGGACACGGCGGCCAACGCGCGCCGTGCGCAGGCCATCGCCCGGCTGCAGAAGTCCCACCCGGGCCTGGACGTGGCCTTCACGCTGCCCGTGATGCCCGAGGGCCTGACCCAGCCGGGTGTGGCGCTGCTGGCCGACGCCAAGAAGAACGGTGTGCGGGTCGACGCCGTCAACATCATGGCGATGGACTACGGTCCGGCGTACAGCGGGGACATGGGGCAGTACGCGATCCAGGCCGCGACGGCCACGCAGGCGCAGATCAAGGGTGTGCTCGGGCTGTCCGACGCGGCGGCGTGGAAGGCCGTGGCCGTCACACCGATGATCGGCGTGAACGATGTCGCGAGCGAGATCTTCACGGTGGAGGACGCGACGCAGCTCGTGGAGTTCGCCGCGTCGAAGGGGATCGGCCGGCTGGCCATGTGGTCCTCCACGCGGGACAAGCAGTGCGCGGCCGGGGCCGTCAACCACGCCGACGCGACGTGCAGTTCGATCCTCCAGCAGCCGCTGGCCTTCACCAAGGCGTTCTCCGCGCTCAAGTAGCCGCGCGAGGCCCGAACGGGGCCACCGGCCGACGAGCCCGCCGCACGTCATGTGCGGCGGGCCCGTTCGGTGGTGGCCCCGCGCCCCTACGCGTGGATGCCCGCGCGGGTGGCGAGGTCGAGTGCGGCGTCGAGGCGCGGGGCCGGGCGGCCTTCGGTGTGGGCCGCCGCCAGCAGCGCCGCCACGGCGTCCGCGTCGGCCTTGCGTTCGCGCGCCAGGGCCGCGAACCGGGCGACGGCCTCGGTCAGGCTCCGCGCCAGCGCGTACGGGGCGTCGAAGGAGGACACGGTGAGTCCGAGGAATTCCTCCTCGTCATGGCCCACCCAGGCCGCGGCCCCGTCCAGGCCGTCCTCCCGCACCTCGTCCGGGTACGGGATGCGGTGCCACGCGCCGTTCTCCCACCAGTAGACGAAGCCGAAGAGATTGCCGGCGGCGTCGTCGCGCAGGAGGTCCCAGGGCAGCCAGTCGGGGCCGCCCGCGAGGAAGTCGATCTGCTCTTCGCCGACGTGGGTGTGGCTGCCGTCGGGGTCCTGGCCGCAGAACACCGCGCGCCCGCCGTCCAGCAGGGTCAGACGCCACCAGCCGTCCCCGCCGGTGGAGTGGCACCACAGGCCGTCGTCGTCGAGGGCGAACTCGGTCCTCGTCGAGCACGCGGTGTCGACGATGGCCATGGTCACCGCTCTGGACCAGAGCAGTTCGGGGTGTTCGAGGTCTTCGGGCCGGCTCGGCGTGTGCATCGTGTGGTCTCCTCCCGGGTTCCGGGCAAGCCTCGCACGCGGGCCCGGGTCGGCCGAATTGCCGATGGCCGGACGGGCGCGGCGGCTGGGAAGAGCTGGCGCTCGGCGCGGAGGCGCGGCGGACGGCATCGGGCGCGCAGGCCGCCGTCCAGCGGCTCACCGCCCGGCGGGCCGCCCGCGGAGCCCGTCCGCCACGGCCCGGGGGCGCGACCGACACCCCGTGAGCCCACCGCTCACGCGCTGCCCGCATGCTGAGAAGATCCCGGCCCCATCAAGCCTGCCCCCGCGCGGATCCCGCCATTGTGGCCGCCGCGCCAACTCCCTTACCGGAATGGCGGGTTACGGTCCGGCCATGTCTTCGAACATACGAACCCTCTCCGCTCCGCACAGCCGCCGCGCCCTGCTGCGCACCGCCGTCGCGGGCACGGCGGCGGCCGCCGGAGCGGGCCTGACCCTCGGCGCGGCCTTTCCCGCCTCCGCCGCCCCGTGGGATCCGGAGAGCGCCGAGCCCGCGACCACCCCCGCGCAGGCCCTGCGCCGGCTGGCGGCCGGCAACCAGCGGTGGCGGACCCAGGACCAGGAGCACCCGCACGAGTCCGCGGCCGTGCGCCGCCGGCTCGTCCAGGGCCAGCAGCCCTTCGCGATCGTGCTGGGCTGCGTGGATTCGCGCGTTCCGCCCGAGCTGGTCTTCGACCAGGGGCTGGGTGACCTGCTGACCGTACGGTCGGCGGGCGAGGTGCTGGACGAGGCGGTTCTGGGAAGCATCGCGTACGGGGTTCTCGAGCTGCGCATACCGCTCGTACTGGTCCTGGCCCATCAGTCGTGCGGAGCGGTCGCCGCGGCGGTCCACGCCGACGAGTCGGGCGAGCCGCTCCCCGCGCACATCCAGTACCTGGCCGATCAGATACGGCCTTCCATCGATCACAACCAGCACGGCCAGGCCCGCGTCGACGCGACGATCAACGCGCACGTGTGCAACGTCCGCAGACGGCTGGCGGCCGAGCCCGACCTCGCCGGAAAGGTGGCGTCGGGCGAACTGGCCGTGCTCGCCGCCCGCTACGAGCTGCGCGACCAGCGCGTACGCACCCTGGCCTGACGGCGGTGGCGCGTGCGGGCCCGTCCCGGTCGAGCCTCCGACCGGGACGGGCCACGGTTCACGACCTTCAGGCGTTGACGCAGACGTTGCCGCCGGCCGGGTTGAGCGCGCCGATCACGTTGACGCTGTTGCCGCACAGGTTGATCGGAACGTGGACCGGGATCTGGATCAGGTTGCCCGAGAGCACACCGGGCGAGCCGGCCGCGATGCCCTCCGCGGTGGCGTCCGCCGACGCCGAGGACGCACCGCCGATGACCGCCAGGCCGAGCACCAGGGCAAGACCCGCACTCTTCAGAACACGCGACACGTGACATCTCCTTGTAACCGCACAGCGGTGCCGGGGCACCGCACGGCCCCGAGCGGAGCCGTCGCCCTTTCCTTCGGCAGCTGACGGCCTCCCGGCCTGGTTCCGGCCGCCCGGTTCCCTCGAATAGGTGGACCCGCGCCTCCGTTCGGAGGTACGGGAGCGCCGTCGGGCCCTGGCGACCTGACCCGTTTGCCGGAGCATCCGACCGTGATGCTGGTGAGCCACCTCCCCCGTCGGCCGGCCGGAGGCCCCGCGTCCCGTCGGTAGCCTGAGCCGCTGCGCTTCCCAGACGCCCTGTCCCAGGCCCTGCGTGCTCCCGCCGATCCGCCGCTCCGGCCGCTCCCGGCCCCGGTGGTGGACCTGCTCCGGTCCCTCGACGCACCACCGCGGCTGGCCGCCCATCTGCGTGCCGTCCACGACGTGGCCGTCCAACTCGTCGCATGGATGGACCATCGCCATCCGCGGATCGCCCTGGCCCGGGCGACGGGTGGTCAGCACTGGGAGGAGTACCTCGCGTTCGACGATCTGCTCACGCGCATCGGTGACGGAGCCGACGGGCGGCTCGCCTTCCAGGCGTCCTTCCCGGTGCACGCGTGGCCCTGACGGCATTTCTTAGCATCAGAGGTCAACTATTCGTCCGGTCGCCGCCAGGACGACTACAAAGGTCGGGACCGGACCGGACCGGACCGGCGGCGGGGATGATGCCCCCGTCGACGACCGGAATGACGTCTAAGGCGGTGGATGCGCGTGCGTAGATGCGGCAGAATCGAATTGATAGCGGTCAGATTACTTCTGGAGAGACCGAGTTCCGACTCTTACACCTGACGTGGTCGGCCCCGCCGCAGCCTGTGCCGATAGGCGGGTGCAGGGCTGACCTGGACGCAGGGAGGAGGGATTCCCCGACCTCCTCCCTGCGTATGCGGCCGTGCGTTTCCTTCACGAATTCGAATTCCCGGCCGCTCGGCGCACGCGCCGCTGCGGCCTGGTGCAGGCCGCCGACGTGCGGCGTCCGGGGATCCCACCGTGGGCCACGTCCTGGCCGACGATGATCCGGCTGCGGCGCGGCCGCGTTCCGACGTGCACCGCACACGGAATTGCACCGGTTCCCGAAAGGCCCTGCGAGGCTGCCTTGTTTCCGCGCCCCGGCCGACGTGATGTCAGGCAGTCGCAGCAGTCGAACGCATCCGAACGAACTCACCTGAAACTTTTTCATATGGGCACCCATCCGCAGGCGTTGGGGCACCGAAGGAGTAACGAGAGCCTCCCCAAGGCCTCGTTCACAACCCGTACGATCTGCGATTCCCGTCTGGGGATCCACGGAACAGGAGCGAATGTGATAGTCAAGCGCGCCGGTCGCCACGTGGCTCTCGCCGCCATACCCGCCGCCGTGGTCCTGACCCTCGGCCTTTCCGGACCAGCTCTCGCGGAGGGCGGAAAGGCGTACCAGATCGACCTGGCGCAGCTGAACAACTCGGGCTCCAGCGGTACGGTCATGCTCACCCTCAAGGGCAGGCAGCTCACCGTACAGATCGAATCCAAGGGCATGGTGCCCGGGCAGCCGTCGGCCCAGCACCTGCACGGCTCGACGAAGGGGCACGACTTCCACTGCCCTGACGCGACCGACGACAAGGACGGCGACGGGGTCCTCAGCAACACCGAGGCCACGCACGACTACGGCGACATCAACATCTCGCTCACCACGGGCGGGGACACCAAGCCCACCAGCGGCCTCGACGTGCTGCGCATGCCCGTCGCCGACGCGCTGGGCACGATCCGCTACAAGCGGACGATCGAGGTCGGCCAGGACGTCGTCGACCACATCAAGGACCTGCACGTCGTGCAGCACGGCATCGACCGCAACAAGAACAAGAAGTACGACTTCGAGGGGGCCGGCAAGAGCGAGCTCGACCCGAAGCTGCCCCAGGAGGCCACGGCTCCGACCAACTGCGGAGAGGTCAAGGGCGCGGCCGTGGGGTCGATCCCGGTCGGCGGCATCGAGACGGGGGGCGGTACCGAGGAGCACACGGCGGTACCGGTGACGGTGCGCGACGGTGTGGCGATCACCGTACTCGCGGTGGTGGCGGGTGCGGTGATCATCGGGCGGAAGCGGGCCGGTGTCGGCCCCGTCCGCCGGGAGACCACCGGGGGCGGCGCGTGAAGCCGGCCCCCACGCGGCTGCGCCGCCGCACCGCGGGCCCGCTGGCGGCCGCCGTCCTCGCCGGACTCCTCCTCTCGGGGTGCGGCGGCGGCCAGGACGCGGCGCAGCCCGCCGCCCCGGCGGGGCAGAACCTCCCCGGTGGGGCGCCGGCAGGCGCCGCCGCCTCGCCCACCGGGAAGGCGCCCGCAGCGGGATCGAAGGGCGGCGCAGGGGCGGATGCCGGTGCGGGTCAGGCGGAGCAGGCCCTGGCCCGGTCGGCACCGCAGAAGATCACGATCCCCTCCCTCAACCTGTCCAGTTCCCTGGAGACGCTGCAACAGAACCCGGACGGCACCATGCAGACCCCGAAGGACCCCGCGCTCGCGGGCTGGTACGAGCCGGGGCCGACCCCCGGCTCCCAGGGACCGGCCGTGATCGCCGGGCACGTCACGTGGAACGGAGCATCCGCGGTGTTCGAGAAGCTGAAGACGATGAAGGGCGGTGACACCATCAAGGTCACCCGGCAGGACGGCAAGACGGTCACGTTCACGGTGGACCGGGTCGCCGAGTACCCGAAGGCCGAGTTCCCCACGCTGGAGGTCTACAAGAACATCGACCACGCGGGCCTGCGCCTGGTCACCTGCGGCGGCACCTTCGACCCCAAGAAGCACTATTACGACAGCAACGTGGTGGTGTTCGCCCGCATGACGGGCGCCGCGTAGCCAGGACGCCGGATCCGGGACACGCCCGTCGGCCGCAGGGCCCCACTGCGGCTGACGGGCCCGGTCACCCCCCGGCCGGATGAGTATCCGCACTCATGGCGTGGGCATGATCACGCAGCCACGCGGCTAGCACGCCGGGTCCCTGTGTGCGGCGGCACCCGGCCCGTCGCCGGGTCGGGTGCCGCCGCACATGGGGGCGTGTCAGTCGATGGCGTGCGTCCAGCTCGTGCACAGGGCCCAGATGATGAACACGTCGATCGCGATGATGATGATCGACCACCAGGGCTGGTACGGCAGCCACATGAAGTTGAGGATCACGCTGAGGCCGGCCAGTCCGATACCGGCACCCCTGGCCAGGTTCGAGCCGGCGAACAGGCCCACCCCGGTGAGGATGACGATGATCCCGACGATGAGATGGATCCAGCCCCACGTGGTGAGGTCGAATTCGAAGACGTAGCTTCCGATGCGCGCGTAGACGTCGTCCTTGGCGATGGCCGCGATGCCCTGGAACACCGCGAGACAGCCGGTGACCAGGAGGAGGACCGCGGCGAACAGCGTGCCCACGTTCCCCGCACCCTGGGTGTCGCCGCTTGGGAGCGGCGTAGTGCCCGGCGCAGGGCCGGTGTTCCAGTTTCCCCCGGTCGGTGTCGGCTGGCCCATGGAATTCACCTCACAGTTGGCGGTACAGCGCAGGACCGTCCTGCTCCGGCTCGTCGGTCACAGGCTTCGGTGCCCACATCGCAGTCTCGTCCGGCGGCCCGGTTCCTGTGATCACCCGAAGCGGGTGGTCTTCACCCGGGCACGCCCCACGGCATGCCCTGCGGCTCCCGCTCAGGCGGGCAGCCGGCGCATTTCGAGCACCCGCAGGCCCAGGGACTGGAAGCGGGTGAGGAGCCCGTACAGGTGGGCCTCGTCCGCCACGCTGCCGAACAGGAGCGTCTGCTCGGGTACGGGGATCCGGTCGAGCTCGGGAAAGCTCGCGGCGAGCGTGTCCGGTACGACCCCCGAGACGCGGAATTCGTAGCGCATGAGAGCACTCACTCCTCTCGGATCGAAGGCTCCGGGGCCCCGGCCTTCAGCTGTCATCGTCGGCCCCCTGCGCGGCGTTCGGCATCGCCCGGTGCGGGCGAGACACGCGTCCGCGGCGGCCGGCTCGCGGCTCGCGGCTCGCGGCTCGCGGCTCAGAGCATCCCGAGGTCCCGCGCCCGGTGGACGGCCTCGCTGCGCCGGGTGACACAGAGCTTGCGGTAGATGCTCTTCAGGTGGGTCTTGACCGTGTTGGCCGACACGTACAGCTCGGCCGCGATCTCCTCGGTGGACAGCAGCTCCGCGGCCTTGCGCAGCACCTCGGTCTCCCGCGCGCTCAGCGGCTCCACCACCGGCGGCTGCCCGCCGCCCCGCGGAGCGCGCGCCGTACGGGCCGGGGCGCGGGGGGTCAGCCAGCCGTGCGACCGCGCCAGCCGCGGGTCCTGGCCCAGGGTCCGGCGCACCCATGGGCCGCTCTCGGCGAACATCCGGCGCAGTTCCTCGGGGCGGGCGAGGGCCAGTGCCTCGCCGAGGCGCCGGTGCGCCTCCTGGGGGTCGCCCTCCGCCGCGGCGATCCGGGCCTGGAGCAGGCACGCGTGGGCCCGTACCGGGATGGCGACCGCGTCGTCCCGCCCGATGTCCGCCAGCGCCCCCGCCACGCACGCGCCGCGGCCGGCGGCCAGCAGGGCCCGGGCCCGGGCCACCGTATGCTCCGGCCGGTCGCTGTCCGGGGCCTCCACCGCGTCCAGGACCCGCAGGGCCGCGTCGGCGTCGCCGCGAGCGAGGTGTGCGCCCGACTCGGCCACGGCCAGCTCGTCCGCCGCCCAGGCGGGCAGTCCCTGCGGGTCCACCGCCCGCAGGACGGCGAGCGCGGCCTCCCCGTCGCCCTCGGCCGCCGCGATCCGGGCAGCGATGACGGCGGCCCGCGCGGCGGTCGCGGGGTCGGGGCGCGGGCCCGGCGCCGCGGTGGCCAGGTCGAGGTGGCGGCGGGCGGCCGGCAGGTCGTCCTGCTCGACGGCCACGCCCGCCAGGACGAGGTGGTCGGTCCCGGCCCGGCGCCCGGCCGGCAGGGCGGAGCTCTCGGCGGCGGCGAGCGAGGCGCGGGCGTGTTCGGCCGCCCGCCGCAACCGGCCGCGCAGCAGTTCGGTCAGGGCCAGTGAGCCGAGCGCGCCGCAGAGCGGGGACTCCGTGCCCGGCGGCCCGCACACGGCGACGGCGGCCGCGAGGGTGGATTCGGCCCGGTCCAGCCGGCCGGCGCCCAGTTCGACGGCACCGAGGTGGGCCAGCAGCAGGGCGCGGAGCTCGGGGTGCTCGGCGAGCAGGTGCGGCGGCAGCTCCCGCAGCAGCCGGTCGGCCTCGGCGGCGGCCCGTTCGGTGTCCGTCACGTCGTCGGCCGGCCGGCCGGCGAGTACGCCGAGGAAGGCGCGGCCGAACCGTGCCGCAGGACCGCAGGACCGCGCGCGGGAGGCGTCCGTGGACGACGCGTCCGCCAGGGCGGCGTCCGCCCGCCGCAGTCCGGCCTCGCATCCGGGCAGGTCCTGTTCGGCGAGCCGGCAGGCCGCGCCGACCAGTGCGGGAGCCACTCCGGTGGTCCCGGCCGGCATCCCGGCGAAGGCCCGGCCCAGCTGGTCCGCCTCCAGGCCCGTGAGGAAGCGGCCGATCGCCAGGTTGTCGACCAGCTGCGCCGCCGCGAACTGCCAGTCCCCGGCGGCGGCGCCCTGGAGCACCGCTTCCGTGAGCCGCCCGGTCCGGGCGAGCCAGCGCGCCGCCCGGCCGTGCAGTTGCGGTTCCAGCCCGGGGCAGCGTTGCCGCAGGTGCGCGCGCAGGACCTCGGCGAACAGCGGGTGCAGCCGGTACCAGTCCGAGGCGTCGATCTGCTCCAGGAACGCGTTGTCGCGGGCCAGCCCCGCCAGGGTCCGGGCCCCGTCGTCCCGGCCGGTCAGCGCGTCCGCGAGATCCGGGTGGACGCGGTCCGTGACGCAGACGCGCAGCAGCAGGTCCTGGGTGGGCGGCGGCTGTGCGTCGAGCACCTCGGTGAGGAGGTAGTCGGCGATCGTGGTGCGGTCGGCCGCGAACTGGCGCAGGAACGCCTCCGGGTCGGCGCTGCGCTGCATCGCCAGGGCGCACAGGCGTACTCCGGCCGCCCATCCCTCGGTCCGCTCCATCAGCAGGCGGATGCCGGCGGGTGAGATGTCGAGGCGGTGCTCGTCCAGCAGTGCCCCGGCGTCCGCGTCGGTGAATCGGAGGTCGGCGTGCCGGATCTCCGTGATCTCGCCGGCCGCCCGGTAGCGGTGCAGGGGCAGCAGGGTGTCCGACCGGCTGGTGAGCACGATGCGCAGGCCGCCGGCCGCGTGCCGGAGGACGAAGTCCAGTCCCTCGGTCGTCGCGGGCGGCTGGGCGGTGTCGAACTGGTCGAGCACGAGGACCGCGGGCTGGGCGGACGCGGCCAGCCCGTCCGCCAGGCGCACCAGGAACGACCGGGTCACCCCCTCGGCGCGGGTCGGCCTGCCCACCGCGGCCGGCAGTGTCACCCCGCCCCGGTGGAGGGCCTCCAGGACGTACGCCCAGAAGGCGCCGGGGGCGTCGTCGGGTTCGACGGTGAGCCACATGGGGGGACGCGGCGCGTTTGCGCCGGCCGCCCAGTGGGCGGTGAGCACGGTCTTGCCCGATCCGGCCGGACCGTTGACGAGGGTGAGCGGCCCCTGCGCCCCGGCCGTCAGGCGCCCCAGCAGCTCGGGCCGGCGGACCAGCAGCTTCGGCACGGCCGGAGGCGCGAACCTGGCCGTGAGCATGGGGTCGCCGGTCGGGGCGCGGCGGTCCATGGAGGTCACCGGGGTTCCCGCGGCGGTACGGACTGTGATCGGCCCACGCTCCCCACTGAACCGGTGATCGGTGGTGATCACCAGTTGTGTCACCTGGTCCGGGGGATGCGGGGGCGCACGGCGGCCCGGAGCATGGGCACTGCTCGCCTTCCCCGCGCGGGACGGCCGTCCAGGAGGTCCGATGAACGCTCTCGCGGCGGCCGGATGGGGCGCTCTCGCGGCTTTCTCCCTGGTCATCGGCGCCTGGTTGGCACTGCGCTACCGTCCGTCGCCGAGGGTGACCGGACTGGTCCTGGGGTTCGGCGCGGGAGCACTGATCGCGGCCGTGGCGTACGAGCTCGTGCCCAGGGAGCGCTTCGAGAGCGCGTGGGACTTCCTGGCCGTCGGCGTCGGCGCCCTGACCTTCTTCCTCCTCGACGGAGCCCTCGCGCAGAAGGCCACGGCGCAGCGGCCGGCCGGGAGCGCGCACAACGCGAACCGCTCCATCGTGCTCGGTGCCCTGCTCGACGGGATACCCGAGTCGCTGGTGCTGGGGATGGGCCTGGCCGCGGGCGGCTCGATCAGCGTCCCTTTCCTCGCGGCGGTGTTCCTGTCGAACCTCCCGGAGAGCCTCGGCGCCACCGCGGGCATGCGGGAGGAGGGCCGGCGGCCGGGTGTGGTGTACCGGATCTGGTGGGGCATCACCGCGATATCGGCCGCGTGCGCGGCGCTGGGGTACGGGCTGGTGGGGTTCATCCCCGGCACCGAGGGACGGCTGGTGCAGGCGTTCGCGGCCGGGGCGGTCCTGACCATGCTCGCGAACTCGATGATGCCGGAGGCCTTCGAGCTGGGCCGCAGGCTCGCGGGCCTGGCGACCGTGCTCGGCTTCGCGGCCGCCGGTGCGCTCTCCCTCCTGGAGTGACGCGCCGCCGGCGGCCGCTCGCTCAGGCCCCGGCGGCCGGGGAAAGGCTGATCCGGCGCCGCTCCAGGTCCACGGCGAGCAGGGTGACGCGTACGTCGTCGCCTGCCTCGAAGGTCCTGCCGGCGAACTCGGTCTCGTGAACCAGGCCCTCGACACCCGGTGCGATGCGCACGAACACACCGAACGGAACGGTCTTGGTGACGGTGCCGGGGAAGGTGTCGCCGGTCCGGAGGGCTTCGGCGAAGAGACGCCAGGGGTCCGGGTGCAGTGCATTGACGGACAGAGACACGCGCTCCCACTCCAGGTCGACGTGGAGGACCTCGGCGCGGATCCGCCGTCCGATCGGGGCCACCTCGTCCACGTCCTCGAAGTACTCCCAGGACATTTCGGGGACGCGCAGGAAGCCCAGGGGCTGTCCCCGCTCGTGTTCCACGTCCAGGTGCACGTGCACGCCGACGTCGTCCAGGCCGCTCGCGACGGTGCCGGTCACCACGTCCCCGGTCCGTAGCGAACCGAGCAGGGCCCGCCGCTCGTCGGCCGGGGTGCGGTTGGTACGCCAGCGTGCCCGTACGACGCCGTCGGCGTCGGGCAGCACTCCGGCGAGCAGGGGGCGGCGATCGGCCGGTGCCAGCGGGACCAGGCCGGCCCGGCTCCCCGGACCACTCCCGATCATCGGGTAGGCGATGTCGGTGCAGCCCATCCACGGCTCGGCGAGGCGCGCCCAGGGGATCCCGTCGGGACGCTGCTGGACCAGGAGTTCGAGCCGCTCCGAGCGCAGGACGGCGGCGCGGACGGCCTCGATGTCGTCGGTCAGGTCCGGCCACACCGCCAGCCGGGCCCGCGGGGTCAGCAGCTCCCGTACCCGGGCGATCCCGGCGGCTGTGTTCGGCCGGTGCCAGCGGTGGGCGCCGGCGACGTACCGCTCCTCGACCAGTACCCCGCCGCGCTCGGCGACCAGGCGGTGGACCGCCGCCCAGAAGGCCGCGTCCGCGGGCGGCTGGGGGTCGCTCTCGTCGAGGGCGGGGTCGTACGGGGAGCGTTCGACCGGTTCGACGGTCAGCCCCGACCGGCGGGCGTGCGCCACGGCTTCCGTGTACGGCCTCGCACTGCCGAGGTAGAGGTCGTGCCGTTCCCCGACGTGGAGGAAGAACCCGCCGCCGGTGTGCAGCCGGCACCAGGGGCCCTCGCGCAGCAGCATGGCCCGCAGCAGCTCCAGGCCGGTGTCGAGCGGAACGCGCGCGCCGTCGTGGTATCCGGACGGTGGGAGCGGGCCGGACGAGCCGGGCCGGTCGGTTTGGAACAGCCCCGCCAGCTCCGGTGCGCTCGGGGCCGGTCGGGATCGGAAGGAGAAGAACCCCCGTGCCATCGGGTTGTCGATCGTCAGCCGGTCGGTGCCGGCCTCCTGGGCGAAGCGGCGCGCGGCGGCGACGAAGGTCTCGGCCACCTGCTCCCGGACGGCGAAGGGGACGCCCGCACCCGGGGTGAGCCGATAGGTGAAGGGCGGCATCTCAGCGCCCCCGGCGGCTCGGAGTCGCCCTGAGGGCCGGTCGTGGACGGACAGAAAATTGGATCATGCGGCCCAGCGTAAGGTACCGGGATGATCGAGACACCAGAGGCGTTCACGCACTGCACCGTCGAGCGTGAGGGAGCGGCCGGAGCCGCATGGCTCGCCGAACTTCCGCACATCGTGGACGAGTTACTGGAACGCTGGGAGTGCGTACCGGACGGCGAGGTCATGCACGGGGGTGTCGGAATCATCATCCCGGTGCTGCGGCGGGATGCGGTACCGGCCGTGCTGAAGGTCTCCTTCCCGCATCCCGGCAACGTCCACGAGCCGGACGCGTTCGAGGCATGGGGCGGGCGTGGAGCCGTCCTGCTGCACGAGCGCGACGACGAGCGTTTCGCGATGCTGCTGGAGCGGGTCCGGACGGCGACGCTGGAGGGGGTCGAGGACGGCGACGAGGTGGTGACGGTGGCGGGGCGGCTCAGTCGCCGGCTGGCCGTCCCGGCTCCGGCCCACCTCCCACGACTGCGGGAGCAGGCCGGCTCCTGGGAGGAGCAGCTCCGGCGGGACGAGAAGGAGCTGGCGCACTCCATGCCGCGGTACGTGGTGGACGCGGCGGTGGCGACCGTGCGCGAGCTGGGGCACACCCAGCCGGACGTCCTGATCCACGGCGACCTCCACGCCCGGAACATCCTGCGGGCGGACCGCGAGCCGTGGCTCGCGGTCGATCCCAAGGGCTACGTGGGCGATCCCGCCTACGACGGCGGCACGCTGCTCAAGACGCGCGCGCTGTCCCTCATCGGGGCCGAGGACCTGGGCAAGGCGGTCCACCGTACGCTGGACATCTTCGTCGAGGCCGCGGAACTCGATCGCGAGCGCGTCCGGCGCTGGGCGCAACTCCATGCCGTTCAGGCGGGGTTCTGGGGCCGTCGGCACGGCTTCCGGGTCGCCCCCAACGGCCCGCTGCTCGACTGGATCACGGAATTCGCCGACAGTCTCGCGCAGTTGCTGGCCCGGCACGCCTGACCCCAGCCTGCGATCCCGTACCCCCGTACACGGTGCGGCGCGGGTGCGGCGACACCACTCGCCCCACCCGCGCCGTTCCCGTGCGTCTCCGGCGCACCCTCTGCCCTGGAGACCGCCGGGGCCCCTCAGCCCCGGCCGTACGTGTGGAACCCGCGGCCGCTCTTGCGGCCGAGCAGACCCGCCTGCACCATTCGCTGCAGCAGCGGGGGCGGCGCGTACAGGGGTTCCTTGAACTCCTCGTAGAGGGATTCCGCGATGGCTGCGACGGTGTCCAGGCCGATCAGGTCGGCGAGTTTGAGCGGGCCCATCGGGTGGGCGCAGCCCAGCTCCATTCCGGCGTCGACGTCCTCGGGGGCGGCGAACCCGGATTCGGCCATGCGGACGGCCGAGAGGAGGTAGGGGATCAGCAGCGCGTTGACCACGAAGCCGGCCCGGTCCTGGGAGCGGACGGTGGTCTTGCCCAGGGCGTCGCGGGCGAAGGCCTCCACGGCGTGGAGGGTGTCGCGCGAGGTGTGGAGGGAGGAGACGACCTCGACGAGCGGCAGGACGGGGACGGGGTTGAAGAAGTGCAGGCCCACGACCCGGTCGGCGCGGCCGGTGGCCATGCCCAGACGCATGATCGGGATGGCCGAGGTGTTCGTGGCGAGGATCGCCTCCGGGTCCGCCACGATCTTGTCGAGGCCGGCGAAGACCTCGATCTTGGCTTCGGGGTTCTCGGTGACGGCCTCGATGACGAGCTGCCGGTCGGCGAGGTCCTCCAGGTCGCCGGTGAAGACGAGCCGGGCCAGGGCGTCCTCGGCGGAGATCCGGTCCAGTTTGCCGCGCTGCACCGCCCGTTCGAGCGAGACGGCGACGCGCTCCCGGGCGGCCCGGGCGGCGGTGGCGTCCGACTCGGCGACGACGGTGTCGAGGCCGGCGCGGGCGCACACCTCGGCGATGCCGGCGCCCATCTGGCCGCCGCCGACGATGCCGACCCGGTGGATCGATGCGATCGGCGTGGTCATCGGCGGTTCTCCGTCCGGCTCACGAGGTGGCGGGTGTACGCCTCGGGGGTGAAGAAGGCGGGCAGGCGGGGGGTGAGCGCGGTGTTCACGAAGACCTCCCGGGCCTCGGCGACCCGGGCCCGCGGGTTCTCCTCCTCCAGTGCCGCGCATTCGGCGTCGAGGAGGTCGAGGACCGTCGCCCGGTCGGCCCGGTCGTGGCGCAGCCACTGCCAGATCTGGACGCGGGCGATCTCGGCGGTCGCGGCGTCCTCCATCAGGCCGTACAGGGCCACGGCGCCGCTGCCGCGCAGCCAGGCGTCGAAGTACCGCAGGGCCACGGCGACGTTCGAGCGGATGCCCTCCCGTGTGGGGGGCGCGGCGATCCGGCGTACGGACAGCAGGTCGGCCGCCGTGATCTCGGCGTCCTCCCGGGTCCGGTCCAGCTGGTCCGGCCGCGCCCCCAGGACGTCGTCGAAGACCTCGCGGCAGACGGGGACCAGTCCGGGGTGAGCCACCCAGGAGCCGTCGAAGCCGTCCTCGGCCTCCCGCTCCTTGTCGAGACGGACCTTGGCCAGGGCGGCGGCGTTCGCCTCCGCGTCCCGGCTGGGGACGTGGGCGGCCATCCCGCCGATGGCCTGGGCGCCGCGCCGGTGGCAGGTGCGGACGAGCAGCTCGGTGTAGGCCCGCATGAAGGGGGCGGTCATGGTGACCTTGGCGCGGTCGGGCAGCTGGAAGTCGGTGCGGTGGCCGAAGGTCTTGATCAGGCTGAAGAGGTAGTCCCAGCGGCCCGCGTTCAGTCCCGCGCTGTGCTCGCGCAGCTCGTGGAGGATCTCCTCCATCTCGAAGGCGGCGGTGATCGTCTCGATGAGGACGGTGGCGCGGACGGTGCCGCGGGGGATGCCGAGGAGTTCCTGGGCGAGGAGGAAGACGTCGTTCCACAGGCGCGCCTCGTACCGGTTCTCCAGCTTGGGCAGGTAGAAGTACGGGCCGTGGCCCGCGTCGATCTGCCGCTGGGCGCAGTGGAAGAAGTACAGGCCGAAGTCGACGAGGGACGCGGACAGGGGCCGGCCGTCGATCTCCAGGTGCTCTTCGAGGAGGTGCCAGCCGCGCGGCCGGACCATGATGGTCGCGAGCTGCTCGCCGAGGCGGTACTCCTTGCCCTCCGGGGTGGTGAAGTCGATGCGCCGTTCGATGGCGTCGAGCAGGGTCAGCTGGCCGCCGATGACGTTGGTCCAGGTCGGAGCGGTGGCGTCCTCGAAGTCGGCCATCCAGACCTTGGCGCCGGAGTTCAGGGCGTTGACGGCCATCCGCCGCTCGGGCGGGCCGGTGATCTCGACGCGGCGGTCGGTGAGGCCGGGCGCGGGCGGGGCGACGCGCCAGTGCGGGTCCTCGCGGAGGGCGCGGGTGGCGAGGGGGAAGTCGAGCGGGGCGCCGCCGGCCAGGTGGCCGGAGCGGCGGTGGCGCTCCTTGAGGACCTCCAGGCGGCGGCCCGCGAACGCGGTGTCGAGCCGGCCGATGAACTCCATGGCCTCGGGGGTCAGGATCTCCTCGTGGCGCTCACCCGGCGCACCGAGGACCTGGACGCTGCTGGTCAGAGGCGAGAGGGGCATGCGGTTCTCCTCAGCGGGGGCGGTGGGCGGGGTGCCCGGGGGGACGTCCCTCGGGCACCCGTCGGAAGGACTCGGCGCAGAGACGGCCAAGAGCGGGCCTAGTGGAACTGCTCTTCCTCGGTGGAGCCGGCGAGCGCGGTGGTGGAGGAGGCCGGGTTGACGGCGGTGGAGACGAGGTCGAAGTAGCCGGTGCCGACCTCGCGCTGGTGCTTGACGGCCGTGAACCCCTGGGCCTGGGCGGCGAACTCGCGCTCCTGGAGGTCGACGTAGGCGGTCATGCCGTGCTCGGCGTAGCCGCGGGCGAGGTCGAACATGCCGTGGTTGAGGGAGTGGAAGCCGGCCAGGGTGATGAACTGGAAGCGGTATCCCATCGCGCCGAGCTCGCGCTGGAACTTGGCGATCTGGTCGTCGTCCAGCGCGGCCTTCCAGTTGAAGGACGGCGAGCAGTTGTAGGCGAGCATCTGGTCGGGGTACTGCGCGTGGATCGCCTCGGCGAACTCGCGGGCCTGCTCCAGGTCCGGGGTGCCGGTCTCCACCCAGATGAGGTCGGCGTACGGGGCGTAGGCGAGGCCGCGGGCGATGACCGGGGCCATGCCGTTTCGGACGTGGTAGAAGCCCTCGGCGGTGCGCTCGCCCGTGCAGAACTCGGCGTCGCGCTCGTCGACGTCGCTGGTCAGGAGGGTGGCGGCGAGGGCGTCCGTACGGGCGATGATCAGGGTCGGGGTGTCGGCGATGTCGGCCGCCAGGCGGGCCGCGTTCAGGGTGCGGACGTGCTGCGAGGTCGGGACGAGGACCTTGCCGCCGAGGTGGCCGCACTTCTTCTCGGAGGCCAGCTGGTCCTCGTAGTGGATGCCGGCCGCGCCCGCCGCGATCATCGCCTTGGTGAGCTCGAAGGCGTTCAGCGGGCCGCCGAAGCCGGCCTCGGCGTCCGCGACGATCGGCGCGAGCCAGTCGGTCGTGTCGGTGCCGCCCTCGGCGGTGGCGATCTGGTCGGCGCGCAGCAGCGCGTTGTTGATCCTGCGCACCACTTGCGGGACCGAGTTGACGGGGTACAGGCTCTGGTCCGGGTAGGTGTGCCCGGCCTGGTTGGCGTCGGCGGCCACCTGCCAGCCGGAGAGGTAGATCGCCTGGAGTCCGGCGCGCACCTGCTGGACCGCCTGGCCGCCGGTGAGCGCGCCGAGGGCGTGGATGTAGTCCTGCTCGTGGAGCTGTCGCCACAGCCGTTCGGCGCCGCGCCGGGCCAGGGTGTGCTCCTCGCGGACGCTGCCCGAGAGCCGCACCACGTCCTCGGCCGTGTAGGTGCGCTCGATGCCCGCCCAGCGAGGGTCGTCGGCCCACCGCTGCTTGAGCTGCTCGGCCGCCGCCGTCGTGTTCGCCTCTGCCATGACCGTCACCGTTTCCATCCGTAGCTTGTCTTGCCAATGAGCCGGGACGTGGACCCGGCGGCTTGGCACTCTGTGCCTAACAAGGAGCTGCGGCCGCCGAACCCGGCTCGGGGCCGAAGCTGAGCAATGCTGCCGAACCGCCGGGGCGAACTTCCTGGATGGCCGAAATCAGGGCGTGAGTCGGGCCAGTCGGTTCTTCCTGACCGCCGTGTCCGGCGGGCCGCTGCACCGACTCTGACATTGACACCGAGTGCCATCAAGGAGGTACATCTGCCAAGGTCTGCGAATCTTCAGCAGCGAAATTGCCAAGGTTGCGAAGGGTTCGGGTCGTGAAGATCCCCGTATTCTGGCGTCGCGTGTCGAGCCCGGAACGGCGAGGGAGTGCGGTGAGCAAGACGTACGCGGGAGCGCGGCTGCGACGGCTGCGCGAGGAGCGCCGGATGACCCAGGCCGACCTGGCCCGGGTGCTCGCCATCTCCCCCAGCTACCTCAACCAGATGGAGCACGACTCCCGGCCGCTCACCGTTCCGGTCCTGCTGCGGCTCACCGAGGCCTTCGGGGTGGATCCGGGGTTCTTCTCCGAGCGCGACACCAGCCGGCTGGTCGCCGACCTGCGCGAGGCGCTCGCGAACGAGGTGGCGCAGGCCCGGGTCTCCCCCTCCGACCTGGCCGAACTGGCCACCCGCATGCCCGCGGTGGCCTCGGTCCTGCTGGACCTGGGCCGGCGCAGCCAGCTCCTGGCCGAGCGGCTCGCCGACGCCGCCGACGGCCGGGACGCGGCCACGGACAGCCCGCGCTCGCCCCACGAGGAGATCCGCGAGTTCTTCTACCGGCGGCAGAACTACCTCCACGACACCGATCTCGCCGCCGAAGGCCTCGCCGCCGAGATCGGCATCCGCCCGGGGGACGTCATCCGCGCGCTGACCCGGCGGCTCTCCGGCCGGCACGGGATCCGGACGGCCACGGACTCCGACCGGCTGCACCACTACGACCCCACCGCCCGCGTGCTGCACCTGTCGAACCGGCTCCGGCCGGGGCAGCAGGCGTTCCGGATGGCCACGCAGCTGGCGCTGATCGAGTACGGGGACGAGCTGGACCGGCTGGCCGCCGAGGACTTCCCGCCCGGCTCCCCCGTCCACGCCCTCGCGCGCATCGGCATCGCCAACCACTTCGCGGGCGCGCTCATCCTCCCGTACCGCGCCTTCCACACGGCCGCCGAGGAGTTCCGCTACGACATCGAGCGGCTCACCGACCACTTCGGGATCGGCTACGAGACGGTCTGCCACCGGCTGAGCACCCTGCAGCGGCCCAGGCTGCGCGGGGTTCCCTTCTCCTTCGTCCGGGTGGACCGGGCCGGCAACATGTCCAAGCGGCAGTCGGCGACGGGATTCCACTTCTCCCGCGCGGGCGGCACCTGCCCGCTGTGGAACGTGTACGAGGCCTTCGCCGCGCCCGGCCGCATCCACGTCCAGGTGGCCGCCATGCCCGACGGGCAGCGGTACCTGTGGACCGCCCGGGCCGTCACCCGCCACCGCGGCGGCTGGGGCGAGCCCGGCAAGACCTTCGCGATCGGGCTCGGCTGCGAGATCCGGCACGCCTCGCGGCTCGTGTACGCCGACGGGCTCGACCTCGACAACACGGCGGCCGCCACCCCCATCGGCATGGGCTGCCGCCTCTGCGAACGCCTGGACTGCCCGCAGCGGGCCGTGCCGCCGCTCGGGCGGGCGCTGGCCGTGGACGAGAACAGCAGCACCTTCATCCCGTATCCGGTGACCAGGAACCCGGCCCCGGCACGGGACTGAGCGGGCGTCAGACTTCCGGCGGCAGACGGCTGCCGTCAGGCGGCGGGCGGCGCGGCCGGATGGCGAAGGCGCGCGGCGGCGGCTCTGGACTTACTAGGACGTCCAACTATATGTTCGTGGCACAAGGTCCGCGGTGCAGGGAAGCCGGTGAGAAACCGGCACGGTCCCGCCACTGTGACCGGGGAGTGTGCTGCCATCCACACGCCACTGACGAGGTCTGTCGGGAAGGCGGGCGGCACGCGGGGATCCGGGAGTCAGGATACCGGCCGCGGATGTTCCGTGTTGTCCACGAGGATGGAGCAGACACGCATGGCACCGGTTTGTACCCACGACCCTGGTGATCCGGCGGAGCGCACGCACACGTTCGCGCGCTCGTAGGTCGTCTCTGTCGACCAGTCCCACGACCCTCCCCAGCGGCGCACCCGATCGGGTGCCGTCCGCCGGTCGGCCGTGCCATCCCCGGATCCCACCTGACGAGAGCAGGCACCCATGGTCCGTGAACTCACCCATTTCATCGGCGGCAAGCACACCACCGGATCCTCCGGTCTCTTCACCGACGTGTACGACCCCAACACCGGCACCGTCCAGGCCCGGGTCCCGCTCGCGGGGCGGGCCGACACGGAGGCCGCCATCGCGAACGCCGAGGAGGCGCAGGCCGACTGGGGGCAGTGGAACCCGCAGCGCCGCTCGCGCGTACTGCTGCGCTTCCTCCAGCTGGTCGAGGGCGAACGGGACTCCCTCGCCCGGCTGTTGTCCTCCGAGCACGGCAAGACCGTCGCCGACGCCCACGGCGACCTGCAACGCGGCCTGGAGGTGGTCGAGTTCGCCACCGGTGTCCCGCACCTGCTCAAGGGCGAGTTCACCGACAACGCGGGCACCGGGATCGACGTGCATTCCCTGCGCTCACCGCTGGGCGTGGTCGCCGGGATCACCCCTTTCAACTTCCCCGCGATGATCCCCCTGTGGCAGGCCGCACCCGCCCTGGCCTGCGGCAACTCCTTCATCCTCAAGCCCTCCGAGCGCGACCCCTCCGTACCGCTGCGCCTCGCCGAGCTGTTCCTGGAGGCCGGTCTGCCGCCCGGCGTGCTCAACGTGGTCAACGGCGGCAAGGAGGCCGTTGACACCCTCCTCGAAGACCCGCGCGTGCAGGCCCTCGGCTTCGTCGGCTCCACCCCGGTCGCCGCGCACATCTACGCCACCGCCGCGGCCCACGGCAAGCGCGCCCAGTGCTTCGGCGGCGCCAAGAACCACATGATCGTGATGCCCGACGCCGACCTCGACCAGGCCGTGGAGGCCCTCATCGGCGCCGGCTACGGCTCCGCGGGCGAGCGCTGCATGGCCATTGCCGTCGCCGTACCCGTCGGCGAGGAGACCGCGAACGCCCTCGTGGCCAAGCTGACGGAACGCATCGCCACCCTGCGCGTGGGCCGCTCCGACGACCCCGAGGCCGACTTCGGGCCGCTGGTCAGCCAGGACGCGCTGGACCGGGTGAACCGCTACGTCGGCATCGGAGCCACCGAGGGCGCCGAACTCGTCGTGGACGGGCGCGGGTTCACCCTGCCCGGGCACGAGGACGGCTTCTTCGCCGGAGCGACCCTCTTCGACCGCGTGACCCCGCACATGCGGATCTACCGCGAGGAGATCTTCGGCCCGGTGCTGTCCGTCGTACGGGCCGCCGACTACGAGGAGGCCCTGCGCCTGCCCACCGAGCACCCGTACGGCAACGGCGTCGCGATCTTCACCCGTGACGGAGACACGGCGCGCGACTTCACCCGACGGGTGGGCGCCGGCATGGTCGGCGTCAACGTGCCGATTCCCGTCCCCGTGGCGTACCACACCTTCGGCGGCTGGAAGCGGTCCGGCTTCGGCGACCTGAACCAGCACGGCCCCGACTCGATCCGCTTCTACACCCGCACCAAGACCGTCACCTCGCGCTGGCCCTCCGGGGCCAAGGAGAGCGCGAGCTTCACCATCCCGACGATGGGATGAGCCCGGTGACCCTCACCCTCAGCCCCGATCAGCTCGCCCTCGCCGAGGTCACCCTCGACTTCGCCCAGGAGCAGCTCGGTCCGTACGCCGTCACCTGGGACCAGGACAAGCACTTCCCGCTGGACGTGATCCGCAAGGCGGCGGACCTCGGGCTCGGCGGCGTCTACGTCCGTGAGGAACACGGCGGTTCCGGCCTCGGCCGCAGCGACGGTGTCCTCGTCTTCGAGACCCTCGCCACCGGTTGCCCCTCCATCGCCGGGTACCTCTCCATCCACAACATGGTCGCCTGGATGATCGACCGGTACGGGGACGCGGACCAGCGGGCCCGCTGGCTCCCCGGCCTGTGCTCCGCCCGGTCCCTGGGCAGCTACTGCCTGACCGAGCCCGGTGCCGGCTCCGACGCGGCCGGGCTGCGCACCCGGGCCGAGCGCACGGACGACGGCTATGTGCTGACCGGGGTCAAGCAGTTCATCTCCGGCGCCGGCGCCTCCGAGGTCTACATCGTCATGGCGCGCACCGGCGGGGAGGGCGCGGGCGGCGTCTCCGCGTTCGTCGTCGAACGCGCGGATGCCGGGGTCTCCTTCGGACCGAACGAGCGCAAGATGGGCTGGAACGCCCAGCCCACCCGCCAGGTGATCCTCGACGGGGTCCGCGTCCCCGCCGGCCGGCGGCTCGGCGCCGAGGGCGACGGCTTCCGCATCGCCATGAACGGCCTCAACGGCGGCCGCCTCGGCATCGCCGCCTGCTCGCTGGGCGGTGCGCAGAGCGCGCTGGACCGCAGCCTCGCGTACCTGGCCGACCGGGAGGCGTTCGGGGCCCGGCTGCTGGACGCCCAGGCCCTGCAGTTCCGGCTCGCGGACATGGCCACCGAGCTGGCCGCGGCCCGCGCGCTGGTCCGGCAGGCCGCCGACGCGCTGGACCGGGGCGACCCGCTGGCCCCGCAGCTGTGCGCGATGGCCAAGCGGTTCGCCACGGACACCGGCTACGCGGTCGCCGACCGGGCCCTCCAGCTCCACGGAGGTTACGGCTACTTGAGCGAGTACGGCATCGAGAAGATCGTCCGCGACCTTCGGGTCCACCAGATCCTGGAAGGCACCAACGAGGTCATGCGCATCATCGTCGCCCGCGGGCTCACGGAGGCCCTGCGATGAACCACGGCACCCCCGGGGCCCAGGGCCAGGACCCGGACCAGGAGCACGTGCTCCTGCGGACCGAGGGCCACACCGCCTACATCACCCTCAACCGCCCGAGGGCCCTCAACGCCCTCACCCACGCCATGGTGCTGCGCATCGACGGGGCGCTCGCCGGCTGGCAGCACGACCCGGACATCGCGGCCGTCGTCATCGAGGGCGCCGGTGGACGCGGCCTGTGCGCGGGCGGTGACATCCGCGCGATCTACGAGGACGCCCGCACGGGCGGCACGTCCTCGGCCGGCTTCTGGCGCGACGAGTACCGGCTCAACGCCCGCATCGCCCGTTACCCCAAGCCGTACGTCGCCCTCATGGACGGCATCGTCATGGGCGGCGGCGTCGGCATCTCGGCCCACGGCACCGTGCGGATCGTCACCGAACGCTCCCGCGTGGCCATGCCCGAGACGGGCATCGGCTTCGTCCCCGACGTCGGCGGCACCTACCTGCTGGCGCTGGCGCCCGGAGAACTGGGCACCCACCTGGCCCTGACGGGGGCGCCCGCCGGCGCGGCGGACGCGCTGCTGTGCGGGCTCGCCGATCATTTCGTGCCCGCGGAGCTGCTGCCGCGGCTGGCGGCGGACCTGGCCCGGGCCCCCGTGCACGAGGTGCTGGAACGGTACGTCGTTCCGGCGCCCGCCGGCGCGCTCGACGGTGACCGCGCATGGATCGACCACTGCTATGCGGCGGACACGGTGGAGGACATCGTGGAGCGCCTGCTCGTCAGCGGTGTCCCGGCGGCCAAGGAAGCCGCGGCCACCCTTGCGGCCAAGTCGCCCACGGCCCTCAAGGTGACCCTGGCCGCCCTGCGCCGGGTGCGCGGACTCGGCCCGCTGGAGCGGGCTCTGGAACAGGAGTACCGGATCTCCTGCGCGGCGCTGTCCTCCCCCGACCTGGTGGAGGGGATCCGCGCGCAGGTGATCGACAAGGACCGCAGCCCCCGCTGGTCACCGCCTTCCCTGGCGGAGGTGGCTCCTGCGGACGTGGAACGGTTCTTCGCCCCGCTCGGCGCGCACGAACTGGGGCTGCCCCATGCGGATTCGACTCAGGAGGTGCCCTGGTGAGCAGGACCGTGGCGTTCGTCGGACTGGGCCACATGGGTGGTCCGATGGCGGCCAACCTGGTGAAGGCGGGACATCGCGTCCTCGGCTTCGACCTGGTGCCGGAGCTGCTGGCCACCGCCGCCGCGACGGGGGTGGAGCCCGCGGTGTCGGCCGCCGCGGCGGCCGCCGGGGCCGACGTGGTGATCACCATGCTGCCGGCGGGCGGGCACGTCCTCGCCCTGTACGGGGACGGCGGGCTACTGGCCGCCGCACGGCCCAGCACCCTGTTCGTCGACTGCTCCACCATCGACGTGGCCGACGCGCGGGCCGCCCACGCGGCCGCCGGGGCCGCCGGTCACCGCTCCCTCGACGCACCCGTCTCGGGCGGGGTGGTCGGCGCGCGGGCGGCGAGCCTCACCTTCATGGCGGGCGGCGGCGCCGAGGAGTTCGCGGCGGCCGGGCCGCTGCTCGCCGCGATGGGCAAGAAGGCCGTGCACTGCGGGACGGCGGGCGCCGGACAGGCCGCGAAGATCTGCAACAACATGATCCTGGCGGTCTCGATGATCGGGGTGAGCGAGGCCTTCGTCCTCGCGGAGAGCCTCGGCCTGGACCACCAGGCCCTCTACGACGTGGCCTCCACCGCCTCCGGCCAGTGCTGGGCCCTCACCGTCAACTGTCCTGTGCCCGGACCGGTTCCTGGCAGCCCCGCCAACCGTGACTACCTTCCCGGCTTCGCCGCACCCCTCATGGCCAAGGACCTCGCCCTGGCGGCGAACGCCCTGCGGGCCGGCGGGGTGGAGGCGCCGCTGGGCCTGAAAGCCGCCGAGCTGTACGCCGACTTCGCCGCGGGCGAGGGCGCCGGCCTCGACTTCTCGGCGATCGTCCACACGCTGCGACCCCGGAACGGAACCCCCGCATGACCTACGAAACCATCCTGCTGGAACGCAAGGGGCGGGTGGCCGTCCTCACCCTCCACCGGCCGGAGGCCCTCAATGCCCTCAACCTCCAGGTCATGACCGAGGTGGTGGCCGCCGCGGAGGAGCTGGACCGGGACCCGGAGGTCGGCTGCATCGTCCTGACCGGCTCCGCGAAGGCCTTCGCGGCCGGCGCCGACATCAAGGAGATGCGGCCGCGCAGCTATATGGACATGTACCTCTCGGACTGGTTCACGGCCTGGGACCGGCTCGGCCAGGTCCGTACGCCCACCCTCGCGGCGGTCTCCGGCTACGCCCTGGGCGGCGGCTGCGAGCTCGCCATGATGTGCGACATCCTGCTCGCCGCGGACACCGCGAGGTTCGGGCAGCCCGAGATCAAGCTCGGAGTGATCCCGGGGATCGGCGGATCCCAGCGGCTCACCCGGGCCGTCGGCAAGGCCAAGGCCATGGAACTGTGCCTGACGGGCCGCACCATGGACGCGGTCGAGGCCGAGCGGGCCGGCCTGGTCTCCCGGATCGTCCCCGCCGACGAGCTGCTGTCCGAGGCCCTCGCGGTCGCCGAGACCGTCTCCGGGATGTCGAAGCCGGTCGCGATGATGGCCAAGGAGGCCGTGAACCGGGCCTTCGAGACCACCCTCACCGAGGGCGTGCGCTTCGAACGCCGGCTGTTCCACGCGGTCTTCGCCACCGCCGACCAGAAGGAGGGCATGTCCGCCTTCGTGGACAAGCGCCCGCCCCGCTTCAGCCACGGCTGAACGAGCCGGGGCCGGGGCACGGCGCGCAGCACTGCGCCGTACCCGGCCTCCGGCCTGCCCACGACGGGCGGCGGCGTACGAGGTCCTTCGTTCCGGAGCGCGGCCGGTGCATTGTTCGGGGAATGTACGGAGGGCGGCGCGCCCGCCGGAAGGGCAGGTCGGCGCGGTTAGCATCGATGCTGCCAACCGCGGCTGAAAGGCAGTGATGACGGAGTCCAGAGGCCTCGTACTGATCGTCGAGGACGAGCGCCACATCTCCGACGTGCAACGCCTCTACCTGACCCGCGAAGGCTTCGGGGTCCACGTCGAGGCCGACGGGGCCGCCGGTCTCGCGGCCGCGAGGCGCATGCACCCCGTGGCGATCGTCCTGGACATCGGCCTGCCCGGCATGGACGGGATCGCCTTCTGCCGCGCCCTGCGGGACGCCGGCGACTGGACACCGGTGCTGCTGGTCACCGCCCGCGGCGAGGAGGCCGACCGGATCCTCGGCCTCGAACTCGGCGCGGACGACTACCTGACCAAGCCGTTCTCGCCCCGCGAGCTGGTCGCCCGGGTCAAGACCGTGCTGCGCCGGGCGGCGGGCCCGCCCGGACCGCCGCCCGGGAGCACCGGCCGGCTCAGCGTGGACCCGGTCAGCCGCACCGTGCGCCGCGACGGCGAGCCCGTCGAACTCACCGCCACCGAGTTCAATCTGCTCTTCCACCTCCTCCAGCACGTGGGCCAGGTCTTCACCCGCGAGCAGCTGCTCGCCCAGGTGTGGGGGTACCCCGGCTACCGCGACACCCGCATGGTCGACGTCTTCGTCTCTCAGGTACGCGCCAAGCTCGGCGACGCGAGCCCGATCCGTACGGTCCGGGGCGTCGGGTACAGCGCGACGGCTCCCGGCCCGTGACCCGCGACCCCCGCACCGGTCCGCACCGCGGCTCCCTCGCCCGCAAGATCGTGGTGCTGACCACCGTGGTGGCGGCGCTCGCGGTGGCCCTGACCGGACTGATCGCCTGGCAGACCGCCGCGCACGGCGCCGAACAGCGCGAACGCGACCAGCTGACCCGCCAGGCGACGGTGCTCAGCCGGCTGCCGATCCTGTCCGAGGCCCTCTTTTCCGGCGCACAGGCCCTGGCGGGGCCGAACGGGGTGCAGCTCGCGGTCATCGCCCGGGACGGCACCGTGAGCGGAACCGCCGGCCCGGCCGTCGACCGTACGTCCAGATCGGCCCTGATGGCAGGGGATCCGGTCTCCACCACCGGCATCCTCGGTGGCCAGGAGGTGCTGCTGGTGGGGCAGCCCGGCGTACGCGGCGGCGCCGTCGTGCTGACCGAGCCGTACACGGTCGTCACCGAGAACACGAACCAGATCCGCCGCAACGTGATCGTCCCGCTGGTCCTCGGCATGCTCGGCGCGGCCCTGGCCGGAGCGCTCCTCGCCCGCCGGATCGCCCGTCCGCTCGTGACGGCCGCGCAGATCGCGCACCGGCTGGCCGACGGGGAACGCGGCGTACCGGCCCCGGTCGACGGCCCCCGGGAGACCGCGGACATCGGGCGCGCCCTCAATGTCCTGGACGCGGCGCTGGCCCGCAGCGAGAACAGGCAGCGGGAGTTCCTGCTCTCCGTCTCCCACGATCTGCGTACCCCGCTGACCGCGCTGCAGGGCTACGCCGAGGCGCTCGCCGACGGCCTGATCGAACCGGAGCGGGTGCCCGAGGTCGGCTCCATCCTGGCCGACGAGACCCGGCGCCTGGACCGGTTCCTCGGGGACCTGCTGGACCTGGCCCGGCTGGAGGCCGACGACTTCCGCCTGGACGTGGCCCCGGCCGATCTCCGCGCACTGGTCTGCGAGGCCGCCGCGTTCTGGACCGGCCTGTGCGCACGCCACGGTGTCGACCTGCGGCTCGAACGGCCGGAGCTGCCCGTCGTCGTCGCGACGGACGCCTTCCGGGTCCGGCAGCTGATCGACGGCCTGGTGCAGAACGCGCTGCGCGTCACGCCCGAGGGCGCACCCCTGGTCCTCGCCGTCCGCCCGGCCGCCACGGGCGGCGGGGCCGAGCTGCAGGTCCGCGACGGCGGGCCCGGCCTCACCGGCGACGACGTACGCATCGCCTTCGACCACGGCGCCCTCCACGAGCGCTACCGGGACACCCGCCCGGTCGGCAGCGGCCTGGGGCTGGCCATCGCCCACCGCCTGACCGGCCGCCTCGGCGCCGCCATCCGCGTCGAGGGGCACGGTCCGGAAGGCGGGGCCTGCTTCACCGTCACCCTCCCGCCGGCGCCCGCCGCCTGAGCGCCCGGGCGCCGCGGCGGCCCCTTACATTCCCCGAACAATGCGCCCACGCCCCCCTTACACACACCGCGCACAGTGGCCCCCATGAACACTGAATCGGCCGAGGGGCCGGGGCTCCTCCACCGGAGCGGGCGCTGGTGCGCCCGGCACGCCTGGCGGGTCGTCGCCCTGTGGGTACTGGCACTGGTCGGCCTCGGGCTCGCCAACCACACCTGGGGCGGCACCTACGCGGACAGCTTCTCCCTCCCCGGCACCAGCACCCAGACCGGTGCCGACCTGCTGACGGCCCACACCACCGGGTCCGGCGGCACGGCCTCCGCCATCGTGATCACCACCGGCGAGGGCGCGGTCACCGATCACCGGGCGGCGATCGACGCGGCCGTCGCCGATCTGGGCCGGCTCCCGGACGTCCTGTCCGTGGCCGACCCGCTCACCACCCCCGGGGCGGTCTCGGCGGACGGCAAGACCGTCCAGGTGACCGTCCGCTTCGACGGCAACCCGGCGAGCTTCGACCCCGCCTACCTCGCCGAGGTGGACACCGCCGTCGAGCCGCTGCGTGCCGACGGCGTCACCGTCGAGTACGGGGCCCCGCTCGGCCAGCTGGCCACCCCCAAGTCCGCCGACCGTGCCTCGGAGGCGATCGGTCTGGCCGTCGCCGTGCTCGTGCTGCTGATCGGCTTCGGCAGCGTCGCCGCCACCGGCCTGCCCCTGGTGACGGCCGTGATCGGCCTGTCCGTGAGCCTGGCGGGGCTCGGCCTGCTCGCCGGGCAGTTCAGCTTCGCCCAGGCGGCCCCGACCCTGGCGGCGATGATGGGCCTCGGCGTCGGCATCGACTACGCGCTCTTCCTCGCCACCCGCCACCGGGCCCTGCTGCACGCCGGAGCCGAACCCGGCGAGGCGGTCGGCCGTACGGTCGCCACCAGCGGCCGGGCCGTGCTGGTCGCCGCCGCCACGGTGGCCATGGCCCTGTGCGGACTGTGCGCCTCCGGCGTGGGCTTCATCGGCGCCCTCGGTGTCGCCGCCGGACTCAGCGTCCTGGTGGCCGCCGCCGCGTCCGTGACCCTGACTCCCGCCCTGCTGGGTCTGCTCGGCCGCCGCATCGACCGCCTCCACGTCCGCGAGCCCGTCGCGGAACCCACGGGTGAGGCGGACGTCTGGCACCGCTGGGCCGTCAGGGTGAGCCGCCGCCCGTGGCTCTTCCTGGCCGGCGGCCTGGTCGTACTCGGCGTCCTCGCGGTCCCCGTCGCGTCCATGCAGCTCGGGCACGTCGACGCCGGAGCCCAGTCCACCAGCAGGACCGACCGCCGCGCCTACGATCTGATCACCGAGGGCTTCGGCCCCGGCGCCAACGGCCCGCTCACGGTCGTCACCCACCTCGACAGCCGGCACGTCGAGAGCGAGAGCCTGCGCCAGGACCTCGCGGCCTCGCTCCGGCGCGAGCTGGCCGCCGTACCGGGCGTCGCCTCCGTCACTCCCCCGGTGCCCAGCCCCGACCACGCCCTGCTCATCACCACGGTCGTGCCCACCACCGGCCCGCAGGACGCGGCCACCGCGGACCTGATCCACACCTTGCAGGACGAGACCGTGCCGCACACCCTCTCGGGCACCGGGGCCACGGGCTACCTCACGGGCACGGCCACCGCCGCCCAGACCTTCACCGACACCCTCTCCGCCAAACTGCCCCTGATCATCGCCGTGGTCGTCGCCGCCGCGTTCCTGCTGCTGCTCACCGTCTTCCGCAGCCCGCTGGTGGCGCTCAAGGCCGCCGTGCTCAACCTCTTCTCCATCGCCGCCGCCTACGGCGTAGTCGTCGCGGTCTTCCAATGGGGCTGGGGCGGCGCGCTGTTCGGCGTCACCGAGAAGGTGCCCGTCGAGTCCTACGTACCGATGATGATGTTCGCGATCGTCTTCGGGCTCTCCATGGACTACGAGGTCTTCCTGCTCTCCCGGATCCGCGAGATCTGGCTGCAGCACGAGGACAACCACCTGGCCGTCGCCACCGGCCTCGCCGCCACCGCCCGCGTCATCACCTGCGCGGCGCTGATCATGACCAGCGTGTTCCTGGCGTTCCTGCTCTCGACGAACGTCGCCGTCAAGATGCTCGCGCTGGGCCTCGGCGTCAGCGTCATCATCGACGCCACCGTGGTCCGCCTGCTCCTGGTGCCCGCGTCCATGTACCTCTTCGGGCGCGCCAACTGGTGGCTCCCCGGCTGGCTGGACCGGCTCCTGCCACACCTCGACCCGGAAGGGCCCGCCGCCGGGCCGGAGCCCCTGGCCGGATCGGATCCCGCATCGGGTCCCGCCGCCACACCCGATCTCGCACCCGCCCGAGGAGAACGGCGATGAAGCGCCCCCTGACGAGGATCCGGGCCGCCCTGCGCCGCCGTACCGTCCTCACGATCACCGTCGCCGTGGTCCTGGCGGCGGTCGTCGCCACCGGCGCGGCCGAGTACACGGTCCGCCACCACATCCGAAGCCGTGTCGCGAAGGCGGCTCCGGGCCTCGGTGACGACGTGGCGGTCGGTGTCGCCGGCGGCTGGGCCCTGTGGGACCTGGCGCACGAGAGCATCCCCCGGCTCGACATCAGCAGCGACGACGCCCGGGTCGGGCGGCTGTCCCAGGTCCGCGTCCGGGCCCGGCTGGACGACGTCCGCCTGGGCGCAACGACCACGGTCGGCGGCACCCAGGCGGACGTGACGGTCTCCACGCAGTCCCTCGCCGGCGCGATCCGCGAGGCCGTACCGTCCGTGGCGGTGGCGGGGGTCACCACCGACCCGGCGAAGGGGACGGTCCTCGCGGACATCGGCCCGGGCGGGCTCGGGCGGCTGACGCTGCGTCCGGTCCTCGCGGACGGCAAGGTCACCCTCGCCGTCGACGAGCTCACCCTGTTCGGCCGCTCCGTCCCCGCCGACCGGCTCGGAATCGGTGCCGGCGGCTTCGGCCCGCAGGCGGGCGCGCCGAAGGAGTACCCGCTCGGGCTCGCGGCCACCTCCGCCGTGGTCCGGCCGGACGGCCTGCACGTCTGGCTGACGGGCGGCCCCAGCACCCTGCCCGGCGTCTGACGCCCACCGCGCGACCGCATTCGCCCGGAACGTTCCGTACCCGCCCGGTGGCCGGATCACACCGCATGACCAGGGTGTTCGAAAGGCCGTACGCACGGCCGCAGTTGCCGGCGGGTACGGTTCCGGCATGGACGTATCCGCAATCAGTTCGACCGAGGACGACGACATCACCCCGGCGGTGGTGATCAAGGACATCGCGCGTCAGCAGCTGGTGAAGCTGGGGGCCGCCGGGCTGTCCCTGGACGGCGTGGCGCGCGACAGCGGCCTTCCGGCCGCCGATGTCGAAGCCGCCTTCCCGCACCGGGACGATCTGCTGACCGCACTGGTCATCGACGCCTACGACGCGTCCGGCGAAGCGATGGAACAGGCCGACCGCGCCGCCACGGCGGCCGGTGCGTCCGCGGGCGCACGGCTCCTCGCGGTCACCCGCGCGCTGCGGCAGTGGTCCTTCGCCAACCCCGGCGAGTTCACCCTGATCTACGGCTCGCCCGTGCCCGGCTACCACGCCCCACAGGACACGGTCCCGTCGGCCTCGCGCACTCCGGCGGTCCTCGCCGGCATCGTGCGTTCCGCGCTGGAGGGCGGTGAACTCACCCCGCCCCGGCGGCCGGTGCCCGGACCGCCGCTGCTCCTGCCGGAGGCCGTGCAGCTCTTCGGCGGTACGCCCGGGGCCCCGTTCTCGGACATCATCGAGCGCGGCATCGTCCTGTGGAGCAATCTGATCGGCCTCCTGGTGTTCCAGGTCTTCAGCCGTACCCATGACAGCGTCCGGGACGAGGCCGCCTTCTTCGACTACGCCATCGCCGTGGCCGCCGAGAGCATCGGCCTCGTGGTCCCCCCGGCCGAGAACACCGACTGACCCGCCCGCCGCCCGCGCGGCACCGGCAGAAAACCAGGACGTGAACACCACCAGAACCCTCTGCTTCGTCATAGCGGCGCTCTCCTCGTACGCGGCGCTCGTCTACCGGCTGTGCCAGGCCCGGCGCAGCTGGAAGGACGGCGCGTACCGCACGCTGATCGCCACTCTGCTCCTCCAGTGCCTCACCTTCACCATGGGAGCCCTGGCCATGGGGGGCGGGCCCCTGCTGGGAGTCGGCAACCTCGCCGTCCTCCTCATGCACCTGTCGGCGGTCGCCTTCTGCGTCAGCGCGCAGATCATCCTGCTGCGGTGGGCCGCGGCGGACGAGGAGGCCGCACGCAGGACCCGCTACTGGCTGAGCACCGGCATCGCCCTCGACGTACTGCTGGCGGCCCTGTTCTTCCTCGCCGACGGCACCGGCCGGCCCGCCTCGGACTTCGACGGCACCAGCGAGCCGCTGCTGCTCACCTATCTCCTGGCGTTCATCGTCTCGCAGGCGATCCCGTGCGTCACGATCTACCTCCAGTGCGGGCCGTACGCCCGGATGACCGACAACGCCTCGCTGCGCCAGGCCCTGCGACTGCTCTCGGTCACCGCGGTGGTGCTGTTCCTCTACTGCCTCGCCAGGACCGTCAACATCCTCACGGCGGCGGGCGGGGTCGACATCGGCGTCTGGAAGGTCGCCGCCTCGGTCTTCAGCGCGGCGGGCATCGTCATGCTGTCGCTCAGCCTGACCAACTCCTCCTGGGGCCCGACGGCGACCCGGCTCCTGGAGTGGGCCCGCACGTACCGGTCGTACCGGGCGCTCTACCCGTTGTGGCGGGACCTGTACGAGTCCTCCCCGGACATCGCCCTGGAGCCGCCCGGCGCCTCGGTGTCGGACCTCGACTACCGCCTTCACCGCCGGGTCGTCGAAATACGCGACGGGTGGAGGGACTTGCGTCCGTACATCGACCGCACCGCGGGAGAGGGTCACGATCCGGCCAAGGAGGGGAGTGCGGAATCACGGCAAGCCTTCACCGAAGCTGCACAGATCAAGCGCGCCTTGCAGGCAAAACTGACCCGTACGGTGCCCCGCAACAACAAGGACGCCGGCGACTTCGACGACCGTGATACGAACAACTTCGCGGCAGAGCTGGCATGGCTCACCCAAGTGGCAGCCGCCTACAGTAAGCTCGGCAAGGCGAGTTGAGAACTCCCGCCCGGTTTGCATCCCCCGTCAAACCGGGCGGGTATCCCGTTTCCCCGCTGTCTTGCGGCCGGACGGGTGGCTCCCGCCCGGACTGGCCCGGCCCATCCCCCGAGGGCCGGGCCAGTCCGATGTCACCGGCGGCCAACGTGCGTCCCCCGTGAGCGCAAGTTAGCTGCCAGCTATCGGCCGGACCCCACGTTCGCCGAGTCCTGGCCAATTGTCAACTGACAGCTAATCTGTGAAACTGACGTATAGCTGAGGGCTATACCGACAGGCGACGGGAGGATGGTTCACCATGACCGGGACCGAGAACGACACCGCGAACGGGAGTGAGGAACGCCCCCTGCTCGCGAAGCGCCTCGACGACCTGTTCCGCACGGTCCGCCCCAAGGGCAAGCACTGGACCAACGCCGAGGTCGCGGACGAGCTGAAGCGGGTCAACCCCGAACTCAAGGTCGGGGGTGTGTACCTGTCGCAGCTGCGCACCGGGAAGCGCTCCAACCCGTCACCCGACCTGCTGTCCGCCCTGGCCCGTTTCTTCGGGGTCTCGGTCGCCTACTTCTTCGACGACAAGGTCGCCGAGTCGGTGCTCGGCGAGCTCGCCGCCATCGAGGCGCTGCGCCAGTCCGGGGTGCGCGCCGTGGCGATGCGGGCGGCCGGGATGAAGAAGGAGAACCTCCAGGCCATCACGGCCATCATGGACCAGTACCGGCAGATGCAGGGCCTGCCGCCCGTCGCCGACACCTCCGATTCGCCATGAGGGGCGCCCGCAAGGAGCGGGCGGCCGACCACGAGCGCCGCAGCCGGCTCAAGAAGCTCCGCAAGGCCGGCGCGCAGCGGATCGCCGAACTCGATCTGCCGGCGGCGGCCGACGTGGCCGAACTGTGCCGCCATCTCGGCGAGGTGCGCGACCGTCCGATCACGCTGGTCCCGATGCAGATGCCCTCGTCGCATCCGTGCGGCATGTGGGTGGCCGCGCGCGACGAGGACCTCATCTTCTACGACGCCAACACCACCGGCGCGCATCAGGAGCACATCATCTTGCACGAGCTGGGCCACATCATCTGCTGCCATCGCGGTGCGGGCGGGCTGGACGAGGCGGCCGCGCGTCTCCTCTTCCCCAACCTCGACCCCGAACTCGTACGCGACATGCTCCTGCGGGCGACCTACGACGACGTCCAGGAGCAGGAGGCGGAGATCATCGCCTACCTCCTGTCCCAGCGGATCGGCGACGCCGATCAGCGGCCCTCCGCGGTGCCGGCCGCCCCGGAGGGCGAGGACGGCAATCCCACCAGGAGCGCCACGCTCAGCCGCATCGAACGCACCCTGATCTGAGATGGATCACTTATCGCCCGGCGGCGGCTGCCGCCACCTCTTCGGCAAGGATCGACACGGCCCGTCGGATGTCCTCCGCGCGGTGTTCGCTGGTGATGAAGAACCGCAGTCGCGACAGCCCTTCCTCCACGGCGGGATGGAAGATCGGGTCCGCGACGACGCCCCGGGCGAACAGCCCGTCCGCGACGCGCAGGGTCCTCGCCGAGTCGCCGAGGATGCACGGCACGATGGGGGTGCCGGCGCTGGAGCCCGTCGCCAGGCCGGCCTCGGCGGCGAGCCGGAGGAAGAGCTCGGAGTTCCGTCTGAGCGCACGCACCCGCTGCGGCTGCGCGGCGAGCAGCTCGGTGGCGGCCAGCGCGGCGGCCGCGTTGGCCGGGGTCAGGCCGACGCTGTAGACGAAGCCGGGGAGCGTATGGCGCAGCCAGCGCACCATCCGGGCCGATCCGCCGAGGTAACCGCCGCAGCTGGCGAAGGACTTGGAGAGGGTCCCCATCCACAGGTCGACGTCGGACCGGTCGACGCCGTAGAACTCGCCCACTCCCCTGCCGTGTTCGCCGACGGTGCCGATGCTGTGGGCTTCGTCGACCATCAGCAGGGCGCCGTAGCGCTTCTTCAGCTCGATCGCGGCGGGCAGGTCGACGAGGTCGCCGTCCATGCTGTAGGCGCCCTCGACGGCGATCAGCACCCGCCGGAACCGGGACCTGTTGAGCCGCAGCATGTGCTCCAGCTGTCCCATGTCGTTGTGGGCGAAGGGGCGTCGCGCCGCCCCGGACAGGGCGCAGCCCTGGAGGATGCTGTCGTGGGCGAGCGCGTCGTGCACCACGAGGTCCTCGGGGCCGACGAGGTGCCCTATCGCGGTGACGTTCGTGGCGTGGCCGCTCACCAGGGTCAGGCAGTCGCCGACGCCGAGGAAGTCCGTGAGCGCCCGCTCCAGCCGTACGGTGAGGTCCCGTTCGCCGGAGAGCACGCGGCTCGCGGAGACCGAGGTGCCGTACCGGTCCACCGCCCGGTGCACGGCTTCGTCGACCGCCGGATGGCCGGAGAGCCCCAGGTAGTTGTAGCTGCCGAAGGACAGCAGGGTGCGGCCCCCGATGACGGTCGTGTCGCGGATGTTGCCCTCATGGACGCGGAAGTACGGGTTGGCCGCGCCGCTGTCGGTGATCCGGCCGAGGCGCTGCTCGAACTCGCCCACTTCCGGGAACGCGTCGATGGCTGCCGTCCTGGCGTCCCATACGGGCTCCTGCTGAGGGGCCGGTCCGGCGGGGGCCGCAGTCGGCGTGCGGTCCGCCGCGGTGTGCGGATCCGTGTCCGGATCCACGAGTTCGATCAGCCGGCCGACGGTGAGTTCGGGCGAGAACAGCTCCTCGGACCGGAAGCCCGGTATCCGCTTGGCGATGTTGATTTCGAGCTCCTGCAGCATCAGGGAGTCGAATCCGAGGTCGGTCACCAGGGTCAGGTGCCCGCTCAGCTCGGAGAGCGGGAAGACGCCGGTCCGCGAGACCTCTTCGAGCACGAGGGAGGCGGCGGAGGCGGCCCGCGCGGCGGCCGTGGCGGACGCGCCGCCGGGGCGCGGCACGGCGGGTGGCGCGGGTGCCGCGGGTGTGGCGGGTGTGGCGGGTGTGGCGGTTGTGGCGGGTGTGGCCTCGGCGGGATCCGGGACCTCGCGCGCCGAGTCGTCCACGACCCAGTGGCGGCGCGGGGCCAGCGGGCTCGGCGGCAGGGTGCACGGGGGCGTCCGCACCGTAGCGGGCGGGCGGGCCATGGCGGCCGCGGCGGTGGGTCCGGCGAGCTCTTCCGTACGGCCCGCCTCGAGGGCGGCGGCCGCCGCCGTCAGCCGGGCGCCGGCGTCGGCGGCGTCCTGGGCCACCAGGGTGAGGTGCCGTGTGAGGGGTGCGCGGCGGGCGAGGGTGTCCGCCACCGCGGCCAGCGGGGGCCGCTCGTCGGTGAGGGTGTCCGCGAGCTCCCGGGCGTAGCGGGCCAGTCCGTCCCGGTCGCGCGCGCTGAGGGCCAGTACGTACGGTCCGCCTGCCGGCGGCGCGGGTGCTGCCGGGCCGGCCGGCGCCGTGGTGCATTCCTCCACCACCAGGTGGACGCCGGTACCGCCGAAGCCGAAGGCGCTGACCCCCGCCCGGCGCGGACCGGCGCGGTCCGGCCACGGCGTCGGCGTTGTCGCCACGGTCAGCCGGGCGGCGTCGAGCCCGGAGCGATCGGCCAGGTCGCACTCCGGCTGCGGGGGTATCACGCCCCGCTGCACGGCCAGGACCGACTTGATGAGCCCGGCGATCCCCGCGGAGTTCAGCGAGTGTCCGACCACCGCCTTCACGGCGCCGAGGTAGGCGGGTTCGGCGCGCTCACCGCGCAGTTCGCGCAGGACGCCGAGCTCGACGGGGTCGCCGACCGTGGTTCCGGTGCCGTGCGCCTCCAGGTAGCCCACCGCGTCCGGGGCGAGTCCCGCGTCCCGGTAGGCCCGACGCAGGGTCCGGAGCTGACCGGCGGGCTGGGGGTGCATACCGCCTTGCACGGTCCCGTCGTTGGCCGTTCCCACACCCCGGATCACGGCGTAGACCCGGTCGCCCGCCGCCAGCGCGTCGGTCAGGGGCCGCAGCACCAGGACCCCGGCTCCCTCGCCCAGGACGAAGCCGTCGGCCTGCGCGCCGAAGGGCAGGCAGCGGCCGCTGCGCGAGAGGGCGCCGATCCGGCACAGCCCGACCAGCAGGTCGGGGGTGAGTACCAGTTGGGCGCCGCCCGCGAGGGCGATGCGGGAGCGGCCCGCGCGCAGTGCGTGCACGGCGTTGGCCACGGCCATGAGTCCGCCCGAGCAGGCCGAGTCCAGGGCGTAGCTCTCGCCGTGCAGGTCGAAGACCGAGCTGATGGTGTTGGGGCCCATGTTGAGCAGGAGCCCGGCCACGGAGGTGCCGTTGAGTCCGTCGACGGCCCGGACCGACTCCGGCAGGCGGGGGTGGCCGAGCCGCGCGCCGAACTCGCCGCCGGCCAGCTGGCGCATCCGGATCTGCAGGGTGCTGAGTTCGCGGTAGCCGCCCTCGGTGAGCGCCGTGATCACCGATGTCTCCTCGCGGTCGAAGCCGTCGGCCTCCCACCCCGCGTCCTGGATGGCCTCGCGGGCGAGGTCGATCAGCAGCCGGGCCTGCGGGTCCATCGCCCGGGCCCGCCGCGGCGGGATGCCGTAGTGGGCCGCGTCGAAGTGGCCCACGTCCGGCAGCAGCGCCATGGTGTCCGTGTACGCCGACGAGGTGTCACGGAAGTTGTCGCTCGTGAAGGCCGCGGTGCGCCACCGCGAGTCCGGGATCGCCCCGAACTGTGCCTGCGGGGCCATCAGCAGCCGCCAGTACTGGTTCACATTGCGTGCTCCCGGGAACCGGCACGCCATCCCCACGACGGCGATGTCCTCCCGCCGCGGTCCCCTGGCGTCCTCGATGTGGTCCATCCCTGTCCTGTCACCCCTCTCACCCCTGTCGGCCGCCGGTCGCGAGTCGTTCGCGCCACCAGTCCAAGGTCGCCTTGACCTGCTCGTCGAGGGGGGTGGACCGTACCGCGAACGCCGCCTCGTAGGCGCTCGAATTTACGACGAACGGACGGTCGAACTGATAGCGGATCTCCTTGAGTTCGCGGATCAGCGGGGAGAAGAGCGATGCCACGCCGACCACGGCCGACGGGAGCCCGCGCACGGCGACCGGTCCCGTTCCCGCCTGGGCGCAGAGCCGCCCGACCATCTCCCGTACGGACAGCGCCGGCTGGGTCGGGACGTGCCAGGCGCGGCCCCAGGCACGCTCCTCGTCCACGACCTCGGCCAGCGTCCGCGCGACATCGGGGAGGTAGGTCCAGCTGTGCGGGGCGTCCGGGTCCCCCAGCGTGGTGACCGGCCTGCCGCGCAGCAGCGGCGGCACGACCCGTGCGGCCAGGTGGCCGCCCTCGGTGACACCGGGTCCGAAGAAGTCCGAGGCGCGTACCTCGACCGCCCTGATCCGGCCCTGCTCGTGCAGGGTCCGCGCCTGTTCCCAGACCGCGGCGCGGACCCGCCCCTTGGTACCGGTGGCCGCGAGCGGCAGCTCCTCGGTCATGGGGCCGTCCACGGGGCCGTAGCCGTAGAGGTTCCCCAGCATGACCAGTACGGCCCCGGTCGCCTCGGCCGTGGCGCAGAGCGACGAGGCCAGCGGCGGCCAGTCGTCCGCCCAGCGGTGGTAGGGGGGTGCGGCGCAGCTGTGGATCGCGGCCGCGCCCCGCGCGGCTTCGGTCAGTTGCCGGGTGTCCGTCGCGTCGAGCGCGACGTGTTCGATCCCGGGCTCCGGGCTCCGGCCCGATCTGGTGACCACCCTTACGGTACGGCCCTGTTCGGCGAGGAGCCGGGCGGTGGCGGCGCCGGCGGGTCCAAAACCTATGACGACATGAAAGCTCACGCGCGCACACTAGCGCGGCCGACCGCCACCCCCGTCCGCGGAGAACGTCTCCCGGCCAGCGCCGGGGCGCGAACCGTCGGACACTGGGGACATGAGCGGCCACCCCACCGATGCCCGCGCCGGCGTCCCCGCCGACGGGCCGGCGAACGGGCCCGCCGTCTCCCGCCAGGAGTTCGACGCGCTCTTCGCGTCGGTCCGTACGTGGGGCCGGTGGGCGGCGGCCGACCGCGGGGCCTGGAACCGGGTGACGGCGGAGCATGCGCGCCGGGCCACTGCCACGGTCCGGGACGGGACGGTCGTCCCGATGGCACGGCCCTGGGACACCCGCCCCGGCCCGGACAACGCGAAGCCCGCGCTGCACTACATGTCCGACCTCGGCGACGTGCAGGTCCCGGAGCCGTCCGTCCACAAGGACTTCCTGGGAGCGGACTACCACGGCAAGAGCGTGACGCACCTCGACGCGCTGTCGCACGTCGCCTACCGAGGGCAACTGTACGAGGGGCGCGCGGCGCGCGAGTGCGTCGATGCGGCGGGTGCCCGTTTCGGCGCGGTGTCGGCGCTCGGCCCCCTGGTCACGCGGGGCGTCCTGGTCGACCTGCCCGCCGTCCTCGGGGTCGAATGGCTCGAACCGGGCCGTGCGGTGCACGCCCGGGACATCGTCGCCGCGGAGGAGGCCCTCGGGGTGACCATCGGGGACGGCGACGCGGTGCTGCTGCGCTCCGGGGCCCTGCGCCGGCGCCGGGAGCTCGGCCCCTGGAACCCCGACGCGGCGAGCGCGGGCTGGCACGTGCACGCCGTACCGCTGCTGGCCGAGCGCGCCGTCGCGCTGCTGGGCGGCGACGGGGACAGCGACGTACGGCCTTCGCCGGTCGAGGGGCTGCACTCCCCGGTCCACGCGCTCGCCGTCACGGCGATGGGGGTGCCGCTGCTGGACAACCTCGATCTCGAACCGCTCTCGGCCGCGTGCGCCGAGGCGGGCCGTTACGCGTTCCTGCTCGTCGTGGCACCGCTGAACGTCCCCGGCGGAACGGGCTCGCCCGTCAACCCGGTCGCGGTCCTGTGACGCGGGCACCCGCTGATCACTTCGCCCTCACACCTCATTGCCGAAATGTGAGGAATATACTCAAATCTGGCGATCGAGGGTGCTCCGGTGAGGGGAAGTGATGCACATGGGGGTCGTCGGAGACCGCATCGGCCCCGTGCGATTCCGTGACCGATTCCTGCAGGGCGAGTCGGTCGAGGGGAGCGTGAGAAGCCCGATCCTGAGCTCGTGGCAGCGCAGTCGGCTGCTGGGGCTGTCGCCCGAGCAGTCCGAGCTGCCGTTCCAGGAGGGCTTCGACCCGGACGGTCCCCTGCTGCGCGCCGCCGAGCCCGTGCTCGACCGGCTCCAGAGCATCTTCGCGGGCAGCCGGACCAACATCTGTCTCGCCGATGGTCACGGCATCGTGCTCGCCCGCCGCTTCGGCGAGAAATCCATGCTCAGGCAGCTCGCCCCGATCCAGATCCTCCCCGGATTCGTGTTCGCCGAGCAGGTGGCCGGTACGAACGGCATCGGCCTCACCCTCGCGGAGAGGCGGCTGTGCCAGGTCTACGGCGCCGAGCACTTCGCCGAGCGGTCCCAGTCGAGCGCCTGCACCGCGATCCCCCTGCGCGACCAGCTCAGCGGGCACATCCAGGGCGTCCTGTGCCTCGGCTATCCCTACACCGACGCGGACCCGGCGCTGATCCCCGTGGTGCGCAAGGCGGCCGAAGCCATCGAACGACGGCTGATGGACCAGAGTTCGGCGCGCGAGCACGGTCTGCTGCAGGCCTATCTCGACACCGCGAACCTGGCCCTGAGCAGTGAGCACGGCCTGGACGGGCACCCGGTCGCGATGGCCGACTTCCTCCAGAGCGAGCTGGAGCAGAGCGACCAGGCGACCCTCAAGGAGAAGGCCACCGAGCTGATGTCCGGGGACCGGCGGGCCGCCGCCGAAGTGCCCCTGTCCCGCGGCCGGTGGATCACGCTGGTCAGCCGCCCCGTGACGAGCGCCTCCGGGGTGGAGGGGGTCGTCGTCGAGGCACTGCTCCCCGAGGACTCGGAGCGGCACGCCCCCGCCCCCACCCACGCCCAGCCGCACGCCCCCGCCGCGGCGGGGCCCGCCCTCCGTCCTCACCTCACCCCCGGTCCGCAGCCGGCGACGGTCCGCGCACGCGGCGCACCGGGCTCCGAAGGCCCCGCCGGGGAGGCCGTCGCGGCGCCCGCCACCGGCCCCGGCCAGGGCCGGGTCAGAGGGCTGGTGCTGGTGGGCGAGCCCGAGGTGGGCAAGTACGCCGTCGCGGCACGCCGGCGCCTGGAGTTGCTGGCCGAGGCCAGCAACCGCATCGGCACCACACTGGACGTGAGCCGCACCGCCTGGGAGCTCGCCGAGACGGCCGTCCCGAGGTTGGCCGATTTCGTCACCATCGACCTGCCGGCCTGCGTACTCCGCGGGGAGGAGTCCCCGCATCCCACCACCGAGATGCAGCGCACGGTGGTCCACGGCATCCGCGAGGACTGTCCCTTCTACCCGGTCGGCGCGCGGATCAGCCTGCGGCCCACGACGCCCCACATGCGCTGCATCGCCACCCGGCAGCCGGTGCTCGAACAGGATCTGCGGGCCGCCTTCGGCTGGATCGCCCAGGACCCCCGGCACGCCGAACGGCTCCTCGCCCACAACATCCACTCCCTCATCACGGTCCCCCTGCTCGCCCGCGGCGCCGTCCTCGGCGTCGCGAGCTTCTACCGCTCGCAGGACCCGGCCCCCTACGGGGACGACGACCGCTCGCTGGCCCAGGAACTCGCCGCCCGCGCCTCCCTCTGCATCGACAACGCCCGCCGCTACACCCGCGAACACACCCTCGCCCTGTCCCTGCAGCGCAGTCTGCTCCCCCGCGACCTCCCCGAGCAGAGCGCCGTCGAGGTCGCCCACCGCTATCTGCCCGCCGAGTCGGGCGTGGGCGGCGACTGGTTCGACGTCATCCCCCTGTCCGGGGCCCGGGTCGCCCTCCTCGTCGGCGATGTCGTCGGCCACGGACTGCACGCCGCCGCCACCATGGGACGGCTGCGCACCGCCGCCCGCAACTTCGCCGAGCTGGAGCTGGCTCCCGACGAGCTCCTCACCCACCTGGACAACCTGATGGTGCGCCTCGACCGGGAGGAGGGCGGGGACGGTCCCGGCTCCGACAGCACCGGCATCGTCGGCGCCACCTGCCTGTACGCCATCTACGACCCCACCTCCCAGCAGTGCACGATGGCCCGCGCCGGCCACCCTCCGCCCGCGCTGGTCCGGCCCGACGGCACCGTGTCCCTCCTCGAGCTGCCCGCCGGCCCCCCGCTCGGCCTCGGCGGCCTGCCGTTCGAGTCGGCCGAGATCCGGCTCCCCGAGCACAGCCAGCTCGTCCTCTACACCGACGGGCTCATCGAGGACCGCCACCGCGACATCGACGAGGCCCTCGACGCCCTGAACCGGGCGCTGGCCCACCCGGACCGGACCCCGGAAGAGACCTGCCGGGCCGTCCTCGAGGCCGTCGCACCCGAGCACCCCGACGACGACATCGCGCTCCTCGTCGCCCGCACCCGCGCCGTGCCCGCGGACCGGATCGCCACCTGGGAGCTGGCCGCCGATCCGGCCCTCGTCTCCGAGGTCCGCGCCGCTTCCGTGAGCCAGCTGGACCGGTGGGGGCTGGAGGAGTCGGCGTTCGCCACGGAGCTCCTGCTCAGCGAGCTGGTCACGAACGCCGTCCGGTACGGGACCGCGCCCATCCGGGTCCGTCTCATCCACGACCGCAACCTGATCTGCGAGGTGCACGACGCCAGCAGCAGCGCCCCGCGCATGCGCCAGTCGGCGACCACCGACGAGGGCGGCCGCGGCCTGTTCCTCGTCGCGCAGCTCGCCCAGTCCTGGGGCACCCGCTACACCACCGACGGCAAGGTCATCTGGGCCGAGTGCACCCTGGCCGCCGTATGACCCCCGAGCCCCGGCCGTTCGGCCAATAGGGTCAGACAGTGCGGCGATATGCCGGGAATAACACTGTATATGCCCGTAGAGTGCCCCGTACCGTCGGGAAGAACTCGGAGGCCGACCCCCGGAGAAGTCCGTGCATGACGCTCCCGACACCTGGACGAGCCCACCCTCGCAGTCCGGTGCCGCACCACTGGTCCGCCTGCGCGGCCTGAGCAAGCGGTTCGGCGGCACGCTCGCGCTGGACTCGGTCGACCTCGACATCCGGCGCGGCAGTGTCCTCGCCCTGCTCGGCCCCAACGGAGCCGGAAAGTCCACCCTGATCAAGGTGCTCGCCGGGGTGCACCGGGCCGACACGGGCGAGGTCACGGTGGCCGGCCATCCCCTCGGCAGTCAGGCCGCGACCCGGAACATGTCCTTCATCCACCAGGACCTCGGGCTCGTCCCGTGGATGACGGTGGCGGAGAACATCGCCCTGGGCACCGGCTACCCCCGCCGCCGCGGACTGATCTCCTGGCGGCGGACCCGGGAGCGCTGCGACGAGGCCCTGCGGATCGTCGCCGGGCACCTGGACGCGGGCGCCCGGATCGCCCGCCTCGGCCCCGCCGAGCGCTCGCTCGTCGCCATCGCCCGCGCACTCGCCACCCGGGCCGAGCTCATCGTGCTCGACGAACCGACCGCCACCCTCCCCGCCGCCGACTGCGCGCGGCTCTTCGACGTACTCCACGCCCTGCGCGACCGCGGCCACGGCATCCTCTACGTCAGCCACCGGCTCGACGAGGTCTACCGGGTCGCCGACACCTTCGCCGTCCTGCGGGACGGCCGGCTGGTCGACCGGGGCCCGCTCGCCGGTCACAGCCCGGACCGGCTGGTGCGCGCGATCGTGGGCCACGCACCGGCCGGGCGGGCGCCGGGCACTCCCCCGGCCGCCGGCGCGCCCCTGCTGAGCCTCGCCGGGGTGCGGACCGTGTCCACCGGCGAGGTCAGCCTGGACCTGCGCGCCGGTGAGATCCTCGGCATGGTGGGCCTGACCGGCGCCGGTCACATGGAGCTGGGCCGCGCCCTCGCCGGCGCCGCGCCGATCCTCGGCGGTCAGGTGCTGCTCGACGGCCGGCCGTACCACCCGCGTACGGTCCATTCGGCACTCGACTCCGGCGTCGGCTTCGTGGCGGCCAACCGTCAGGAGGAGGGCTGCGCCGCCGACCTGACCGTGCGGGAGAACTTCCTGGCGAACCCGCGCGCGGCCGGCGCCCCCGCGGCGCACTGGATCAGCCCCCGCCGCGAGCGCGCCGAGGCCGCCGCCCTCATCGACCGGTTCTCGGTGCACCCCCGCGACAGCGAGGTGCCGATCGCCACCCTGTCCGGCGGCAACCAGCAGAAGGTCATGGTCGGCCGCTGGCTCCGGGGGCACCTGCGCCTGCTCGTCCTGGAGGAGCCGACCGCCGGGGTGGACGTCGGGGCCAAGGCGACCATCCACCGGCTGCTCGACGAGGCACTGGCCTCGGGTCTGGCGGTCCTGCTCATCTCCACCGATTTCGAAGAGGTCGCGGACGTGTGCCATCGCGCTCTGGTGTTCGTCCGCGGGAGCGTGAGCACCGAGCTGAGCGGTGCGGCCCTGACGGTCGCCGAACTCACCCGGACCGCCTCGGCCATGCCCGCGATCACCGGACCCACGACGGACCGATGACCATGCCTCCTTCCCCTTCCCCTTCGTCCTCGCCTCCGCCCCCGTCCTCCTCCTCGTCCTCGTCCTCGTCCTCGCCTCCGCCGCGGTCCCCGCTGGACCACCTGCGGGGTCACCACATCGGCGCCTACGGCCTGCTGGCCCTCGCCGTCCTGCTCTTCCTGGTCTTCTCCCTCGTCCTGCCGGACACCTTCCCCACCCGGGACAACGTCTCCTCGATCCTCTCCAACCAGTCGATCCCGGCCATCCTGGCCCTCGGCGCGACCATCCCCATCGCCACCGGCAAGTTCGACCTGTCCATGGGCTACGGCCTCGGCCTGGCCCATGTGATGGTGATGCAGCTCATCGTCGACACGGGCTGGCCCTGGCCGCTCGCCTGTCTCACCGTGGTCCTCGGCGGGGCCCTGGTCGGCGTCCTCAACGGCGTCATCGTCGAGTACGTGCGGATCGACTCCTTCATCGCCACGCTCGGCACCGGCAGCATGATGTACGCCGTCACCGGCTGGATCACCGACGGCTCCCGGATCGTCCCCGGCCCGGACGGCCTGCCCGCCGCCTTCACCGGCCTCTACGACTCCCGCTTCCTCGGCCTGCCGCTGCCCGCCTACTACGTCCTGGCCCTCGCGGCCGCGCTCTGGGTGGTCCTGGAACGGCTGCCGCTCGGCCGGTACATGTACGTCATCGGCTTCAGCCGGCGCACCGCCGACATCATCGGCATCCCCAGCCACCGGTACTCCGTCTACGCCTTCGCGGGATCGGGCCTGGTCACCGGCATCGCCGGGGTCCTCCTCGCCGCCCAGCAGCAGACCGGCAACCCGAGCGTCGGGCTGGACTACCTGCTGCCCGCCTTCGTCGGCGCCCTGCTCGGGTCCACCACGATCAAACCCGGCCGCGTCAACGCCCTCGGCACCGTCGTGGCGGTCGCCGTCCTCGCCATCGGTCTCGCCGGCATCGGCCAGCTCGGCGCCGACTTCTGGGCCACGCCGCTGTTCAACGGGGCCACCCTGCTCATCGCCGTCGGCCTGGCCGGCTATTCCGCCCGCCGCCGCCTGCGCACCCCCTAGAAACGTTCGTACGCGCACCGCGTCAGGAGCACCGTGTACCCGAAGGACTCGCACTCGCACCGCAGGACCACCCGTACGACCGCGGCCCTGCTGGCAGCGGCCGCCGCCCTCGTCGCCGGCTGCGGGAGCGGCGGCCCCTCCACCGGCGCCGCGCCGCCCAAGGCCGGCTGCCCCACCGCCCTCGCGAGCGCCGCGGCAGCCGTCGCGCGGGCCGAGAAGGCCGACACCGTCTGGCACGGCCCCACCACCGGCCCCGCGGCGGTCCCCGGCAAGTCGATCGTCTACGTCGCGCAGACCATGACCAACCCCGGTGTCGCGGGCGTCGCGAAGGGCGTCGAGGAGGCCGCGAAAGCCATCGGCTGGCAGGTCCGGGTGATCGACGGGGACGGCACCCCGGCCGGCATCCAGGCCGCGCTCAGCCAGGCCATCACCCTGCGGCCCTCGGGCATCGTCATCGGCGGCTTCGATCCCCAGCTGACCTCGCAGCAGATGGCGCGTGCCGAAGCGGCGCACGTCCCGGTGATCGGCTGGCACGCGGTGGGCTCCCCCGGCCCGAGCGAGAGACCGAAGCTGTTCACCAACGTCACCACCAAGGTGGAGGACGTCGCGAGGATCAGCGCGGACTGGATCATCGCCCGGTCCGCGGGCGATGCGGGGGTCGTCCTCTTCACCGACGACTCGATCCCGTTCGCGAAGAACAAGGCCGAGCTGATCCGCGAGGAGCTCGCCACCTGTTCCGGGGTACGGCTCCTGAGCTACGAGAACATCCCCATCCCCGACGCCGCGAGCCGCACCCCGCAGGCGGTCTCCTCGCTGCTCTCCCGCTTCCAGGACGACTGGACGTACTCCGCCGCCATCAACGACCTCTACTTCGCGGACGCGGCCCCGGCCCTGCGCGCGGGGGGCCGGCCCGGCTCCGGGCCGCCCTTCAACATCGGCGCGGGCGACGGCGACCCCTCGGCCTTCCAGCGGATCAACAGCAAGCAGTTCCAGGCCGCCACCGTGCCCGAGCCGCTGAACCAGCAGGGCTGGCAGATCGTCGACGAGTTCAACCGCGCCTTCGCCGGCCGGCCGGCCAGCGGCTACGTGGCCCCCGTGCACATCGCCACGGCCGACAACAGCGACGGCGCCACGTCCTGGGACCCGTCCGGTTACCGCGAGGGGTACCGCAGGATCTGGGCGGGCTGACGACACTGCGCGGCGGGCACCGGCCCCGCTCGGTGCGGGGCCGGTGCCCGTGGCGTGCCGGCTGCCGGGTCCCGGGTCTTACTGGTACGGGTCGAAGGGGATGCCCGCCGGCTTGGCCTCCGCCAGGTGGGAGGCGAAGGAGCCGTCCTTCAGGCCGAAGTGCGCGCTGCCGAAATCGGCCTGGGTGAGCTTGTCCCGCACGGTCGCCGGGTAGCCCGACCACCCGACGAGGGTGGGGAACTGCCAGGCGCGGCGGTGGTTCTCGGGCGGCTCGTCGTTGGTGTTCGCGGCGCGGAAGCAGTGCGTGCCGATGCCGTCCTTGTGGTAGACGATCTTGGGGTGGGTGCCGTCCCAGCGGATCTGGTCGCGGGAGTGGATGTTGAAGTCCCCGTGCGCGGAGGTCGCGACGTACTTGGCCTCGCCCCCCTGGATCCACACGACCACGTGCTCCCAGTCGTGGCGGTGCCCGCCGAGCTCGATGCCGGGCAGCGCCTGGTCCTTCTCGAAGTAGAGCGCGTACATGACGGCGCACCAGCCGTTGTTGCAGGTCCAGCGGGAGTAGCCGTTGGTGTTGTCGAGGTCCGAGACGTCCCGGCAGTTGCCGTTGAGGGCGCCGGTCGGTTTGAGTCCGCCGTTCAGAACCCCGGCCGAACTGATGGCGGGTGTCGGGTAGCAGCCGTCGGTGTCGTAGTCGTAGGCGGGCTGGTAGGTCAGCTCGATGGCTTCGGCTCGGCCGGGGAGCGCCGGGGGCGGCGCCGCGAAGGCCACCTGGGGAACGGCGACGACCACCGCGAGGGCGGCACCGAGGACCACCATCGATCTCCGGATGTGACGGTTCGTCCGCAAAACGGGCCTCCTGGCCGACCGGGTGCGAAGGGGGCGGACGCGTCACGACGGAACACCGCCGACCGACACGCCGCGAGCATCATTCGCGAACCGGGGCGACACGGCAAGAGGCCGTGCAGACTCCGTTCCTTGCGTACCGAAGAGCCAGGAAAGGCCTTGTACACAAGGAAATTGACGGATTGTCAGAGATGAGCCGGAGACCCGGAGGGCGAGGATCCACCGGCGGTCGACCGCCGGCACCCGCTAGCTCGGGCGAGCCGCGGCCTCGATGTCGGCGAGTTGGGCGGCGAGGATCTCTTCGAACGCGGAGCGGCGATCCACCCCGAGGGGGCGGACGTCGCGGGCGAAGTGGGCCAGGGCCGGGAAGCGTTCGGGGTCGGCGCCCAGAACCGCCACGCGGAACAGCTCCATGCCCTGCTCATGTTCTTCCGGGGTGACGGCGCTGACCCCGGCCTCGGAGGCGATCAGCGCGGCGAGCAGAACCGCGAGCCGGTGGTAGCGCGCCGGGATCTCCTCGTCGGGCAGTCCCGACGCGCGCAGGGCCTGCAGCACCTCTTCCATGACCAGCCGGGAACCGGTGCCGCTCGACGCATAGCGCCCCCAGACCGCGGCGAGCTGGGGCTGCTGCCCGAAAGCCTCTCTCGCACGCAGGGCCAGGGCCGTGACGCGCTGCTTCCAGTCGCCCTCGGGGCGGTACCCGTCCATCGCGGCCAGGAGAATCCGGTCGGCGACCGCGCGCAGCAGTTCCGTCTTGCTGCGGAAGTGCCGGTAGAGGCTGGAGGAATCGGTCCCGAGGGCCGCGGCCAGCTTGCGCACGCTGAACGAATCCGCGTCGCCCGTGCGCAGCAGCTCCGCCGCCGCATCCAGGATCTCTTCGGTCGACCAACGCCTTCGGCCTGCCATCTTGCTCCTCTCGCCGGATCTCACCCTACCTGTGCACCTGGCGTTGCACGCACCGCGTGCATAATGAGGACATGAGCGTGCCGGCCGGGCCGGCATGCCACTCGTGCCCTGTACGTCCGGGTCGGTCGAGCGACGCGGAGCTCACCCCCGGGGAACACGAAAGGACGCATGACGTGAAGAACCCACTGGATGGCGCGGCGCTGGACGCAGCCATCGAAAACGTCCACCGCGCCGGGATGACCGGCCTGTTCGCCGAGGTGCGTGACGGCGACCATGTCTGGCGCGGCGCCGCCGGGGTCGCCGATGTCGCCACCGGTCGCCCCGTCACCGCCGACATGCGCCACCGCGTCGGCAGCATCAGCAAGACCTTCACCGCCGCCGCGGTCCTGCAACAGGTCGAGAGCGGCCGGATCGGCCTCGACACACCGATCGGCCGGTACCTTCCGGGGCTGGTCCCCGGGGAACGCGGTGCGGCGATCACGGTCCGGATGCTGATCAACCACACGAGCGGCCTCGCCGAGTACCTCCCGTACGCCTACCCCTCCCTCAAGGCGTTCCCCGCCCTCGCGGACACCGGCCCCCAGAGCCTGGACGACCACCGGTTCACGCAGTTCGACCCCGCGGAACTGATCGGGTTGGGGGTCGCCGCACCTGCCGTCGGCACCCCGGGCGGCCGGCCGGGGGTGTACTCCAACACCAACTACCTGCTCCTCGTCCAACTCCTGGAACAGGTGACCGGCACCACGGCCGAGCAGTACATCACCCGGAACGTCATCGAGCGCGCCGGGCTCCGGGACACCGAGCTCCCCGCCGGACCGTACGTCGACGGGCCGCACTCGCAGCTCTACGAGGCGTGGTTCGGCATGATCGACCCACCGCGCGACTACAGCGTCTACGACATGTCATGGGTGGGGCCGTCGGCCTCGCTGATATCGACCGTCGCGGACCTCAACCGTTTCTACGCCGCACTGCTGGCCGGGGAGATCGTCGGCCCGTCGTCGCTGGCGCAGATGCAGCGCACGGTCCCGGTCGTCTCCCAGGAGGGAAGGACGATCGGCTACGGCCTCGGCCTGCACCCGATGGAGGGTCCCGGTCAGGGCGTCTTCTGGGGTCATGGCGGCACGGTCTGGGCGGTGGAGCGCTGGCCATGACCCGTGCCGACGGCAAGCGGCAGATGGCGGTCGCGGTGAACCTGCAGAGGTGGAACAGGCTCGACCCCTCCGGCGTGCCGCAGCCCCATCCCATCGACGGCGCGCTCGCGACCCTGTACCGCCTGGCGATGTACGGCTGACCGGGACCGGGCTCAGCCGAGGGTGTTCATCAGGATGATGGCCAGGAGGTCCAGGAGGATGACGGCGACGACGACGCCGATCGTGAACCAGGCCCTGCGCGATTCGTCCATGCCTGCCAGTCACCTCCCGACCCGGGCGGGCCGCCGCGCGCGGTCCCTGGGACCGCGCGACGGCCTCGTCCACCTCCGGCCATCATGACCCGGTTCCGGGCGGAGCACAGGTCGGGGCCAAGCCCCCCTCTCCCGGCCGGGATGCCCGCGGCAGGTCAGGCGACCCAGGTTCCGGTCATGCCGACGACCGCCGAGCCGTCCTGGTCGGCCAGCTTGGTCCCCGTGAAGTCACGGGCCCACTGCGAGGTCTGGATACGGAAGGCGGGCCGGTCGGCGGTGAGCGCCTCCATGACGGACTCGGCCGCACCGGCCGGGGTCTGCGCGCCGTTCAGGAACTGGCCGACCGTGCGCTCGACGTAGTGGCGCAGCGCGTCGGAGTACGGGCCGGCCGCGGCGATCCGGGCTTCGAGGTCGAGGCCGATGTTGTTCACGAACTCGGTCGCCACGGCGCCGGGCTCGACGACGGACACGCTCACACCGACGGCGCCCGCGACGGGGGCCAGGCTCTCCATGTACCCCTCCACCGCGAACTTCGCCGCGCAGTAGGCCTCGTTGAAGGGCTGGCCGATGACGCCGCCGACGCTGGTGACGGTGATCAGGCGGCCGCCGGTGGCCCGCAGGTGCGGCAGCGCGGCCTTGGAGACGTTCAGTACGCCGAAGAAGTTGACCTCCATGACCTCGCGGACGTCGGAGACGGATTCGAGCTCCAGGGTGCCCACGTGCCCGGCGCCGGCGTTGTTGACGACGGCGTCCAGCCGGCCGTAGTCGGCGATGACGCCCTCGACGGCGGCGGCGACGGAGGCCTCGTCGACGACGTCGAGCTGTCGGATGTCGAGCTCGACGCCCGCCTCGACGGCGGCCTTGCGCAGGGCGTCGGCGCGGCCGGTGTCACGCAGGGTGGCGACCGTGCGCCAGCCGGCCTGGGCGGCGGCGATCGCGGCGGCCAGGCCGATGCCGGAGGAGGTGCCGGTGATCAGGACGGTGCGGTCGGAGGCGGATGCGGAGGAGGTCGACATGGCGGGGCCTTTCGCAGGGGCGATTTATGTGCGTGCACACACACTATAAAATTATGTGCGTGTGCACGCAAGCTCTAGACTGCCGACATGCCGAAGAAGCTCACCGAAGCCGAGATGCCGACGGCCGACTACGCCTTCTACGGGCTGGTGTGGGCCGGGACGGTCATGACCGATCGCGTCGACCGGGCCCTGGTCAAGGCCCACGACCTCCCCGTGTCCTGGTTCGAGGTCATGCTGTGGCTGGCCTCCAGCCCCGAGCCGGTGCCCGCCTCCGTACTCGGCAACAGCACCCTGCTCAGCCGCAGCCAGGTCTCCCGCGTCGTGGACGCCCTGCAGACCCGGGGCCTGGTGACCCGCACGCCCTCGGCGCGCGACGCCCGGTCGGTCGAGGTCTCCCTCACCGAGGCGGGCCGTACGGTGTTCGCCGAGGCGGACGCCACCCGGCGCGAAGCCCTGGCCCCGGTCTTCACCGAGCTCCTCGACGAGCGGGACCTGGAGGCGCTGGGCACCGTGTGGCGCAAGCTCAAGGCCGCGAAGGCGGCGCAAGCGGCGCAGGCGGCGCGGGCCGGTCAGGAGCGCGCCAAGTAACCCCCCGGGCGGCGCCCGTCAGCCGGGGTGCCCGTCGGGGGTGAGGGTGGCGGCGACCGCGAAGAGGCGGGCGCACCGCCGCGTCATGGCCTCCGGCGTCTGCTCCGGGTGCTTGACCCACCAGCGGACGAGGGTGGCGACCAGGTCCCGCCACACGTACTTGAGCGCGTCGGCGTCGAGCGGATCGGTGGATCCGGCCGAGCGCAGCAGTTCCGCGGTGCCGCCGGCGGCGAGCCGATCGATGGCCGCCCAGTACTCCGAGGCCCGGCGCGCGGCCTCACCGCCTGGCGGCAGGGTGGTGTCGTAGAGCACGAACCACGCCTCCCGCTGCCCCTCCAGGGCGGTGAAGATGCTGTGGAGCACGCGCAGCGGCGTGTTCGGGGCGGCCCCACCCTCCCCCATCGCCGCGCGGACGGTGTCCAGCAGCCGGTCCCCGACCGGGACCAGGCAGGCCACGTACAGGTCTTCCTTGGTGCCGAAGTACTGGTGCAGCAACGTCTTGGTGACTCCCACGCGCGCGGCGATCGCGGGGAGCGACGCGGCCGCGTAGCCGTGCGTACCGAACTCCTCCGTGGCCGCCTCCAGCATCTGCCGGCGGCGGTGCTGCCGCGGGACTCCCTTGGTGCCGGCCTTCGAGGAATGCGAGGAGGGGGTTGCCATGAGCCGATATTATCAATAGGTAATTTACTGCTAGGTAAATTACCTCGACCCCTGGAGCGCCGCCATGGCCGGCACCACCCCGCAGCCGCCGCAGTCCACGTCCCGCACCCGGTCCTGGTGGGGCTGGGGCTGGACGGACGCGCATCCCGACGACGCGGAATGCACCGCGATCGGCGCCCTCCTCCCCGGCACCCTCGGCCGCCCGCTCCCCGTGCCCCGCGTCCGCGACCTGGCGATCGCCGCCCCCGCCGTCGAACCCCCGCCGAGCCTCGCCCACCTGGTCGCCGCCGATCCCGCGGACCGCGCCGCGCACGCCATGGGCAAGGCCTACCGCGACGTCGTGCGCGCCCTGCGCGGACGCCCCGGCCGCATCCCCGACCTCGTCGCCCGCCCCACGGACGACCGGGGGGTGGCCGATCTGCTGGACTGGGCCGGTGACCGGCAGGTCGCCGTCGTCCCGTACGGCGGGGGCTCCTCGGTCTCCGGGGGCGTCGAGTACCGCGGCGACGCCCACCGGGCCGTCATGTCCCTGGACCTGAGCGCCATGGGCCGCGTACTGGAGGTCGACACCCAGGGCCGGGCGGCGCGGATCCAGGCAGGCACGCTCGGGCCGAGCCTGGAGGACCAGCTGCGGCCCCACGGTCTCACCCTGCGGCACTTCCCGCAGAGCTTCGAGTTCTCCACTCTGGGCGGCTGGCTCGCCACCCGGGCCGGCGGCCACTACGCCACCGGACGTACGCACATCGACGACTTCGTCCAGTCGCTGCGCGTCGTGACCCCGGCCGGCACCAGCAGCTCGTGGCGGCTGCCCGCCTCCGGGGCGGGCCCCTCCCCCGACCGCCTGTTCCTGGGCTCCGAAGGGGCCCTCGGCGTCATCACCGAGGCATGGGTACGCCTGCAGGAACGCCCCCGCCACAAGGCGTCCGCCGCGGTCGCGTTCACGGACTTCCAGGACGCCCTGGAGGCGGTGCGCGCTCTCGCGCAGTCCGGCCTCTCCCCCGCCAACTGCCGCCTGCTGGACTCCGGGGAGGCCGCGCTGTCGGGCGCGGCGCACGACGGCGGCTCCGTACTGGTCCTGGGGTTCGAATCGGCGGACGAACCGGTGGCCGCCCGGCTGGAACGGGCCGTCGCGCTGGCCCGCTCGCACGGCGGCCGGTACGGGGGGACGGGCGGGGCCGGCGGCTCTCAGGAGGGCCCGGGCGGCGACGCGGCCGTGAGCGCCTGGCGCTCGGCGTTCCTGCGGATGCCCTACCTCCGCGACGGTCTGGCCCGGATGGGCGCGGTCGCCGAGACCTTCGAGACGGCGGCCACCTGGGACCGGATCCCCGGCCTGATCGAGGAGGTGCGCAGGGAGGTCGGCGAGGCGGCGGTCAAGGCCACCGGATTCCCGGCGACCGTCAACTGCCGTCTGACGCACGTGTATCCGGACGGTGCGGCGCCCTACTTCACCGTGCTCGCCGCGGGCCGGGCCGGTGACGAGGTCGCCGTCTGGGACGACCTCAAGGCCGTCGCGAGCGAGGTGCTGCACCGCCATCGGGCCACCATCACCCACCACCACGCGGTGGGCCGGGACCACCGCCCCGGCTACGACCGCCAGCGCCCGGAGCCGTTCGCCCTCGCCCTGAAGGCCGCGAAGGGAGCCCTCGATCCGCGCGGCATCCTCAACCCCGGCGTGCTCGTGGACTGACCGGGGCCCGTGCGTACGCCGGTGGGCCGGCACGCCCGGGGACACCCCGTAGGGACCGGTGCCGCCGGACGACGGCCCCGGCCCCTTCGGTCCGCGTCCGGTGGGACGTGGTCAGACGCGGTCGGCCGCGATCAGGACGTACTGGAAGGAGCCGTCCTTGTAGGACTCGATGAACGCCTCTTCGATGCCGGTGACCAGGGAGGACGTGGCCCGCAGCTCCCAGTAGGGCAGGGTCTCGGGGGTCAGGTCGATGACGGCCTGCGGTACGAGACGGTTGTCGGCCATCGCGCGCAGGTACTCGCGGCGGGAGTGGATGTTGCACTCGAAGTGCGCGTTGATCTGGGAGACCCACTTCGAGGGCTGGCCGTACTTCGGGTTCCAGCAGCCGGTGATGGTCACGTACCGGCCGCCGACCGCGAGGACGCGCGAGTGCTCCGCGAAGAGGTCGTGCAGGTCGACGTACATGCTCGACTCGTTGTTCCACGAGCCGGCGGCCTGCCCGGTCTCGAACGGGGTGCTGAGCATGTTGCAGACGCGGGCCCGGACGTGGTCCCCGATGCCGAGTTCCTGGGCGCGCCGGTTGGCGAAGTCGGCCTGCTTGGCCGACAGGGTGACGCCCTCGACCTTGCATCCGAAGCGCTGGTGGGCCATGACCATGGAACCGCCGCGGCCGCAGCCCGCGTCGACGAGGGTGTCGTCGTGCCCGATGGGGCCGAGGTGCTCGAGAAGGAGTTCGGCCTGGGCCGACTCCAGGCGGTGGAGCTCGGCGATCAGCTTCTTCTCGTATGCACTGTCCTCGGTGTCGCCGAGGGCGGCGTGGTCGATGTCCCCGATGCCGTAGTGGTGGTGGTAAAGGCCGTCGACATCGCCGAGACGGAGGTTCACGGGCCTGGCCTCGTGGTCCCAGTAACGGGCGATGTCCCCCTGATAGGGAGTCACCGGGCCGGGGATGAACACGGAGGAGGTACCGGCGGCGGTGAGATCGGTGCTAGTCATGAACAATTCCCATCTTTACCAGAAATCGGGCAGGCTGTAGCGATAGGTGTTGGTCTGGTGCCAGTAGTGGTTGCCGTCGACCCACACGGCCACCCCGCGCAGGAAGCGCTGAACGCTCGGGACGGGGCAGGTGACGGCCAGGTCGGCGGCCGCGGCCTCGAAGTCGCGCATCAGGTCGTTGTGGACCTCGACGGCCTTCAGGTAAGCCTCCTGGTCGGAGCAGCTCTCGCGTTCGGCGATCACCACCGGCAGGTTCAGGTGCCGTCCGGGACCGGCCAGTTCCTTGGTGTAGGAGTACAGGTCGTTGACGATGGTCGTGGCGTTCCCGGCCAGCGCGATCACCCGTTGCATGGCGGGCTGCGCGTGGAGGTCCGCCGGCAGCTCGTAGCCGCCCACGGAGTCGGTGATGGTGGGGCAGGGGCGGAAGTTGTTGAACTGGCGCATCGCCAGGTACTCCCACACCTCCGGGACGTACTCCGTCTGCGCCCAGGCCCCCTCGGCGAGATAGCCCATGTGCAGCCGGGCCATGTCGTGCCGGAACCGGTCGGCCTGCGAGGGGGTGGTGGCCTGGAGGAAGTACTCCATGGCCGAGCGGTAGGCGCGCCGGGGAGCGTCCGAGAGGAGCGACGCCTCCCAGTCCGGCGCGTACTCCTTCGTCGTGTGGACGGGGTCCAGAGCGGTGTGCGCCAGCAGCAGACGGCCGCCGAGGCCGACGGGCGAGCCGCCGTGGTCCTCGCAGTAGCAGTCGTCGACCGCGTTCTCGGCGACCATCAGCCGGGTGGCGAGCATCAGGTGGTCGATGCTGGGGGCGTCGGGATGGCAGGCGACCATGTAGCGCCCGACGGAGAAGCCGTCGAACTGGTCCTCCCAGTCCTCCGGGTAGAGCGACACCTCGTCCAGCGCCCAGGCCTTGATCCGGCGGCTGAGCTCCTCCACCCGCACCGGGTCGGGCTCCGGCACCGGGTGGTAGTAGAGGCCCGGGATCGGGTTGCCGGCCGCCGGCGCGGGTGCGTCGGGCGCCGCGGCCGCCGCGGGCGCGTCGCTCCGGGCCCAGTGCAGGCTCGCCGTGCCCAGACCGCTGGGCCCGCGCAGGATCCGTTCGAGGGCGGCACTCGACTGGGGCGCGGCGGCCGCGGCCGCACCCTCGTCGGGTACGGGTACGGGTACGGGCGTCAGGACCGGGGGCCCCGTCGGCAGGGCGGGCGCGACGGGCAGGGCGGGCGGCGGCGACGGCGGCGGCGGCGGAGAAAGCTCGCCCGGCCCGGCGCCGGCGGCGGGTTCGACGCCGACGGCGAGGGCGTTGGCGAGCACGTGGGCCCCGAAGGACGCCACGGCGGCGGGCAGGCTCGACTGCAGAGGGGAAGGCCCAGGATCGGGCATCCGTAACTCCTTGGAGAGGTAAGTGGGCTGTCCCGGATCCCGGGCATGCTCGGCGGGCCAGGACAGGCAGAGGTCCTGGCTGTCACGGCCGTCGGGCTGGTCCTCTTAGTCCCGCCTGCGGGCGATCTGCACGTTCTCCAGCACACCGAGTGCGTCGGGCACCAGGATGGCGGCGGAGAAGTAGGTGGTGACCAGGTAGGAGATGATGGCCTGCTCGCTGATCCCCATGAAGCGCACCGAGAGGCCCGGCTCGTACTCCTCCGGCAGGCCGGTCTGGCGCAGACCGACGACACCCTGGTTGTCCTCGCCGGTTCGCATGACGAGCACCGAGCTGGTGTTCTCCTTGCTGATCGGGATCTTGTTGCAGGGCAGGATCGGGACCCCGCGCCAGGCCGGGACCGACTGCCCGCCGACGTCGACGTGGTCCGGGTAGAGCCCGCGGGCGTTGAACTCGCGCCCGATCGCGGCGATCGTCCGGGGGTGGGCGAGGAAGAACTTGGAGCCGCGGCGGCGGCAGAGCAGCTCGTCGAGGTCGTCCGGGGTCGGGGGGCCGGAGTGGGTCTGGATCCGCTGCTTGAAGGCGGCGTTGTGGAGCAGGCCGAAGTCCCGGTTGTTGATCAGCTCGTGCTCCTGGCGCTCGCGCAGCGCCTCGATGGTGAGCCTGAGCTGTTCCTCGGTCTGGTTGTGCGGCCCGTTGTAGAGGTCGGCGACCCTGGTGTGGATCCGCAGCACGGTCTGCGCGATGGAGAGTTCGTACTCGCGGGGCTTGAGCTCGTAGTCGACGAAGGCGCCGGGCAGCTCCGCCTCGCCGGTGTGGCCGGCGGACATCGCGATCTCGGCCTCGCCGTGCCGGTTCTGGCGCTGGTGCGGGAGCGAGCTGAACCGGTTGATGTGGTCCTGGAGTTGCGGCGCCGCGGCGAGCACGGAGGCGAAGTCGCCGCGGGAGAGGGTGAGCAGGATGCCGGGGGTCTCGGCGGTGGCCGTGTAGTCCCAGGTGGCGTCCGCGTCCAGCAGGGCGTTCTCACCGAACCGGTCGCCGTCGGCGAGTACGGCGACGGCGACGTCGTCGCCGTACTTGCCGACGGAGGTCTGGCTGATCCGGCCGTGGGCGATCAGGTGGATCTGGTCGGCGGGTGCACCGCGCTCGACGATCACCTCACCGGCCCGGAAGTCCCGCTGCACGCACCGGCCGGCGATCGCGGTCAGCACCTCGTCGTCGTCGAAGCCGCGCAGCAGGGCCAGTTCGCCGAGCTCGCGCGGGATCACCCGGACGTTCGCACCGTCCTGGACGAACTCGATGGTGCCGTCGCCCACGGTGTACGTCAGCCGGCGGTTGACCCGGTAGGTGCCGCCCTTGGTCTCCACCCAGGGGAGCATCCGCAGCAGCCAGCGGGAGGTGATCTCCTGCATCTGTGGGGCGGACTTGGTCGTGCTGGCGAGGTTGCGGGCAGCCGCCGTGCTCAGGCTGGACTGCCGCGGCGGCTCCAGCTGTGCTTCCGGGCTGGTGTCAACGGTCATCGGGCGAGCTCTCCTTCGCAAGGGTGGTGATCGGCGGATGCGCACGTCACCGGGGAACGAGGAAAAAAGGGGGGAATATCCGGGAATTCCGTCCAGATCCGGGGGAACAGTAACGGCCGGTGCACCGGCCTTGAGCCTGAAAACCGTTGGCGTTACCTCGATGCAGTGATCTAGGACCGCAGGTGGTTTGCCGGGGTTATGAACGATATTCGGCCTTGCTCACGAACGCGGCCGAAAAGCGGCGCGGTGGTCAGCTCACGGGGCTCCCCCCATCTGCTACAGCGTGCCGCTCGGGCGCGGTCGGCCGCCACATCGCCGTCACCTCCAGGGGGCCCACCGCGGCGCCGCCGGGTGGTGAAGCCGAAGCGGCGATAGAGCCGGACGTTCGCCTCGTCGGCGGTGGTGAGGAAGATGCCGCCGGGTGCGGGGGTCGCAGCGAGCAGGTGGCTGAGGAGCCGCCCCCCGGCACCCCGGCCCGCCGCCTCGGGCGCCACGCCGATGAACTCCAGGGTCCAGGCCCCGGCCGGGGTTCCGGCCTCGGCGGCGTGCAGATAGCGCAGCGTCCGCACCAGGGCGCCCGGGCCGCAGCCCACCAGGGTGCGGGCCGCCCAGGCCGCCCGGGCCGCACCCGAGGGCACGGTCGCGGGCGGCCTGGGCGAGGACGGCGACGGCAACGGGCCGACCGTGACGGTCGGTCAGCAGGTGGCGGCGGGCTCCGGGGAGCGTGGCGTGCGTACGCAGGGTGGCGGTGAACAAGGCCTGCCGTAGGCGGTCCGATCCGCCCGCGATCCATGCCATGGCGGGTTCGCGGACGAAGGCCGCGGCGAGCACGGGCGCACCGCGCGGGCGGCGGGCGTCGTCGCGCTCCAAGCGGCCGGGACCGGGACCGGCAACTGGACCGGGATCGGGATCGGGACCGGCACCGGGACCCGCGTCGGGGTCAGACACTGGTACATCATTGCGGTGGAACCGAATTGATCACGTTTGACGTCTTCCGGGGCACATGACCGGCCAGGAAGAGGAGAACCTCACGTGAGGACCCCGGACGCATGGACGTCGCGACGCGCACTGCTGACCGTGGGGGCGGGGGCGGCACTGGCTGCTGCGCTGCCGGTGGGTACGGCCCGTGCCGCGTCATCGGTGGCGGGGCTGAGCGCGCTGGAGCGCGAGTACGGGGCGCGGCTGGGGGTGTACGCGCTGGACACCGCCACCGGCCGGACCGTCGTCCACCGGGCCGGCGAACCGTTCCCCATGTGCTCGCTGTTCAAGACGCTCGCGGTGGCTGCCGTGCTGCGGGACCTCGACCACGACGGCGCGCATCTCGCCAAGCGCATCCACTACACGCTCCAGGACGTCACGGACGCGGGCGGCGGGTCGGTCACGGAACTGCCCGGGAACATCGCGGGCGGTCTGACCGTGGCGGAACTCTGCTCCGCCGCCATCGCCCAGAGCGACAACGCGGCCGCCAACCTGCTGCTGCGCGAGCTCGGCGGCCCCACCACGATCACCCGCTTCTGCCGCTCGCTCGGGGACCGTACGACGCGGCTCGACCGGTGGGAGCCGGAGCTGAACACGGCCGAGCCGTGGCGGGTGACGGACACGACCACCCCCCGCGCGATCGGCCGGACGTACGCCCGGCTCGGACTCGGCGACGCGCTGGACCCGGCGGACCGGGAGCAGCTGAACCGGTGGCTGCTGTCGAACACCACCAGCGGTGATCGCCTCCGGGCCGGCCTGCCGAAGGACTGGGCCGTCGCGGACAAGACGGGCGCCGGCTCGTACGGGACCAACAACAACGTGGGCATCGCCTGGCCCCCGGGACGCCCGCCCCTGGTCCTGGCCATCCTCTCGACCATGCCGGAGGCGACGACGCCGCGCGACAACACGCTGATCGCCAGAACCGCGAAACTGCTGGCGGACACGCTCGCCTGACGGCGGAGACCGTTGTCAGTGCCACCTGGCACAGTGCCGACCATGCTCGCGATCACGATCCTGACCGAAACCGGTCGCCGACACGTACGGCCGTCCCCCGGGGAACTCTCCGCGCTGGTCCACCGGATCGGCGGTGACAGTGACCGGTTCCTCGTCGTCCAGGCCATCCCCGACCTGCCCGATGTCTTCATCCAGGTGTGGCACCGCACCGGCGGCGACTACACCCTGGAGCACCGCGCCGGCAGCCCCGAGCGGCACTTCAGGACGTCGGTCGACGATCCCGAGGCGGTCATCGCCGCCATGACCGCATGGTCGGGCGGGCGCCCGGACGACTGGGAACGCGTGGAGTTCCCGCCGGCGGAGCCGGTGCCCCCGCTCGACCTCGACGAGGAGGAGCGGGGGCTGCTGGAGGGCCGGATCCGCGAGGTTCTGGCCGGGGGCTACGCGACGCGGGACCGACTCGCGGAACTGGCCGAGGACTATCTCGTATCCGGGGACCGCCGGCCCGTCTCCCCCGCCCAGGCCCGGGAGCTCGCCGACCGGATGTGGCTCGAACGGGTGGGGGAGCAGGCGCAGTGGGAGGGCGAGACCGATCCGGAGCGGCTGTCCCGGGCATTCACCGAGTTGGACGCGGCGGGTATCACGGCTCGCGAGGACTTCACCTGTTGCCGGAGCTGCGGGCAGGCCGAGATCGGAGCGGAAGGCGGGCCGGAGACCCGTGGCTTCGTGTACTTCCACAGCCAGTGCACGGACGCGGCGACGGCCGGACACGGCCTGACACTGCTGTACGGCGGCTTCGACGGCACCTCCGCGACCACCGCCGCCGTCGGCCGTGAGGTCGTCGCCGCTCTGGCCCGTGCGGGCCTGCCCACGGAATGGAACGGCGATCCGGGGCAGTCCATCACCGTCGCCCCGCTGACCTGGCGCAGACGTCTCGTCGGCTAGGACGTGCCGGCTGTCGCGGGCCGTGGCGGGCCGTGCCGGTCCCCCGGGGTCCGCGTTCCTACGGGGCCATCTCGTACGTGCCGGACAGCGCCTCGACCCGCGCCCAGACGCGCGCCGCCCGCTCCTCGTCGACGACCGGACGCCGGACCGCGCCCAGCGCCCACTCCTGCTGGGCCGCCGTCGCGGAGTCCTTGCCGTACAGCTCGACCGCGTGGCCGGAGAAGTCGCGCACGAGGACGGAGAACAGCTCGTCGAGCACCGACCCGTCCAGGTCCGTCAGGCGGGCCTGCTCCAGGATCAGCTGTCCGTACACGACCAGCGCGAACAGCTGGCCCACGGAGAGGAGGAAGTCGAGGTCGCGGCTCTGCTCCTCGTCCGGGGCGACGGTGGCCACGAACGCGCAGAGGGCGTCGGCCTGCTCGCGGAACCGGGCCACGTTCGGCACGTCGGCGTACGCGTCGTAGGCGGTCCGCCAGTCGTGGAACTGTACGGAGCCCAGGCCCCGGGCCGGCCCCTGCTGGAAGAGGAAGGCGTCGTCGGCCGCGTCGAGCCGGGTCGGTACGGCCGGGTACTCGGCCGGGTTCAGCAGGTGGTTGCGCATGAACTTGAGGATCAGGGCGAGGTTGACGTGGACCGTGCCCTCCAGCTTGGGCAGTCCGCGGATCTCGACGGCCGCCTGCGCGAAGTAGTTGTCCTTCTCGAAGCCCTTGGCGGCGATGACGTCCCACATCAGGTCGATGACCTTCTCGCCCTCCGTGGTCACCTTCATCTTCGTCATCGGGTTGAAGAGGAGGTAGCGGCGGTCGTCGGGGCCCGCGGTGCGGAAGTAGTCGACGGCGCGGTCGCTGAAGAGCTTCATCCCGACCAGGCGGACGTACGCGTCGGCCAGCTCCCGGCGCACGTGCGGGAAGGCGGTGACGGGGCGGCCGTAGAGGACCCGGTTGTGCGCGTGGGTGACGGCCTCGTACATCGCGTGCTCGCAGATGCCGATGGAGGCTGTGCAGAGGTTGAACTTGCCGACGTTGACGGTGTTCAGGGCGGCGTCGAAGGCGGCCTTGCCGGTGTGCAGGACGTCCTCGGCGCGGACCGGGTAGTCGTCGAGGCGGAACTCGCTGACGTACTTGGAGGAGTCGACGACGTTCTTCACCAGGTGGTACGCCGGGTGGCGGCTGTCGGCGGCGAAGAAGACGTAGCCGTCGGGGCCCTCTATGTCGGTGCGGCGGCCGAAGACGGAGACGAGGCCGGCGGCGTTGCCGTTGCCGATGTAGTACTTGGAGCCGCTCGCGCGGAACCCGTCGGCACCAGCTTCGTCGACGTACGGCCGCAGCAGCATGTCGGTGGAGTAGATGTCGGCGCCGTGGGTCTTCTCGGACAGGCCGAAGGCGAACACCTCACCCTCGGCGAGGAGCTGCGCGGCGCGGGCGCGGGCGTCGGCGTTGCCGCTCTGCCAGACCGGGCCGAGGCCGAGGATGGTGACCTGCCAGGCGTACCAGTAGTCGAGGCCGTAGAAGCCGAAGATCTCGTTCAGGGCGGCGATCCGGGCCGTGTCCCAGCGCTTGTCGGACTCCCCCTCGCCGGCGGCGGTGGCCGGGGTCAGGAAGGTCGCGAAGAGGCCCTCCTTCGCGGAGAAGGCGAGGAAGTCGGCGAGCCAGGCTCGGGAACGGTAGTCCTCGATCAGCCGGCGCTTGCCGCGGCTCTCGAACCAGTCGACGGTGGCGCGCAGCAGCCTGCGGGTCTCGGGGTCGAAGTGCGCCGGGTCGTACGTGTGCGGGTTGAAGAGCAGGGCGTCTGCCATGGAGGTTCACCTTCCGAGCGGTTGGAGGAGGGGAGGGGAGGCCGGGCGAATGCGTGGGGGGGTGGTGCGGCGGGGGTGCGGGCGGTGCGGCCGCCGCGGCGCGACGAGGTTCAGGCGGTGGCGGTCGGCGAGGGCCCGCCGAGCCGGTGGAGCGTGGCGAGGACGTCGTCGAGCCAGGCGATCGTCATGCGCTCGAACGCGATGCCGCCGCGCAGCACGACGTGCTGGAGCTCCTGACCGGCGTCGAGCGGGGCGGGGGCGTCCGGCCCGGTGAAGTCGCGCAGTTCACCGGCGAGATAGCGGGCCAGCCGGTCGCTGTGCGCCCGGTGGTGCCGCTCGACCTCCTGGATCAGCGCGGCCGGGTCGTCGAAGGCCGCGCCGCGGATCTTGACGGCCAGGTCGTGGCGGAGGCTCTCGGGCTCGATCGGCTCGTGCAGCCACTCGGCGAGGACGCTGCGGCCGGGGCCGGCGACGGAGTACTCCTTCTTGTCCGGCCGGCCCTGCTGCGGGACCTCGCGGACGGCGAGCAGCCCGCTCCCCTCCATGCGCCCCAGGACGCGGTAGATCTGCTGGTGGGTGGCGGTCCAGAAGTAGCCGATGGACCGGTCGAACCGGCGGGCCAGCTCATAGCCGGAGCCCGGCTTCTCCAGCAGGGAGACGAGGATCGCGTGGTCGAGCGCCATGCCCCGATCCTTCTATGCAACTCGTTGCATAGACAAGCGGCAGGGGCCAGGTGAGACGCGGCTCACCCGCGCGCTCACTCGGCGGCGAGCCGTGCGCCCGTCCAGACGAGCGCCGGCGGGATCTCCCGCAGCCAGGTGTTGAAGCTGTGGCCACCGCTGTCCAGGATGATCGACGAGACGTGCGCGGGTGCCTTCACCTTGCGGATGAACTCCTGCGTCTCGCCGTAGTTCGGCTCGCCCCGCAGCGAAGAGGTCACCAGGAACGAGGAGTTCCGCTGCGGCAGGTGGTCCAGGTGCCACAGCAGGTCGGACCGTTTCTCCTCGTCCTTGTTCCCCTTGAACAGATCACCGGAGTACTGGTCGATCTCGGGCCTGTACTCCGCCGACAGGCCCACGCCGACCGCGTACGCCTCCGGGTGCTGCACCGCCATCTTCAGGGCGCAGTAGCCCCCGGTGGAGTCGCCGATGATGCCCCAGCTCCGCGGCGAGTTGCCCACGCGGTACGTGCCGGAGACCGCCTTGACGACATCCGCGCCGAAGAAGGCCTCGCTCTGGGGGCCGCCGGGGACGTCGACGCACTGGGTGTTGGGCCCCGCGATGGTGGGCCGCATCATCACCAGGATCATCGGCTGCATGCGCTTCTGCTTCGCCAGGCTCCACGCGAGCCTCGGGTAGTGCAGCTTCTTGATGAGGTTCTCGGCCATGCCCGGGTATCCCGTGAGGACCACGGCGGCCGGGAACCTGCGCCCCTCGTCGCTCTTGTCGAAGTACTCCGGCGGCAGGTACACGTACGCCTCGGCGGCGGCCCGGGACCGCTCGCCGTGGATCGTCACCTTCTCGATCACCCCACCCACCTGCGGGTTCCGGCCACCGGGCACCTCCGGGGCCTGTCGGCCCCGCACCTCCACGGCGGCGCCGCCCGGTGCGGCCGGGGCGTGCTGCTTCGTACCGGCGAGGTCGGCCCAGGAGTCGTAGAGGAGGAAGGTGCGGTTGGCCGCGGCGCCGACCGAGGCGAGAACCGTCACCTGCACGAGCACGAGCAGCCCGGCGCGTCCCAGCACCCGCCGGGCGCCCGGCCGTCCCAGCCGGGGCCATACCCATACCGTGAAGGCGAACAGCAGCGCCGTGCACACCACGACGCTCGCCATGAGCGTGCCACTCGTCAGACCCATGAATCAGCGAACCCTCTGCACCGTCCCCGTCCGGACGCTCGGGTCCGGAGCGCTACCAGCGGGTAGCGCACCAGGCAAGAGGGGTGGAGCGGGCTCCGCGTTCCCTTCCGGAGGAATCCACCGGCGTTCGAGGATTCGGCCGGCCCCCGCCTGGTCGTCCCCCAGGACACCCGCGGCGGCTACGTCTCCGAACTGAACCAGCTGTGGGTCGGCACCGTCGATCCGGTGGTCGACGGTGCCCGCCGAGGCATCCGGCGCCCGCGGCGACGCCCTCGGCCGCTACCTGGCCCACGAGGCCTCGTCCTTGTTCGTCGTCCCCGGCGGCGTCCGGCCGGGCGGTTACGCCGGCCAGGCCCTGCTGGACGACGCCCCGCAGTAAGTCGTGTCGTCCGTCCGGGCGATGTGCGGGAACCCCGCAACGGTGGTGGGCGTTGGTGCGACCATGGAAGGTGATCAGCGGGATCCGACTTCCGATGACTCCGAGGGGAGCCGTTCATGAGCACGGCCAAAGACCTGTTCATCATCGCCATGGACCCGCAGCCGGACCATTCGGTCGGCCAGGGTGACCTGTCGCTCGCCCTCGCCGGCGCCGAGCTGATCGATCTCCTCGACGCACAGGCCGCCGTTCTGGACGGCGACCGCATCGTGCCGGGCGGACAGCCCGTGCTGGACGACGCGCTCCTGGCCGAGGCCTCGTCGGCGCTGACCCGCCAGACGCCGTACGAGCGGGTCGAGGACTGGCTGTGGCGCCGCGGCCGGGATCTCTCCGCCTCCTACCAGGCCGCCCTCGAGGAAGCCGGTCAGCTGACACGGGGACGCCGCGGTCTGCTGCCGTTCGGATCCGATCGCCTGGAAGTGGCCGATACGCCCGCTCACCGCCAGGCCCTGAGCCGCTGGGAGGCGGACGAGCCCGTGCTCGCCTCCCTTGCCGCGGCCGTGGGCATCCGTGACGCGCGGTCCGAGGACGAGCCCGGCCTGGACGACGAGGCGGTGACGACCGTACTGGCCGTCGTCGGCGACGCCGTGATGGAACTGGAGGCCGTGCGCCAGCGGCGGTCCATCGAGAACGCGGCGTTCGCCAACGTCTGGCGCGTCCCGTGAGCCGCGTGGCCGCTGCCGCCCGGTGAGTCCCGGACCCGCCGCGCGGGGTCAGCCGGCGTCGAGGACGAGGTCGGCGCGGTGGCGGCCCAGGGCGACGAGTCGTGCGTTGCGTTCGTCCGAGCCGGTCACCCACTCGCGCGCGTACGCGGGGTCCTTGCCGTGCCGCACATGACGGTCGATCAGCCGCTCCAGGCGCAGGTCCTCGGCCGGGGCGAGGTACCAGGCCTCGTCCAGCAGGGGGCGTACCGAGGCCCACTCCCCCGCGTCGTGCAGCAGGTAGTTCCCCTCGGTGATCACCAGCGGTACGTCCGGGGGCACCGGGATGCTGCCCGCGATGGGCTCCTCCAGGGCGCGGTCGAAGGCGGGCGCGTACACCGCGGGTCCGTGGGGTGCGCGCAGCCGGCGCAGCAGGGCGACGTAGCCGGCGGCGTCGAAGGTGTCCGGGGCGCCCTTGCGGTCGGCGCGGCCCAGCCGGGCCAGTTCGGCCTGGGCGAGGTGGAACCCGTCCATCGGAACCACGACGGCCCGCTCGGGCCCGAGCGCGTCCGCGAGGCGGGCGGCCAGTGTCGACTTGCCGGCCCCCGGGGGCCCGGCGATGCCCAGGACGCGCCGCTCGCCCTGGGTGGCCAGCGCCCGCGCCCTCACTACCGGTTCCGTCGTGCTCATCCGCACATCCTGCCCTAGGGGGGTGTCTTGCCGAGGGTCTTGCCGATCAGGCTGCCGGACCCCGCGAGCCCGGCCTGATCGGCAAGACACCCCCTCAGGGGTGCGGCCCGGCGCCCCCGGCCGCGGTGGCGGGCGGGGGCACCGGGCGGCGGTCAGCAGCGCGGACAGGCGTCGCGGATCACGCGCCAGGTGAAGGTCGTGGAGGCCGTGGCACCCGCGGCATCCCTGGCGGTGACGGTGACGGTACGGATGCCGCTGCCGCGCAGGAGGCCCGAGATCAGGCCGGTCGAGGCGTTGATCGTGGCACCGGTGGGCAGGTTCACCGCGGACCAGGTGTAGGGGGCCTTGCCGCCGGTGGCGGTCATCGGTAAGTACGCGGAGTCGTACTGGAGGGACACCTGGTTGCCCGGGTTGACCACGGACGGCGCAGCGGCGGCTGTACGCGTCACCGCCGGGCCGGTCGAGCTGTGCGGCGCGGCGAAGGACGGACCGACCGACGCTGCCAGGACAGCGGTCAGGCCGACGGCCAGCGCCGCCAGTCTGCGCGAGGTGCGCGGCGTGCGTATGGATGTGCTCAACGGAACCTCCGAACTCGTCGGGCGAGGACGGCGTCCCGGTAAGGGTCCCGGAGACCGCCATCGCCCGTTGTGGGTATGCATGTTCGAGGTGCGTGGCGCGTCGGAATCATAAGCGGGCCCGGCCGTCCCGTCGATGGCGCCGCGGTCGGCCGCACACGCCTACGATGTCCGCTATGCCCGGTACGGTCGCCGTTCCGCACCACCCCCCGCCCCGCTCACGACTGCGGTCCGCCACCCGCCTGGCCCTGTGCGCCGCCGTGCCCTGGTTCCTCTGCCTCTGGTGGGGCACGAGCACGGTCCCGGTGCCCGCCGCCCTGCCCGCCGTACTGATCCTCCGCGAGGACGTGTACGCCGCCCCGCGCCTCGGGTGGAACCGGCTCGCCGGAGTCGTCGTGGGCGTGGCGCTGACCACGCTCGTACTGCACTGGCTGCCGCCGCCCCCGGCCTCCTCCGTGACCTCGGTTTCGGCGGCGGCCTCGGTGTCCTTCCTCGCCGTACTGGCCTGCGGCTGCGCGGGCATGTACCTGATGTACCAGGACGGCGCCCCCAACCAGCAGGTCCTGATCACCGCACTGGTGATCTACGCGACCGCCCTCCCCGGCTATGCCCTGGCCCGCCTGGTGGAGAGCACGGTCGGCATCGCCACCGTCGTCCTGCTCGGACCCCTGCTGTGGCCACCGGACCCCTACCGGTCGGCCGCGGAAGGCCTCGACGCGTACCGGAGCGAACTCGGCGCTCTCCTCGGCACGGTCGCCGCCCGGCTCGGCGGCGGCGGAGCACCCGCCGCACCGGAGCGCCCCGAGGAGGCGGAACTGTGGCTGCGCCCCCGCAACAGCCTCGCGTCCTACGACCGGGCCGCCCGGCGGGCCCGGCTCCAGCGGCTGTACCCGCGTACGCCGAGCCGCCCGCCGGTTGGGCTCGGGGAGCGGCTGCTGCTCGCCGCCCGAAGTGCCCTCACCCTCCAGTACTTCACCCAGGAAGTCCGGGAGCGCGCCCGCACCGACGGCCCCGCTCGGCCTCCCGGGCCGGACACCGCCCTGCGCGACCTCGCCCCGCTGGTGCGGGCCACCGCCCGCGCGCTGGACACCGCCCTGCGCGGCGAGGACTGCGCCGCGGACCTCGAACGGGCCCGCGGCCTGGACCTCGCCCACCGCGCGGCCCACCCCACCCGGCACGACGCCGTCCTGCGGGCGGCCCTCCACCTGACCCACGAGGCCGTCGCCGACCACGTGTCCTCCCGCCCCTGAGGACAGTCCGGGGCAACCCCGCGCGGGGCAACCCCGCGCGGGTCGGCCGCCGCGGCTCGGGGCGGCCGCCTGGACCGGTGGCCGGCACCGATAGGCTCGGGCACCGACCGGGGAGATGAAGGATCGATGACGTTGAACGAAGGCCTCCGGGTGAAGCTGGCCGCGGACCTCACGCTGACCGGTTCGGTGACGGCGGCGGGCGAGCCCGTCGCCGGGTTCCTGGCCCTGGCCTCGGGCGCCGGGGGCACCGTCGAGCGGGTGGACGAGCACCAGCCGCAGAGCGGCGAGGACGTCCGCGAGTACGAGCGGCTGAAGTCGCTCCTCGACTCCTTCGGCCATCAGATGCCGGAGGGGAGCAGGAAGCAGCTCGAGGAGAAGGTCGCCTCCCTGGAGCCGGCGTGGACCGCCTTCCAGGAGCAGAAGCTCCGCGTGACGGTCCGGGTCCGCTTCGACAACGGGTTCGTCCTCGACGGCGTGCACGAGGAACTCTTCGTCTCCGCCTGAGGCCGGCCGACCGGGGCGATCCGGGGCCGTCCGGGGCCGTCCGGGGCCGTCTGGCACCCTCACCCGGCGCGCGTTTCACTGGAAGGTGCCCTACCAGCGCGCCCACGCAGGACCGCGCACCCGGGAGGTCCCGTGAACACGTACGTGCCACCCCGCTTCGACCCCGCCCGCGTCCCCCACCTGCTGGGGTCCTTCGCGCCCGTCTCCGAGGAGGTCGACGTCGCGGACCTGGAGGTCACGGGCGAGCTGCCGGACACCCTGGACGGCCTGTACGTGCGCAACGGCCCCAATCCGCGGTTCACGCCGATCGGCTCCTACCTGTACCCGATCGACGGCGACGGCATGCTGCACGGCGTGTGGATCTCCGGTGGGCGGGCCCGCTACCGCAACCGCTTCGTACGCACCCCCGCGCTGCTGGCCGAGGAACGGGCCGGCCGGGCCCTGTGGGGCGGCGTCGAATCGATGATCATGCCGGACGCCGACCAGGTGGGACCGGAGCTCGCCGGCACCTTCCGGGACATGCCCGACATCAATGTGGTCCGGCACGCCGGCCGACTGCTGGCCCTCGCCGAATCGGCCTGTCCGTTCCGGGTCGACGCCGGACTGTCGACGCTCGGCCGCGAGGGCTTCGGCGGCGCCCTGCCTGCCGGCATCACGGCCCACCCGAAGATCGACCCGGTCACGGGCGAGATGGTCGTCTTCTGCTACGGCCTGGAGCCGCCCTACCTGACCTGGTCCGTCATCGACCGCCACGGCGCGGTCAGCCGCGGGCCCACCTCCGTGGACGGGGTGGACGAGCCGATGATGATCCACGACATGGCCCTGACCGGCCGCTACGCCGTCCTCGTCCTCGCCCCGGCCTTCTTCGACCTCGCCGCGGCCATGACGGGCGGCTCCTTCCTGGCCTGGCGCCCCGAGCGCGGCACCCGGGTGGCTCTGATCCCGCGCGACGGCGGACCGGTGCGCTGGGCGGCGGACGAGGCCTTCTGGACGTGGCACACCGTGAACGCGTACGACGACGGCCCGGGCGCGGACGCCCCGGTGGTCCTCGACTACGTGCAGTGGAGCAGGCTCACCGTCGGCGGCCCGGAGGAGGACACCGAACCGGTCAGCTGTGGCCTGGTACGCGCACACATCGACCCGGCCGCCGGCAGCATGGTCCGTACCCCGCTGGACGACGCCCGGGTGGAGTTCCCGCGGGTCGACGACCGGCGCATCGGCCGGCGCCACCGGTACACCGCGCTGGCCACCGACACCGGGCGGACGGACCTGCTGCCGGGCGAGTACGACGCCGTGCGCTGGTACGACAACGAGAGGGGCACTTCCCGCGTCTGGTCGGCCGGGGACCTCTCCGTCGGCGAGCCGGTCTTCGCCCCCGAGCCGGGTTCCGGGTCCCGGACCGGCTCCGGGACCGGCTCCGAGGAGGGTGGCCACTGGCTGACCTTCGCCACGGACCGCACGGACGGATCGAGCTGGTTCCTGGTCATCCCGGCGGAGGATCCCGCCTCGGGCCCGGTGGCCCGCGCCCGTATCCCCGTGCGCGTGCCGCTCGGCCTGCACGGCTGCTGGCTGCCGACCGAGGAGTGAATCCGCCCGGCGCGCCCGCCCGGCGCGGCCGTGCCACGCTGGTTCCTGGCCTCGGGAGGAGACAGCCGCGACGAACGGAGCGCGCTGTGAGCAGACCGATCCACCCCGCACCACTGCGGCGCGGTACGGCCGCCGCCTGCGCCGCCCTGCTGTTCGTGGCCCTCGCCTCGGGTACCGCGACCGGAGCGGACCCGACCCCGACCCCGTCCCCCTCCCCGACCACGACCACGACCACGCCGTCCGCGACCGGCGACACGGGGCTCGCCGGCCTCGACCCGCGCATCAGGGAGATCATGCGCAAGCCGGGCTACCGCAATGCTCAGTGGGGCCTCCTGCAGACCGAACCGGACAACGGCCGCGTGGTGCACAGCCTCTTCCCCGAGCAGTTCTTCATCCCCGGGTCCACGGCCAAGCTGATCAGCGTCTCGGGCCCGTGGCACACCCTGGGCGCCGACCACCGCTTCGTGACCCCGCTCTACGCGGTCGGCGAGCGCGACGGCGCCACGCTGACCGGCGACCTCGACCTCGTCGCCCAGGGCGACCTCACCATGGGCGGGCGTACGCGCCCCGACGGCACGGTCGCGTACACCGACCTCGACCACACCTACGCCAACGACTTCCCCGGGGCGACCCTCACCCAGGAGAACCCGCTCGCCGGGATCGACCTGCTCGCCCGGCAGGTGCGCGCCTCCGGCATCACCCGTGTCGACGGCGATGTGATCGTGGACAGCCGGCTGTTCCTCCCCGACCCGGAGCTCGTCCCCACGCCGACGCCCCTGATCATCAACGACAACCTGATCGACCTCATGACCACCCCCGGGGACCGGCCCGGCGCGGACGCCCGGCTGGACTGGCGGCCCAAGGTCGCGCCCTACCAGGTCACTTCGGCGGTGAAGACCGTGGCGGCCGGGAAACCGACCGCTGTCACGGTGACGGCCACGGACGGCGGCACCCGGATCCGCCTGACCGGAACGATCGCGGCAGGCTCCGAACCGCTGCTGCGCACCTCCCCGATCGGCGACCCGGCCGCCTTCGGACGGGTCGCGCTGATCGAGGCGCTCGAACGTGCCGGGGTGCACGTCACGGCCGACCCGTCGGGCGCCAACCCGGTGGGGCGGCTGCCGCGCGACTACGACGGACGGCCGCGGGTGGCCGCGTACACCTCCCCGCCCTACGCCCAGTACGCCAAGCTGATCCTCAAGGTCAGCCACAACCTGGGCGCCAACCTCGGCATCTGCCTCCTCGCCGTCACCGCGAAGAGCGATCAGTGCCCCGCCGGCTTCCCGGTGCTCGCCGACTTCCTCGACCAGGCCGGCGTCGACCGCGAGCAGGCGCAGCTGATGGACGGCCGGGGCGGCAACCCCGCCGACCGGGCCACGCCGCAGGTGCTGGTACAGATGCTGGCGTACTGGCAACGGACCCCGGACGCGCGGCTGTTCCGGGAGGCCCTGCCCATCCTCGGGGTCGACGGTCTGCTGGCCGAGAACTGCCGCGACTGTCCGGCCCGGGGGAAGGTGTTCGCCAAGACCGGCGCGGCCGTCGGCGGTGACGCCCTCAACGACCGGCTGGCCGTCGGCGCCATCACCATCGCGGGCTACCTCGACAGGGGCGGCGGCCGCTTCGACACCTTCTACGCGGGTGTCAACGGCGCCTCCACACCGAGCGCCGATCCCACCGAGGTGCTGGCCATCGCCAACGACCTCGCGATGATCGCCGCCTACCTCCAGGAGTCGTCCTAGATCACGCCCCTATGCTGGACCGATGCCGTCGATCAGGAAGTTCCAAGTCACCTTCGACTGCGCGGAACCCGAGCGCCTCGCCCGTTTCTGGTGCGAGGTGTTGGGGTATGTCGTCCCGCCGCCCCCGGAAGGGTTCGCCACCTGGGACGATTTCAAGCGCTCGCTGCCACCTGAGGAGCAGGACGCCTGGTTCGCCTGCACCGATCCCTCGGGCGTGGGTCCGCGGCTGTACTTCCAGCGCGTCCCTGAAGGGAAGGCCGCCAAGAACCGGCTGCACCTCGACGTGCGGGTGGGCACCGGACTCGTGGGGGAAGAGCGCCTCGCCGCGCTCGAGGCCGAATGCGCACGGCTGGTCCCGCTCGGCGCGGTACACGTGCGCACGCTGTACGACGGCAATGATGCGTGCATCCCGATGCTGGACATCGAGGGCAACGAGTTCTGCATCGACTGAGCGGGCGGACCGGCTACCGCTGCGCCCAGGTGTGCAGCAGGGCTTCCCGCGCACGCGGCTCGGGCGTGCCTTCCACGGCGTGCTCCCGGCCCCACGCCTCGACGGCCCCCGGGTCCGCGGTTGCGGCCACGAAGCGGTCGAGCAGGTCCTGGGAGAGCCGTGCCTCTTCGGCGGGGTAGCCTGCCACCGCCGCGTGGACGGTGACCTCGTGCGTACCCTCCTCCGTCTCCAGGCGCAGCGTCATCTCGGGCGGCCCCTCGCCGAGGTAGTCCGCTCCGATCGCGGCCGAGATCATCGCGCCGAGGGCCTTCGTCGCACGGCCCACGGGGTTGTGCCCGGGTACGTCCTCGACCACGGCGGAACGCAGCCCCGCCCATGTCCACGTCCGGGGGTTGTCGGGGTCCGAGGCTTCCAGGCCCTCGGCGGTCAGCCGGACGCCGATCCCGAGGGCGTTCGGCGGTGACCCCACGTACACCGCGTCCGGAGTGACCCAGAACAGTCCGACCATCGCCGCCACGCGCCGCTCCCCGCTCTCGTCCCCGACCCACCATCCATACCGCCCGCCGGGGACGGACCGCCGCAGGCACACCGCAGGCACACCGGGAGGCCGCCGTATGCGCGCGGTCGTAAATCGATGGGGTCCCGCGGCCGGACCTGCGAGCATCCACGGATGGGTGCATTGGACGCAGTGGCCGGCAGGGTCGCCGGCGGAGCCACCGTGGAGTTCCGGCCGACCGGCTCCTCGATGGTCCCGTTGATACGCAGCCGTCAGCGGGCGGTGGTCGCTCCGGCCGACCCGTCGAAGCTGAAGCCCGGGGACATCGTCCTCGCCCGTGTCGCCGGGACGGTGTACCTGCACCCGGTGTCGGCCGTGGACCCGGCGAGGAAGCGGGTGCAGATCAGCAACAACCGGGGCCGGGTGAACGGCTGGACCGGCTACGACCGCGTCTTCGGCATCGGTACGGCGGTCGACGGTGTCCCCCGCGTGGGCGCCGCGGACAAGACGCGTGCGGCGTAGGGGGCTCGGCCGCACCGTGACGGGCAACTTCCGCTGGGTGCAGGAGTTCTTCGCCGGCAAGCCACCAGAGGTCCGCTGTCCGACATGGACTTCGCCTTCATCGTGGTCGCACCGAACGCCAGAGGCCAGATAGAGAACGTCACAGGGCACCGACTTTCACGCCCATCACCTCATACGATCACAACGTGACCGTCGTGGGGTACCCCGACAGCATCGAGAACAACAACGGTTCCGCCGGGTCAGCTTCTCCGGCCTCACCCCGCTGTCCTGCACCCGCAGCGGCATCCTCGCCCCCGGCGCCAGCTACCCGCCCCTCAACCTCACCGTCCAGATCGCCCCCAACGCGCCGAAGCAGGTCACCAACGCCGCCACCGTCAGCGGCGGCGGCGCCGCCGGCACCAGCATCGCCACCGCAACCACCACCGTCGACAGGAAGCAGCAGCCCAAGCCCCCGCACCACAACCGCCCAAGCCACGGAAAGCCGGCCCACGGTAAGCCGGGTCACGGAAAGCCCGGCCGCGACCGGCCCCACCACGGCCACGCCCCGGCCCCCGGTAACCGCACACCGGCATGGCGAACGCCCCGGCGCCGGCCGCCCACCCTCGGACCGCCGACGCCGGGGCATCCCGTGACCACGCAACCCCACACCACGGCCCGCCGCCCAAAGCCTCCGACCTGCAGCCCCTCGGCGACGACCGCCCACAGGTCGCGGTCGGCGGCGCCCCGGGCGCGGGCGTCGAACAGGCGCTGCCCGTCGGCGGCGGGGAGGTGGACGGGGTGGAGCCCGGGCGGCCGGGCGGGTACCCCGGGCGTTTGCTTCGGGGCACCCGCGGCCGGCGAGGGGCGGCGTCCGGTGCGGCTCAGCTGTCCACGCGGTGCCCCGCGAGCCAGGTGACCATCTCGGGGTCGTGGTGGTCGAAGAACACGGAGCTGCCCGTGTCGAGGGTGGCGATCCGGCCCATCTGCTCGTCGGTGAGCTTGAAGTCGAAGACGTCGATGTTCTCGGCCATGCGCTCGGCGCGCACGGACTTGGGGATGGCGACGACGCCGCGCTGGGTCAGCCAGCGCAGCACGACCTGCGCGACCGACTTGCCGTATTCCTTGCCGATCTCGGCGAGCAGCGGGTTGGTGAACAGGTCGTTCCTGCCTTCGGCGAAGCCGCCCCAGGACTGGATCTGCACCCCGTGCTCGCGCATGAGGTCCTGGTAGCCGGCGCGCTGGAAGAAGGGGTGGGTCTCGATCTGGTTGACGGCCGGGGTGATCTCGTTGTTGAGGATCAGGTCGATCAGCCGGTCGGGGTAGAAGTTGGCGACACCGATCGCCTTGGCCGCGCCTTCGCGGTTGAGCGCCTCCATGGCGCGCCACTGGCCGTAGACATCGCCGAAGGGCTGGTGCATCAGGTACAGGTCGAGGTGGTCCAGGCCCAGCTTGGCCAGCGATGTCCCGAACGCGCGGCGGGTGTTGTCCTCGGCGGGGGCGTCCTGGACCCACAGTTTGGTGGTGACGAACAGTTCTTCGCGCGGGATGCCGCTGGACTTGACGGCGCGGCCGACGGCTTCTTCGTTGCGGTAGGCGGCAGCGGTGTCCAGCAGGCGGTAGCCGGCGGCCAGCGCCTCTGAGACGGCGCGCTCGGTGTCCTCGGCGGGGATCTGGTAGACGCCGAAGCCGAGGATTGGCATCCGGGCGCCGTTGTTGAGGGTGACGGTCTGCATGAGCGCAATGTCCTTCGCTGTGCGGGCGGGACCCGGCCGGTCAGGCGGACTCTGCCCGGGAGGCGGGCGGGTCGGTACACCGGTGAACGGGTCCGCCGGCCCCCAGGCCACGGCCCGCGGTGCGCGTCACCCGACCGGTACGGCTTCGGGCCCGTCCCCGGAATCGGGGTGCCGGTCAGGCCGGCCGCTTCCCGCGGCAGCACGACCGCCTGCGAGGCGGCTTGCGCCTGAGCCCGAACTCCTGCGCGCGGTGTAGGGCGGCTGCCACCTCCACCGCCTCCACGAGGGCGGTCAGCAGCGTCAGCACGACCGCGGCGCCGCCGCCCCGGGCGATACGCGGCGCCCGCTCCCACGCCCATCCCTCGACCGGTCACACCGCATCGCCTTCCGTAACGGTTGGGAGAGAGGCTTCCCCTCGGCGAGAGTTTCAGCATTAAGGAGTCCTCGTGAAGGACGATCCGCTCGAACTCCGACCACTCCCCGCAGGCGGTGATGGACCGGGAGAACGGCCGCCAGGCAATCCCTCCCCCTCCGTGAAAGAGCCCCGACCGGCCCGGGGCGGGCTGGCCGGGCAGCCGCCGGGTCGCGAGCGCTCCTGGACCGCCTTCTGGCGTACCCGGCACGCTGCCCGGCGCTCGGCGCCGGTGGAGCGTTCTGCGGCCGGGATCGGATCCATGGCATGCGTCCACGCCGGCAGGGCCGCAAAGCGGGGGGAACGCGCGTGAGCGCGGCCGACCGGGGAGGAAGCCGGGGCCGCGCTCACGTGTCACACGGGGAAACCGGCAAGGCTCCCTGGTGCGCTGCTGGGGCCGGATCAGGCGTTGACGCAGGTGTTGCCGAACGACGGGTTGAGCAGAGCGATGACGTTGACGGTGTTGCCACAGACGTTGACGGGAACGTGGACCGGGACCTGGAGGAGGTTCCCGGACAGAACACCCGGCGAGCCGATGGCCGCGCCCTGGGCGCCGGCGTCGGCGGAGGCCATGCCCGCCGCGCCGAGGAGGATGGCGCCGGTAGCGGTGATGACGGCCGTGGTCTTCTTCACTGGGGTCTCCTTCAGGATGTGCGTCGAAATGGAGCGCGAAAGCGGGCGTCGGCCGTGGGCCGGGCAAGCGGGCCCACGCTGGGCGCTCGTCCTCTCCAACTCCTCCACGGGGTACATGGACACGGTGGTCGACCCGTTCGGGTGCCGCGTCCACCAGGACCGAGCTCGTCCGTCACCGGCCAAACGTCACTTCATGCTCCGGCCGAGTGGCACGGCCAAGTGTCGCTGCAGGCTTCGACGCCGCACGCGCTGGAAACAGGCCCTGATCTGGCTGCACTCGGCCGGGGAACCCGTCTGGCCTCGGTACCGTCACCGGAGGCGACGTACGTGCGCAGGATCTCGCGGAAGGGTGCGCCGGTTCCGGGCCCGGCGCGCTGGACCGTGCTGGACCGTGCTGCGTGACGGTCCCGCCATCTGCCCCGGATGTTGCTGGGTCAGCCGTGCGCCGAAGCGCAGCCCCCTGCTCGGCCACTCACGGCCCTGACCCTCCCCCACCCAGCAATCGTGGTTGACCCGCCACGGCGCGCACCGGTTTGCTGAGCCGATGACCGACCTGCGCATCCAAGCGGTGGACGACGACACCTCGATCCACGACTGGCAGTACGTCCACAACCTGATCATCCCCGGCGACGTGCTGTCCCTCGACGACGTCCGTGCCCGCCCCGGCCGCAACCGCATGGAAGTCGCCTACCTCGGCGACGTCCTGGTCGGCTGCACCACCGTGCGCCCGCCCAACGGCGCCAACGGCGCCACCGCCACGGTCATCGCCCGCGTCCTGCCCGAGTACCGCTGCCACGGCCTCGGCACCCGCCTCTACGAGCGCGCCCTGGGCCAGGCCCGCGCGTTGGACGCTCAGATCATCGAGACCGTGGTGCTGGCCTCCAACCCGGACGGGCTACGCTTCGCCGAGCGGCACGGCTTCGTCGAGGCCGAACGCTATCTGCTGCGCGAAAGTGACACCGTGCCCTGGATCGACCTGCGCCTGACCTGACCCGCAGGCCGGGGCGCAACACGCCGGTCCGTCCGGTGCGGGGCGGCCCCGGCCGTACTGCGTCCCGTGGTCGGGGGCCGGGCCCTGTCCCGCGCGCTCCATTCCGGCACGGGCCGGGATGGAGCGTCGCCCGTCACGTAATTGCAGTTCAGGGAGTTTCGGTCGCACGTACGATGCCGGGCATGATCGTCGCTTCCATAGACCCCACCTCGCAGGCTTTCGCCGTCGGCGAGGTCATCGGAGTCATGTCCGCCGCCGCCATAGCCATCGGCGCACTCTGGTGGCTGACCCGCTCCTGGCGTGCGCAGTCCACCCCGCCAGACGGTGATCCGGCACAAGCCATGCGGGGGAAGAGGAAGCGGACCTGGTTCATCGCGGGCGTGACCGTGTTCATCGCCGCCACCGCGAGCGTGAAGGCCGCCGCCTCCTACCATCCCGAACCCCGCGCCATCGAGGCGCTCGCCGCGGACGGCACCGAGGAGTCCCTCGTCATCGTCCTCCCGGAGATCTTCGACCGCTTCCGCCTCCTGACGGGCGAGGACGCCAAACGCGCCGAGACCGAAGTGCTGGCCGGCCGGACACTCCCGCACAGCATGCGGACCGGCTACTACGACCAGGACGCCGACGGGTCCTACGACCTCTTCGTCCTGGTCAACAGCGCCGACTGGGACCCCAAGATCGCCGAGAACAAGGCGGCCAAATCGATCGCGCAGGAGCTCCGCGGCTTCTTCACCGCCAGCAAGGCCCGCGACGTGACCCCCTTCGACGCGGGCAAGCACGGCGGCGGCCTCAGCTGCGGCCTCGTGGCCGGCCCCGACGGCGACCAGACACTCTGCGCGTGGAGCGATGCCGTCAACCTCGTCGGCGTCCGCCTCCGGTCAACCGACCTCGCGGGCGCCGCCCGCACCACCCTCGCACTGCGCAACGCAGCCACACGCTGACGGGCTCAGGTCAGCCCGCGGGCGCGTCCACGTCCTCGCACCTGCCGTTCACAGCCGTTTCGGGCGGAGTGGCGATCGCCGCCTGCTGCCAGTGCTGGCGCTCCCCCACGAGGGCCCCGCTGGGCCTCTCGGCGTACCAGGCCCGTGCCGCGCTGCCGCCGTCCTCCCGTTAGCCGGTGGTCTCGACGGCTTCGGCGACGGCCGCGACGAGGCAGCCGCCGACCCAGGCCTTCACGTGCATCACCAGGGATGATGCCAACTGGTCCTCGTCGCGGAGGCCCCACTTGAGGAGGTCTTGTCGGCCCATGGATACACAGCAAGGCACGGGCGGCGTCGGAAGGATGGCCGCACCGAAATCGCAGTGCCGGGGGCACAGTCTCCTTGCCATACTGCTCCGATGATCAACTTGCCTACCGCTGCGCTGGACTCGTTGTCCGGGCTCGCCTTCGGGGACGCTTTCGGTGACCGCTGGTTCGGCATCCTGCGCCGCGAAGGCCCGGCCGCCCTGGAGGCGCGGATCTTGCCCCCGGAGCCGCGGTGGCGGTGGAGCGACGACACCGCCCAGGCGCTCGTCCTGGTCCGGGAACTCGCCGAGGGCGGCGGCACCGTCGACCAGGACCGCCTCGCCCTGCGCCTCGCCGAGGCCTACGCCGACGACACGCACCGAGGCTACGGAGCCTCGATGCACGACGTGCTCCGCCGGATCGGCGCGGGCGAGCCCTGGCGGGAAGTGGTCGCTGGACAGTTCGGCGGCCAGGGCTCCTGGGGAAACGGCGCGGCCATGCGCGTCGCCCCACTCGGCGCCTGGCACGCCGCCGACCTCGAAACCGTCGCCGAGCAGGCCGCCGGCCAGAGCGCGGTCTCACACCACCACCCGGAGGCCGTCTCCGGGGCGGTGGCGGTCGCCGTGGCCGCGGCGCTGGCCACGCGCAGCCGGGGCGGGGCCGCCCCGGCGCGGGCGGACTTCCTCCGGGCCGTCGCCGAACGGCTACCCGTCGGCGACGTCCGGTCCGGGGTGCGGATCGCGGCCCGGATGCCGGAGCACACCTCGGTCCGGCATGCCGCGGAGGTCCTCGGCTCCGGCTACCGGATGTCCGGGCCCGACACCGTGCCCTACGCCCTCTGGTGCGCGGCGGGACACCTCGACGACCTGCACGAGGGCCTGTGGTTCACCGTCGCCGGGCGCGGCGACATCGACACGACGTGCGCCATCGTGGGCGGGGTGATCGCCGCTCGCACGGGCGTCGCCACCCTTCCGCCCGCCTGGCACGCAGCCCGTGAACCGCTGCCCCCGGCCATGTCGGAGTAAGAAGTGGTATCAGGGATCGATCAACCGACCGCCTGCGCAGGTCGAGGGGTCGTTCATCGTGGGATCGCACTGGCCGAACGTCGGCGAGGCCAGGGCCGAAGCACCGCACGCTGGCGTGTTCGGCGGGCCGGGGGTGGTGGTGCCGGTGTCACAGCTGGGGGACGTACGGGGCGAGGCCGATGATGAGGATGGACCGTTCGCCCGGCCCTGGCTCGGGGCCCGTGCGGACCGGGCCGACGTAGTGGCTGACTCTATGGTCGTGGACGGCGTAACCATCCAATGGGTCGGTGAGGGTGAAGTCGGCGTGGATGTCCGCCCACGGGTCCTCGGGCTGCAGGCCCGCGCTGCCCGGTGTGGCGATGACGTTCCGCCCGCCGCTGACGTTGGTGCGGCTGATCAGGTGGGCGAACGTGAACGTGCTGGCGGAACCTCCGTCCTGGTGCAAGCAGTTCGGGGAGGAAACGGCCTCCTGGCCGGGACGGTCGACGCCGAGCCTGATCAGGTGGACACCGGCCCACAGCGGCCGTCTCCCCAGATCCTTCAGGGACAGGACGTGCTCGATGTCCCAGCGCAGGAGTCGCAACAGCAGAGCGTTGCCGCGCAGCGCCTCGGGGATGTCGGGGAGCACGCGCCGCGTGCGCGGGTACTCGGGGTCGTCCTCGCCCTGGGAGAAGTCGGTGACCGTACCGTGTACGGGGTCTGGGGTTCCGGGAATCCAGGACAGTTCGTCCTTCCACGGCAGGTACACGGCGTGGGAGTACCGGCGGAACCTGTTCGTTCCCGGAGCGTACGGGTCAGGCGGCAGAGCCTCGAAGACCTCCCGGATCCTGGCCAGGTCCCCCGCAGCGGAGCCGGCCGGGGTGATACCGAGTTGCTCAGCGCCGTAGCGGACGAATCCGCGCTCGCGCAGACCGCCCATGCCCTCACCCGGACCTCCTGCATCAGGGTGCGATCGCCGCTGGGGTTCAGCCTTTTCCACATGTTCCTCCCACAGGTCACCACGAGGGCCCATGGTGCCGGCGGCCCGTGCCGGTCTCACCCACGCCCTCCCCCGTCACGCCCCGGGCTCGACGGGGGCCCTGCGATACAAGGCCACAACCCGTGCGGCGGGCTCGTCGCACCGCCGCGGCTACGGGCTGTCCGGCTGCTGAGCGTCCTACGGGTCGCCGGAGGAAGCAAATCCGATCTGCGAACCCGACCAGGAGATCACCCTTCACGAAGGCCTTCCTCAGCTCCGTATCGGTGAGCGAGTCGGCCGAGGCTGATAACGGCCGGGAAGACCACCGTCATCCGATCGGCCGTGGGCGACCTCCACCTGGCCGGGGCCGGGCCGTCGGCTCCGTGCCTTTCGGCCCCCTACGGGAACGGCGGCGGATCCTGGCAGGTCACGTCCGCGGCGGGCAGCCGGCCCGTGGCAAGGTACTTGTTGACCGTGGCGTCGGCGCAGGAAGCCGGTTCGGAGAGGTACACACCGTGCTTCTCGCCGCCCAGCGCCAGCACCATCCGTGAGCCCTTGAGCGCCTTGTGCAGGCCCTGGCCGCTGGCCAGCGGGGTCTGGGAGTCCCACTCGTTCTGCACGGTCAGCACGTCGGCCCGGGTCTTCATGGGCGTCGCGGGCTCAACCGGCCGCTGCCAGAAGGCGCACGGCTTGATGTTCGACGCGAAGTCCCCGTACAGCGGATACTTCGCCTTGTCCCTCGCCGCGTCCCGCGCGTACTGATCGGGGTCGCGCGGCCAGGCGTCCGTGTCCCCGCACACGACGGACCAGTAGACGGCCATGCCTTCGCCATCGGAGTCGGCGGCCGCCGCGCCCGGCCCCGCGGCGTTCGGCTCGGAGGCGTTCGCCCCGGGGGACCGGGACCCGGCGAGCAGTTGCTTCAGATCCGGTGTGTCGCCCTCCGCCGGCCTGGGCCCGTTCTCGGCCAGGGATTTGAGGTACTTGATGACGGCCGAGGCTCCGTACGGGGAGAAGAACAGCGAGGGGTCTGCCCTGAAGTAGTCACCCGTGATCTTCTCCCCGTCGTGGACGATCGGGTCCCTGTCGGCCCGGGCCACCAGGCCCCAGAAGGTGGCGGACACCTCTTCGGGCGTGGTGCCGAGCCCGTATCGGTCCGAGCGCTCGGCGGCCCACCGTGTCCACCTCGCGAAGGCGGGCTCCGCTTCGGTGGCCCACACCTGGATCATGCCGCGCCAGACGCGCTGCGGATCCACCCCGCTGTCCAGCACGAAGCGGTCGGTGCGCTGCGGGAACATCTGGGAGTACACCGCGCCGAGGTAGGTTCCGTACGAGTAACTCAGGTACGAGATCTTCCGCTCGCCGAGCGCCGCACGGATGACGTCCAGGTCGCGGGCCGTGTTGCGGGTGGTGATGTAGGGGATGACGTCGCCGGACTTCTCCCGGCACTTGTCGGCGACGCTTCGCGCCCAGGCCACGTCCGAGGGGAAGGTCTCGGGCCGGTACGCGCCACCGGTGCCCCGCTCGGCCGCGCTGAGCCCGCCGCAGGAGATCGGGCTGCTCTTGCCGACCCCGCGCGGGTCGAAGCCGATGAGGTCGTACTGGTCCCGTACGTCCTTGGGCATCCTCCCGTTGAGGCCCACCGGCCGGAACAGCCCCGAGGCGCCGGGGCCACCAGGGTTGAAGAGCAGGACCCCCCGCCGCTTGCCCGGGTTTTCGGTCTTGATCCGGGATATCGCGAGGTCGAGCGTGCGGCCCTCGGGATGCTGGTAGTCAAGCGGCACCTTGAGGGTCGCGCACTCGTACGTCGCCGGCTGCTCGGGGCTGCAGCGGTGCCAGTCCGGCTGCTGGCGCATGTAGCCGGGGGTCTGGGCGGCAGCTGCCTGGGGGGCCGTCAGCAGGGGCACGGAAGTCGCGACGAGTCCGACCGTGGCGAGCAGTGGTGCGAGGCGTTTCATGGGAGGCGTGCCATCTTTCTTCCGGTGAAATCGCTGGTGTGACCACTGTGTTGCACCGGAAGCCAGCAGCGAATCCCCAGGAAGAGCCGTCCCTGGTCCCTCTCCCGTACCACGCCATATCCGGACAGTTGGCGGAAATCCAGCTCCCGAATGCTCCGCTCCTTGTTTCGGGCGCGACCACGGCTCCGGCCTGACACAGACGTGATCACCGCTGGTACGCGGGGTCCTACGACCGGCTCGGCGCGCCGGGCGGACACCGCCCGCGCCCTGGTGGTCCGCTCCCCCTCAAGTAGGACGTTGGTTGATCCGGGCAGGGCGGACCTCCTGCGCGACCGCCATCACCTGCCGTCCCGCCCACGACGCGGGCGACACCTCCCCCCTGGCGTTCCTCGCGGGCCGCGACGCCTCCTACGTCGCCGGCGCCTCGTGGGCCGTCGACGGCGGCATGCTCCGCATGGGCTCCAGGGCCGGCTCCCGCCTGGAAAGCGACGCCTGGCGGCGCCACTTGACCGTAACCGTCGTCGCTCTCGCCGAACTCGGCGTCGGCGCACTCCACAAGACGCTGGAGGGAACGCCTAGTGCTGTGACCGGGAAGGTTTGCCGGGTTGCGGCGTCCGTTGCGGTGCATCGCAAGGCGGAGGACCGCGGCTCGTACTGGACGTACTTGCGCGGTCCGACAACGCGGCGAGGTGCCGTGCCGGGCGTCGTGACCCGGTGAACCTTCCCGGTCACAGCACTAGCCGCCCCCGCCCCCGCCTCCGCCGCATCCGCTGCTGCCGCCGCAGCTGTAGCCCCCGGCGCCGCTGATGCCGAGGCCGGAGTGCCCGCCCCGGCCACGGTTCCCGGGGCCGGGGCGGCGCCGGGGCGCGGGGCGGGTGGTGCGCTTGACGTGGAGTTCGAGCAGGACGGCAGGCCCCAGGGCCTGCTCCAAAGCCGCGAGGAGCTGTCGGGCGTCGGTGTCCGGCGGGAGGACGGCCCGGCAGACGTCGGAGTCGTCCCGGATCAGGCGCAGCGTGAGCACGCGGGTGACGGGGAGGGGGTCCCCGGCGTACGGCTCCTCGATCTCCTGCTCCAGGCGCAGGCGGTCCGGCTCCTGCCTCGGCCGCCACGGACCGCTCCCCAGGCCGCGCACCAGGCACACCCCGGGGGGATCGCCGACGGCGGAGAACCTGATCCGGTACACCCGGAAGCAAGCCACGGCCAGTGCGCCAGCGAAGCCCGCCGCGACGGCTGCGGACACCATCCAGAGGGCCACCACCCCCACCGTGGCCCAGCCGGCGCCGGAGAAGAGCACGATCACCGCCACCGGCAGGACGAGGGCGAGCCCGAGAAAGCCCATACCGAGCGCGGTCAGCGCAGCGCTCCCCAGCGAGCGCGGCACGGTGAGCCAGGAGGCGCCGCCCGCCCGCAGCACCACGTCCGTCGTCCCCGACTCGCCCCGCTCCACGCCGCCGGGTATCCCCGGGCTGTATGCCGTCATTGCCTCACGGTAGATCTGACGCCGGGTGACTGGCCAGATGCCGTACGTGAGAGACCGCGGGCCGCGGTGCGATGCGGCCGGGCCGATTCCTTCGGATCACCTCGCTGACCATATGAAGATGGCGGCAAGTACGTCGATACGGCAAGCTGCTGGACCCCGTGCGCCCTTTCCGAGGTGCGGCAGGGGGTGTTTGCCGCACCGTCTCAGTGCCGTGCCGCCTCTTTGCCGCGCCGCCTCAGTGCCGCGCCGCCCGGTTTCCTGCGTCTCCCGGGCCCCGGTTTCAGCGCCTTCGTGGCGCGCGAGGGACTGCTGCCCCTCCACGGCGAGCCGAGCGACGACGGACGGGCCGTCCGATGCCGGACGCGGCTGTGGGGGCTACTTGGATTCGACTTGTCCTATCGGGTCGAGTCCGGCCGTCAGTGCCTCGCAGGCGATCTGCCAGGTGGAGGCGCCGGGGTGGAGCCGGGTGTGCAGGTAGGCCGCGGTGAGCTGGGCAAGGGCGGCGACTCGCTCGGGGTTCTCGTCGGTGGTCTCGGCGGCGTCGTATCCGGCGATCCCGCCGAGCCCGTGCTCCGCGTCGAACAGGGTGAGCAGGGTCTTGGGGCCGGGGGCGAGGGTGTAGGGGTCGGCGTGCCAGTCCGGCCCCATGTCCGTGAAGTGCCGGGGGTCGTCCTTGTCGCCGGCGACGACCAGCGCGGGCGCGGTCATGGTGGAGAAGTCGACGGCTCCGATGATCGGCCACTGCTCGGCCATGGGCCCGTTGAGCACGTCGCCGCCCCTGCCGGGCGCGGCGAGCAGTACGCCCGCCTTGATCCGGGGCTCGACGAGGTGCACCACGTTCCCGGTGTGGGGGTCGGTGAGCCCGGCACCCAGCAGGAGGGCGGCGGTGAAACCTCCGAGCGAGTGTCCCGCGAGGGCGATCTTGGTGTGGTCGATCCGTCCGGCGAGCTGCGGCACGGCGTTCTCGATTACGTCGAGCCGGTCGAGGATGTGGGTCATGTCCTCGGCGCGGGAGCGCCAGAAGTCGGGTGCGCCGGGGGCGTCGGCGACCAGGTGGGTCAGTGTGCTGGAGGTGAGGTGGGTGGGTTGGACGACGACGAATCCGTGTGCCGCCCAGAAGTTGGCGAGCGGCGCGTAGCCGTTGAGTGAGGAGAGGTTGTTCGAGGGGCCGTGGCCGTGGGAGAGGAGGATGACGGGGAGGCCGGTTCCGGTCGCGGGTGCGGAGACGCGCACTTGGAGGTCCACGGGACGTCCGGGCACGGACAGGACTACGGGGCTGAAGGACAGGACCGGGACGGCCGTGCCCAAGGCGTCGGCGGTGGTGGCTGTGCTCACGGTGCGGATTCCCTTTCGGTGGCGCCTGCCGCCCGCCGGTCTGATGCAGCCGCGGGCGGACAAGGCGGTCAGGGGCGTTCCGTTTCGGCTAAGCTGAAACGGAACGTTGCTCCATTTAGTATCCGGAGCGGCGCTCCGTTTTGTCAACCGGTGTTGAAGGAGAACGTGATGGCCGCCGAGGGTCCTGCAGGGGGTTCGCCGTCCCGAAGCAAGCGGGCCGACGCCCAGCGCAATCGGGAGACGGTGCTCACGGCCGCAGCCGAGGTGTTCGTGACCTCCGGTGTCGACGCGCCGATCCGCCAGATCGCGGCCCAGGCGGGCGTCGGGATGGCCACGATCTACCGCCACTTCCCGACGCGGGCGGACCTCGTCACCGCCGTGTACCAGCACCAGATCGAGGCATGCGCCGAAGCCGGCCCGAACCTGCTGGCCGGCGCCGATTCCCCGCTCGACGCACTGCGCCAATGGTTCGACCTCTTCGTCGACTTCCTCGTCACCAAACACGGCCTCGCCGACGCCCTCCAGTCGGACAGCGACCGCTTCGCCGCGCTGCACGCCTACTTCCTCGACCGCCTACTGCCCGTCTGCGCGCAACTGCTCGACGCCGCGGTCGGGGCCGGCGAGATCAGGCCCGGCACACAGCCGTACGAGCTGATGCGCGGCATCGGCAACCTCTGCATCGGACGCGACAACGACCCCCGCTACGACCCCCGACGCCTGATCGCCCTCCTCCTCCAGGGACTCGAGCGACCGCAGAAGTCCTGATGCCGACGAGCGGCATCGCGACCAGGCTTCCCCCGGCTTCCACACGAGCCGAACGTCCGTCACCCAACAGCCGGAGACACCGGCAAGCAGGAGACAGGCGGCTCGCCGACGCCGGCCTCCACCGCCTGGCGCGCGATGTCCGAGACGGAGAACGGGTACTCGGTGCCGGGAGCCGGCTCCCGCCGGCGCCGCAGGCTGGCGACGGCCAGGGCGGTGGCGGCCTGCGGCCGATGCCGCTGCGGTGCCGCCTGCCCGTCATCACCACCGCACCCCCGTCCGGTTGGCGCGGGTCAGCGCGGGGGGGCCGAGCCCTCGGAGATCTTCACGGCGTACCAGCGGACCGGGTTACGCCACGAGAGGGAACACGACCGTGTGTCGCGGAGGCACCGCGGTTTCACTCTGGTGTGATTTCCATCTGAGCCGCAGGCTGAGCGCTCCGGCTCCAGAGTGACGTTCGAGAGGTAGCACTCGTTGGGATCACAGCCCTGGTGGGAGGACCTTCCCAAGGTCAAGTGGCCCGACGTTCCGCCAAGCGTCACCACGCGCGCAACGTGGTACCACCAGAACATGCGCAGCGCCCGCTGGAGGGCCAAGCTGCTGGATCTGGCGATCCTGGTTCTCGCCGCGGGAGTTCCCTTCGCCGTCGCGATCAAGGCTGGCAACTGGGTTGTTGCGCTGCTGGGGTCCCTCACCTCCCTGCTTACGGGGATGCGCCATGTCTTCGACCCGCAGGGAGACTGGATCTCTTTCGCCCGGGCACACCTGCAGATCGAATCCGAGGTGGTCCGCTACAAGCAGGCTGCGGATGAGTACAGCGACCCGGCCGCCGCCCCAGGAATTCTTGCCGCGCGCATCGAAGAGATCTCAGCAGAGGAGACTGGCGCATGGACTCAGCGTCTTCCCCGCCCTGCCACCCCAGGAACCAGCCAATAGCGACAACGCCGCCCGCGGGAATCCGTCCGGCAGACGCGGCCCACGGGGCACCGGCCACACCCATGCCCGTGGCCGGCACGTCCCTCGCCCGTGCCGCGGCGCGTCTGCGGGAGCGGCTTGCTGCGACCCGACGAGCTGTCGCGCCAAGGCCGTCCAGCACCACCATCCCGGCCGGCAGCAGACTCAGGAGCAGGCCGACGGTCTCTGCCCGGGCCTGCCAACCCACCAGCCGTACGCGTGCCACCCCGGCGCCGGTACAGCGCTGCCTGCATCGCGGTCGCACCTCCCGTCCGGTTGATACGGCCACCCCCGGCCAGGCCCTGGGTCCGGGTTCCGTGACCCGCGACGGGAGGCACCCGGCACAGCCGGGTGCCTGCTGCCCGGCAAGGGACAAGTACTCACTTCCCGAAAGCGGTTCGCCATCGGCTACTGGCCGTGGGGTGCGTGCGGTTCCTCCCCCGCGTACATCCCGGTGAGTTCGGCGGCGATCCGGGCCAGCCACCGTCGTACCTCCGGCGGCTCCAGTACCTCGACCCCCGCTCCCAGACCGGCCAGATGTCCTGCCAGGGCCTTGGGGGCCGGGCCGTCGACCCACACCTCGGTCCAGCCGTCGGGCAGCGGACCGCCGACGCGCACACGGCCGCCGAGGAACCGTTGCAGCAGGGCCAGCGTGTCGGGGTGGACGCGGGCCCGGGCGGTCACGGCGTACATGCCGTCCTGGAAGGCTCCTGACAGCGTCCGCCAAGCCGTGGCGAGGTCGAAGCCGGGCGGCCGGACCACCGGTTGGCCGGTCGGCTCGACGGAGGTGACCCGGCTGAGCCGGAAGGTGCGCAGGCCCTTGTCCGTACCGGCGACGAGGTAGTCCACGCCCGCCTTGGCCACGAGTCCGAGGGGGTCGACGGTGCGTTCGCCGGCCGGTTTGCCGACGCCCGCGTACCCGAGGCGGACGCGGATCCCGTCCACGACGGCGCCCTGGAGCGCGGAGCGGTGGGCGGCGTCGGCGGTGACGGCGTTGCGGGACCAGTCCGTGGCGTCGACGACCCCCGCGCGGGTCGCGGCCTCGGCTTGGGCCCGCAGGGTGGGTGGCAGTGCCCGGACCAGCTTGCGCAGCGTGGTGCGCAGTTCGGGGGTGGCCGACAGGGGGCCGGTGACGAGGAAGAGTGCCCGTATTTCGTCGGCGGTCAGCCCGGTGAGGTTGGTACGGGCCCCGCCGACGAGGGACCAGCCGCCGCCGCGGCCGCGCTGCGAGTAGACGGGGATGCCGGCCGCGGCCAAGGCCTCCAGATCTCGGCGCGCGGTGCGCTCGGACACCTCCAGTTCGGCGGCCACTTCGGGGACGGTGACGCGGCCGCGTTCCTGGAGGAAGAGCAGGGTCGCCACCAGCCGGTCGGCTCTCATCTCGCCTTTCTCCTCCTTCGTGGGTGCCGCGTCGTCGTCTTTCATTCTCCTCGGAAAACTGGCCAGAAGGTGGCCACTTTTACTTGCAGGATGAACCCATGAACAACACCGAGCAGCTCATCGAGACCCCGTCCGACTCCACCCGTACCGTCGACGCCACCTCCTCGTTCGATCCGCGGACCGACCTCGCCGCAGCCGTCGAGCTGGCGGGCCGTACGCTGGCCGCCGTCCGGCCCGAGCAGTACGACGCCCCGACCCCCTGCGAGGAGTTCGATGTACGGCGACTGTCGAGCCACCTCGTCGCCGTCGTCCGCCGGATCTCGGTGATCGGGCGCGGCGAGGACCCGTTCAGCGTGCCGTCCTTCGCCGACGAGATCGCTGACGGCGGATGGGCGGCGGCCTGGGTGCCGGGCGCCCGCGAGGTCGCGGAGGTGTGGGCGGATCCGGGTATCCTCGGCCGGCAGCTGCGCCTGCCGATGGGCGTCCTGCCGGGCGCGGCCGCCGCGGCCGTCTACACCCACGAACTCACGGTGCACACCTGGGACCTGGCCAGGGCGACCGGACAGGACCCGGACTGGGACCCGGCTCTCATCGAGCGTGTGATCGGCGTCGTACGTCGCGCGCTGCCGGCCGAAACCCGCGGCGGGCGGATCCCCTTCGGAGAAGTGGTGGCTGTGGATCCCGAGGCCCCGGCCATCGACCGGCTCGTGGCCTGGGCCGGGCGCCGGCCCTGAGGGCCGCGGTGCGGGGAACAGCGTTCTAGGTCAGCTGGAAGGGGTTACGCCACCCCGAGGTACGCCGAACGGAAGCGCGGACGGGTGCCTCCTTCGGAGCGTGTTGAAGCCGGGCATCGGCGTCATGTCCGGCTTTGCCGGGCCCCGGCCGCGGCCTCGGCCGGTCGGCGAGGACCGCGGCCTCGGCCGGGGCCTCATCTGCCTGGGATCGGTCCGCATGGGTACGACTCGCGGTCCAGTCGGCAAGGATGCGCGGGGCGTTCTTCGACGGCGGGCCGGGTTCGACGGTGTGGAGGCCGAGGGTCTGGTCCGGGTCTCCGGTGGGGAGGAAGGCCTCGAAGCCGAGAGTGAGGTCTCCGGCGAAGGGGTGGTGGTAGCGCTTGGCCGTACTTGGGCTGGTACACGTCGCGCTCCGACCACCATCGGCGGAAGTCCCCGTCACCGGACGACAGTTCGCCGGCCAGCTGTGCCGGACAGGGAGCGCGCGGATGGTGGCTGGCGTACAGGCGCAGCATGCCGACGTTTTCGCGGGCGGTCCCGGGCCAGTCGGCGTAGAGATCGCGGGCCTGGGGAGCGAGGAACACGTACGTCGAGATCATGGGGCCTGGGTGAGCGGCGACCACGCCTGGCAGACCCAGACCCGCCGCTGCACCGGCGCACTCCGGATCCACCCCACCACCGGACCCGGCTACTCGACGAGGTCCTGGGAGCGTGAACCCGCGTCCCGCGACGACCCGCCCTGCCCGAAACCGGGCCGGGGCCCGCCGGATGCCGGGCCGCTCCCCCACCCGATCACCGCTCGCGAGGCCCGGCCTGCTGCAGGCGGAAGGGGGACCGCAGCCGCTGCCGAAGCCACCTGGCCGGGCGCGGCAGCGGGGTGGCGGTGGAAGGGGCCGGCACCACTGTCCCGGCCGGCAGGCTAGGGACAGGCCCGCACTCCCGTGCCCGCCCCGGTCGGGGCCCACCAGCCGCACGCGGCCAGCCCGGGACCGGGCCTGCCGGTCTGCGGTGCTCTGTTCGCCGATGTGCTGGTCGGGGCATTGACCGATGGCGCGCGTCTGACGCGGTTTCAGGTCACGGGCGGTGAGGCCCGGAGCGCGCGGAAGGTCAGCGCGAGCGGTCGTCGGCCGGTATCGGGGAGGGGGCCTCGGCGGCCCAGGCCAGCAGCATCCGCAGGGCGTCGTGCGAGGGGCTGCCCGGCTCAGCGGCATATGTGATCAAGGCCTGATCGGGGTCGTCCGTTGCGCGCAGGGTCTCGTAGGCCAGTTCCAGATCGCCTACCACCGGATGGTGGAATCGCTTGGTTCCCGAGGTCTTGTCCTGCACCGGGTGTTCAGCCCACCAGCGACGGAAGTCCTCGCTCTTCATCGACAGTTCGCCGATCAGACTCGCCAACTGGGGGTCCTCGGGGTGCCGTCCGGCGTCCAGGTGGAGGTAGGCCACATTCTCGCGGGCGCAGGACGGCCAGTTCCCATACAGTTCCCGGGACGTCTCGTCGAGGAAGGTGATCCGGGCGATGTTGCGCTCCGCCGGGTCCAGGGCCGCGTAGTCGCCGAAGAGGGCGACCGCTGCCGCATTCCAGGCCAGGACGTCCATGCGCCGGCCCATTACCATCGCCGGCATGTCCACCAGATCGTCCAGCAACCTCTGAAGCATGGGGCGCACGCCTTGCGGCTGGGCCTGGCGCCGGGGAACGTTCCGGGCGGCGGACTGCGGTCGGGCGAGGCGGTGCAGGTGCCGGGTGGCATCCCCGTCCAGCCGAAGTGCGCGGGCGAGGGCGTCGAGTACCGCGCCCGAGGGGTTGGGTACGCGGCCCTGTTCCATCCGTGTGTAGTAGTCGACGCTCACTCCGGCGAGCTGCGCGATCTCCTCGCGGCGCAGGCCCGCGACCCGGCGCCGGCCTCCGAAGTCCGGCAGGGCGACGTCTTCAGGGTGCAGGAGGGCGCGGCGGGTCCGGAGGAATTCGCCCATGTTGATCGCTGTGCTCATACGGCCATTGTGGCCGGTCGTGACGGGTGGCTGCCTGGCCCTGTCGGGGCCAGGCAGCCGCGCCCGCCGTCAGGAGGCGGGGATCGCGTTCACCAGGCCCCCGTCGACGGTGATGTCCTGGGCGGTGATGTACGACGACCGCGGGGAGAGGAGGAAGGCGACGGTCTCGGCGATGTCCTGGGCCTGGCCGAGCCGCCTCAGCGGCACCTGGGCGCGGATGGCATCGTGCGAGGCGGGATCCGGGTTGGCGGCATCGAACATCTCGGTGACGACGTAGCCCGGGCTGACCGAGTTGACCCGGATACCCCGCTCGGCGAGATCACTGCCCAGCGTGCGGGCCAGGTTGTGGACGGCGGCCTTGGTGGCCGCGTACACGGGTGCGACGGCCAGGCCCCGGTGCAGTGTCCACGAGGCGTTGATCACGATGGAACCGCCACCGGCCGCGTCGAGCAGCGGCAGCACCTTCTGGACCGTGAAGAACACCCCCTTGAAGTTGACGTCGACGGTGAGGTCGAAGTCCTGCTCGGTGACCTCGCCACTGCGCTGGAACACGCCGACCCCGGCATTGGCGAACACCCCGTCCAGACGTCCGTGTCGTTCACGGATCAGGGCGGCCAGGCGGTCGAGATCGGTGAGGCTGGCGGAGTCGGCCCGGACCGTGAACAGCCGGGCACCCTGGTCGGAGACCTCGGCCAGTTGTTCGGCCGCGCGGTCGAGGCGGGCATCGTCGCGGCCGGTGATGACGATATGGGCGCCGGCTTCCAGGAGCAGTCGCGCGGTGGCCAGGCCCATCCCGCTGGTTCCGCCGGTGATCAGGACGACACGGTTGCGGAAGCCGGTCACATCAGTGGTGTTGTCGGTCATGACCACAGCTTCGCCACCAGCCTCCGGGCCGACCAGGCCCAGATCAACCTGGGTCTACCAGGGCCCCCTCCCACAGACGTCCTCCACCACACCGCCTTGGCGGTCTTGGGCGTCAGGGAAGCGGCCGGTGCGTGTCCGCACTGGGGCACGCTCGGGTGCGGGGGCGGGGTGCCCGACCCCGTTCCCCGCTCGAGCGCTGCCCCTTGACCGTCAAGCCGCCTGTCACGCGGTCTGTCGTGTGGTCTGGCGGACGGTCAGAGCCGGTCCTTGGTCTCGCACCAGAACAGACTGGACGGGTACGACACGGGCACGTCGCACTTTGCCCGCCTTCTGACGGGCTGGCCGGCGTCGAGCTGCTCCCCCGTGATGGTGATCTCGCCCTTCCACCACCAACCGGATATGAAGGCCCATGTCTGGGGCGTCGCTATCCAGTCCGTACAGACCAAGGTGTCCGACTGGTTGTGGCCGCAGACGAAAATCCTGTCCGAGTACCGCGTGCTGACCGCCACGGTCTGCCCATTTTCGGCGGCCGCGGCAGGCCCCGCCGTGGCGAGTGTGCCGATGCACGCCATTCCCAGGGCTGCAGCCGTGGCACCGAGCCTGCCGACGGCACTTCTCTTCGTCATGGGTCCCCCCGAGTCTCCGGTGCAGTGATCTTGAGATGCGACGCCATTGTGCATGTTCCTTGCCAGCAAGCCCAGTTGATATATCGAGCGGGAGATCGCGACAGTCCGGGCGTGCTCCGATCAGGTCGTCGTCGGGCGAGCGATGCCGGCGGCAACCCGCCGCGGCCGGAGCGCTTCGGTGTCCGTGCTGCTGTGAGGTGTCGCGTACGCGGCCGCGCACGTACCCCGCGCACGGGCGGATCTGATCCACCGGCTCGCGAACATCGCCGACGGGCTCCGTCCATCGCCCGTTAGGGTGAAACCTGACCCTCCGTGACGAAAGGCCCTGCGGCTCACTGTGACCGAATCACGCACGCACACCCTTTTCTCCTTCGGCACGCTGATGGACGAGCGGGTCCAGACCGCTCTCTTCGGCAGAGCCGTGCCCACCTCCCCGGCGTCGCTGGCCGGTTACACCACCCGGCCCCTGAAGATCACCGATCCGGCGGTGATCGCGGCCAGCGGGCTCGACGTGCATCTGATCCTGGAGCGCAGGCTGGGCGCCTCGGTCGAAGGCGCCGTGCTGCACCTCACCGACCAGGAGCTCGCCGCGGCCGACGCCTACGAGGTCGACGACTACACCCGCCGGCGGGTGGTCCTCTCCTCCGGCGAGAGCACCTGGGCCTACCTGGACGCCAAGCCGCTGCGCCCGGCGGAGCGCATCGTCATCGTGGGCGACAGCATCGCCTACGGACGCTGCGACCCGCGGGGCGGCTGGGCCGGTCACCTGGCGGCCGCCCACATCGCCGGGAACGAAGCCGAACGCCGGCTCTTCAACCTGGCGGTCCCCGGCAGCACCCTCGCCGACGTCGGCGAGCAGACGCCCGCACTGCTGGCGGCGCGCCGGCCCGACACCCTCCTGGTCGCCGCCGGCATCAACGACTCCGCCGTGCCGCTCGCCGCCGCGGACGCCGAGGCCGAGGCCGAGGCCGGCGGAGCCGCCGATTTCACCGGGCTCACCGGCAGCCTCGACGCGCTGGCCGCCACCGCCCTCGGCCACAACGCCCGGCTCGTCGTCGCCGGGCCGTCCTGGCTCGACGAGGACCGCACCCGCGACTACGAGGGCCTGCGCTTCACCCGGGCGCGCGCACTGGCCCTGCGCGCCTTCCTCCGGGCCTGGTGCGAGGCGAACCACATCGACCACCTCGACCTGTGGGAGCCGCTGCGGGAGCGGACCGACCTCCTCGTCGACGGCCTGCACCCCACCGCCGAAGGGCACCGGGCGCTCTACGAGCACCTCGACGCGCTCGGCCGCTGACCGGCTCACGGCCCGTAGCGTCACTCCGGGCCGTCCGCCGCGTACCTGAAGCGCGCGCGGGAACGCCGGACCGCGTATGGTCGACACCTCCAGCTGACAGTCAAGGACGCGCGCCGCATCGGTGGTCTGCCCGCCGAAGAGCAACACGCGGCGGCCGAAGAGGCGATTAACCGGCTTAAGTCGCCCCGCAAGCCTCGCGCCACCGCCCCCGATTCACCTGCCTCGACCGGAGGGCCTTCGACCCCAGCGGAGACACCTGATGCCGGTGGTGCGGCTGCCTGCGTCTCTGTCCCCACGCAGTCGGCGGGCGCCGACCTCGCTGGTGGTCAGGATGCCCAGCCGATTAACCCGGTTAATCGAGACACCGCCGACCCGGATCCGCTGACCGTGTTCGCCGGCTACGTCGACCGGGCTCAACAGTTCGCCACCGAGATGACAGACCTGGCATCCATCCACCGGAAGGCTGTCCTTGCCGACCGGCAGGAGGCGGACATCCTCCTCAAGGCGCTTCGGCGCCACCTGGACCTGGTCACCCAGCACCTGACCTTCGAGGGACAAGGTGGTGTCGGCCGCAGCACTGCAGCGGCGGAGCGTCCTTTCACTCAGGCCGGTGAACACGCCGTCGGCGTCAGAGATGTTCAGGACGATGTCCTGGACGTGGGGGAGCCCTTGAGGCAGACAGCCACCACGCCGCAGGCGACCCCAACCGTCATGTGACGCACTCCACTCTTAAGCCAGTGAATTTCTTTGCCGATCGGACGCCCTGCCACGCCCTGAGAGAGGAAGCCTTTTCACACATCCAGAAGGAGCTGCTTCGTGTTCACACCCAGGGACGCCCGTCGGCGAGCACTCAAACTCGTGGGCCGTGCTGCGGCGTACCTGCCACAGGCTCTTCCGTCGTCACTGGACAGCAGCTGGCCAGGCCGCCTCGCAACGCGCGTCCGGCACAGTCGGCCAGATCGTCCGCAGCTGGGAAGTGCGCACACGAAAGCGATCAACTCGCTGGCACTCATGGTGGCTGCAACCTGGGCGTCACCCACGTCAAAGCCTGACAGGGACCCGAGGGACGGTGGGCGGCTGGACGAGGGCTGGCCCACCAGACTTCAGTGCCCGCTCAAAGAGATTCGGTCCGCCAGCTCGGTTGCTCGGCCAGCCGCCCCGCCCGCTGCTATCGGACAACCAGCGCCGCAGCGGCCCGCTCCTTCTCCGTGCCAGCCAGCGAACACCCGGCCCACTTCGGCAAACGACGGGCCAGCCGCCCCCGCACCTGACTGGCAGCGCCGTCCCTCCGACCGGTCGGCGCTGCCAGTCCGCCAACCGGGTCGAGCCCTTAAACAGCTCTCCGAGTCGAAGCAGCTGATCACGGTACGCATCCTGAACCCCGACGAAGGCGACGACCTCGCGCAAATGTTCATCCACGGCCCGAATGGAGCCATGGCCTCACCAACGGTGACGGTGTACCGGGACGGCAGCGTAGGCGCATGCGGTCCCGAAACCTACGCTCCGTGTGAGAGCCCACAGCAGCGGGCCGCCTTGATCTCACTGAGCGACCAAATCGCGGAACGCTCCCCGGCCGTACGCGCACTGGAAGCACGACAGGCAGCCCTGACCGGGCTCGACGACCTGCTGGAACCCTTTGCCACCGAGGTGCTGGGGCTGTGGCGCAGCACTCGCTGGAACGAAGCCGTATCAACTGCTCTGCTGGGCGATTGGGTACAGCCGCTGCACGAAGGCATGCGCCTCGACGAAACCTCCGTAGCCCGACTCCGTGCCGACGCCCAGACTGCGCACCGCCACCTGACACCTGTGTGGCGCCGCCGCACCCGTCATGGCCGAGTCCTACTGCTCGACACTCCGCTGGGCGACGGCCTAACCCTCTACGACCTGGCGGCGGGGACACTGGCCCCGGTGAATGCCACCCTGGCCGACATCGATCCGGACGACGCCCGGCTCGCCGCCCTCATCCGAGCGCTGCTGCCGACTGAGCGCACCATTGCCATGGCATGGGCCCAGCCGCAGGTGTCCACTTGGACCGAGGCTGCTCAGCACGCAGGCGCGCCTGAACCCACCGCCGCCGGAGAACGCGTCAGGCGCAAGGTCCGCCGCATCGCTGCCGAGCTCGAACGCCGCCAAGTCCAGGCGATGCGGGGCCCCGGGAGCCGACCGTGAACCTCCTCATGGCAGCGGCGCCAGAGTTCCTGGGAAGCATTGCCGCATCCTTGGTCGTCGCTAGTGCCACTGCGTTCGCCCGCAGGCTTCGCCGACGGCACACTGCGGGGACAGCCTCCGAGGACGGACCCGACTGAACCGGTGCGCCTGGCTCCGGCCCTCATATTGGCACTCTGTCGACCCGGGCCTCCCCACGAAGACGACACTCGATCACGACCTGCAGAGGCACACGCCCGCCGACGTTGACTCCTGAGCCAACGAGCCTTGGCTGCCTGACGTAGCAGCCGCCCTCGACCAGCCGCACCGGGCACCCCCAGAGAGATCGGTCAAGGCTCCCCAAGACGGAATAGCCCCGCACAGGGGAGTTTTACCGCCGTAAAACCACCCAGGAGCTGACCACTCCAGGAACGCAAAAAGCGGCCTCCGCCGCCCGGACCGGGGTCCGGGCGGCCGCTTCGTGTGCTCAGGAACGCAGGAGGTCGATGCCGAGTGGAGGCCGCGCCCGGCGACCGCGGCGGCCAAGAGTGCGGTGGCGTCGTTGTCGTACGGATCGCAGAGCTCTCGGGGCTGCTCACATCGAAGGGCGCACTCGTCGCAGTGATCGTGAACCCGGGGAGGGCGGTGGCCGCCCTGCCCCTCAGTCCTGTGTTGAGGCGGTCGGCGTCGCGGGAGGCGAGCCAGGGCTGGGTGTACGGACCGAGGCGGAGCAGGGCGTAGCCGGTGCCGTCGGGCTTCCGGCCTTCCACGTCGACGCCGTAGTGCGCGCGGGCCATGCCGACATCGTCGGGGAGGTCGAGGCCCGCGGCGGCGTAGGTGAGCATCGCGCAGGCCGGCTGCCAGACACCAAGGATCTGGTTGGTCTCGCGGCGGAGCCAGCCCTTGCTGGTGTAGCGGTGGGCGTAGGCCGCGGCGTGCGGGGTGTCGGGATGGACCAGGGCGACGACAATCAGGTCGGGTCCGTGGTCGTCACCGGGGCGCATGTGCGCGCGCTCCACGAAGGGGCCGACCCGGATCGCGACGTCCTGGGCACGGCCGGGCGTCCCGGGCTCCGGGGCGCGTACGGCGGCGAGCATCGCGCGGAACGCACCGACGACGGCCTGATCCTCGGGTGTGAGGGCGTCGGGCGCGTGGCCGCAGCGGCGGAACATGCGACGGATCATCGGGCTGTCTCCTGCTCGGGGCTGGAGGTGCAGGTGTCGGCGGGCGTCGTGAGCACGCGCGGCAGATGGACGTGCAGGTGCTCCACTTCGACCTCGCGGCCGCGGTCCCGGAGTGCGCGAGCCAGGAGTTCCGTGAGTCCGCTCGCGCTTTTCCGGACTAAGAACTCCTAACGAAATGATCTTCAAGATGGTTGGATCACTCCGGGACGGATTATCCGGGGGTGCGGGGTGGCGCGGCCGAAGCCATGGGAAGTCGACGACGAGCTGGGGGCGGTGGTCGAGCCACTGCTGCCGAAGGTCGAGCGTCGGGCCCGGCACCCCGGGCCACCTGATCACCGACGCCACCGGCATCCCGCTCGCCGTCACCTTGACCGGCGGCAACCGCAACGATGTCACCCAGCTGATCCCGCTCCTCCAGGCCGTGCCGCCCGTGCGGGGCAAGCGCGGCCGGCCCCGGCGCCGCCCGGACGTGGTGCTGCCGACCGCGGCTATGACCACGACAAGTACCGCCGCCTGGTCTGGGATCTCGGCATGAAGCCACTGATCGCCCACCGGGGCACCGAGCACGGCTCCGGACTCGGCACCCAACGCTGGGTCGTGGAGCGCGCGTTCGCCCATCTGCACTGGTTCCGCCGTCTACGGATCCGCTGGGAGATCCGCGACGACATCCACGAAGCCTTCCTCACCCTCGGATGCGCACTGATCTGCTGGCGACGGCTGAACTCGACTGTCGCCCGCTAACTTTTCTGCAGGGTGCGGGTGACACCCGCGATGACGGCGGTCGTCAGCACCCAGCCGAGGGCGATCAGCAGGTAGGCCAGCCCCTGGAGGCTGCCGTTCGACCAGTACCAGGCCGTGCGCTGCCCCAGACCACCGATGGGGATCAAGAGGTCGAGTGTGTAGACGAGGGGCTGGAACGGGGCGCCTTCGCCTTGTTTGACCGGGTTGGGGGATTGAGTGCCGAAGGACAGCGCGCCCAGCAAGGTCAGCGCGAGGAGCCAGACGCCGGCCAGCCAGGGGCGGTAGCCATAGCCGACGGTCATGTCGAGCAGGTGCCCCCACGCACGCGCGGCCAGGGGCAGAGTTTGACGCCGATGGCGCTGTTTGGCCAGGAGTACGCGGCGGGCGTCGTCGTCGTGGCCGGCCTTCCGGTACCAGCTCGCCAACTGTTCATAGGGCTGCGGGCTGTAGCCCGGGCTGCGTCGTATCCACGCCACGCGGCGGGCGACGGAGTCCCGCCGCCCCACTGCCTCCCGCCGCTCGCCTGCCTCGTCGACCTTGATGGAGCCGTAGACGAAGCCGTCCAGCTCCACCACGTTCGGCCAGCTGTGGTCGCTGTCGTGGAGGTAGGACACCTGCGCGCCCCGCAGGTCCACGGTGCCGGACGGCTGCCGGGCGAGGGTGAAGTCGAAGTCAACTGCCTGCATCAGTAGGGCGGCCAATGACGGGCGGTGGCCGTCGGGCGGCCCGTTCAGGACGGCTCCTTCAAAGGTCAGGTTGTCCGAGATCCGGGCACCCCGCAGCCGTACGGTCCCGTTCGCGATGAACCCGTCGGAGAAGTCGAGCGTCGAGGCCACGGCGTTGTCCAGGGCGAGCGCCACCCCGCGCCGCCCGGGGTGTTCCAGTAGTGCGCCCCGCATGTGCAGTCCGCCTGGCAGATGTGCCCCCATGAGACGGACTTCACCGTGCGCGACGAAACCGTCCACGCAGTAGACGCCGCCCTCCGCGACCAGTCCGCCAGCGGACACCGCCCATTCCCCGGGTGCGGTGATCTCGGCCCCGCTGAGGTTCACGGCGCCACTCACATGGGCGTTGATGAGCGACAAGGCGGTGACCCTGCGGTGGAAGGGCGAGGCAGAGCCGCTTTCCAGGCGAGAGCGCCGCAGGTCGAGGCGTCCCTCGATACGGATCAAGCCGGCTTCCACGCCCGGCACTCGGCTGCCCACGATCGCAATCGACCGAGTCGACGCTCCGGAGAGGTCCACGCCCTCCTCGAACCAGCAGTCCTCGAGCCAGAGAGCATGAGCGATCTGCGCACCGGCCAGATTGAGGCGCCCGGATATCCGCGCCCCGGCGAGCTGCAGGCACGCGACGGCGCCCGTCTGCGCGGGGTTCGCGCCCTGGAGGAGCGCCACGATCACGGCGGCCCGAACCGTCCGCCCGGGGCCCCACTGCCCACCCTCTGCGGCACAGTCGTCCTCGGGCACACCCGTGCGCAGGTCCACGCGGCATCCCTCGGGGAACAGATCCCACAGCTCACGCTCTGGTGAAGTCAACTCGTCGTATGAGAGCACTCATACAGAGTAGTGATCTCCTTCGCGCTCGCCTTGCCCTACCGCGTGGATCGCAGGGTCGGCCCATTCTGTTAGGAGTTCTAAGAGGTCGTCCTTGGCTGTACTTGGCGCAGGGCCCGGACGGCTTCGAGGGTTCGCCCGCCGTTGCCGGTGACGGGCTGCAACCTCTTCATTTGTGGTCGCGCAAGAAGGTAGGGATCTCGTCGCGGGCCGGGGAGTTCGGCAGGGGTGCCGGCTTGTCCTGAAGGAACGCAGTGATGACGGCGGCGGCTCGGTCGTTGTTGTCGTCGAGGCCGTTCCACATGTGGTGTCCGACTCCGGGCATGTACTGGGTACGTTGGATGGCGGGGTCATTGGCAAGGATGGCGGTCGCCCATTGACGGACCTGTGAGGAGCACTCGGCGATCATCAGCATCGCGGGGGTCCGGGACTGGCGCAGATGCGGTGCGATGGAGGGCGAGTCCTTGACCGTCTGCTGGATGCGGAGACTGGCGGCGGGGCTGAAGGAAAAGTTCTGTGCGGTGTCCTCAGCGGGGATGCGGCGCGCGTCGCGCGCGCAGTAGGCGGATGCGGTGTCGCTGCCGAGGTCGGCGGCGGTGAAGGCGTTGTCACCTTCGGCCTGTCCGATCAGTCCGGTGGCGGGGCTGAGGATTCCGAGTCGCATGAGGCCGAATGCCACGGCGTACCGGGGGACGTGCGTCGATCGCGGTCCGGTGATGGCCGGCGCGAGGTCCCGTGCAGATCTTCGGCCCTTGTGCCCGGTGATGTGCGCGGTGGGGCCGTCCATGGGGCCGGGCTCGGCGATGATCGCCCGGTGCAAGCGTGCGGCAACGCTCGGGTCGGCCAGGGCCCGGGTGAGCACGGCCCCGCCTGAGGAGAATCCGAGGATGTCGACCTTGCCCTTGTCCAGGCGGTCGATGAAGGCGGCGAGGTCGCGGACCGACCTGGAGATCGTGTACTGGCCCATGGGGAGCAGGTCGCTTCGTCCGCCACCGGCCTGTTCATAGGCGTAGACGTCGTAGCCCTGGCGTGCCAGCAGTTGCAGGAACTGGTGGTCGAGCACCGAGATGCCACGGACCGGTCCGCCGTTGAGGTACACGAACGGAATGGGATGCCGGGTGCCGGGGTTCGCCGGCGGGTAGTGATACACCGCGACCCGGCTGCCTGTGGACAGGCTCCAGTGCTGCGTAGTCCCGAACGGCAGGGCGGACGGGTACCGACGCGCCGTCGGCACGGTCGGAACGCAGACCGCCGCCGTCAATGCTGCCGCGACAACCACCGGCAGGAACGGCACGAGCCGCGCCGGCCAAGTGCGGCACCGACCCCGCCACGTGGCGAGGACAGCCCCGACTCCAAGGGTCGTCAACCATGCGGCGAGCCCCGAGCCTGCCCCGTCTGTGAGGACGATCAGTGCGAGAAAGACGACGACCAGCATCGCTACGGCGGCCAGGGCCAGCAGTAAGCGTCCGATGAAGCGGACAAGACGTATCGCGGACGTGGGCACGGCGGACCCCCAGTTTCAGAACGCTGTTTCAAAACGACGTTATCAGAGAGGGTAGGCTGCTGGTCGTGGGTAGGCCGAGAACAAACGACGAGGCTGTCAAAGAGCGGCTTGTGGTGTGCGCGACCGAGATGCTCGCCACCCGTCCGCGGGAGTTGCTCACGGTCCGCGCCGTGGCCGCTGCTGCCGAGGCGTCGACCACGGCGGTGTATTCCTTGTTCGGTGGTAAGGACGGGCTGATCGGTGCGGTGCGCGACAGAGCCGTCGCCGGCCTGTTCCAGGACCTGTCGGCGGCGCAGACCTCCGCGGACCCTCTCGCCGACCTCTACGCCCTGGCCGTCGCCTACCGTCGTTGGGGGCGCGAACACAGCCACCTGTACACGGTGCTGTTCGGTGGTGTGCAGACCTTCGACCCGTCGGGGGAGGCCGGCGCCAGTGACCCGATCCGTCCGCTCCTCGCGGCGATCGATCGCGCCTTGACGGCGTCCGTCCTCGCTGGCGACGCAACGGCGATCGCCCTGTCGATCTGGGCCACCCTGCACGGGCTCGTGACGCTCGAACTGGCCGGGGCCCTCGACGCCACTACGGCCGAGGCCACATTCCGCTCGTCGATTCACGCCACGCTGCGCGGATGGACGACTGCGGAGGTGTTCCGCAGTCTTCGCCAAGCCGAACTCGCTCGGTGACAGAATCAGGGCCGGTATCTGGGCTCTCCCGATCCTGGTTGCAACAGTGGTGCGTGGTCGGTGAGGACCGGCACGCCAAGGTCAACCAGCTGCGGCCGGCCATCGGTCGGAGCCCCTTTGAGAGCGCCGCTCCGGCCCTGCCCGCGCTCCTCGCGATCGCGTTCCGGACGCTCCCCACTGGCCGGGATCCTCGTCCGCACCAGTGGGGCGAGCCAGGTGAGCACCTGACCACGCCCGGCTCCCTGGAAGCCCTGCGGCTCTCCCCCGTCGTCTCCTTCTGAGGCCCAGCGCCCAGAAACCCGGAGCCGGCTGCCCGCCGCGGCGGTCGAGCGGCTCTCGCCGCCAGGGGGAGCACCGGCAAAAGCGGCCCCTGCATGCCGATCGCGGTGTTCGGCACGTGGGGCCTCTTTGCGTTCCGGCCGGCCGCTGCGCCGCACCCCGCCGCCGCCTCCGCCTCCGCCGCGTTCCGGCCGCCCGTCTCACGGAGCGGAGCGCATCTGGCATATGCGGACTTCATGTGGGCATGCTTGCGCAGATGCAGCATGGAACAGCTACATCAGCTCGAATCTAAGGACGGGGGTATGGCGGTAGTCGTCATGCAGCGCGCGGCCGGGCAGGCTCTCCCCGCCGTGAGCAGGGTGCTCGCCGCAGCGGGTCTGGCCTCCCGGACCGTCCCGCTCGCGGACGATGCCGGCCCGTCCGCCGACCTCGCCGGGGTCGAAGGCCTGATCGTCCTCGGCGCCGCCGATCCGGCCCTCCTGCGGGAAGCCCTCGCCGCGGAGGTGCCCGTACTGGCCCTGGAACCCTGCACCCGGCTGCTGGTGCGGGAGGCGGGCGCCGCCCCGGGAACCCGGCCCGACCCCGCCCCCGGCCGCCCGCCGGTGGAACTCACCCATGCCGCCGGCTCCGACCCGCTGTTCGCCGGGGCCGCCCGGCACGGCCGCCCCCTCGACCCGGACGACCTCCTCGCCGAGGGCAACCTCCGCCGCGCGCTGCAAACCACGGGCTGGCGGCTGGAGGAGTACGAGGACGGCGCCGGTCACTTCCTGGCCCGTGCGGTACCGCGCGGCTGAGCTGAGCCCGTACGGCCGTGCTCAGAGGCGGTGGATCCGCTCGATGCCGTACCAGCTGGAGACACAGGCCGCGACCCAGTCCCGCCGGTAGTCGGACGTGAAGAAGGGTTCGGCCAGGCTCCCGATGTACATGGGCCGGTATCCGAGGTCGGTGGCACCCGCCGCGGCCTCGGTCCGGATGCGGGAGTTCTGGGCGTCCCAGGCCACCGCGCGGGTGACCGTGGCGGTGGTGAGCTGCTTGACGCTCGGGACGAGCACGGCCAGCGAGGCCAGCGTCAGTCCGGCCGCGACGACGACGGCCGCCGGCAGCGCCACGGCGGCCCCCCGGCGCGCCAGGTACCGGCGGGCCCACACGCCGAGCAGGACGCCGTAGGCGCACAGCGCCAGTTCCATCGGTACGAGGTAGTTCGTCCAGGTGCGGGCGTACGTCCAGCCGCTCGGTCCGTAGCCGCTGCGCAGCCCCACCACCACCGCGAATGATCCCAGCACCACCACGAGCACCGGCAGCAACAGCAGGGCGACCAGCGTCGTCCGCGGGACGGCCGGCCCCGACTCCCGTTTCCCCGGCGGGGGCACGGGCGCCGCGAGGCCGGCCCCCAGGCCCAGCAGGACGCCGACGGCGGCGGCTCCGAGGTAGGCCCACTGGCCGGTGACGGTGTCCCACATGTGCAGCCAGTCCTCGTAGGTGCCCCGGAGTTCGCCCGCGGAGAGCATGGACTCCTTGGGCGGTTGCTGGGCACGGCGCCACCGGGCGCCGGGGGACGTGGTGAGCACGACCAGCCCGCAGACGACCCCGGCGCACCAGAGCAGGCACCAGGTGAACGGATCCCAGGTCCGCGCCAGCCCCAGGCGGGGCACGGCCAGCAGTGCCACGCAGGCCGCGAGGAGGCCGCTGACGAGGGAGAACGACTCGCTCAGGGTGCCGATCGCGAACCCGATGAGGAACGCCGCGGCGAAGCCGCCCGCGCGTACGGCGGCCCGCGGTTGGCGGACGGTCCAGATGCCCAGCAGCAGCGCCCACACTCCGATGACGCTCGGGATGGTGTGGGAGATCGTGGCCGGTGCCCACAGCAGGACCTGATAGCTGCGCGTGCCGCCGTAGTAGATCACGGCCTGGACGGCCAGGGCGGCGGCGACCAGGAGCAGCACCGGGGGTTTCACGCCGAGGCACCGCAGGAACCGGATCCCCAGCAGGACCAGGCCGACGGTGAAGGCGACGGCTATGACGGTCGGCAGGATCTTCGTCCCGGCGAGTCCGTCGCCGTAGACGATGCCGCTCAGGAAGGCGTTGGTGATCCGGCCGTTCTGGGTGGAGTAGAAGTCGTGCGTGATGCCGAGGACGCCCAGATCGCGGGACTTCCAGGCGGCGCACCAGTCGTCCGAGGTGGGCCGGACGTAGAGGCCGAGGAAACAGCCGACGGCGATCAGGGCTCCGGCCGCCGCCACCAGGGAGCCGCCCGCGACCGGCAGGAGCCTGCGGACGAACCGGCGATTCCCCTCGGTCGAAGCAGTGCTCATCCACCAGTCCTTCGCAGCGAAGCGCGGCCGGACCGACTTCGGCGGCCGATGTGCGCCTGCCGGTTCCGGTCACACCAATGTGCACGCTCCACCGCCCACCGGCATCCGCGAGGAGACCGCCTGGACCGGGCGGACGGCCCTCCTGCCGTGCGCCACGGGCGCCTTCGCCCCTTCCGCGGCCGCTGCTCCGTCGCCGCGCCTGTTACTCCGTCCGTTGCCGCGTGCCTGACCGCGTCCGTTGCTCCGTGCGGGAACGCGAGGCCTCTTCAGACCCTTGCCCCTGCCGTCACCCGGGCGGCGGGTGTGTCGTGGCGGGCTCCGCACATCCGGCCCACGATGGGAGCCCCGGGGGCCGCGCGCACGGAAGCCCGACAGAAGGAGTGGCGATGCATGCTGCCCGGCTCGTCCGCTGGGCGGCCGTCACGGCGTCCCTCGCGAGCGTCGCCCTCCCCGTGTGTGTCGCGGGGAGCCCCGTCGGCCGTCCCTCCCAGGAAGGGCGGCCGGTGTTCTTCGTCCGGCCCCTCGGACATCAGAGCCACGGCGAGGCCGAGGGCCGCTACGCCCCCCTGTCGATGCTCGTCGCCCCCACCGTCGGGCTCCTCTTCAACACCGGCGCCGCCGAGGGGGTCACACCTGCTGTCGCCGGGGGCGCACGGTACGTCGAGCGGAGCCACGTGCTGCGGCTGCTGTCCGGCCGGTGGAGGTACCTCCCCGGCGGCCGGACGGCGTCGGTCGTGGTGCCCCCGGAGGATCCGACGGCCCGTCTGCAGATCGCGGAGAGCCGTGCCTGGCTGGCCGCCGGCCGGGTGCCGGGCGGTTCGCCGGCCGAGCGCGCGGCGGCGGAGCGGGCCCTGTTGGCCATGCGCGCCCTGCTGCGGCCGAACGGGGCCATGGCGGCGGGCTGGTCTCCCGGCTGGATGTACTCCTGGCCGCGCGACTCCAGCTTCGCCGCCGCCGCGTTCGCGCACACCGGACACGACGCCGAGGCCTACCGGATCCTGCGCTACAGCGCAGCGACCCAGCGCAAGGACGGCACCTGGGACGCGCGGACGGAGCTCGACGGATCCGGACCGCCGGACAGCAGACGGTGGCAGCTCGACGCCAACGGCTGGGTGCCGTGGGCCACCTGGCAGTGGTACCTGACGGCGCCTCCCGCCACCCGCCTCGCCCGGCTGACCGCCCTCTACCCGATGATCCGCAAGGCGGCGGACCGCGCGGCGGCCTCCCTCGGGCCGGACGGGCTGCCCCCGGCCTCCCCGGACTACTGGGAGGTGATGACGACCACCACCAACATCGGTACGGCCGCACCCCTGCTCGCCGGGCTCAACGCCGCCGCGCACCTCGCCGGCGAACTGGACCGGCCGCAGGACGCGGCCGGATGGTCCGGCGCCGCCGGGCGGCTCTCCACCGGGATCGCCCGGAAGTTCGCCCCCCTCGGCTATCAGCGCACCGTCGACGGACAGCACGGACAGGACAGCGCGGTGGCCTTCATGGCACCCCCGTTCAACACGGCCCCGGCCGATCTGCCCCGGGCGCTGGACACCACGTACAAGGCGCTGCTCCTGCCCAACGGGGGACTGACCCCCGGGAACGATCCGACCGCGCCCTGGGGTGCGAACGCCTGGACCCCCAGCACCTCCTTCTTCGCTCTCGCATGGGCGGGCACGGGGCAGCCGGCGAAGGCGCGGCAGGTCCTGGACTGGGTCCTCGCCAAACGGAACGCGCTCGGGGAACTACCCGAGAAGGTGGACCGGGCGGGCCGGCCCTCCTCGGTCGCACCCTTGGCCTGGACGGGCTCGATCGTCGTCCTCACCCTGGTGACACTCGACGGCGGGGCGCTCCCCGCACCACCCCGCACGCCGTAGCGCCGAAGCTCCGTAGACCGCGGACCGCGGACCGCGGACCTTCAGCCCGCTCAGCCCGCTCAGCCCTTCGGCCTGCGGCCACCGCCTCAGACCGGGTCCCTTCCGTCACCGGGCGGAGGAGCGGTGCGCAGGCGCTCCAGCTCGGCGAGCAGGTGCTCGTACGCGAGCTTCTCGGCCGCCACCGCGCGCGCGAGGGGAAGGTGGTGCGGATCCTGCCGGGTCCGGGCCTCCTTCGCCGCGGCGGCGCGGGCCTCCCTCGCCCTGTCCAGTTCGTTCATCGCCGCCACGGTGCCGGCATCGAGCAGCTTGTGCTCCAGGACCTGGGCGAACGCCTGTTCCGCCGGCGCCGCGAGCCGGTCGAGGTCCCCCGCGCAGCCCTCCGGGGTCTCCGTCCGCTCGCAGGCCCGGTCGAGATCACGGGAGAGCGACCGGAGGGTCTTCCCGAGTTCCGGGTACCCCCAGTCGGGCGCGGTGTCGTTGCCGCATCCGGCCACCAGTGCCGTGCAGGCGGCCAGGGCGGCGAGGGCGCGCATCGTTCCGGGTCCTGTGCACATGCGTCGGCACGAGTGGAGAGGAGGGGTCATGGAAGCCCCGATCGCCCGTTGGTCCGAGTGCGGCTGCGTGCGGCCGCCCTGGCTGCGCGAGGTGGTCTGGCTGACATCCTCGCCCGCCCGCATCCGCCCTGCCACCGGGCGGCCCGGGTGCGCCGGGGCCGCGGGCGAACGCCGCGGCGCCGGTCACCGAGGGGGCTGTCCCCCGGCGGGGGTCGGGCCCGGGCGGCCGGCCTGCGCGAGCGTCCAGGGCTGGACGGCCCGGTGCCACGGGGCGGGGGCCCGGCTGCCGGGCGGCGTGGCTCCGCCGGCGGGGACCGTCGTGATGACGTGCAGGTCGGCGTCCAGGCCGAGCGCCGCGGCGACGGCCGTACCGGCCCCCTCGGCCACACCGGCCGGGGCTCCCGTGTACAGCATCTGGGACTCCTGCCAGGGCTGCGGCCCGTCGGTGGCCGCCACGCCGACGGTGCCCGCGCCCGCCCTGCCCGCGAGGAGGTCGCCCGCGATGCCCACGGCGCCGTAGCCGCCCAGGCCGCCGGCCTCGGCGACCGGGGAGAACTCCGGCGTGGCCCCGTCCGCGCGGGCCAGGCTCGTGGCGACGGTGCCGATACCGGGCCGGCGGAAGAACAGGCGGACGCCGTCGCCCTCGGGGCGCACCGAGAGCGCGCCCGTGGTCTGGGGCAGCCCGGTCGGGACGGGGTCGCCGAACGGGGCTTCCGGTGCCGGCTGGACCCAGGCCAGTACGGATCCGGCGGTGGCCGCGTACACGTGGCGCCGCCCCGACGCGTCGGTCGCGGTGACCGGATCGCCCTGGAGGCCGGCGCCGCCCAGGGCCTGCCACGCGCCGAAGTCGCCGCCCGGGGTCTCCTGTGCCCGGGCTCGCAGCGTCCTGCGGGAGTCGCGGACGTACACCGTCATCCGGCCCTCGGGGTCCACGGCGACGGACGGCCCGCTGATCGCCGAGGTGCCGGACCTGTCCACGGTGTCCGGGGTGCCCAGCGACTGCCACGGGCCGAATCCGCCGTCGACCGTGTTCTGGACGGCGTAGACGATCTCCCGGCCGTACTCCTGGGGCGTCGCGCCCAGCGTGGTGCGGGTGGCGAACACGCCGATGCGGCCGTCCCAGAGGCGGACGGCCGCCGCCCCGGAGTCGATGCCGCCGCCGGGCAGGAACTCGGGGCCCTGCCAGAGGGCCTGCGGGCCGCTGCGCGACCAGTACGCCATACGGCCGTCCAGCGCGGCGAAGGCCCACAGCCGTCCGGAGACGCCCTCGGTCATCCAGGAGGTGCCGTCACCGCGGCTGTAACGGATGGTCTGGCTCCAGCCGGCGCCGGTGGGCCGGGTCGCGGTCTTGCGGTCGCCGCAGCCGGCGGGGCTGCCGCACCAGTCCTGGTGGTCGGTCCAGGCGTAGGTCTTGAGGTAGCCGAGCTTCTCCTCGGCCGTCTGCGGGTCGAGCGTGGGGGGCAGTGAGCTGTTCGGGTAGCTCACGTAGTTCTGGACCGAGAAGTGCGGCCGGGCCGTGGTCTTGGCGTAGCGCTCGGCGGCGGCCTGCACGAAGCGGGCGCCGTAGATGTGGTCCTGGTGGTCGAGGAACGCGCCGCCGCCCTCCGCCCGGCCGGGGGTCGGGTCCTGGGTCCGTATCGTCGTCGGCCGGTACGCCTCGAACACCCCGGCGATGGCGGCGACGGCCTGGTCCTTGGTGTAGGAGAACCAGTCCTTGACCGGGGTCCCGGAGGTCAGCTGGGCACCCAGGGCGGGGGTCCGGCCGTCCCACAGGCCACGGAGGCTCTCGGGATTGTCCCCGGAGATGCTGCGGGCTTCGCGCAGCTGCATCCATACGAGATTGACCTGGGGCCGGGCGACGAGGACGTCCACCTCGGCGCTGCCGCCACCTGCGGTGGGTACGGACTTGCGCTGCCAGGCGCTGGCGCGGTCCCCGGTGGCCATCTGCGCGTAGGCGGCGCGTATGCCGTTCTGCCGGGCCTCCGCGTAGGCGGCGCGGTCGGCGGGGCCGGCGGCGTCCTGCAGGTGCGGGCTGTGGGCCTCGTTCCTGCCGTCGGACTCGCCGGAGGTCAGGTAGACGGTGGTGACCTTGATGCCCGTCGATATGGAGCGGCTGAGGTCGGGGTTCATGAAGAAGAGGTCGTCGTCGGGGTGCGCGACGACCTGGAGGGCGGAGCCCTCGGTCACGCTCGGGGAGACCAGTACCTCGGGGGCCACCTGCGGGTGCTCGGTCCCGTGTCCGTAGGCCCAGGCCGTCACGCCGGCGGTGCCGACGGAGAGCGCGGCGAGCAGGGCCGCGAGTCGGGTGCGGCGGGCCAGGGACATGTACAGCGCCTTGTGGGTCGGTCCGGTGCGGCGATCCGCCTGGAGGTCGATCGGTGTCCCGATGGCTCCATTGCTTCCGGAGACGACCGGGGCCGATTATGGCTCGCACGTTCGGGGCTGACACACCATCAAGTCGCATATGACCGTAAAGGGAGTTGTGGAAGGAAAAGCCGATTTGCCCGATTTATCAATACATGCGCGATTGGTCCGGAAAACAGACTGGAACCGGTATATGCGCTGGCCACCTGCGGGTTGCGCGGGACCGGTACGGCCGCCGAGCACGCCACGCCCTTCGCCACCGACCACCACAAGTGGCGCATTCCACACGTCCGGGCCCACAGGCAGCGACAGGTGCCGGCAGTGACGCAGCTCTCACCGGCCGATGAGGCGCCCCCCGGAACTCAGGCGCCTCGACATCCCCGGCATTAACATGGACGGAAGCGGCCGAAAGGCCGATACCGCCGAAACAGCCGGACCAACCGGACCAGCCGGACCAGCCGGACCGGTGAATTCTCGGTATTCCGCTCGGGCAGGTCGATCGAGTCGTTCGACCGGCACTCAGGACGGTCGATGCCAATGAAGCGCATCACGGCATTGCGCTCGCGCAATGGAATCCCCGCCATCGCCACCGTCGTCACACTGACCGCCGCCTGCCTGCTGTCCGGGGCGGCGGATCCCGGCGGGAAAGCACCCTCCTGCCCCACGGCACCGTCGGACAGTTTCTGGCACGCCCCCGTGGACAAGCTGCCCGTACACCCGAAGTCCGACCGGTACGTCGCCTCGATCGGCTCGGCCGAGCCCCTCCATCCGGATTTCGGATCGGGGCTCGTGGAAGGCCGGCCTTTCGGCATTCCCATCACCGTCTCGGACACCACGGTGCCGGAATCCGAGGTGTCCCTGGACTACCCCGAGGAGAGCGAGACATCGGGCTACCGGATCCCGCCGGACGCCAGGATCGAGAACGGTCCGGAGAGCGACGGGGACCGGCACGTCGTCGTCTGGGACAAGGCCCTGTGCAAGTCCTACGAGCTCTTCGACGCCGAGCGGCGGGCCGGCAATGCCTGGCACGCCGGCTCGGGTGCGATCTTCGACCTGCGGTCCAACGCCCTGCGGCCCGACGGATGGACGTCCGCCGATGCCGCCGGCCTCGCCATCCTCCCCGGCCTGGCGCGCTACGACGAGGCGGCCGGCGGGCGGATCGACCACGCGATCCGTATCACCGTGCCCCGCTCCGACCAGAGCTACGTCTGGCCCGCGAGGCACCATGCGGGCTCGGCGGCGGACAGCTCGCTGCCTCCGATGGGGCTGCGGCTGCGGCTCAAGAGCTCGGTGGACACCTCGGGGCTGGCCCCGCAGGCCAAGGCCGTGGCCGACGCGCTCAAGAGGTACGGCGCCATCGTCGCGGACAACGGCTCGCCCTGGTACATCACCGGCGAGGAGCACCCCGGTTGGGACAATGCGCAGCTCGACGGGCTCAAGGGACTCAAGGGCTCGGACTTCGAGGCGGTCGACGCGTCCGGCCTCCAGCAGTCACCGGACTCCGGAGCCGCCGCACCGCAGTGACCGCTGCCGATCCGCTCCATACGGGGCAGGGCCGGTATTCGAGGCCGAGTTCGCGGTCGACGGCGTAACGCGTCCCTGGCGCTGCCGGTCGGGCTCGCAGCGGTGCTCGCCACCTTGGGCCCGCGGTACGGAAACTGCGTAGCCGGCGGCCCTGAGGTGCCGGTAGCGTCCGGTCTCCCGGCCCGCCGTACAGACGGACCACGTCAAGAGAGCGATGCGGATGACCAGCCAGCAGGCGACGACGACCCTGTGGCGCCCCACCGGCCCCAAGGAGCTGGATCTGGTGCGGGAGCTGAACTGGCGTGCCTGGCCGCCCAGGCTGCCCGAGCAGCCGATCTTCTACCCGGTCCTCAACGAGGACTATGCGATCAGGATCGCGCGGGACTGGAACGTGAAGCACGATGGCGCCGGCTTCGTCACTCGTTTCGAAGTCGATTCGGAGTTCTTGAGCCGATATCCCGTTCAGCAGGCGGGCGGGCGGACGATCCTCGAGCTCTGGGTTCCGGCTGAGGAGCTGGACGACTTCAACGCCCACATGGTCGGCGAGATCCAGGTGGTCCACGAGTTCCGCTGACGTGGGAAGGCCTTGCTGTCGGGGGACCGCGCCGAGCCGGTGCCGGTGATCCCGCGATGGCGGTGGTCACGGCGTCCGAGCCGGCCTGGACACCTCCTGGTGGGCGCCGTCCGGGCGTAGTTCGATGTGGTCCGGGGCCAGGTCGACCGCCACGCGGTGTTCCATGCCCAGGGCCTCCAGGAACTTCGGGGGGAGCTGGACGCGCCCGGAGCGGTCGAGGACGACGTACTCGCGTTCGCTGATGGATTCCTCGCCGTGCTCGTCGGTGACCAGGCGGCGCAGGACCTCGCTGCTGGTGCGGCCGTCGCGGATCGCCACCGTACGGCGGACCTCGCCCGCCACCATCGGGTCGTGCGTCACGATGACCACCGTCACGCCGAGTTCCTTGTTCACCGTCCGGAAGGTCTCGAAGACCGATGCGGCCGTCTCCGAGTCCAGTTCGCCCGTGGGTTCGTCGGCGAGCAGCACCTTGGGGTCGTTCGCCATCGCCACGGCGATCGCGACGCGCTGTTGCTGGCCGCCGGACAGTTCCGCCGGGCGGCGGTGCGCCAGGTCGCCGATCCCGAGGGCCTCCAGGATGTCCCCGACCCTGGCCGCGCGGCGTGTGCCCGCGCCGCGGCGGGGGCTGTCGCCCTTCAGCTGCATCGGCAGGGCGACGTTCTGGGCGGCCGTCAGGAACGGCAGCAGGTTGCGGGCCGTCTGCTGGAAGACGAACCCGACCGCTTCGCGCCGGTAGCGCAGCCGGTCCCGCGCCGACAGTTCCAGCAGGTCGTAGCCGGCGACCGCCGCGCTGCCGGCCGTGGGGACGTCCAGGCCGGCCAGGATGTTCAGGAGGGTGGACTTGCCGCTGCCGGAGGCGCCGACGAGGGCCATCAGGTCGCCCTGCTCGACCGTCAGCTCCAGCCCCTGGAGGGCCTGTACCTCGATGCCGTCCTGGCTGAAGATCCGCACCAGACGGTCGCAGGCGATCGCGGCGTCGGCCGCCGGGGTGCGCGGCTCGGCGGCGGCCGTCGCCCGGCGGCGCAGCTCCTCGTACGTCGGCTGGTCGGTGTTCAACGCTGGTCTCCCGCTCTCAACTCGGTGGTGATCTGCCGTCGCCCGGATGTCGCCGCCTCTGCGCACACAGCCGCGGCGACCAGGGCGGCCAGGCCCAGGGCCTGGGTCAGTACGGGCCCCGCCGTCAGCTGCACGCCGTCCGGCACGTGCGCGCCGACCAGCGTGGACAGGTCCATCGCCGGGCCCAGCAGGGCCACGGCGGCCGCCGCCACCAGGGCCCCGCCCAGCGTCGCGGCCAGGGTCTGCGGGAGGGTCTCGGCGAGGATCAGCGCCACGCCCTGCCTGCGGCGCAGCCCCATGGTGCGCAGCCGGGCCAGCAGCGCCGCGCGTTCGGGGACGGTCCGCACCAGCGTCAGCAGGACGGCCAGCAGGGCGAAGCCCGCCGCTGCGGCCATGGAGGCCCAGAAGAGGCGCTGTGCGGAGCGCTGCAGCGGATCGGCGCCCAGTGCGGTGACGGCCTCGGCGCTGGTGTGCACGGGGTACGACTCGTCGAGCGGGGCCGGGCCCGCGGAGGAACCGGAACCCGGGATCGGGGCCGGCGCCGGGGCCGGAGTCCCGGACGGCGCCGGGAGCTTGGAGCGGACCAGCTCGCGCAGCCGGTCGCCGTCGACGTCACCGAGGCCGAGCCACCGGTTCGGGTGGTCGGCGCCGCCCATGAGGGCCGTGGCGGCGCCTGTCGGCAGGACGACGGTCGCGGCGTCCCGCGCCGGATGGGCCGGGGTGCAGTCGACCATGCCCGCGACCCGTACCTTCAGCTCCCCGCCGTCGCCGGGCTGCACCGTGTACGTGCCGCCCTTCTCTGCCTGCCTCGCCAGGCTCGCGCTGAACAGCGCCGGCACCGGGGCATCGGCAGAGGGCGCAGCGCCGGTGGCCAGCAGGGCGGGGTCGAAGGATCCGCAGCCGAGGACCCGGGACAGCTCCGCGTACGTGGCCGGCTCGGCGACGATCACGGTGACCTGACTGGATCTCACGGTGGTGCCGTGCAGGGAGGAGTCGTGGTCGATCCACAGCGGCACGGACGTCCGTACGCCCGGCAGCTCGCCCGCGGCCTTCGCGAGCCCCGCCGGGAGCGGGGACTTCCCGAATGCGGAGATCGCCGCGTCGCCCCCGACGGTCAGCCGGGCCACCCCCAGCCGGGAGGAGTCCACCGACTGCAGCACGGCGGCGCCGAATCCCCCCGTGGTGATGGCGACGAGCAGCGCGACCATGGGCAGGACGGAGGGGCCGGTGCGGCCGCGGGCCTGCCCGCCGGTCGTCGCCTGGCCGCGGGCGGCCCGCGCGAGCCCCAGGAAGCCGACCAGTCCGGAGCTGCGGCCGGCCGCCCGGGCGAGCCATCCGGTGACCACAGGCTGGATCCGGGCCAGCAGCAGCCCCCCGCACAGGGCGAGCAGCAGCGGGGCCGCGATCAGCAGCGGGTCGAGGTCGCTGCCGGGCGGGGCGACTCCGCGGCGGCGGACCTCCACCACGGCGGCGACGGTGGCGACGAGGACGAGGAGTTCGGCCACGGGCCTGCGCCACCGCCCGGCCGGGCGTGCCGGGGACAGCAGTACGGCCGCCCGTACGGGGAAGGCCAGCAGGGTGAGCAGGGTGACGGCCGCGGCCGAGAGCAGTGCGGGCGCGAGCCGGGGGGTGGGCAGCAGCAGGACGGCGAGCGCGGTGGCGGCCGCGGCCGCCGGGAGTACGGTGACGGCGCCCTCGCCGAGGAGCCGGCCGACGATGGCGGCGCGCGAGCCGCCGCGCGCGAGCAGCAGCCGCAGTTCGGCGTCGCGGCGGTCGGCCGCGAGTGCGCCGGCCAGGCACAGGACGACGAAGGCGACGCCGCCGACCCCGGCGGGTCCGATCGCGGCGAGCGGCGCCGCGGCCTGGGTACGGGCGCGGGCTTCTTCGAACCGTTCGGGCAGCCATGAGGTGGTGTGCAGCCGTGCGCGGCCGGTCTCGCGGGCGAGGGTGGCGGCGGTGGGCCCGGCGATGTACGAGGCGATGTCCTTCCTCGTCGCGTCGAGCCGGTCGGCCCGCAGCCGGCCGATGTCCACCGGCAGCCGCCAGAAATCCTCGGCGGTGCGGCTCCAGGTACTCATCCGGTCGAGGTCCCCGGTGCCGACGAGGGCGTCGACGTCCCAGGCGAGGCTCTCGTTGTAGTAGTGCTCGCAGGCGCGGGCGAGGCACCCCAGGTTGTCCGTCCAGAAGTCGTCGGTCTCGTCGAGGACGGTGTAGAGGCCGACGACCTCGACGGACGGTGTGCCGTCGACCCGGGACTCGCTCTTCAGGACGGATCCGACGCGGGCGCCGAGGGTCGCGGCGGCCTTCTGCGAGAGGGCGACCTGCAGGGGCGCCATCTCCCCGGGGACGGTCTGCGCGGGGGCCGTGGGTGTGCTGCTCGGCCAGTGCCCCTCCGCCAGCTTCACGTGGGCTTCCGCCTGGCGGACGTGCAGGAGGTTCATGCTGGGCGGGAGGCCGGAGGGCCGGGCGAGTTCGGGATTCAGCAGCAGCTGCCGCTTGGTGGTGCGCGCGCCGTGGACCGTCTTCTCCGGGTCCACGCGGAAGGTGGATCCGGTCGGCCCGAGCAGTTTCTCCAGCGTGGCGTCCAGGGCCTGGGCGCTCTGCCCGCTGTCCGGGGAGGGCGCGGTCACCTGCAGGCTGGTGTTGCCGGCCGCGCTGCGTTCCAGGAAGGACCGCAGGGCCTGGTCGGCGCCCCGGTCCTGGGCCCGCGGCAGCGCGGCGGCCAGCAGAACGGCGACGAAGGCCAGCGCGGCGCCGAGCAGGGTGCCCAGTGGCGCCGCCCGCAGCCGGGTCCTCACCCACGGCGCGGGCCGCGGCGCGGTGGACGAGGGCGCGGTCGCGGACGCCGGGGCGGACGAGGGCGGGGTGGCGGACGGCGGGGTGGTCACATCTCCTCCACGGGACGCAGCCGGGCGGCGATGTCGCGGCCCCGGGGGCCGCTGAGTGCGGCCGACAGCAAGGGGACGGCTGCGATGGCGGCGACCGTGAGCACGGTCTGCCAGAACGGCATGTCCACTTGTACGGGCGGGAACGGCCGCCCGGCGGCGGGTGTCAGCACGACCAGGGGCGCCATCAGATGGACGAGGGCGACACCCAGCCCGGCCCCGACCGCGGACCCGATGACGATCAGCACCCCGCCCTCGGCGGCGGAGGCGAGAGCCAGCGAGCGGCGCGGGGTGCCGAGTGCGAGCAGGACCGAGAACTCCCGTCCGCGTACGCGTCGTTCGGCGGCGGTGGAGGTCGCGAAACCGATGGCAGCCAGGACCGCGCAGGCGGCGGCGAGGGCGGCCAGGGCACTCTGCGGGCCGGCGCTCAGCGGGTCGTCCAGCAGCTGCTCGGTGATCTCCTCGCGCAGTTGCACGCGCTCGATCCGGGCGCCTTCGCGCAGCTTGTCCGCCGCGCGGGCCGGGACCGGGTCGGCGGCCGATTCGGCGGGCAGCCACCACTCGGTGGGCGAGGCCGGTTGCTGGCCGACCGACTCCAGCAGGAACCGGCCGAGCACGTGCAGGTCGACGGCGAGGGCCGAGCGGCCGGCCACGGGGAGGGAGTCCACGGAGCCGGTGATCCGCATCGGGATACTGGCGCCGTCCAGCGTGACGGGGACCGTGTCGCCCACGGAGGCGCCCAGGGACCGCAGGTAGCGGGTGGTGGCGACCGCGGGGACGGCGGTGGGGGCCGGCGCGGCGGGCGCCGGGAACACCACGGTGGTGACGCCCTGCAGGGTGCCGAAACCGCCCCAGTAGCGCAGCCGCAGCAGGTCCGTGGAGCCGGCCGGGACCGGGATCGGTTCGGGGGCCCTCTTGGCGCTCGCCCCCTGCGGGAGCGAGGTCCGCCAGCCGGCGGCGTCAGCGGGTGCGGTGACGCCCGTGGCGGCGCCGCCCGCGGTGTCGGAGACGCCGATCCGGCGCACGGTCAGTTCGCTGCCGTCGCCCGGATTGTCGCCGTCGCCGGCGTACGAGAGGCGTATCCCCGCCAGGGTGAGCGGGGTGGCCGCCGATCCGACCGGGGCGCCGGTCAGCGCGTCGAGGAGGAAGGGGAGGGTGACGTCGCCGCCCTGGGGCAGGGTGACCGAGGCCGTCCCGTACGTCACCCCGAACCGGTCGCGCAGCAGCAGGCTCACGGCGGCCCAGCTCGTACCGGACGACCGGACCGACACGTCCAGGTCGATCCGGCGCGGGGAGCCGGGCAGGGCGACACCGGGGCTCGCGGGGGCGGCCGCGGCGCCCGGGCCGCCGGCGGCGAGCGGGGTGAACAGCTCGCGCATGCCGTGCCCGCCGCGCAGGTCCGCGCGCAGCGGGACCCGTTCGGCCGCCTTGACGGCGTCCAGCGCGACGATGTCGGCGGGATTCCCGTTCGGCAGCTTCTGCTCCCGGCGTACCACCGGTACGAGGCGGTCGCCGCCGGGCAGGGCCGCGTAGCGTCCGCCCTGCCCCATCGGGGACATGCTGCTTCCGGAGATCCGCAGTCCGCCCGCGGTCGCGAAGTCGGCCTGATCACGCTGGGACGCCGACCAGCCGGTGTGCTGGCCGAGCGCCAGGATGCCGCTGGCGACGGCGAGGACGAGCAGCAGCACGGGCCCGGCGGCCCGGCCGGGCCGTCGGGCGAGCTGCCAGCCGAACAGGGCGGGGCCCAGGCTCCGGCCGCGCGCCGCCAGCCGTCCCCCGGCCCGTGCCGCGAACGGCAGCAGGCGCAGGACCAGCAGCGTGCCCCCGCACAGGGCCAGGGCGGGAGCGACGACCAGGACCGGGTCGACACCGAGCCCGCCGCCTGCGGAGGCGCCTGACGCGGGGGCCTCCGTGCCGCCGTACTGCGAGAGCTGCTGGTAGCCGAGGACGGCGAGGACCACGACGGCCAGGTCGAGGCCGGAGCGGGCGGCTCCCGTCACCAGCGCCTGGCGCCTGCCCACGCGGCGCAGTACGGCGGCAGAGGCTCCGCGCAGGACGGAGGGCAGGGTCGTCAGCAGGACGCAGGCCAGGGCGCAGCCGATGGCGACCGGCCAGACCAGCCAGGTGTCCGGGATCTCCAGGTGGACCCGCCCGAGCGGTCCGAACCGGCCGAACAGGCGCAGCAGGGGCGGTGTGAGCAGGGGTGCCAGGACGGCCGCGGGCAGGGCGAGCAGCAGGGACTCGGTCGCGGTGAGCGCGCCGAGGCGGCGGCGGGAGGCGCCGCGCGCGGTGAGCAGGACCCGTTCCGGTTCCTGGCGGACGGTCAGGATGTGGGCGACGAGGAGAAGGGCGGCAGTCGACAGGACGGCGAGCTGGAGCGCGCCCATCAGCAGGGTGGAGCGGGCGACGACCGTGCCGGCGCTCAGCTCGGCCAGGAGTTTGGGCAGTTCGGTGGCGGTCCGCAGCGAGTCGGCCCGTTCGAGGGCGGCGCTCGCGGGGTCGGTCGCGGTCCGGACGGCCTCGGCCTCGGCGGCGCGGACCGTGCGCAGGTCCGGGGTGAGCAGCGTGAGGCGGTGGTTCTGCGGGATGCCGCCGGTGGTGAAGGCGCTGTCGTCCACCAGGAGCGGGCCGTAGATGGCGAAGGTGTCGGCCTGGACCTCGCGGCCGCCGAGGGGGTCGAGCCGCCAGTACGCGGCGTCCGGGTCGGCGGCCCGGTAGATGCCGGTGACCAGCACAGTCAGCGGTGCCCCGCCGAACCGGTCGTCCAGCCGGACCGGTGCGGGCAGCGCGGACTCGGCCAGGCCGAGGCGGGCGAGCGCGGCGCGCGGCACGGCCACCTCGGTCGGCGCGGCCGGGGCGCCGCCGGCCGGGGGCGCGGCGACCGGCGCGGGCCAGGCACCGGCGAGCAGTTGTACGTGGTCCTTGCCGAAGGCGGCGAGCAGGGTCAGGTCGGCGTCACGGCCGGAGGCGGCGACACCGGGCAGTCCGTACGAGCGGCTGCGGGCCACGCTCTCGGATGCCACCGGGAGCCGCCCGAACACCTCGTCCGCGAAGGCCCGTACGGACGCGTCGTCCTTGGCACGGGAGTCGGCGGGATGGCCGCTGGTGATCACGACGGTGGTCCGGGACTGTGCCGTCCCGGTCAGGGCCCGCCGGAGCCCTTCCTCGCCCACGCCACGGGTGAATGCCGTCAGCGCGGTCAGTGTGGTCGCGGTGATCAGTACGGTGAGCAGCACGGCGACGGCGAGCGGCCATCGCCCGCGCAGTCGGCGCACGACGAAGCCGAGCACGTGTGGTAATCCTCCCCCGTCCGGACCATCAGTACCGGATAGCGGACGATGCTCTCAGATGTGATCGATAGAGGGAAGGGGCTTGCGTGATTGGTGCGACAGATGCGCAAATGCGATCAGAAAGCTGCAGCGACAGACGGTGCGGGACGAGGGGCCGGGCGCCCCGCGCGGACAACTCGACGGGGGAACGGACACGATGAGGGATCATCAGGCGACGGCGACAGCGACGGTCGCGACGCGGACCGGGCGCCACGGCGACGGCTCTGCGATCGTGGTCGTCGACGACGTGCACCACAGCTTCGGCAGCGGATCTCAGGCCGTCCACGCCCTGCGCGGCGTGTCCTTCGAGGTCCGCCGCGGCGAACTCACCGCCCTCCGGGGCCGGTCGGGCTCCGGCAAGACCACCCTGCTGAACCTCGTCGGCGGCCTCGACACCCCGACCGGCGGCCGGATCACCCTCGACGGCACCGACCTGGCGACCCTCGACGAGCCGGGCCTGCTCGCCCTGCGCCGCGACCGCATCGGCTTCGTCTTCCAGTCCTTCGGCCTGATACCCGTCCTGACCGCGGCCGAGAACGTCGGCGTCCCGATGCGGCTGCGGCGCGTGCCCGCCAAGGTGCGCGAGGAGCGCGCCCGGACCCTGCTGGCCCTGGTCGGGCTCGCGGACCACGCCGAACAGCGGCCCGGCGAACTCTCCGGCGGCCAGCAGCAGCGCGTGGCGGTGGCCCGTGCCCTGGCCAACGACCCGGACCTGATCATCGCGGACGAGCCGACGGGCCAGCTCGACTCGGAGACCGGCCGCTCGGTCATGGAACTGCTGCGCGCGGTGGTGCGCAGCGAGTCGGTGACCATCCTCGTCGCCACCCACGACCCCAACCTGATCGAACTCGCCGACCGGGTCGTGGAACTGCGCGACGGCCGCATCGTCGATACCGGTGCGTGACCGGAGCACATCCGTACGTGACGTCCGCGAGCGGCCGCGGGGCGTTGACCAGCAGCGACCGGGTGGGTACCCGGAGCGCACGGCCGGCGTCGTCCCGGAGCGGTCCGGGAGGATCGACCATACGATGGGCGGGAACCGGCGCGGGCGGCTCGCCGGGCCGCCCGCCCAGAGCACTCGGGGTGGAGACGACGTATGGCACAGGCCGCCGACACCGCGCGGACCGTCATCCTGACCGTGGACGACGACCCGGGAGTCTCCCGGGCCATCGCCCGTGACCTGCGGCGCCGCTACGGCGCCGAGTACCGGATCGTGCGCGCCGAGACCGGCGACTCCGCGATGGAGGCGCTGCGCGAGCTGAAGCTGCGCGGGGACCTGGTGGCGGTGATCCTCGCCGACTACCGGATGCCGCAGATGAACGGCATCGAGTTCCTGGAACAGGCCCTCCAGGTGTATCCCGGTGCGCGGCGCGTGCTGCTGACCGCGTACGCCGACACCAACGCGGCCATCGACGCGATCAATGTCGTCGACCTCGACCACTACCTGCTCAAGCCCTGGGACCCGCCGGAGGAGAAGCTCTACCCGGTCGTGGACGACCTGCTCACGGCCTGGCGCACCAGCGACTACCGTCCGGTGCCCGCGACGAAGGTGGTCGGGCACCGCTGGTCGGCACGCTCCTCGGACGTGCGGGAGTTCCTGGCCCGCAACCAGGTGCCGTACCGCTGGTACTCCTCCGACGAACCGGAGGGGCGGCGGCTGCTGGAGGCGGCCGGGGCCGACGGGCAGCGGCTGCCGCTGGTCATCACGCCCGAGGGCACCGCGCTGATCGAACCGGAGGCGCCCGAACTGGCCTCCCACGTGGGGCTCGCGACGACGCCGGCGGCCGACTTCTACGACCTCGTCGTCATCGGCGGCGGCCCGGCCGGCCTCGGCTCCGCGGTGTACGGGGCCTCCGAGGGGCTGCGTACCGTGCTGGTCGAGCGGTCGGCGACGGGCGGACAGGCCGGTCAGAGCTCCCGCATCGAGAACTACCTCGGATTCCCGGACGGCGTGTCGGGTGCCCAGCTCACGGAGCGGGCCCGCCGCCAGGCCGGCCGGTTCGGCGCCGAGATCCTCACGGCGCGTGAGGTCACCGGGCTGGAGGTCAACGGCGCCGCGCGCGTCGTCCGCTTCTCGGACGGCTCGGCGATCGCCGCCCACAGCGTCATCCTGGCGACCGGTGTGTCGTACCGGCAGCTCCACGCGCCGGGCTGCGACCAGCTGACCGGCTGCGGGGTGTACTACGGCTCCTCGCTCACCGAGGCGGCCTCCTGCCAGGGGCAGGACGTGTACATCGTCGGCGGCGCCAACTCGGCCGGGCAGGCGGCCATGTACCTGGCGAGGGGCGCCAAGTCCGTGACGCTGCTGGTACGCGGGGAGTCCCTGACGGCGTCGATGTCGTACTACCTGATCCAGCAGATCGAGGAGACGCCGAGCATCACCGTCCGTACCCGGACCGTCGTCGAGGCGGCGCACGGCGAGGGGCACCTGGAGCAGCTGACGCTGCGGGACGTGGACGGCGGAGGGAGCGAACTCGTCGACGCGCAGTGGATGTTCGTGTTCATCGGCGCGGCCCCGCTGACCGACTGGCTGGACGGAACGGTGCTGCGCGACGACCACGGCTTCATCCTGACCGGGCCGGACCTGACGCCGGACGGGCGGCCTCCGGCCGAGTGGGAACTGGACCGGCCGCCCTACCACCTGGAGACCAACATCCCCGGCGTGTTCGTGGCGGGCGACGCGCGCGCCCAGTCCGCGAAGCGCGTGGCGTCCGCCGTCGGAGAGGGAGCCATGGCCGTGATGCTCGTCCACCGGTACCTGGAGCAGTCATGAGCGGGCAGGTCATGCCGTGCAGCCCGCAGGATATCGCCTCGCTGTTCCTGTTCGAGAAGCTCGCCCCGGAGCAGCTCGGGCGGCTGTGCGCCGAGGGGCGGGTGGAGCGCTTCGAAGCCGGCCCGGTGTACACCGAGGGCGACCCGGCCACCTGCTTCTACGTGATGATCGAGGGCACCGTCGTACTGTCGCGCCGGGTCGGCGGCGACGACGTCGAGGTGAGCCGCACCTCGCAGCGCGGTGTGTACGCGGGGGCCATGCAGGCATACCTGGGCGACCAGGTGCCGCAGACGTACACCAACTCGATGCGGGTGACCGAGCCGACCCGGTTCTTCGTGCTGCCCGCGCAGTCGTTCTCGGACATCATGCAGGAGTGGTTCCCGATGGCGGCGCACCTGCTGGAGGGGCTGTTCTTCGGCTCCAAGAACACCCAGCGGGCCATCGGCCAGCGCGAACGGCTGCTGGCGCTCGGGTCCTTGTCCGCCGGCCTCACCCATGAGCTCAACAACCCGGCGGCGGCTGCCGTCCGGGCCACGGCGACCCTGCGGGAACGGGTCGGCAAGATGCGGCACAAGCTGGCCCACATCTCCCAGGGCCAGTACTCGCGCGAGACGATCGCCGACCTCATCGAGATCCAGGAGCGCACCGTCGAACGCGTCGCGAAGGCGACGGCGCTCAGTCCGCTGGAGGCCTCCGACCGGGAGGACGAGCTCGCCGACTGGCTGGACGACCACGGCATCGCGGAGGGCTGGCGGCTCGCGCCGACCTTCGTGCAGGCCGGGCTGGACACGGACTGGCTGGAGCAGGTCGCGGCGACCGTGGCCGAGGAGATCCTGCCGTCGGCGATCGGCTGGCTCAACTACACGGTCGAGACCGAGCTGCTGATGGACGAGATCGACGACTCCACCACCCGCATCTCCCACCTGGTGGACGCGGCCAAGCAGTACTCGCAGCTCGACCGCGCCCCGTACCGGGTCGTCGACGTCCACGAACTCCTCGACAGCACCCTGCTGATGCTGTCCGGCAAGTTCGGCTCCGGGGTACGGGTCGTGAAGGACTACGACCGCTCCCTGCCGGAGGTGTCCGCCTACCCGGCGGAGCTCAACCAGGTGTGGACCAACCTCATCGACAACGCCGTGTTCGCCATCGGGAGCACCGGCGGCGAGGGCACGCTGACGGTCCGAACGGCCCGCGAGGGCGACCGGCTGCTGGTGGAGTTCCGCGACACCGGGCCCGGCATCCCGGCGGACATCCGCAGCCGCATCTTCGATCCCTTCTTCACCACCAAGCCGGTCGGCGAGGGCACCGGTCTGGGCCTGGACATCTCCTGGCGGATCGTCGTGAACAAGCACCACGGCAGCCTCCAGGTCGAATCCGCCCCGGGTGACACCCGCTTCCAGGTACTGCTGCCACTGACCGCCCCGGCCCCCGATACCGATACCGGATCCGCGACCGAGACCGCGACCGAGAGCGCTGAGGAGCCCGTATGAGCGAGATCGAGGGAATCGACCCGAGCGCCGCGCCCACCGGCACCGGCTGCGCCGAGTGCGACGAGCTGGGCGGCTGGTGGTTCCACCTGCGGCGCTGCGCCCAGTGCGGCCACATCGGCTGCTGCGACTCCTCCCCGGCCCAGCACGCCACCGCCCACTGGAAGTCCTCCGGCCACCCCTTGGTGCAGAGCTTCGAGCCGGGCGAGGAGTGGTTCTGGAACTACGCAACGGACGCCCTGTACGACTCCGGCCCCGAGCTGGCCGCTCCGCGCGATCACCCGGCGGAGCAGCCGGTCCCGGGCCCGGCCGGCCGGGTACCCGAGGACTGGACCCTGCACCTGCACCGCTGATCGCCGTGACCCCGCCATGGCCGCCGGCCATGGCGGCCCGGCTACCGCCGCCCGGCCGTGGGCGGCGTCCACACCGTGCCGCGGGCCTCGTATTCGAGCATGGCCTCCACGCCGGTCGCCGCGTCGGCACCCAGTTCCCGGCGTACGAGCCACAGGGCGAGGTCCAGCCCGCTGGTGATGCCACCCGCGGTAACCAGGTCTTCGTCGTCCACCACACGGGCGTTCTTCAGGAGGCCGCCCTGTTTCTCCAGGTCGGGGCGCGCCTTGTGGTGGGTGGTGCAGGGGCGTCCCGTGGTCAGCCCGGCGGCGGCCAGCAGCATGGTGCCCGTGCAGACGGCGCTGACGGTGAGGCCGGGGCGGACGGCCGCGGCCAGTTTCCCCGGGAGGACGCCGCTGCGGATCTCCGCCCATACTCCGGGGCGGTCGCGGCGCGCGTATCCGCCGCCGGGCACGAGGAGGATGTCCGCGGTGCGCGGGGCCCAGGCGTGCCCCACGTTCACCTGCGTGCCGTAGGCGGCGCGTACGACGCCGGGCCCGGAGGCGCTGACGTAGCGGACCTCGACCTCCCGGTCGGTGAAGAACTGGGCGGCCGCGAAGACCTCGTAGGGCGCGGCGAAGTCGAGCTCCTCGACGCCGTCGTACATGACGACGTGCACGCGTAAGGGCCCCGCCTGCTTGCCGGCGGCTCGCGGTTCGGCCGCCGCGGCCACCCCGGCGGCACCTCCCCACGCGGCGGCGGCGCCGACGGCGACCTGGGCCCGGAGCACGTTCCTGCGGTTCATCCGTTGGTTCCTTCCGATCGCCCGGCCGATACGCCGCTCTACGACAGGGGTCGCAGCCGCCGGAGGCCGGGTTCCCGGGGCCGGCTGTGGCAGGCGCCACACCTCCGGCAGGGCGATCGACGAATGCCGTGGGTCCCCGGCACCCGCTACTGCCCGAAGGTGCCGTGCCGGCCCGCCCCGGCCGCGAACCTGCCCGCTCCGGCCTGGGTCTCACCCGCGGTCAGTGGCACCAGGCCGTGCCGGAACTCCCCCTCCAGCGCTTCCTCCTCGGCCTGCCCGTGCTGTTCCAGGACGGACAACCGGTCGTGGCGCAGGCAGATCTGGGGGAACCCGGCGATCTCGCGGGCCAGTTCCTCCGCGGCCGCCCGCGACCGGCCCGTGGGGACGACGCGGTTGGCCAGCCCGATCGCATGCGCTTCGGCCGCCGGGACCGGACGGCCCGTCAGGATCAGGTCCATGGCCCGGCTCTCGCCGATCAGGCGGGGCAGCCGCACCGTCCCGCCGTCGATCAGGGGGACGCCCCAGCGGCGGCAGAACACACCGAACACCGCGTCCTCCTCCACGACCCGCAGATCGCACCAGAGCGCCAGCTCCATGCCGCCCGCCACCGCGTGCCCCGCGACGGCCGCGATCATGGGCTTGCCCAGCCGCATCCGGGTCGGCCCCATGGGTCCGTCGCCGGTGGCGAGCACCTGGTTGCCGCGGTCGGTACCGATGGCCTTGAGGTCCGCGCCCGCGCAGAACGTTCCGCCCTCGCCCCAGAGCACGGCGACGGCCGCGTCCTCGTCGGCCTCGAATTCCCGGAACGCACCGGCCAGTTGGGCCGCCGTCGGTCCGTCCACGGCGTTGCGTGCCGCCGGCCTGCTCAGGATCACCGTGTACACGGGGCCGTCCCGCTCCACCCGCACCGAGGCCTGCTCGTCCGCCATGCCCGCTCCCCTCCTGCTCGCCGGCCTCCATTGTGGGGGCGGGGAGGCCGCTGCGCGCGGGACTCCCCCGGACGCTCAGCCCTGCCCGCCCGCGGCGGGATCGGAACCGGGGAGGCTCGTCGGGCCACCCGGTGTCACGAGCGCCGTCTCGTACGCGAAGACGACGACCTGGGCGCGGCTGGAGAGCCCGAGCTTGGCCATCGCGCGGTTGAGGTGCGTCTTCACGGTGGCTTCGCTGATGAAGAGCTGCCGGGCGACTTCCGTGTTCGTCGCGCCCGTGGCCACGAGACGCAGGACATCGCGCTCACGGCCGGTCACGGTGTGCCAGTCCGGGGCGATGGCCCCCGGCGGTGTCGGCCCGGGGTGGTACGCCTCGATCAGGCGCCGGGTGACGGTCGGCGCGAAGAGCATGTCGCCCGAGGCGACGGTATGGATGGCGGCGACCAGGCGCTCGGGAGGCGTTTCCTTGAGCAGGAACCCGCAGGCGCCCGCGCGCAGGGCGTTGTAGACGTATTCGTCGAGGTCGAAGGTGGTCAGCACCAGGATCCTCGGCGGTGTGCCGCCCGTGTCACCCGCGCGGCGGAGGATGCGCTGCGTCGCGGTGATTCCGTCGGTGCCCGGCATCCGGAGGTCCATGAGGACGACATCGGGTGCGGTGGCCTCGGCCAGCCGGACGGCTTCTTCCCCGTCGCACGCCTCGCCGGCCACGGACAGCCCTGGCGCGGCGTTCAGCAGGGACACCAGTCCGGCACGGATGAGCAGTTGATCGTCGACCACCAGTACCGTGGGCATCGGGGAATTCGGTCCTCATCCGATAGGGACGTCCCCGGTGCCCGGGGCCGGGAGACCCCCCGGCCGGTCACTGGTGGTGGGCGCCGGAAGGGTGAGCCGTACCTCGAATCCGCCGAGGGCGCGGGGGCCGGCGGTGACCGACCCGCCGTAGATCTTCGCGCGCTCCCTCATGCCGATCAAGCCGTGACCAGGTGACATCTCCCTGTTTGGCTGGAAGTTGCCGCCTTGCTCGTTCGTCACGCACACCACGACGGTGCGGCGTTCGTAACGGATCGTCACGGCCGCCCGGGTCGGTCCCGCGTGCTTGAGCACATTCGTCAGCGCCTCCTGGACCACTCGGTACACGCACAGCGCCATGCCCTGCGGAAGCCGGATCGGGGATCCCGTGATCTCCAAGGTGACCTCGGCCCCCGCACCCCGTACCCGCTCCAGCAGCCGGTCCAGAAGGTCGAGCCCGGGGGCCGGGGCGTAGGCTGCGCCGTCCTCCTCCGTTCCGTCGCGCTGTCCGTCGCGCTGTCCGTCCCGCGCTCCTTCCTGGCCGACGCGAAGGAGTACGAGCATCCGGCGCATCTCCTCCAGCGCTTCCCTGCTGGTGTCGGCGATGGTGTCCAGGGCCCGCCGGCTCGCCGCCGGGTCCGTGGGGAACACGTACGAGGCCATGCCCGCCTGGAGCGAGATCACCGACATGTGGTGTGCGACCACGTCGTGCAGTTCCCGCGCGATGCGCACCCGCTCCTCCGTGAGGGCCTGGCGCGCGTTCTCCTCCTGCTGTCTGCGCAGTTGGGAGGTCAGTTCGGCGAACTGCCTGTTCCGTTCGGCGAGTGCTCCCGAGCCGCGACCGACGACGAGGACGACGGCCGGGAACAGGACCGCCTGGGCGAGGACGGTCGGCATGGAGCTGTGGTCGATGTTGCCGATCCCGGCGTACACCCACACCCCCGCCACGACGGCCGCGCACACGAGTGCGGTTCGGGGGCGACGGGTCGCCGCCACCGTGTACAGGCCCAGGAGAGAGGGCATCGAATTGACCACCGGCCAGTACCCGCAGGCGATGAACACGGTCCACAAGGCACTGCTGGCGCCGAACACCACGACGGGCGCGAGGCGGCGGGCCACCACGACCAGACCCACCAGAGTGGTCAGGACCGCCCCCAGGCCGTCCACGGACCGCCATCCGGCCGGCGGCTGCTCCTGCCCCAGCAACAGCCCGGCGCCGACGTAGCCCAGCGCGAGCAACGAGTCGACCACCAGCGGCCGGTACCTTCCCCCGAGCCCGTCGAGGAATCCCGATCCAGCGTGCATCGGCGCAGCCTACGGGCCATCAGGCGGCCGGGCCATGGGCCTGCCGCAGGACCGGGCCCTACCACGTCCGCATGGTCCGGCTACCGCCGCAGTTGCAGCCGGGACGTCCGCCACCCGCACCGGGTGGAGGCCTGAATCATCCCGGTGCGTGCCGCCGGGCGGCCTCCGGCCCGCCTAGCTTTCTGTCTGGCCGGCCGCCGGGGCACAGCGCGGCGGCGGCGCACCCACTGACTTCGATTCCCCGGTAAAGGGAGACACAGCCATGACCACTCTTGTGAAGCGCACGCTCGTCGGAGCCTCCGCCGTCGCCTCGGCCCTCGCGATCGGGCTGGCGGGCACCGCGAGCGCGGCCACCATCGGCTTCCAGCAGACCTCCAGCAGCGGCAAGGCCGAGATCAGCGGCACCTACGAGTACCACGTGTCGGGAACGATCCCGCAGACGGGCGAGAAGCTCTACTCCGGGTCGTTCCAGGGCTCCACCGCCAAGGACAAGGTGGCGGGCGACGGTTACGAGGCCGTCCTGGCCCTGGCCTACCAGGACTGGAAGGACGGGGCCTGGCACTCGGTGAAGAACTACGTGGCGGTGGTCAACGGCACGAAGAGCTGGACCTTCAAGAACAAGAAGGACGTGAAGGCCTACGCCTGCGACCGCAAGGTCGGCACCACCAAGCTGCTCAACTGCCGCGCAGCCTGGTAGGCCTGTCCCCCGTCACCCGGGGGGGTGCCCGAGCCGGACGTCCACGGGGGAGCGTCCGGCTCCGTCCGCACTCCCCCAAGGACCGCAGGGCGGGCCGTCACCCCTGTGACGGCCCGCCCTGCGGTGTTCCGGTGCGTCCGCTCACGCCTTGAGGGCGCGCCCCGCCACGGTCAGTGCGAGGCGGCGGGGGACCAGGGCGGACGCGGTGGCGGAGAGCCGGTTGCCGAGGCCGACGACGATGCTGGGCGGGGTCTTTCCGCGTTCCAGTGCCCGGCGCGCGGCGGTGACGACCTGCTCCGGGGTGGCCATCCGGCCCACGGCGGCGTCCCGGCTGCCGACGACGTCGAAGAACTCGGTGCGGACCGGCCCCGGCGAGACGGCGAGCACCCGCAGGGAGGAGGCGCGCGTCTCGTACGCGACGGCCTCGGTGAAGTTCAGGACGAAGGCCTTCGTGGCGCCGTAGACCGCCATCGCCGGGGTCGGCTGGTAGGCGGCCGCGCTGGCCACGGTGACGAGGGCGCCCCGGCCGTCGGCCGTCAGACCGGGCAGGAACTCCCTGGTCAGTTCCGTGACCGCGAGCACGTTGAGCTGGATCATCTCGCTGATCCGGGCGGGGTCCTCGCCGGCGAAGGGGCCGTGGGTGCCGAAGCCCGCGTTGTTGACCAGCGTGTGGACCGGTACGCCGAGTGCGTCGAGCTCCGCGCGCAGCGCTGCCGCGGCGCCGGGCCGGGCGAGGTCGGCGGCGACCGGGCGGGCCGTGATCCCGTAGCGGCGCTCCAGGTCCGCCGCCAGCTCCTCCAGCCGGTCGACGCGCCGGGCGACGAGGACGACGTCGGCCCCGCGCTCGGCCCACTGCCGGGCGAACTCGACGCCGAGGCCTGCACTCGCCCCGGTGATCAGGGCTGTGGTTCCGCGGTATGTCATAGACATGGGTCGGCGCTCCGTTCCGGGACTCCGGTTGATGGTCGATACTTGAATGTAGGCAGAGCAAACATTGTTGTCAATGACAACATCGAGGGAGGAGACCGCCTTGGCCGACGCCGATGCGCCCTATCACCACGGCAATCTCAGGGAGGCCCTGCTGGCGCGCGCGGAGGACGTGCTCACCGCCTCGGGGGCGGACAGCCTCTCCCTCCGCGCCCTCGCACGCGACCTCGGCGTCAGCCATGCCGCGCCGGGCCGCCACTTCCGCGACCGGCAGGCGCTGCTGGACGCGCTCGCCGTGGGCGGCTTCACCCGGCTCAATGAACGCCTCCGGGCCGCCGTGGGCGAGCCCGGCCCCGTCACTGCCCGGCTCGCCTGCATGGGCCGCGCGTACATCGGCTTCGCCGTCGCGCACGCCCCGCTGCTGAGCCTGATGTTCACGGCCAAGCACGCCGACCACTCGAGCGCCGAACTCCGCGAGCTCGGCCACCAGAGCCTGGAGATCGCCGCCGAACTGATCGCCCTCGCGCAGCAGGAGGGTGTCGTACGGGCGGGCGACCCGGCCCGGCTCGCCCAGGTCGCCTTCTCCGTGGTGCACGGCCTCGCGTCCCTGGCCGTCGGCTCCCTCCTCGAGGACACGCCGCTGGACGAGGCGACCGACCTCGCCCTCGACGTCCTGCTCACCGGCCTCGGCACCGCCCGCCCCGACGCCCCGTAGCGCATTTCGATGCCTGTCGCCACCCGCGAGCCGAGGGGTGCGGCCGGAACCGATGGGAATGCGCGCGCGGATTTACGCGCGCCGAGCGGGGTCCGCGCGCCGCCCACCTCCCGTTACGCCACCGCGCACCGCGCGCGGGCCCGGATCCTCGCCGGAAATCGACGCCATTGATGGCGCATAACGGTTCCTCCGGTCCGATGAACTCCAACGAAAGGCCCCATCAGGCAAGTTGGGCGTAGTTATGCTCCCGCCCACCGGTCAGAAGGCCCCCCTTTTCGATAGTTCGAGGACGCCGATGGAGCAAAGAGGTACGCCCCCCGAAAGTGCCCACCTGGAGGGAAGAGCAAGCCGGATGCTGCCCGCGATCGCGGTCGTGGCCGCCGCCTGCCTGGTAGGGGCGCTCGCCTCCTCCTCGGGACCGCTGGGCACGGCCCTGATCGCCGTCGGCGCCGTGTGCACCGCGGCGGTCCTCGTCGAGGCCCGGCGGCGCGGCCGCGCGCTCGCCGCCGGGCGCGCCCAGGTCGCGGCTCTCCAGCACGCCCTGGCCCGGCAGGAGACCGAGGCGGCCCGGCTGTCCCGGTCCGTCCTGCCCGAGGCCATCGAGCGCCTGCGCAAGGGCGAGCCGGCCGAGGAGGTGCTGACCGCCCTGGGAGGGCGCGGCGGCCACGGCAGCCGCTGGGGCGACGACGAGGCCCTGACCCCGCGCTTCAGAGCCGCGCTCCAGGCCGTGCTGGCCCACGTCGTCGACGCGGTCGACAACGAGGAGAGCCTGCGCGACTCGGCACAGCGGGCCTTCGTGAACGTCGCCCGTCGCGTGCAGGCGATCGTCCATCAGCAGGCCCACGAGATGCGCGAGATGGAGGACCGGCACGGGAGCAACCCGGACGTGTTCGGCGACCTGCTGCGGCTCGACCACGGCACCGCGCTGATCGGCCGGCTCGCCGATTCCATCTCGGTCCTCGGCGGCGCGCGCCCCGGCCGCCAGTGGAGCAGGGCCGTCACCCTGTACAGCGTGATGCGCGGCGCGATGTCGAGGATCATCGACTACCAGCGGGTGGAGCTGCACTCGGTCACCGAGGTCGCCGTCGTCGGCCCCGTCGTGGAGCCGCTGATCCACACCCTGGCGGAGCTGCTGGACAACGCCACCCGGTACTCGCCGCCGCACACCCGGGTCCACCTCACGGCCGTCGAGGTGCAGTCGGGCATCGCCGTGGAGATCGAGGACGGCGGCCTGAGCATGAGCGAGGAGGCCCGCAGCCGGGCGGAGAAGATGCTCGCCCAGGCGCAGTCCGGGATCGACCTCAACGACCTGGGCGAGACGCCCAGGCTGGGTCTGGCGGTGGTCGGCCGGCTGGCGCAGGCGTACGGGTTCCAGGTGTCCCTGCGCTCGTCCGCGTACGGAGGCGTCCGCGCCGTGGTGATCGTGCCGCAGCACCTGATCACCACGGCGTCCTCCGCGACCGGACTCGCCCACGGCATCGGCTCCTCCTCGGGGCCCAGGGCCGTGGCCGCCACACCGCGCGAGCACCCCTTCGACCGCTCGTCGGCGGGCGTGGGCGCGCCCGCGCCCCGGCCGGCTCCGGCATCCAGGCCCGCGCCCGTCGCCGCCGCGCAGCCGGAGGCCGGCGCACGTACCGCGACCGGCCTGCCGCAGCGGCGCCGCAAGGACCGTGTGACCACCGCCGACGCCCGGCCGGCCGCGGAGTCCCGGCCGGCGGACGACGGCGGCCCCGGAATGTGGCTGGAGGCGTTCCACAGCGGACTGTCCGGCACCCCCGGCCACGATGTGCCGGGCACCGAAGGAACGTCGGGTTCAGCGACCAAGGGGGCTTAGCAATGATGACTCAGCGAATCAGCAGCATGGACTGGATGCTCAAGGACCTGGCGGCCGGAGTGCCGCAGACGCGGCACGTGATCGTCTTGTCCGCGGACGGGCTCTGTGTGGCGCAGTACGGGGCCGAGACCGACACGGCCGACCGCCTGGCGGCGGCCTGCGCGGGCCTGCAGAGCCTGGCCGGAGCGGTGGCCGCGGAACTGCCCCGCTCGGAGGGCAGGATGCGCCTGGTCGTGATCGAGATGGACGGCGGGTTCTTCTACCTGATGGCCGCGGGCGACGGCTCCTACCTCGCGGTCCTCGCCGACGAGGGCGTGGACGCGGGCCTGATGGGCGCGCAGATGCGCAACCTGGTGACCCGAATGGGGGACCACCTGAGCAGCCCGCCCCGACATGACGGGCAGCCCGCGTGAATGAGCCGCCCACACGCTGGGAGGACGGCAGCCCCGAACGGCTCTACGTCATCACCGGCGGACGCAGTGGACCCTCCACCGCCGTCCATCTGGACCTCGTGACCTTAGTCGTGGCCAAAGGGTCCGCCCGGCCCGAGATGCAGCCCGAGCAGGCGGCCATCCTGCGGATGTGCCAGTCACCGCTGTCGGTAGCCGAGATCGCCGCGTACGCGGGCCTGCCCGTGAGCGTCGTCACCGTGCTGGTCGGGGACCTGATGGCCGCTAGACGCGTGTACGTCCGTCCGCCCGTTCCCGCCGCGCAGCTACCCGACCTTGCTCTGATCGAGGCAGTGATCGATGGACTTCAGAAGCTCTGACCCGCCCGCCGGGCCACGCGAGGCGGACATCCTCCCGCAGACGGCCGCGGCCGCCGTGAAAGTGGTCATCGTCGGCGGATTCGGCGTGGGCAAGACGACCATGGTCGGTGCGGTCAGCGAGATCAAGCCGCTGACGACCGAGGAGACCATGACCCGGGCCGGCGTCGGCGTGGACGACACCTGGGGCGTGGACCGCAAGATCACCACCACTGTCGCCATGGACTTCGGCCGCATCAGCATCAACGACGAGCTCGTCCTGTACCTGTTCGGAACGCCTGGCCAGGAGCGCTTCTGGTTCCTGTGGCGCGGACTCTTCGAAGGTGCGCTCGGAGCGGTCGTACTCCTCGACACCCGCAGGCTGGAGATCAGCTTCGACGTCATCGGACGGCTCGAGGAGCGGGGCGTCCCCTTCGTCGTGGCCGTCAACTCCTTCCCCGGCGCACCCGAGCATCCGCTGGAGGAGCTGCGCCAGGCCCTCGACCTGCCCCCCGCGGTCCCGATCCTCGTCTGTGATGCCAGACGGCGGGACTCGTCCCGCGATGTCCTGCTGACCCTCATGCGCTACCTGCACTCCCAGGCAGCCACCCAGGAGGCAATGTGAGTAACAGCCCCACCCCACCGCCCGAGTGCCCCGCCCACGCGGCGGCGGCGACCGCCGGCGGCCTGTACCGCCTCCACGGGGCGGAGGCCCAGGCCGATCCCCTCGCGCTGTACGAGAAACTGCGGGCCGAACACGGGGCGGTGGCCCCCGTACTGGTGAGCGGGGACCTTCCGGCCTGGCTGGTCCTCGGCCACCGGGAGAACCTGGACGTGGCACGCACGTCCTCGCGCTTCGCCCGCGACCCGCGGGGCTGGCGCGACATGAAAGAGGGCCGGGTGCCGGCCGACACCCCGCTCGGCCCCATGGTCTCCTGGGTGCCGGTGTGCAACTTCACCGACGGGCCCGTTCACGAGCGGCTGCGCTCGGCCGTGGTGGAGTCCCTGGAGCGCTTCGACAAGCGCGGCATCCGCCGCTACGTGACCCGCTTCGCCAACCAGCTCGTCGACCAGATCGCCGGTGAGGGGTACGCCGACCTGGTGTCCGCCTTCTCCGACCAGCTCCCGATGCTGGTCATGACCCAGCTCATCGGGGCGCCCGACGAACACGGCCCCCTGCTGGTCAACGCGGCGCGCGACATGCTCCAGGGTACGGAGACGGCCCTCCAGAGCGACCGCTACGTCACCGCCACGCTGGAACACCTGGTCGTGGAGCGCAAGGCCAGGCCCATGCGCGACCTCGCCTCCTGGCTGATCGAGCACCCCGCGAACCTGAGCGACACCGAGGTGCTGATGCACCTGCGGGTCGTGCTGATCGCGGCCTACGAGACCACCGCCAACCTCATCGCCAACACGCTGCGGACCGTACTGACCGACCCGCGCTTCCGGGCCAGCCTCTCCGGAGGTCACATGACGCTGCCCGACGCCCTGGAGCAGGTCCTGTGGGACGACCCGCCGATCAACACGATCATCGGGCGCTGGGCCACCGGTGACACCGTGCTCGGCGGCCGGGAGGTGAAGGCGGGCGACATGATCCTGCTCGGGCTGGCCGCGGGCAACGCCGATCCGCAGATCCGGCCGGATCCGGCGGCCTCCGTCCACGGCAACCGTTCCCACCTGGCCTTCAGCAGCGGCCCGCACGAGTGCCCGGGCCAGGACATCGGCCGCGCCATCGCGGACACCGGAATCGAGGTCCTGCTGGACCGGTTGCCCGACCTCCAGCTGGCGGTCGACGCGAGCGAGCTGCAATGGCGGGGCACCCTCATGTCACGCCACCTGCTGTCCCTGCCGGTACGGTTCGCCCCGCGCTCCGTACCGAACGCGCAGCCCCAGGACGAGCAGCCGGCCGGGCACCCCGTGCACGCGCCCGTCCCGCCGCAGCCGACGGCGGCGCCCGTGGTCGGGGGGCGGCGCCGCCGCGCCGTCAGCTGGTGGCGGCGGCTGCTCGGCCTCGGCTGACGGCTGCCCGGCTTCTGCTGACGGCTTCCGGGCCGGTGGCCCCGGGCGTTGCGCCCGGGGCCACCCGGTATTTTCAGTCGTGCACCCGCTGCCACCAGGAGGCGAGGGCCGGAACCTCCGGCGGCTCGCTCCCGGCGAAGCCGGGGGCGTCGGCGTACCGGACCGCGAACCGGGCTTCCGCCAGGGGCAGTTCGTGCCGGTTGCGCGGGCTCGCGTACCGGGGAGCCCGGCTCTGCCAGGCGATGGAGCCGGCCACGTAGTGTCCCAACGCCGTCAGGTGACGGCGTAGTTCCGCGCTCGCACCGGCCTCCGCCCGGGCCCGCAGCGTCATGAAGCGGACCATCACCCGGTCACGCAGGGCCACCGCGAGCGGCACGGCCTCGGCGGGCGAGCAGTTCTCCTGGTGGGCGAGGACATTGACGAGATTCACCTCCCTCGGCTCCAGATGGTCGTCCTTGTCGTAGGAGAAGAGGTCGTTGTCCGCGCTGACGACGAATCCCGCCGCATCCGTCAGCGCCGTCAGAGAGCGGGAGCAGAGCACCTCCGCCGGCAGCCGGTCCCCGCGTGCGACGTCGGACCATGTCAGCGAGAAGCGAGTCCCGTTCGCCAGCGGCCCCATGGCGACGAAGTCGTTCAGCCCCGGCATGCTCCCGGCCTCGGCCCGGGCGGCCCGCCAGGCTGCTCCGAGCAGCCAGTCGCGCGTCCCCTCGGCGAACCTGCGCAGCTCGTAGGGTGTGAGCATCGCATGGGTGCGGCGCACCAGGTCCAGCAGTGCGCGGGTCATCGGTCCGTCGGGCAGCACCGAGGCTCCCGGGTCCTCGATGGTGCGCAGCAGGCGTACGCCGTGTTCGACGACGGCAGCCGTCCCCACCTCGTCGGAACCCGAATCCTGCCAGTCGTCGACGGCGTTGGCCCAGTAGTTCCATTCGGTGAAGAGCAGGAGGGCCTCCACGTTCCCGTCGGGGATGATGCGGCAGGAGAAGTCGGCGCTGTGGGTGGCGAGACCCCATGCGCGCTCGACCGGATCGGGGTAGATGCCGAAGGCGTCCAGCCACTCGACCGCCAGCGCCTCCACCTGCTTCGCCTCCGGATGGACGAGGTCGCGCTCCAGGGGGCAGTAGAAGGCAGGCAGGCGCGAACCGAGGAGCGAGGGGCGCGGTGCCGGCGCCGGTGGCGGCACCGGTGGCGGTGGCGCCGTCATCGGCGGCCGCCGATCCGGAACTGCAGCAGCCGCGTCTGCACCGCGTGGTCGCGCCAGAGCCGGAAGAACCTGCTGTGCGCGAGCGTCGACTGTTCGAGCCGTTCGCCGGTCCAGGCACCGGGCCGGGCGGCGGCGTCCGCGCGGAGCCGGTCGAGTTCGGCGGTGTTCCACGCCATGGACTGCACCCAGAACTCCGCCACCGAGTCCGTCACGTCCTCCTCGTGCACGAGTTCAAACCCGGCCGCCTCGGCTGCGGCGAGGTACTCCCCTCTCAGCCCCAGTCGCGTTCTGTAGTAGCCGTCGATGAACTCGCGCCATGTGGAGCGGCCCGCGAAGTGTTCCTGGATCCCGAACCATCCGCCGGGCTCCAGCGCCTTGGCGACGACCTCGAAGAGCCGGGTCCGGTCGGTGTAGCCGCTGCTCTCGTTGGCGTAGACGGCGTCGTACGCGCGGGTCTCGTCCAGGTCGTGCACATCCCCCAGTACGGGTCTCACCCGGTCGCCGACCCCTGCGTGCCGGGCGAAGTGCCGGACGATCGGGATGTGTTCCGCCGCGACGGTGAGGCTGGTGACCGACGCACCGTGCTCCTGCGCCCAGTACAGCGACGTCCCGCCCAGGCCGCAGCCGACGTCCAGCAGCCGCCGGGGCGACACGTCGTACGCGCCCCACGACCGGGCCGCGTGCTCGACTATCCGCTCCTGCGCGTCGAGCATGCGCTGCTTGAGCACGTTCTGGGGGGCGGTACTGTCCGGCGGGCCGTCCGGATACAGGCCCACGTGGAAGTGGACACGGGGACCCGGGCCGTACTTGTGCAGGATCTCCTGGGTCTTGTGGCTGTAATAGAGCCGTATGGGATCGTCCGCGGCCGAGCCCTGGTCGCCGGGTAAGGACGATACGAGGGGGGTGACGCGCATGGGGTGTCCGCCCTTTCGTGGGGTAGGGCCGCCTCCGGGACACGCTGTCACCGCGCTCACCGCGTCCCGTCCGGCACACTGTTGAAGCACGGATCATCGTGGCACTTCGCCTGCGCCACGTCAGCCCACTGAAGCAACACGGAACAGCGTCCGAATCCCGCCACGAGCAGGCTGAGCGGCAACGGTTCTCGCCGCGGCAGTCGGGCGGGCCAGTCGGCCTTGCGGACAGATACTGTCCGCAACCGGACGGGTCACGTCGCAGAGCTTTCGATGCGCGCGGCGACGAGCACGCACAGGACACGTCCGCAGTGGCTCGATACCCCGTGTTTCGCCTGGTCGGCGGGCTTATGGGCCCGATACGACGCCCGGCGGCCCCGCGATCCCGATGGGCCCGTGGCGGGCGCGGCCTCACGATCCGGGGCGGGCGGCCGACCGCCGACCGCCGACCGTCAGAGCGCTATGACCCGATTACGTAGATATCCTGTGAAGTGTGATCGAGTCTGGACGGCCGCGGCTACGCAGGCGCCCTGGCCCGGGAAGACTTGTGCGGCTGTCGCCGGTCATCCTGACCGTCGTCATCGCCAGCCTGGCGTACAACACTCCGCCGGAAATGGCCTTCAGTCGTCTCCTGCCCGCGGCGCCGGCCCTTGCCGCCGCCATGTGGCCGGTGCTGCCCACCGTCCTGCTCGGGACGGTCTGTCTCATCCTGATGATCGGCCTCAGTTTCGTCTTCCCCGACCTCGGGACGTGGTGGACGGCCGCCGGGATCATCGCGGTCACCGTGGCCGCCGCGTACGGAAGCCACGTCCGGCTCCAGCGGGAACGCACCCTCTTCCAGGTACGGCTCGTGGCCGACGCGGCGCAGCAGGTGGTGCTCAGCCCTCTGCCCCGCCGCTTCGGCGGCATCGAGATCGAGTCGCTGTACCTCGCGGCCGCGGCCGAGGCCCGCATCGGCGGGGACTTCTACGAGGTGGTCGACACGCCGTTCGGGGTCAGGCTGCTCATCGGTGACGTGCGGGGCAAGGGTCTGCCGGCGGTGGGGGCGGCCGCGGCGATCGTGAACGCCTTCCGGGAGGCCGCGTACGGGGAACCCGACATGGTCGACGTCGCCCGCCGGATGGACGCGAGCAGCACCCGCTACAACGGCGCTTTCCCACCCGAGGGGCCACTGGAGCGGTTCGCCACCGCCCTGCTCGTCCAGATCCCGCACGGGGGCAGACGTATCGACATCCTCAACTGCGGACACCCCCCGCCGCTGCTCCTGAACCACGGGAAGGTCCTCACCCTCGAGTCCAGGGCTCCCTCCCCCTTGCTCAGCCTGGCGGAGCTGATCGGCGACCACTACAGCGTCGACACCTTCGACTTCGCCCCCGACGACCTGCTTCTCCTCTATACCGACGGGATCGCCGAGGCCCGGGCCCGCGACGGCGAGTTCTTCCCGCTGGCGGCCTGGATGCGCCGACAGCCCCCGACGCCGCCCGACGAACTGCTGACGTCTCTGCACCGCGACCTCCTCCGCCACAGCAAAGGACGTCTCGACGACGACATCGCCGCCCTCGCCGTACGTCTGTGCGAGCCCTGAGGTTCCGCTTCGCACGCACGCCCATCAGCCGCCCGCGAGCCCCCTCGCGATAGAGCGCGTTCCGAACCGCAGGTCAGGGCTTCAGCTCGATGCCGAACCCGCCCGCGTCGGACGCCGGAACCCCGTCCGGGTTTTCCTTCGCCACCACATCCGGGTCCGGAGCCGGGGCCGGGGCCGGGGCCGGAGCGGGGTTCGGGGCCGGAGCGGGCTTCGGGGTGTCGGGCTTGTGCTCGCAGTACACCTTGCCCTGGTAGAACTTGCAGCCCGGCATGTTCTCCACGTCCCGGGGCCTGCTGTTCTTCCGGCCCTTCGACCGGTCCTTGCCGCCCCCCTCACGCTTGCCCGCCGTGCCCTCGTGACCACTCTTCGCATGCGCCTCAGCGGCGTGCGGCGCGGCCTGGGCGGCGAATGCGCTGGTGGGAACCAGCGCGCCCCCCGTCACGAGCGCGGCCGTAACGGCGAACATCGCGCAACGCTGCTTGCGGGACGTGCGGGCCATGAGAATTTCTCCAATGAAGAGGCGACGAAGGGGGAGGTTACAGAAGGCGAGAGACGAAATGTCTGTTTTGTTCTTCTGTTAAGAGCCTGGCCGCGGAACTTCATCAAGCTGTCCGCCGACTGTCACGGGCGCGTGACAGGGCACCTCCGCGCACGCCGCCCCGGCAGCGGTCGGGCCCGTCAGGGCCATTGCGCGGGCTCTACGTCGGTCTCCTCGAGGACCTTCAGGAAGGCTTCGACCGGGGCCGGGAGCGGCGGTGCCCCGTAGACGACGGCGTCGACGAAGCGGTGGTCCTCCGGTAGGCGGTCGATCGTCACGCCGGGGTGGAGATGAGCGCGCAGGGCGAGGCCGGGCAGCGTACTGACGCCGAGGCCGGCGGCCACGAGTGCCTGGGCCGCGACGTAGTCGTCGGTCTCGAAGGCGATCGCGGGAGCGAAGCCTCGCTTCCCGCACGCCGACAGGAGGTGCGTACGGCACCGCTCGCAGCCGGCGATCCACCGTTGTCCGCGGTAGGTGCCGAGGTCCGAGCGCGGACCGGGCCAGGATGCGCCGGCCCGGCTGACGACGTAGACCGGCTCGTGCAGGACCGGGGTCACGGTGTGGCCCTCGCGGTCGGCGGGCGGGCCGTCGCCGTGGTGGAAGGTGAAGGCGACATCGACCTCGCCGCGCCGCAGGGCCGCCAGGGCTTCGGGCGGCTCCGCTTCGGTCAGTGCCAGTTCGATGTCCGGGTACGCGGCACTGAATGCGGCGGCCACCGTGGGTACGACCGTGGCGAGCGCGGAGGGGAACGCCGCGAGCCGCACCCGTCCGGCGCTGAGCCCGGCATGGGCGGCGAGTTCGGTCCGGGCCGAGTCGATCCGGCCGAGGATCTCCTCCGCGCGATCGGCGAGCAGTCGGCCGGCCTCGGTCAGCCGGATGCCGCGGCCTGCCCGCCGGACGAGCGGCACCCCGGCTTCGGCTTCGAGCCTGGCGAGGTGGTGGCTGACCGACGGCTGCGCGTAGTGCAGCGCTGCGGCGGCAGCCGTCACCGAACCCTCGCGGGCGATGGCGGCGAAGACCCGGAGGCGATTCTCGTCGAACATTCATCGATGATATCGATGAGTCCATCGGAAACTGACATTTGTCCTATGGGTTGTCCCTGCGCAGCATGGGTGCATGCACAGTCCGACGATCTCCGACGTCCTTCGCGCGCGTCGTCTGCAGAGCGCGCACCTCTCCCCGACCCCTCTGCTCTCCTATCCCGCCCTCGACGCCGCCGTCGGCGCCGGGGTCCGCGTGCTGGTCAAACACGAGAACCTGCAGCCGACCGGCGCCCTCAAGGTCCGGGGAGGCGTCGCCCTGCTGGCGGCGATGGACCCGGACGAGCGTGCACGCGGTGTCCTGTCGTACTCCACCGGCAACCACGCGCAGTCCCTCGCCTATGCCGCGGCGCTCTTCCGCGTCCCCTGCACCATCGTCATGCCGGAGGACCCGAATCCCCTGAAGGCCGAGGCCGTACGGCGGCTCGGCGCCGAACTCGTCGAATACGGCGCGGACTTCGACGAGGCCCGCCGCCACGCCGAGCAGCTCGCGCCCCGGCGGGGGATGCGCCTGGTCAGCGCGGCGAACGAGCCGGGCCTGATCGCGGGCGTGGCCACCGCGTTCCTGGAGGTCTTCGAACAGGAACCGGACCTCGACGCGATCGTCGTGCCGGTCGGCGGGGGCAGTGGCGCCGCCGCCGCTTGCCTGGTGGCGGCCGCGATCAGCCCGCGCTGCCGCGTCATCGCGGTGCAGTCACGCCACTCGCCGGCCGCGCACGACTCCTGGCGCTCGGGCCGCTGTGTCGAGCGTCCGAACACCACGGCGGCGGAGGGCCTGGCGACCGGGTCGGGCTTCGAGCTGACGCAGCGTCTGTTCCGTGAACACCTGGCGGACTTCCGGCTGGTCGGCGACGACGAGATCCGGTGGGCCCAGTGGCTGCTCATGCGTGATGCCCGAACGGTGGCCGAGGCGGCTGCCGCCGCGCCGCTGGCCGCGCTCCTCGCGGCACGCGACGGCCTCGCGGGGCAGCGGGTGGCTCTCATGTGCACGGGCGGGAACGCCGGCGAAGCCGAGCTGCGGGCCTGTCTCTCCGCCGCGCCCTCGGGCGGCTGAACGCATTCCCCGACGCGCCGGAGCCGATCCGGGCGGGCGGAGCCGTGATCGATACTGATCTTCATGCATGCCAACGTCTCCGCCACCACCCTGGAACGCGTCGCCGGTCACCGGATCCGCTTCGACGCCCGGTTCGAGCAGTACTTCGACGGCCTCGGCGAGCGCTTCGACGTCCCGGTGCCCAGCCGGTACGTCCCCCGCTGCCTGGAGCTCCTGCGCGAGTTCTCGATGCGCGGCGGCAAGCGGCTGCGGGTCGTCCTGCTGTACGAAGCGGCCCGGCTGGTCACCACGGACGAGATACCGGGGCTCGCCGAGGCCGCGCTGAGCATCGAACTGCTCCAGACGCACGGGCTCGTCCACGACGACATCATCGACGACGCTCCCCTGCGCCGCGGCGGTCCCTCGACGTACTACGCCTACCGCCGGGAGTTCCCCGGTCAGGAGTCCACCGCCCTCGGGCTCGCGATACTCGCCGGGGACCTCGCCGCGTTCCTGTCCACCCAGGTGCTGCTGGAGGCCGAGGTTCCCGCCGAGCTCCGCCAGGCCCTGCTCGGCGTGCACACGCGTACCGCGGCGGAGACCGTGGCCGGGCAGCTGGCCGATCTGGAGCGGGACTCCCACACCCTGCCCGGCGAGGAGTTCCTGCACACCGTCACCGACTTCAAGAGCGCGCGGTACTCGATCCTCGCGCCGCTGACGATGGGCCTGCTGGCCGCGGGCGAGGATCCGGCGCCGCACCGCGCCCGACTGCACCGCTACTCCCGGCTGGTGGGCATCTCCGAGCAGATGCGCGACGACTTCCTCGACCTCTTCGGCCCGCACGGCGGCGACCCGGCGGCCGAGGCGAAGTCCACCGGGGCCGACATCCGCTCGGGGCGCCGCACCTACGCCGTCCGTGCGGTCCTGGCCGCCACGACCGGGGCCGGCGCGGCCCTCGTCGAAGCCGCGCTCGGTGATCCCGGCTGCCCGGACGAAACGCTGGGCCGGATCAGGGAGATCGCCCGCGACGCCGGCGTGGACCGGCGGCTGAGGGCGGAGATCCGGCGGCACGCGGAGGCCGCCGCTGCCGAGGCCGCGTCCTGGGAACCGTACTGGCGCGCGGAGGCCGTGGAGTTCTTCCGGGGCCTGCCCCTGTGGAACGTGGACCGGATGTCCTGAGAGAGCGACCAGCGCAAGAAAGGGCCGTCACGCGGCTTCGGCGCTGCTGCCCGCCCCCGCGCCGAAGCCCTTGGCGAGCAGCCGGACGGCCAGCGTCACCTCCCAGGCGAAGACGGGAAGCGCCGCCAGCGACCCCGCCACCGAGACCTGCTCGTAGATCCCGAACAGCACGGCGGTCGCCGAGGCGCAGATCATCGTCCCGCCGACCAGCCCCAGGACGGCGATCCAGCGCGGTACGAGCCGCGAGGTGTACATCAGGCCGGCCAGCACCAGGGTGTTGGCGCCGAGCACGAAGTTCGGCCCGAACAGGAACGTCCAGTCGTGGAACGCCACCAGGGCCTGGCCGGCCGTGACCAGGGAAGCCCCGTCGGCGCCCGCCGCGCCCTCCGCCTGCCTCCTCAGCGTCACCACCGACAGCACACTGATGATGCCGACGACGATGACGGCGGCCTCCAGCAGACGCCCGCAGACGTAGCCGATGGCGGCCCCTTCGTTCCGCCTCCGCAGGACCGGGTACAGCGCGGCCCCCGTGCCCGTGACCGCCAGCGCGAGCACGAACTCGCACAGCGCCCCCAGGAACACCTGGCTGTCGGCGCCCGGTCCGAGGACGTAGCCGGTGTCGTGCAGAACGGGACGGTAGAGCGCGAGGCCGCCGATCGCGGCGACCTCGGTGACGAGGAACAGCACTCCCGCGACGATCGCGGTTCTCCTGGTCGATCCCATACGGAACAGCCCCTCCCTGAGAGGTGTACGGCGTACACCTGACCTTTGACGCTCACCCTAGGTGTACGCCGTACACTCGTCAAGGCGGGACGGACGCGACCCGCACCAGCCCGGGAACGGAACGGATCGAAGGAGAAGCCCACATGCCCGAGCAGCCGAAGGGATCACGCCGGACCCCCCTGAGCCGGGACCGGGTGCTGCGCGCCGCCGTGACCTTCGCCGACGGCGCCGGGATCGAGGCGCTGAGCATGCGCAGACTCGCCCAGGAACTGGGCGTCGTACCGATGGCGCTCTACAAGCACGTGGCCAACAAGGAAGAGCTCCTGGACGGCATGGTGGAAGTCGTCGTCGCGGGCATCGAGGGCCAGTCCCCCGGATCCGACTGGAAGAGCGCGGTCCGCGGGCGGATCCTCGGGGCGCGCGGCGCCCTCCTCGCGCACTCCTGGGCGGCCCAGGTGATCCGGTCGCGCACCAGCCCGACACCGGCGGTGCTCGCGTACCTCGACTCGGTGATCGGAACGTTCCGGGCCGGCGGCTTCTCGGCCGACCTCACCCACCACGTGATGCACGCCCTCGGCAGCCGGGTGCTGGGCTTCACCGAGGAGCTGTTCGACGACCCGGGGGGCCCCGCACCGCAGGACGAGCGGGCGCAGGTGGCCGCGTACGAGGCGATGGCCCGGCGGTATCCCCACGTCACCGAACTGGCCCGGGCGGTGGCGCACGACCGGCGGTCGGTCGTCGGCCAGGGGTGCGACGACCAGTTCGAATTCGAGTTCGCGCTCGATCTCCTCCTGGACGGATTCGAACGACTCCACGGGCAGGGCTGGAAGTCCACGCCCTGAGCCGGCCGACGACCCCCGGCCCCGCCTGCCCCCGGGCCGACACCAAAGGCCCGGCGCCAGGTCAGCCCCTCCCCGCCTCCTGGCGGGCGTTCGACATGGCCGACAGCCAGGCGAACGCCGCCTCGCACTGCTCCTCCGTCAGCCCCGCCTCCAGTTCGGCCTCGCGGCGCCGGACAGCTGGGAGCGCGTCCTCGTAGCGCGCATGCCCGAGCTCGGTGAGGCTCAGCTGGTGCGTCCTGCGGTCGGTGGCGTGCGGGGCCCGGAGGATCAGGCCGTCACGCTCCAGCGCCGCGAGCATCTCGTTGGCCGCCTGGCGGGAGCTCCCGACCAGGCGGGCCAGCTGGGCCACCGAGATGCCCGGGGACTCCCCCACGATCATCAGGGTCGCGAACTGCGGCACGGTGAGCCCGAATTCCTCCAGCTCGGCCCCGATCGCGGCCCGCATGCTGAGCCAGGCGTGACGCACCACGAAGCTCAGCACCCGACGGTGACTCTGCTCGCCCATCGGACGACCTCCGGATTCATGATTGACAGGTACTTTACGAGTTTGCCACGATGAGAGAACCGTCAGGTACTTGACGATTTTTGCGGCGCGCCACCGCCGTGTGCTCCGCGATGCGCTCCACCGAAACGTAACTCACCCTGATCCGAAGGCAGTCACGCATGTCCTCACCCATGTCACCGGTGCCGTCCACCCCGACGCCGGCCCGTCAGCGGCTCATCCTCGGCGTCCTCGTCTTCGCCCAGCTCCTCATCTGGCTCGACGGCACCATCCTGACCACCGCGTTCGAGACGCTCTCCGACCCCGTCCGGGGGTTAGGCGCCACCCCCGGCCAGCTCCAGTGGGCCACGGGCGCCTACACACTGGCCTTTGCCGGCCTGATGTTCACCGGCGGTGCGCTCGGTGACCGGTTCGGCCACCGCAACCTCCTGCTGACGGGCATGGCCCTCTTCGGCGCCGCTTCCGCCCTCGCCGCCTACGCCACCAGCCCGGACCAGCTCATCGCCGCCCGTGCCGTGATGGGCGTCGGCGCCGCGCTGCTCGTCCCGGCCACCATGGCGGTGGTCAGCTGGACGTTCGAGCCCGCGCAGCGCCCGGCCGCCTTCGGCACCCTGTCGTCCTTCGCCGGCGTCGGTCTCGCCGCGGGGCCGATCCTCGCCGGGGCGCTGCTCGCGAGGTTCTGGTGGGGATCGGTGTTCCTCGTCAACGTGCCCGTCGTCGTCCTCGGCCTCGGCTTCATCGCCCGGTACGTGCCCAACTCCCGCAGCCCACAGGTCCGCCGCCTCGACCCGGCCGGGCTGCTGCTGTCGACCGGCGGTCTGGGCATCCTCGCCTACGGTCTGATCCGCGCGGGCCAGGACGCCTCCTTCGCCCAGCCGCGCGTGTGGGGATCCACCCTCGTCGGCGTCGCGCTGATCGCCGCGTTCGTCGTCGTCGAGCTGCGGATCGCCCACCCGAGCTTCGACCCCCGGCTGCTGGCACAGCGCCGGTTCGCCGCCGGGAACCTCACCCTGATGACGGTCTTCCTGGCCATGACGGCCGCGTCCTTCTACCTCGCCTTCTACCTGCAAGGCGTCCGCGGGTACTCGGCGCTGGACGCCTCTCTCCTCGCGCTCCCGGGAGCCCTCGGGGTGGTCGTCGGCTCCCCGATCGCCGTCCGGCTGGTCCGCCGTACCTCCGTCCGGCTCGTCTCCTCGATCGCGCTGGCCGTCGCGGCCCTGTCGATGGGTTCCTTCGCCCTCTTCGGTGCGACCACACCGATCGCCTGGTACGCGGCGGCCGTGCTGGTCCAGGGCACCGCGATCGGCATGGTGATCGCTCCCGTCACGGGCGCGGTACTGGGCTCCCTGCCGCTGGAGCGGTCCGGCGCGGGCAGCGCGGTCAACAGCACCCTGCGCCAGACCGGCAGCGTGCTCGGCATCGCGGCGGGCGGCACGATCACCTCGATCGTCTACCGGCGTGCGATCGACGGCTCGCTGACCGGCCTCCCGGATCCGGTACGGGAACCGGCCCGGGTCTCGGCCGAACTCGCCCGGCACGTGGCGGCGGCCACGCACGACACCCGGCTCGCCGCTGCCGCCGACACCGCCTTCCTGCACGCCATGCACGTCGGAGCGCTCTGGACGGCCGGGTTCGCGCTGACCGGCGCGGTCGTCCTGGCCGTAGGACTCCGGCCGGACCGCCCCGCGGCGCACGAGCGGGAGCGGGCCGGGGAGGAGAGGCGGCCGGCGCACGCGGCAAGTTCCACGCCCTCGTGACCACCAGGCCGGCGCGTCCCCCGCGGGCGGTCGGCACCGGGCGCGGCATTCGGGTGGCGGCCCGCCGTGTCGGGCCGCCCGCCCCGGCCCGGTTCGCCATCCTGGGCCAGGCACGGCATCGCGACCGCCGCTGCCCTCCCCCACGGCGAGAAGGAGTACGGCATGCCGACGGACGCGGTCGGGCGTTTCCTCGCGGCTCTGGGTCCGCAGCAGCAGGAGGCCGTCACCAGCAGACCGCCGGAGGACCAGGAGCGGCTCGCGGCCGCCTGGGAGCGGGAGCTGGCCTCGGACGACGAGCTCGACACGCTCGACGAACTGTCACCGCCCGCGGCGGAGGCCGAGGCCGCCCGTCGCGTCATGGACCGCGAACGGTGACCTGACCTCTCAGAGGCCGGGGGTGTCGAGGGGCCGCAGGAAGCGGCGCTCGTACCGCTTGATGCAGCGGGTCTCGCGCGCCAGGTCGAAAGCGGCCTGGCACTCCGGATCGGACATGCTGTCCGTGCGGTACTGCTCGTAGGCGGCGAAGCCGGGGAAGGAGAAGAGGGCGTAGGCGATGTCGCTGTCGCCCTCGCTGGGCAGGAAGTAGCCGTGGTGGGTGCCCCCGAACCGGTTGACCAGGCGGACCCAACGGCGCCCGTACTCCTCGAAGTCCGCGAGCTTGTCGACGTCGATCTCGTACTTCAGATGAATGGTGATCACCGCCCCATCATGCCGTGACCCCACAACTTCCCCCGGTACCGAAGCAATCGCCGCCTTCGGGGAGGGGAACGGGCCGGATCCTCGTACGCTGCGTGAGAGGGGAGACACCTGGCGGAAGGGGGACCGCATGTCCATGCGGAAGGGTGCCAACGTACCGGTGCCGAGCAGCACGGTCCGGGTGGAGCTGGGCTGGCAAGGGGGTCCCGGAGCACCTGACGTGGACGTGTCGGCCCTGCTGCTGACGGCGGCCGGCAAGGTGCGGTCGGACGACGACTTCGTGTTCTGCAACCAGCCCGTGCACCCCAGTGGTGCCGTGCGCCACGAGGGACGGCGCCAGGACGGCACGGGCGTGCTCGAAACGATCGGGGTGACCCTGTCCGGGGTCGAGGAGGAGATCGGGACCGTGGTGGTCGCGGCGTCCACCGACAGCACGTTCGGTCAGGTGTCCGGCCTCTTCGTACGCGTGCTGGACGCGGACAGCGGCGCCGAGACGGCTCGGTTCGACGCCACGGATGCCACGTCGGAGACGGCGTTCGTGCTCGGGGAGCTGTACCGGCGGGCCGGCGCCTGGAAGTTCCGGGCGGTGGGCCAGGGGTACGCCTCCGGTCTGGCCGGTCTCGCCACCGACTTCGGGATCACGGTCGACGATGCGGCACCGGCACCGGCACCGGCCGCGGCCCCACCTCAGCCGGTGCCGGTGCAGCGGGCGGTGGCGCCGCCCGAGCCCGCCCGTCCGGTACGGCTGTCGAAGATCACCTTGACGAAGGCGGCCCCCGCGGTGTCGCTGACCAAGCAAGGGGCCGTCTCCGGGGGCATGCGGGTCAATCTCACGTGGAGCGCCGCCGCGCCGCCGCGCGGCTGGATGCGGAAGGGCAAGGACGCCGTCCGGCTGGAGGACGTCGATCTCGATCTCTCCTGCCTGTGGGAGCTGCGGAACGGAACGAAGGGGATCGTCCACCCCATCGACAACCAGTTCGGCTCCTTCCACCAGCCGCCGTACATCCAGCTGGACCACGACGACCGGACCGGTGCCAGCGAGGCCGGTGAGAACCTCATGATCAACCTCGACCACGCGGCCGAGATCGAGCGCCTGCTGGTGTTCGTGGTCATCTACGCCGGGGCCACCAGTTTCGCGGGGCTCCAAGGGGTCGCCACGCTCCATCCGCCCGTCGGTCCGCCGATCGAGGTGCGCCTGGACGAATGCACCGTCCCGTCACCGGTGGCCGCGATCGCACTGATCGAGAACGTGGGCGGGGAGCTGATCGTCCGGCGGGAGGCGAAGTACCTCCTGCCGGCGCCCGGCGTCTTCAAGCAGCAGGCGGCGGACATCGAGTACGGCTGGGGCATGAGCTGGCAGTCGGCCAGCAAGGACTGACCCGCCGGCCCCTCCCGGCGCTTGTTGACTCGTGCGTACTGCACACCCCATCGGTGACAGCCGTGACTGTCGTGGCCCTCGGACCGCGTGACAGCGTGGGCACGTCACCGACCGAGGGAGCAGGAGTGAACAAGGGGTACGCCGCCTTCTGCGACGCCGACCGCTGGTTCTACGACGCGCCGTACCGGCGGGCCGAGCAGAACTACCCGGCCGCGCTCGCCCCCGTACCGGCGGGGTGGCAGACACACCGCAGCGGGGACTGGCTGGCGCTGCGGCCCGTCGACGCCCGGCTGCCCTCCCAGGGCTGGAAGATCCACGTCTCGGCATGCCTGGACAACGCCGAGTCCGTCCTCGAACGGGTCCGCACGTACTGCGTGGAGCGCCGGATCGCTTTCAAGTTCGTGCCGAGCCGGTACCTGCTGCACCTGCGCAACGCGAAGTACGCCGACCGCGCGGCGAGCGGCAAGTTCCTCACCGTGTACCCGGCGGACGAGGAGCAGTGCCGGCGCGTCGCCGAGGAGCTCGACGCGTTGCTGGCCGGGGAGCCGGGCCCGTACATCCTGAGCGACCTGCGCTGGAACGACGGGCCCGTGCACCTGCGTTACGGAAGTTTCACCCTGCGGCACTGCTACGACGACCGCGGCGAGCTCGTCCCGGCGATCGAGACCCCGGAGGGCCGGCTCGTACCGGACCCGCGGGGTCCGGTGTTCCAGCCGCCCGAGTGGGTCGAGCTGCCCGCGTTCCTCGCGCCCCATCTGGCCCGGCGGGCCGCCGTCACCCTCGAAGGCCTTCCGTACACGGTCGAACGCGCCCTGCACTTCTCCAACGGTGGCGGTGTCTACGCCGGCCGTGACGTGCGCACCGGCGCACCGGTCGTCCTCAAGGAGGCGCGCCCCTTCGCGGGGCTCGCGGCCGACGGAGCGGACGCCGTGACCCGGCTGCACCGCGAACGAAGGGCCCTGGAGCAACTGGCCGGGCTGGACTGCGTGCCCGCCGTCCATGGCACCTTCACCGTCGGGGACCACCACTTCCTGGTGATGCAGTACCTGGAGGGCAAGCCCCTCAACACCTACTTCGCCCGCCGGCACCCGCTGATCGAGGCGGACCCCGATCCTGCGGAGCTCGCGGAGTACACCCGGTGGGCGCTGGAGGTCCACCGGCAGGTGACGCGGGCCGTGGAGGCGGTGCACGCCCGCGGCATCGTCTTCAACGACCTCCACCTGTTCAACATCATGGTCGCGGAGGACGAGGGGACCGGCGGGATGTCGGTCGCGCTCCTCGACTTCGAGGCCGCCGCCCACGTGGACGAGGGGCTCCGCCAGACGGTCGCCAACCCGGCGTTCGTCGCCCCGGCCGGCCGGCGCGGTTTCGCCGTCGACCGGTACGCCCTGGCCTGCCTGCGGCTGGCCCTGTTCCTGCCGCTGACCAGCCTGCTGGTGCTGGACCGGGCCAAGGCGGCGCACCTGGCCGGCATCGCCGCCGAGCAGTTCCCGGTCCCCCGTGGGTTCCTCGACGAGGCGGTACGGGAGATCCTCGCGGACCCCGGTCCTGACACCGGTCCCGACGCCGGTCCCGGACCTGGTTCCGGCTCTGGTTCCGGCGATCGCGTGGCCGTACCCCGTGCCCGCCCCTACCTGCCGGTCGAGCCGGGCGACCTGGCGGCCGCATGTGCCTCGATGACGGCGGCGATCCGGGCGAGCGCCACCTTCGACCGCGAGGACCGCCTCTTCCCCGGGGACCCGGCCCAGTTCGCGACCGCCGGCGGCGGAACCGGATTCGGCTACGGAGCGGCCGGTGTGCTGTACGCGCTCGCCGAGACCGGCACCGACCCGTGGCCCGAGGCCGAGGAATGGCTGCTGGCCCGTACGAAGGAGCCGGCCTCCGGGATGCCGCTGGGCTTCTACGACGGCCTCGCCGGTCTCGCCTGGACCCTGGAACGGCTCGGCCACCGCGACCGCGCGCTCGCCCTCGCCGACCAACTGCTGGGCCAGCCCTGGCAGTCGGCCGGGCCCGACCTGCACGGCGGACTCGCCGGCATCGGCCTGGCCCTGGACTCCCTGGGCTCGGCCACCGGCGAGGGCGAACTGCACGCCGCGGCCCTGCGCTGCGCCGAGCTCCTCGCCGATGCCGCGTCCATGCCTACGTCCGCGTCCGTGTCCGGGCCGAAACGGGCGGGTCTGCTCCACGGTCACAGCGGACCCGCGCTGCTCCATCTGCGGCTCTACGAACGAACCGGAGACCAGGAGTCGCTGATCCGGGCCGGCCGGGCCCTGCACCGCGATCTCGACCGCTGCGTGACCAGCGCGTTCGGCACCCTGCAGGTCGACGAGGGCTGGCGCACGATGCCCTACCTCGGCGGCGGCAGTGTAGGGATCGGCATGGTGCTGGACGACTGGCTGGAGCACGCGCGGGACGACCGCTTCGAACGGGCCCGGCCGGAGATCGTCCGCGCCGCCCAGGCGACCTTCTACGCCCAGCCCGGACTGTTCCGCGGCGCGGCCGGCATGATCCTCCACCTGGCCCGGACCACGACGCCGGGCCCGGGCTCCGCCCCCGCGGACATCGCCCGGCAGGTGGAGGCCCTGGCCCGGCACGCGGTCCCGTACCAGGGCTTCCTGGCCTTTCCCGGCGAGCAGATGATGCGCCTGTCCATGGATCTGTCCACGGGCACGGCCGGCGCGCTCCTCGCTCTCGGCGGCGCGGCGCCCGGCGGGCGCGCGCACCTGCCGTTCCTCCCGCCGCCGCGGTCCACCGCGGCGGCCCCAGAGCCGGTCCCCCTCGCGGGGGCCGTGACCCATCGGAACACCACAGTGAAGAGGATACGGACATGACGCTTCTCGACCTGCAGTCGATGGAAACCCCCAAGGAAGAGGCCACCGAGGCCGCGCACCTCACCGGCGGCGGCAGCCGCGCCAGCCTGCTCCTGTGCGGCGACAGCAGCCTGAGCATCACGACCTGTAACTGATCAGGGATCAGGTCCTCCTGGGCCCGGGCGGTTCGCCGCCCGGGCCCGCACCACACCCCTGGAGCCCGCGCCCCATGACTGTGCCCGATCCCCCCGGCGAGGCGCCGGCCGCCCGCGCGGCCGACCGGGCCCTGCGGGCGGCCGCGCGACACAGCGCAGGCCGCCTCGCCGCCGCGGCCGGCTGCGCGGTGGCCGCCGCCGGCGCGGCCCTGGCCGAGCCGGCGGTCCTCGGCCACACCCTCGATCTGCTGCTGCGGCAGGACCCCGCCGGCGCCCGGTGGACCGTGTGGTGCGCGGCGGTGATCGCCTCCGAGGTGGTGCTCGACGCGGCGACGGCCCGGCTCACCGGCGGTGTCGACGCCCGCTCCACCGCCTGGCTGCGGCGGCTCGGGCTCGGCCGGCTGCTGCGCACCGCCCCGCACCATGCCGCGCGCCACTCCCCCGGTGAGCTCTCCGCCCGGCTGACCGCGCAGGCCACCACCGCCGGCGCCGTACCGGGGGCCGTCGTGACCGCTTCAGTGGCCCTGGTCCCGCCGCTCGGCGGACTCGTGGCGCTGTTCCTGGTCGACGTATGGACCGCGCTGGCCTTCCTCGCCGGACTCCCGCTGCTCGCCCTGCTGCTGAGGGCGTTCGCCCGCGACTCGGGGGCCAGCGTCAGCCGCTACCAGGAGGTGCAGCTCGACCTGGCCGGCCGCCTCGTGGAGGCCCTCGGGGGCGCACGTACGATCGCCGCCGCCGGTACCGCCGAGCGTGAACAGGCTCGCGTACTGGCCCGGTTGCCGGAGCTCGGCGCCGAGGGGCGGCGGACGTGGCGGATCTACGGCGCGACCGTGGCGCGTACCGCTGCCCTCATGCCCCTGCTGCTGTACGTGGTCCTCGGCGTGGGCGGGGTCCGCCTCGCGGAGGGGGCCCTCGGCGTCGGCGGGCTCCTCGCCGCCGTCCGCTACGCGGGCCTCGCGGCCGGGGTGGGCGCGGTGACGGGACGGCTGGCGGCCGTGGTGCGCGGCCGGGCCGCCGCCCGCCGCACCGCGGCCCTCTTCGTGCTCCCCGAACTCCCGCAGGGTGAGCGCCGGCTGCCCGAGGCGGGGCCGGGGGCGCTGGAGCTGCGCGGGGTACGGGTGGTGCGCGCGGGCACCGTGCTGCTGCACGACGTCGACCTGCGGATCCCCGGTGGGACGACCGCCGTCGTGGTCGGCCGATCGGGCTCCGGCAAGACGACGCTGGCCGCGGTGGCGGGACGGCTCTCGGCGTGCGACGAGGGCCGGGTCCTGCTCGACGGGGTGCCGCTCGACGAGCTGTCGGCCGAGGAGCTGCGCCGCGAGGTCGGCCACGCCTTCGAACGCCCGGCCCTCTTCGGGGGGAGCGTCGCGGCCGCCGTCGCCTTCGGCGGCCGGCCGGATCCCCACGCGCACCCGGACCGCGGCCCCGGCCCCGACCGGGACCTGGCCGCCGTGCGGGCCGCCGCGCGGGCCGCCGGGGCCGACGCCTTCGTCCGCCGCCTGCCCGAGGGGTACGACACCGCGCTCGCGGACGCGCCCCTGTCCGGCGGGGAGCTGCAACGCCTCGGCCTGGCGCGGGCGTTCTGCCGTGCGGGACGGCTGCTCGTCCTGGACGACGCGACGTCGAGCCTGGACACGCTCACCGCCCGCGAGGTGGAGCGGGCCCTGGCGAGCGGGGTCCGGCCGGGGACCCGCCTCGTCGTCGCCCACCGCGTCTCCACGGCCGCCCGCGCCGACCTCGTCGTCTGGCTCGAAGCGGGACGGGTCCGGGCCACGGGTACGCATGCGGAACTGTGGCGGGACCCCGGCTATCGGGCGGTGTTCGGCGCGGGGGCGGAGCCGGGAGCGGAATCGGAAGCGGAACCAGAACCGGAAGCGGCCGCTGGGCCGCCCGGCCGGGAGGCGGTCCGATGAGCGAGTACGGCACCTGGCACCGGGTGTCCCGCGAGGGCCGCCGCTTCCTGCGCGGGCGGATCCGGACGCTGTGGCGGCTCGCGCTCTGGTCCCTGCTGGAGTCCGCGCACACCTTCCTCGGCGGTTACGCGGTGGCCCGCGCCCTCGACGACGGCTTCCTCGCGGGCCGTACCGGTACCGGCATCGGCTGGCTGGCCGTGGCCGGTGGGGGCGCGCTGCTCGGCGCCCTCGCCCTGCGCGGGGTGTTCGGCGGGCTCGCGGACCTGGTCGAGCCGCTGCGCGACGGCCTGGTGCGGCGCTCCGTGCGCCAGGCGATCGGGCGCGCCGTCGCCGATCCCGGGCGGGCCGGTGACGCGGGTGCGGTCTCCCGGCTCACCCAGCAGACCGAGATGGCCCGGGACTCCTTCGCCGGACTGGTCCTGATCGCCCGGTCGTTCGTCTTCACCTCCCTGGGCGCGCTGCTCGGGCTGGCCGCGCTGGCCCCCGTCCTGCTGGTCCTCGTACTGCCCGCGCTGCTGCTGGGTACGGCCGCCTTCCTCGCCACGCTGCACCCGATGGCACGGGTGCAGCGCGCGGCGCTCGACGCCGACGAGGCGTTGTCCGCGCGCGCGGGCGAACTGGCGGCGGGGCTGCGCGACGTCGTCGCGTGCGGGGGCGGGGCGAGCGCCGGAGCCGGGGTGGAGCAGCTGATCGCCGAGCAGGAGCGGCTGACCGGGCGGCTCGCGCGGTGGACCGCGCTGCGCACGCTGGCCCTGGGCGTCGCGGGCCGCCTGCCGGTCGTCGTGCTGCTGGCCGGAACGCCCTGGCTGCTCGGGCGCGGGGTCAGCGCGGGGGCGGTGGCCGGGGCCCTCACCTACCTCGTGCAGTCGCTGCTGCCCGCCCTGGACGCGCTGATGACGGCGGTGGGCTCGGCGGGCACCCGGCTGCTGGTGGTGCTGGACCGGTTCTGCGATCGGGTACCGGCGGCGCCACGGCCGCCGGTACCCGCACCGCCGGCACCACCCGTGCCCGCGCCCGCACCACCCGCGCCCGCCGTCGAACTGCGCCGGGTCCGCTTCGCCTACGGTCCGCGCGCGCACCCGGTGATCGACGGCCTCGACCTGGTGGTCGGGCCGGGCGAACACCTGGCCGTGGTGGGGCCGAGCGGCATCGGCAAGTCCACCCTCACCGCCCTGATCGCCGGCCTGCTGCCGCCCGGCCGGGGAACCGTACGGGTGGCGGGCGCGCCCGCGCGCCGCGCCCCGGAACACGGTGGCCCGGGGCCCGGCCCCGACGCCCGCCGGACGCTGCTGCCCCAGCAGGCGTACGTGTTCACGGGGACGGTCCGCGAGAACCTCACCCACCTGTGCCCGGGGCCGGTGCCTCGGGGCGAGGTGGAGCGGGCCACGGCCACCCTCGGCGCGGACGCACTCGTGGCCCGGCTCGGCGGACTGGACGCGGCCGTCGATCCGGGCCGGCTCACTCCGGGCGAGCGGCAGCACCTCGCCCTCGCCGCCGCCTACCTCTCCCCCGCCCCCCTGCTGTTGCTGGACGAGGCCACCTGCCACCTCGACCCCCGGACCGAGGAACGCGCCGAGCGGGCGCTCGCGGAACGCCCCGGCACGCTGGTGGTGGTCGCCCACCGAATTTCCTCCGCCGTCAGGGCCGACCGGGTCCTCGTACTCGACGGGACCCGGGCGGTGTGCGGCACGCATGCGGAGCTCCCGGCCAGGTCACCCCTGTACCGGGAACTGGTGGGCCTGTGGAACGCGCAAGGGTGAGGGAGGGGCCGGGGGAACCGGGGCCGGCGGCTCAGACCCAGCCGGCCCGCCGGGATATCCGGATGGCGTCGATCAGGTTGCGGGCGCCGGTCTTCCGGGTCACGGCGGCCATGTAGTTGCGTACGGTTCCGCTGGCGAGGTGCAGGGCGCGGGCTATCTCCGCGATCGAGTCTCCCTCGGCGGCGCGGGCCAGCACACTCAGCTCGCGCGGGCTGAGCGGCACCGGGTCGGCTTCCATGAAGGCAGAGGCGAGCGTGGCGTCGACGAAGCGCTCTCCCTCCGCGACCTTCCCGATGGCCCGGACCAGCCGCGCGGGAGAGCCGTCCTTGTCCACGTAGCCGAGCGCCTGGGTCCGGAACGCGCGCCGCAGCGAGCCCGGCAGGTCGGCCCGGGCCAGCACGAGCAGGGGCGTGGGCGTGGGCGTGGGCGAGTGGGGCAGGAGGCCGGCGGCGCCCGCGTCCTCGAGGAGGGCCGCCGAGACCCCCGGACAGTCGAGGTCCACGACCACCACGTCGGGTCGTAAGAATTCGGCCTGCCGCGCGGCCGCGCGCCAGCCGGCGGAGGTGACGTCGAAGTCGCCTTCGGATCTCAGGAGCGCGGCCAGCGCCGACCGCACGAGGCATACGCCGTGCAGCACCAGGACCTTGGTCATCGGGGTTCCCCTCACGAGACGATCGATCAGCATCAAGCGGGTGCCCAGCTACAGCCGTGAGGGAACGTCACGGCGGGAGGCGTGCGGGGGCGTGTGGCCTGAGCCTGGCGCTCCGCCCGTTCCACCCCCGCGCGGCAGGTGGCCCTCCCACCTCGGCGGGCATCCGGAAAGCGCCGCGGAACCGCTCGGGAGCCGGAGATCCGGATGGGCTGATTCCGCGTGCATTCGGCGGGATCCGCCCCGGCCCGGGTCCGGTCGCACCGGCTCATCCGTACATGTCGAAAAGACTTCGGACGGGATGTCGAGAACCCGTGGCCGGCTCCGTCCCAGGGGTGAACGCGACCACAATGGGTCGCACCAGGACCGAGGAGAACCATCATGGCCAAGTACCTGCTGCTCAAGCACTACCGCGGCGCCCCGGCAGCGGTCAACGACGTGCCCATGGACCGGTGGACGCCCGAGGAGATCTCGGCGCACATCCAGTACATGCACGACTTCGCGGCCCGGCTCGAAGGGGCCGGTGAGTTCGTCGACGGCCAGGCACTCGCCCCCGAGGGGACCTTCGTCCGGTACGACGGCGAGGGGCGCCCGCCGGTCACCGACGGCCCGTTCGCGGAGACGAAGGACCTGATCGCCGGCTGGATGGTGATCGACGTCGACAGCTACGAGCGCGCCGTCGAACTGGCCGGAGAGCTGTCGGCCGCCCCCGGGGCGGGCGGGAAGCCGATCCACGAGTGGCTCGAACTGCGCCCGTTCCTGGCCGCGCCGCCCACCATCACGGAATGACCTCGCCGATGGACGAGGCCCTGCTCAGGAGCCTCACGCCGGGCGTGCTCGGGATCCTCGTCCGCCGCGGAGCCGACTTCGCGGCGGCCGAGGACGCCGTCCAGGAAGCGCTGGTCGAGGCGGTCCGCAGCTGGCCCGCCGACCCTCCGCGGGACCCGAAGGGCTGGCTGGTCACGGTCGCCTGGCGGCGGTTCCTCGACGCGACCCGGGCGGACACCGCCCGGCGCCGGCGTGAGGACCTCGTGGACGAGGAGCCGCCACCCGGGCCGGCGCCCGCGGTGGACGACACGCTCCAGCTGTACTTCCTGTGCGCCCACCCGTCGCTGACGCCGTCGTCCGCGGTGGCGCTCACGCTGCGCGCCGTCGGCGGGCTCACCACCCGCCAGATCGCCCGGGCCTACCTGGTGCCCGAGGCGACGATGGCGCAGCGCATCAGCCGGGCCAAGCGCACCGTCTCCGGCGTACGGTTCGACCGTCCCGGCGATGTCGCCACCGTGCTGCGCGTGCTCTACCTGGTCTTCAACGAGGGCTACTCGGGCGACGTCGACCTCGCCGCCGAGGCCATCCGGCTCACCCGGCAGCTCGCGGCCCGGGTCGACCACCCCGAGGTGGCCGGGCTGCTGGCCCTCATGCTGATCCACCACGCCCGGCGCGCCGGCCGGACGGCGCCCGACGGCAGTCTGGTGCCGCTCGCCGAGCAGGACCGCGGCCGGTGGGACACCGGGGCGATCGCCGAGGGCGTACGGATCCTGCAGGCGGCTCTCGCCCGCGACCGGCTGGGCGAGTTCCAGGCCCAGGCGGCCATCGCGGCGCTCCACGCCGACGCGCCCGCCGCCGAGCAGACCGACTGGGTGCAGATCGTCGAGTGGTACGACGAGCTCGTGCTCCTGACGGACAGCCCGGTCGTGCGGCTCAACCGCGCGGTGGCCGTCGGCGAGGCCGACGGGCCGCGGGCGGGACTCGCGGCGCTCGCGGCGCTGGACGACGCGCTGCCCCGCCACACCGCGGTGGCGGCGTACCTCCACGAGCGCGACGGCGACGTGGTGACGGCGGCGCGGCTGTACGCCGAGGCGGCCCGGAAGGCGCCCAACCTCGCCGAGCGCGATCACCTGGTGCGGCAGGCCGCCCGGCTGAACAGCGCTCGCCGGTCCCCCTGACCGGCGCCGCCCGCCCGAGCCGTCACGTCCCGCCGTCGACCAGGGCGGCCGGCCGGTCGGGGGGCCGGCGCAGCCCGGTGTGCAGGAGGCAGGCCGCCGACGCGCCGGCCGCGTACCAGAACAGGTCGGGTGCGTTGAAGGTGGAACCGAGGACCAGGCGGGCGACGGTGCTGTGCCGGGAGAGCTCCGCGGGTACGGCGGTCAGCTGGAGGAACTCGACGGCCCAGCTGGCGGCCAGCGCGGTACCGGCCGCCCGCAGGGGTGTCAGCCGGGGCGCGGCCAGCACGACGAGGGTCAGCAGCAGGACGGTGTAGAGGGCGTCTCCCCCGTACTTCGCCGTGCTCCCCGCCGCGAGGGCCCGCAGTCCCAGCCCCGCACCGACGGTCACCACCGCGGCCGCGGCCGCCACCAGCCGGGTCCGCCGCAGGCCGGGGGCGGGGGCGCTGTCACGGCATCGGGGTAAGGGATTCACGGGGCCATACTGCCGGCCCCCTCCGGACCGCCCGCACCCGCCCGGGCGGGCCCCTACCGGGTCGGGTAGTCCGTGTAGCCGCGTGCGTCGCCTCCGAAGAAGGTGGCGGGGTCAGGCGTGTTGTACGGGCCTTCGGTGCGCAGGCGCTCCGGCAGGTCCGGGTTGGCCAGGAAGAGGGCTCCGAAGGCGAGGAGGTCGGCGACGCCGTCCTCGATCAGCGTGAGGGCGCGGTGGTCGGTGGGGCCCTCGGTCGCCGGGTTCAGCACGAACGGTCCGGAGAACTGCTTGCGCAGGGCGAGGGTGGCCTCCCGCGCCTCGGGGGCGTGCTCCAGGACGTGGAGGTAGGCCAGGCCGAGTCCGTCGATCTCCTTGACCAGGGCCTCGTAGACGGGCTGCGGGTCGGGCTCGGAGATGTCGTTGTACGTGTTGCCGGGCGAGACGCGCAGTGCCGTGCGCTCGGCGCCGATGGCGGCGGCCACCGCCTTGACCACCTCCACCGCGAAGCGGATCCGGTTCTCCGTGGAGCCGCCCCACTCGTCGGTGCGCAGGTTCGAGCCGGGGGCCAGGAACTGGTGGATCAGGTATCCGTTGGCCCCGTGCAGCTCCACTCCGTCGAAGCCGGCCTCGACCGCGTTGCGGGCGGCCTGCGCGTAGTCGGCGATGGTCTGCCGCACCTCGGCCCCGGTCAGTTCGTGCGGGGTGACGAAGTCCTTCATGCCGTCGCCGGCGAACAGCTGGCCCTGGGCGGCCACCGCCGACGGGGCCACGGGGACGAGGCCGTCGGGCAGCAGCGTCGGGTGGCCGATGCGGCCGGAGTGCATCAGCTGGGCGAAGATCCGGCCGCCCGCCGCGTGCACGGAGTCGGTGACCTCGCGCCAGGCCGCGACCTGCTCGGCGCTGTGCAGGCCGGGGGTGAAGGGGTAGCCCTGTCCGACGACGGAGGGCTGGATCCCCTCGGTGATGATCAGACCGGCGGATGCGCGCTGGGTGTAGTACTCGGCGACGAGGCTGGTCGCGATGCCGCCCTGACCCGCGCGGCTGCGGGTCATCGGGGCGAGGGCGATCCGGTTGGAGAGGGTGGCGCCGGCCACGTGGACCGGTTCGAAGGCGCTGGTCATGTCTGCCCCACAGAGATAATTGGTCGGCCAATGATTGACTGCGAGAGGCAGCGTACCTCATTACTTGGCCGACCAAGATAAAATGGGGGCGGACGGTAGAATCCACTCGGGGGATCTGCCCGAGATCCGCCGGAGATCTGCCGGACCGACCATGAGGAGCGCTTCCATGACCGCGGAATCCGTACAGGAGCCGCGCTCCGCCGCGCAGTGCGCGGCGGTGCCGAGTGCGGTGCTGGACGGCCCGGTGAGTCATGCGATCAGCCGGGTCTCCCGGCTCCACCGGATCGCGGCGGGCCGGGTCCTGCGGGACCTGGGGCTGCATCCGGGGCAGGAGTTCCTGATGATGCACCTCTGGGACAGCGGGGCCGTGCGACAGTCCGAGCTGATCAAGGCGGTCGGCCTCGACCCCTCGACGGTGACCAAGATGCTCCAGCGCCTGGAGCTCTCCGGCCACGTGCGGCGCCGCCCGGACCCCTCGGACGGGCGGGCCTCCCTGGTCGAGGCGACAGACGCCAGCTGCGGACTCCTGGTCGAGGTACGCAGGGCATGGGGTGAACTGGAACGCCAGACCCTGGACGGCCTGGACGCCGCCGAACGCGCCGAACTGACCCGCCTCCTGGGCAAGGTCGAAGCCACCTTGTGCACGGAGGTCGCCCGCGGCGCCGGCGCGGAGTGCGATGCCGCCTACAAGAACCCGGGCGGCTGCTAGTGCTGTGACCGGACCTTGCCGGGCCCGGCCGTACGACCCGTCTTCCCGCATTCGCGCACCCAATGGGCGATCTTGTCTCGTTTGGCAGAGAATCGCCATGACGAACACCCTCACCTGATGTCGGCATGCGCGGACCGGCGGTCCGAAGGTCGTGGGATATGGCACCTGCAACGCTCCAGGGCGCGGAACGGACCGGGACCTCCCCCGCCATGGAAGATCCCAGGGCGCGGACGCCGGAAGAGCGGTCACCCACCCCGGAGGAACTCGCGTCCGTCCGGACCACCGTGGCCCGGCTGAAGGCGGCCTTCCCCTCGGTCGACGCGGACACCGTCGAGGCGACGGTCGAGGCCGCGTACGACGCGTTCCGGCAGGCCAGGGTCAGGAGGTACGTCCCGATCCTGGCCGAACGCCGGTCCCGGAAGGCGCTCGCCGCCGTCACCGGGAGCACCCCGGACACAGCGGGGGACGGGCCGTGACCGCCGGGGCCCGGGGAAGGGGCGAGCGCTGATGTCCGACGACAGAGCCGAACGCATCGCGGACTTCATCGAGCCGCTACGGGTGCGACCGGGTTCGAAGGTGCATCTGGAACGGGACTTCGATCCCCGCTACAAGGCCGGCATGAAGAAGCGGGACGGGATCGAGCTGCTGCGGACCGGCATATCGCTGCTCGCCGAGTACCAGGAGCGGCTGGCCGCCCAGGACACGTACGGTGTAGTGGTCGCCCTCCAGGCGCTCGACGCCGGAGGCAAGGACGGGACGATCCGCCACGTGATGAGCGGCGTCAACCCCCAGGGCGTACGGGTCAGCAGCTTCAAGGTGCCCTCCTCCGAGGAACTCGACCACGACTACCTGTGGCGCTACGCCCGGCGGCTGCCCGCACGCGGCGAGATCGCCATCTTCAACCGCTCGCACTACGAGGAGGTCCTCGTCGTACGGGTCCACCCCGAGGTCCTCCTGCGGCAGAAGCTGCCCGAGGACGTGCTCGGGCCGGACATCTGGGACCGGCGCTACCGGGAGATCAACCGCTGGGAGCACTACCTCACGGACAACGGGTTCAAGGTGGTGAAGATCTTCCTGAACCTGTCCAAGGAGGAGCAGCGCACCCGCTTCCTCAAGCGGATCGACCTGCCGGAGAAGAACTGGAAGTTCTCCGCCGCCGACGTCCGCGAGCGGCGCCGGTGGGACGAGTACCAGCACGCGTTCTCCGAGATGCTGTCGGCCACGAGCACGAAGTGGGCGCCGTGGTACGTCGTGCCGGCGGACCGGAAGTGGTTCGCACGGATCTGCGCGGCGGCGGTCCTCGCCCACACCCTGATGGACATCGATCCGCAGTACCCCGATGTGGGCGAGGAGGCCCGCAAGGATCTCCTCGTCACGAAGCGGAGCCTGGAGCGGGAGGCTCCGGCCGGCGCCCCGGTCGATCCGTACGCCGCCCGGCACGGCAAGCCGAAGGGCAAGCCGCAGAAGAAGCGTGGCTAGCGGCCCGCGGACGGCGCGCGGCCGGCCCGGACGCGTCCGCGGCCCCGGATCGGAGGCACAACCATGACGGTACGGTCGGATTCCGTGGCGCAGCCGCCCCGGGCTGCCGGGGACGGCTGGTACGCGCGCTCCCCCGAAGAGGTCGTGGCGGCGTTCGGTGCCGATCCCGCGACCGGCCTGTCCGCGGCGCGGGCCGCGGAACTCCTGGCAGCGCACGGTCCCAACGCCCTGCCCGAGGAGCAGCGGACACCGGCCTGGCGCCGCTTCCTCGCCCAGTACCGCAGTTACATGCAGATCGTCCTGGTGGCCGCGGCGATCGTCTCGCTGGTCATCCAGGAGTGGACCACCGCGATCCTGCTGATCGTGCTGACGCTGCTGAACGCGGTCGTGGGCCTGCGCCAGGAGGGCAAGGCCGAGAGCGCCATGAACGCGCTGAAGTCGATGATGAAGACGACGGCCCGGGTGCGCAGGGACGGCAGGGAGGCCGAGGTCCCCGCCGAACAGCTCGTCGGCGGTGATGTCGTGCTCATCTCCGCCGGCGATCAGGTGCCGGCGGATGGACGTCTCATCGAGGCCAGCGCCCTGCAGATCGACGAGTCGGCGCTGACCGGCGAGAGCGTTCCCGCCGCGAAGGAGACCGGCCCGCTGCAGGGCGGCCGGCTGTCGCCCGGCGACCAGACCAACACGGCGTTCATGAACACCCCGGTCACCCATGGCAGCGGCCTCATGATCGTCACCGCGACGGGCGCGGACACCGAGCTCGGCAAGATCTCCGGAATGCTGTCGGCCACCGAGAAGGAAGTGCCGCCGCTGACCAAGGAGCTCGACCGGCTGACCCTGTGGATCACGGGGGCGGCGGGCCTCACCATGATCGTGATGTTCGCCCTGGGGCGTCAGCGGGACCAGGCCTGGGACGTGCTGTTCGTCAGCGCGGTCTCGCTGGCCATCGCGGCCATCCCCGAGGCCCTGCCGACCGTGACCCAGGCGATCCTGTCCGTCGGGAGCCTGAACCTGGCGAAGCGGAACGCCATCGTCAAGGAACTGCCGTCGGTGGAGACGCTGGCGTTCACCTCGGCGATCAACTCGGACAAGACCGGCACCCTGACGATGAACCAGATGACGGCCGTCGAAGTGCTGAGCCCCACCGCCCGGTACACCGTGTCGGGCACGGGCTACGGACTCGCGGGGAAGGTCCACCACGCCGCCGGGTCCGCCGCGGGGATCGAGGACGCGATCCTGCCGTACGTGGTGGCCAGCGACGCCAAGCTGGTGGGCGGCGAGGTGGTGGGCGATCCGACCGAGGGGGCGCTGCTGGTGCTCGCGCACAAGGCGGGCCTGGACACCGACGCCACCCGGGACGCCCTCCCCCGGCTCGCCACCTTGCCGTTCGACCCCGAGTACAAGCTGATGGCCACCTTCCACTCGGCGGTCGACGACTCCGGACGGCAGGTCGTGCGCTGCTTCGTCAAAGGAGCGGCCCCCGCGGTGATGGCGCGGGCCGCCACCGCGCTCGCGGCGGGCGAGACCGTCCCGTGGGACGCCGCTCTGCTCCGCCGGGCCGAGGAGCAGAGCGGGCGGATGGGCGGCGAGGGGCGGCGGGTGATGGCCGCGGCCATGCGTGACCTGGACCCGGAAGGCTTCGATCCGGAGGGCGACCTGCTCGCGTACGTCACCGGGCTGCGGATGACCAGTCTCGTCGGGATGGTCGATCCGCCCCGTGAGGAGGCCAAGGCCGCGGTGGCCGCCGCGCAGGCGGCGCACATCCGGGTCCGCCTGGTGACCGGGGACGACGTCACCACCGGGGCGGCGATCGCCCGGCAGATCGGGATCCCCGGCGAGGCCGTTCTGGGCTCCGATTTCGCCGCCATGAGCGAGGAGGAGCAGCTCGCCCGCATCGAGGGGATCGGTGTGGTGGGGCGGGTCGCCCCGGAGCACAAGGTGCTGCTCGCGAACACGCTGAAGAAGAAGGGCGAGGTCGTGGCGATGACCGGGGACGGCGTCAACGACGCTCCCGCCATCAAGGCGGCCGACATCGGTATCGCCATGGGCAGCGGCACGGACGTGGCCAAGAACGCCGGCCGCATGATCCTCTCCGACGACAACTTCGCCACCATCGTCTACGCCGTCGAGCAGGGCCGGACGATCTACGACAACCTCACCAAGTACATCCGGTTCGTCCTGCTCCTGCTGGTCACGTTCGTGCTGACGTTCCTCGGAGCCACCGTCTTCAACATCGCCGCCGGTGAGCCGTTCACCCCGCCGCAGGTGCTGTGGATCCACTTCGTCGTCAACGCCTCCTTCGGCTTCGCGCTGGGCTTCGACCGGGAGAGCGCCGGGCTCATGCGGCGCCGGCCGCGTCCGCGCGGAGAATCGGTGCTCACCCGCCCCGTACTGGTCACCGTCGGGCTCGGCGGGCTGGCGATCACCGTCCTCCTGCTCGGCCTGATCACGCTCGGCGAGAGGCACTTCGGCGACGTCGAGATCGGCCGGTCGATCGCGTTCACGGCCTTCTCCCTCTGCCTGATCGTGGCGGCGTTCGAGTGCCGCAGCGAGACGGACTCCGTGCTGACGACGTCCACGTTCGACAGCAGGCAGATGAACTGGGTCGCCCTGGCCCAGTTCGTGCTCTCCGTGCTGGTGACCCAGATGGACGGCTTCCAGCGCGTCCTCGGGACGACCGAGATCGACGCGCGGCAGTTCGGCTGGGCGCTGCTGGCCGCCGTCGTACTCCTGCTCGTGTGGGAACTCGGCAAGCTCGTGGCCCGCCGGTCGAAGGCCTCGTCGAGTACCGCGTCGAGTACCGCGTGAGGAAGGCCGTTCCATGACCACCCGGCACGACGGCCACGGGGTGCTCTCCCGCTTCCGGGCGGTTCCCGGGATCCGCGCGGTGTCGTCCTACCGGCGCGAGTGGCTGCCCAAGGACCTGGTCGCGGGAGTCGTCCTGACGACGCTTCTGGTGCCGCAGGGCATGGCCTACGCCGAGCTGGCGGGCCTGCCGGCCATCACCGGCCTGTACACGACGATCCTCTGCATGCTCGGGTACGCGGTGTTCGGGCCGTCCCGGATCCTGGTGCTGGGCCCGGACTCCTCGCTGGGTCCGATGATCGCCGCCACCGTACTGCCCCTGGTGGCGGCCGGCGGGGATCCCGACCGGGCCGTCGCGCTCGCGTCGATGCTCGCGGTCATGGTGGCGGCCATCATGATCCTGGCCTCGGTGGCGAAGCTCGGCTTCATCGCCGACCTGATCTCCAAACCGACGATGATCGGCTACATGAACGGCCTGGCCCTGACCATCCTCATCGGCCAGCTCCCCAAGCTGCTCGGCTTCAAGGTCGAGGCGGACAACCTGATCGGCGAGTGTGCCGGCCTCGTGCGGATGATCGCCGACGGGGCGGTGGTACCGGCCGCCGCCGCCGTGGGCCTCGGCGGGATCGTCCTGATCCTGGTCCTGCAGCGCTTCCTGCCGAAGGTTCCCGCGGTGCTCGTGATGGTGGTCCTGGCGATCGCCGCGGCCGCCGTCTTCGATCTGGACGAGCACGGCGTGGGCCTGGTCGGGGTACTCCCCGAGGGCTTCCCGCCGTTCACCGTCCCCGACGTGGGGCTCGCCGACCTCGCGCCGCTGCTCGGCGGTGCACTGGGCATCGCCCTGGTCTCGCTGGCCGACACGATCTCCAACGCGTCCGCCTTCGCGGCCCGCACCGGCCAGGAGGTCCGCGGCAACCAGGAGATGGCGGGCGTCGGTGCGGCCAACCTGGCGGCCGCCCTCTTCCAGGGCTTCCCCGTCAGCAGCAGCGGCTCCCGGACGGCGGTGGCGGAGCGGGCGGGGGCCCGGAGCCAGCTCACCGGGGTCGTCGGGGCGGCGCTCATCGTCCTCATGCTCGTGGTGGCTCCGGGTCTGTTCCGCGACCTCCCCCAGCCGGCCCTCGCGGCCGTGGTCATCACCGCGTCGCTGTCCCTCGCGGACATCCCGGGGGCCGTGCGGCTCTGGCAGCAGCGCCGGGCGGAATTCCTGCTCTGCTGCGCGGCCTTCGCCGGCGTGGCCCTGCTCGGCGTGCTGCCCGGCATCGCCATCGCCGTGGCCCTGTCGGTACTCAACGTCTTCCGGCGGACCTGGTGGCCGTACGACACCGTGCTGGGGCGGGTCCCGGGCCTGGAGGGCTACCACGACATCCGCTCGTACCCGCACGCCGAGCACCTGCCGGGCCTGGTGATCTACCGGTTCGACGCCCCGCTCATCTTCGCCAACGCCAAGACCTTCCGGGACGAGGTCAGACGGCTGGCCGGGGCGGACCCGCGGCCGAGCTGGATCGTGGTCGCGGCGGAGCCGATGACGGACGTGGACACCACCGCCGCCGACATGCTGGAAGAGCTCGACGAGGCGCTCAACGCGGACGGTGTGCACCTCGTGTTCGCCGAGCTCAAGGACCCGGTGCGACGGAAGATCGAGCGGTACGAACTCACCCGGACCATCGACCCCCGGCACTTCTTCCCCACCGTGGAGGCTGCGGTCGCCGCCTTCCGGCTGCGCACCGGAGCGCAGTGGTCCGCACCGGGCCCCGAGGAGGCCGCCGATCCCCCGCCCGCCGGCCCGAAATGACGGCCCGCGCCCCGGATGGCACGACCGGCGGGGCCAGAGGACCATGGCCGTGGAGGACGCCATGAGCCAGGACCCGCCGGAACCTCCCGCACAGGACGAACCGGTACGCAGGCACCGCCTGCTGCGCCGCCTGACGCTGCCCGGCTGCTGGGGCGCGCTCCTCCTGGCCTGCCTGTCCTTCACCCCGTCACTGCTCCCCCGCGGCGGCGTACTCCAGGGCCTGATCTGCGGCATCAGCGCGGCCATCGGCTACGGGCTGGGCGTGGTCGCCGCCTACGTGTGGCGCGCCTTCGCCGACCGGGACGCGCGCAGCCCCTCGCGCCGGTCGCGGCTCGTCCTGATCGTCAGCGCAGTGGTGCTGTTCGGCGTCTCGTTCGGGCTCGGCCAGTACTGGCAGCACGAGATCCGGCTGCTCATGAGGGTCACCGACTACAACGTCCTGTTCACCGTCGCCTGCCCCTTCGTCGCCGCCCTCGTCTTCCTGCTCCTGCTCCTGGCCGGGCGGGGGCTCCGGGCCCTGTACCACCGGGCCGCCGGCCTGCTCGGGCGCTGGATCGGCAGGCGCGCGGCGCGGGTGGTCGGCTGGCTCCTGGTGGCGGGCCTGGCGTGGGCCGCGTTCTCCGGACTGCTGCTGAACGGCTTCGTGAACGCGTCCAACGAGGCCTTCTCGCTGCGTGACACGGAGACCCCGGAAGGCGTGCACCAGCCCACGTCGGCGCTGCGCTCGGGAGGGCCCGGCTCGCTGGTGCCGTGGGACTCACTGGGCCGGGAGGGCCGGGCGTTCGCCGACGGAGGACCCTCGGCCCAGGAGATCGGCGCGTTCACCCACCGTACGGCGCAGGAGCCCATCCGGGCGTACGCCGGGCTGGAGACCTCCGACGACACGGAGACCCGGGCGGCCCGGGCGGTCGCGGACCTCGAACGGGCGGGCGGCTTCACCCGCGAGAACCTGCTCGTGATGACCACCACGGGCAGCGGCTGGGTCGATCCCGCCGCTGTGGACTCGTTCGAGTACCTGGGCAACGGCGACGCGGCCACCGTGGCGATCCAGTACTCGTACCTGCCGTCGTGGATGTCGTACCTGGTGGACCAGTCCAAGGCGCGCGCGGCCGGCCGCGATCTCTTCGACGCGGTCTACGACACATGGTCCAAGCTGCCTGCGGACCGGCGCCCGCGCCTGTTCGTGGCGGGTGAGAGCCTGGGGTCGTTCGGCGGTGAGACGGCCTTCAGCGGGGAGGCCGACCTGCGCAACCGCACCGCCGGCACCGTGTTCGCCGGCCCGCCCAACTTCAACACGCTGTTCCGCGAGTTCAGCGACCACCGCGACGCGGGCAGTCCCGAGATCGAACCCGTCTACCGGGAGGGACGGACCGTCCGGTTCACCGACGACCCGGCCACCGGGACCCCTCCGGCGGACCGGCCGTGGGACGGCCCGCGGGTGCTCTACCTGATGCACCCGTCCGACCCGATCGTCTGGTGGAGCCCGAGCCTGGCCCTCACCGAGCCCGACTGGATCGGGGAGCGGCCCGGCTCCGACGTGCTCGAATCCATGGTCTGGATTCCGTTCGTGACCTTCTGGCAGGTCACGGCCGACCTGCCGTTCTCGACCGGCGTACCGGACGGCCACGGCCACACGTACAAGGCCGCGTACGTCGACGCCTGGAACGATGTCATGCGGCCCGGCGGATTCACCGCGCAGGACCTGAACGAGCTGAAGGGCATCGTCTCGCCGCAGAAGTGATCCCACCCCACCGCCGGTCAGCGCAGCAGGTACCCGACGAGGTAGCCGAAGGCGTTGACCGCCCAGTGCAGTCCCATGGGAGCCAGCAGGCTGCCGCTGCGGCGGCGCAGTTCGCAGAACAGGACGCCGGCCGCCGCCGTGAACAGCACGGCGCCCAGCACCGCCAGCACGGCCCCGAGCCCGGAGTCGCCGACGGCCGAGTTCACGGCCGGTTTCGCGGTCGCCAGGTGGAGCGACGGCAGCACGTGCCACAGCCCGAACAGCAGACTCGACACGGCGGTCGCACGGAGCGCCCCGCGGACGCGCCGCACGAGGCCGTAGAGCACGCCGCGGAAGGCGATCTCCTCCACCAGGACCGTGCCGACGGGCACCAGCACGAACGCGCGGAGCATCACCTCGCCGCCGTCCATCGCCTCGTACCGCCGGTCCTCGAACAGCCCCCTGGTGGCCGGCAGCAGGGCCCCGGCCAGGTAGACGACGCCTACCAGGCCGATCAGGACCAGTGCCCAACGGGCACCGCGGGCCAGCGTGCCCCGAGCCAGACCCGCGTCGGCGAGGGTGCCGCCGGCCCAGCGGAGCACACCGAGCAGCAGGCCGCTGACCACGACGGCCGTCACCAGGCCCCACAGGCCCGTCCAGCGGTGCAGGGCCAGGTTGGCGGCGACGAGGACGGCCACCGCGACTCCCACGGCCGGCCAGGTACCGATGCGTCGCGGGAGCCGAAGGTGTCGCCGCCCGGCGTCATCAGCGGTGCTGCGGGGCATGCGAACCCACCTCGGTCATGACGACAGGTCAGTCGGGTTCATCTTGCACGCCCGGCCGTCGGCAATGGGGCAGCGCCGCCGCGAACCGCTGTCTCAGTAGTCGATGCGGTCGGTCTTGGCCACCCACGCGTCGAACGGCGCCGTACGGTGGGGCAGGTCCAGGTGCTCGATCGCCAACGGCCACTTCGACGCGGGCTGCTTTTCGAACAGGTCGTAGAACTTGCGGTCGTCGAAACCCGCCACCGCGGCGTCGTGGCGGTCGGCGGAGAAGACGATCCGGTCGACCCGCGCCCACAGCGCCGACGAAAGGCACATCGGACACGGTTCGCACGAGGTCACCAAGACGCAGCCTTCGAGCGAGAAGGTGTCCAGCTCCTGGCAGGCGGCACGCATCGCGGTCACCTCGGCGTGGGCGGTCGGGTCCAGGGTGGAGGTGACCTGGTTGTTCCCGATCGCCACGATCTCACCGCCCTTGACGACCAGGGCGCCGAACGGCCCGCCGCCGTTCGCCACGCTGTTCGTGGCCAGTCTGATCGCCTCGTCCAGCCAGGTGCGCTTGAGGTCCTGGATGTTCACTTCTTGGGTGTGCGCGGTCACGGTCACTCCTTGGGAGACGGTGGGGGTATTCCCTGGTGTTCTGCCCGTACGGGACATGGGCCAGGGGCGACAGGTGGGTCTCGCGGGTGCCGCTTCGGGGCCGGTGTCCGGGGATCGGCGCGGTCGGCGGGACCCGCGGGAGATCGCTACGGCTGACGGCCGGCGATGTGCTCCGGTGCGACCGGGGTGCGGGGCAGGACGGTGACGCCTGGATCGAGCCAGGCCCTGACGAGCAGCCGGACGGACAACGTCTCGCTCAAGGCTCCCTCTCCCCCGCTTCGTTGCATCGTGTGTGAAGGAGTACACAGGCAAGCGAGCGGAGTCAGGCAGGGACGGAAGACATGAAAACGTACCCTGGCTGAAACCTACTCTTCGTGCAGATCTACAAAACCCTTCTCCAGGGCGTGACATGACCTCTGGTCAATAGTCCAGCGGAAGCCTGAACGCGGTCGAGTGCGGGATCGACAGGGCGCCGAGGCCGAGCAGGGCGTGGCGGTGGTCACGCAGAGCGGGGACGCGGACGGCGAGTTCCTGGGGATCATCAGTCGACGTCTTCCATCTGGAGCGTCACGGGGCTGGCGAGAGCGCCGGCATCCGGATGCGGCGCCGCGCTGGCCTGGTCACCGCGTCGGCGAAACCGCGGTAGTGGTCGTTGCCCTCGTCGATGACGAGCTTGTGCGCGCCCGGCAGCGTCCGCTGGGCGGGGGCGCCGTCAGCCGATGCCCAGCACGACCGGACCGCCCGACCGGTCGACCCGGTCGGTCCACCCCGGCGGGAGTCTCAGCGACCGCGACGGCGTCATCCGGACCGCGAAGCGCCGTCGCCACAGGAGCCGCCCGTCCTGGGCGGCCGTCAGCACCGGGGCGGTCAGCGGCTCGCCCGACCGCAGCAGCAGCAGCGGCCGCCCCCCGATGTCGGTGAGCCGGTTCGGCGCCACCCACAGCAGCGGGGCCCGGACGACCAGCGGTGGACCGGGCTCCGGCCACGGCGCACCCGAGAGGTGGGCGAGGACAGGGGCCGCGGCGGCGGCGCCCTCCGCGGCCGCGGTGGCGGCGCGTTCGACGCCGTGGAGGGCGTTGCCGACCGCGAAGACCCCCGGCACCGAGGTACGGAACGACCCGTCCACGGAAGGACCGCGGGTGCCGGTGTCCACGGCGATGCCGCCGCGGCGCGCCAGCTCGTGGTCGGGGATCCAGTCGCCGGTGAAGACCACCGTGTCGCACGCGAGGACCCCGCGGCGGCCGTCCGCGTGGCGCACGGCCACGCCCGACAGGCGCCCCCGGCCGCGCAGTTCGACCACCGTCGTGGCGGTGAGCAGCGGAACTCCCGGCACGGCGGCGCCGCGGGAGCGTTCCGTGACCACGGCCACCACCTCCGTTCCCGCCCGGCGCAGGGTGCGTACGGCATGCCGGGCCACCGGCTCGGCGCCCACCACGACGGCCCGTCGGCCGATGTCCTGGCCGTACAGGTGGACCGACTGCTGCAGCTCCCCGGTGGTCAGCACGCCCGCCGGCCGGGACCCCGGCACCAGCCGGGCGCTGCGGGGGCGCTCGCGGGCGCCGGTGGCGAGGACGACGGCCCGGGCCGTGATCCGCTCCAGGCCCGCCGGGCTCGTGGTCTCCAGGGTCTGCGGGCCGGCCCAGCCGGTGGCGCTGACACCGGTACGGACCGTCGCCCCGGCCACCGTCGCCGCCCGCACGGCCCGCCGTGCGTACGCCGGTCCGGTGAGCCGGCGGAGTACGGGCCCCCCGAATCCGCCGTGGTGGCAGTGGCGCGGCACGCCGCCCGCGTCCTGTTCGCGCTCCAGGACCTCGACGTGGCCCGCGCCCGCGCGGGCGAGGCGGGCGGCCAGGGCCAGTCCGGCGGGACCGGCGCCGACGACCAGGACGTCGACCGTACGGTCCCGGCTCATCCGCGGGCCTCCTCGAACAGCGCGCGGACGGCGGCCCCGCAGTGGAAGCCCTGGCAGCGGCCCGCCCGTGCGCGGGTGCGCCGCCGCAGGCCGTCCGGCGAGGCGGGCGGGACGGCCGAGGCGAGCGCGTCGCGGATCTCCCCGCGCGTCACGCGCTCGCAGTGGCAGACGATCCGGCCGTACTCCGGGTCCTTCGCGATCAGCTCGGCGTCGCGGTAGGGCCGCAGGAACGCCTCGCCCAGGTTCGGCATCCGCACGGGCTCCGGCTCCCGGGCCCCGGCCACCGGCAGGCCGCCGTCTGCGAGCAGTTCCACGACGTGGGCGGCGATCGCCATCGAGGCGGTCAGTCCCGTCGAACGGATCCCGCCCACGGTGACGTACCGCTGCGCGGGGTGGGCGCGGATCGCGTAGTCGTCCTCGCCGGTGGCGGCCCGCAGGCCGGCGTACACGGCGGTGACCTCCTCCTCCAGGAGGGCCGGCAGGATCCGCCGCCCCTTCTCCCGCAGCAGCGCGAGCCCCTCGTCGGTCGATCCGGTGTCCGCCTTGTCGTCGAGGTCCTCGGCGGTCGGGCCGAGCATCACGTTCCCGTACACCGTCGGCGAGACCAGCACCCCCTTACCGAGGGCGCCCGGCACGGGCAGCAGGATGTGCCGTACCAGGCCGCGGGCGAGCTCGTCGAAGACGATGAGCTGGCCGCGCCGGGGCGTCACGGCGAAGTCCGCGTGGCCGAGGAGCCGGTCGATCTCGTCGGCGTACAGGCCGGCCGCGTTGACCAGGTGCCGGGTGCGCAGCGGGCCCCGGCTCGTGGCCAGGGTATGCGTTTCGGCCGAAGCAATGTTCTGTACACGGCAGTTGAGGTGGAGGTCGACGCCGGTGCGGACGGCCTGCGTGGCGTACGCGAGCGTGGTCGTCCAGGGGCAGATGATGGACTCCCCCGGCACCTCGAGCGCTCCCAGCACCCCGGGTCCGAGCTCCGGCTCGCGGGCCCGCACCTGCGCGGCCGGGACGATCCGGGCCGCGCGGTAGCCGTTGCGTACGGCCTTCTGCGCGAGCCCCGGCAGTGCGGCGAGCTGCTCCTCGTCCCAGGCGACGAGGAGCGCCCCGAGCGGCTCCACCGGGATGCCGGCGGCGTCGGCGTACGCGGAGAGCAGCCGGTGGCCCTCCCGGACGAGCCGGGACTCCAGGGAGCCGGGCACCGCGTCGAAACCGGTGTGCAGGATGGCGGTGTTGGCCTTCGAGGTGCCGTCCCCGACGTCGTCGGCCGCGTCGACCAGGGCGATCCGCAGCGGGAGCCGGGCCAGTTCGCGGGCGATCGCCGTGCCCACCACGCCGGCGCCGACGACCGTCACGTCGTACTCCCCGGCGGGCAGGGCGCCGCCGGTGGTCACGGCACCGCCTGCGGTACCGGTGGTGCCGGTCATGCCGGTGCGTCGCCGAGCAGGGCCGAGACGGCCGCGCGGAAGCGTGCGCGGCGCTCCGTCGCCTCCGCCGCGCCGGCCCGCGGCTCGTAGACGGCGGACGGCTTCCACTGCGGGACTGCCTCGGCGACGGTGAGCGAGGGATCGAGCCCGAGGCGGGCGACGGCGCCCACGCCGAGCGCGGTGACGTCCGGCAGCGCCGACACCTCCACGGGGATCCCGAGGAGGTCGGCCTGGGTCTGCATGAGCAGCGCGGAACGGGTCAGCCCGCCGTCGACGCGCAGGGCGGCGAGCGGGGCGCCGAGGTCCGCGGCGACCGCGTCCGCGAGCTCCGCCACCTGGGCGGCGATGCCGTCACACAGGGCGCGCACCAGATGCCCGGCGGTGGTGTCGAGGCCCAGACCGGTGACCGAGCCCCGCAGGTCACCCCGCCACCACGGAGCGGCGAGGCCGGCGAGCGCGGGGACGAAGGTGACGCCGCCCGCGTCCGGGACGCGCCCGCCCACGGTGTCGATGTCGCAGGCGCCGGAGATCACGCCGAGATCGGTGAGCCAGCGCACGGCGGAGGCGGCGGTGTACACCTGCCCGTCCAGGCAGTAGCTGGTCCGGCCGGCGAGCCGCCAGGCCACGCAGCCGACCAGTCCGGAGGTGCTGCGCAGGGGGCGCGGGCCGGTCTGCGCGAGGAGGAACGCGCCCGTGCCGTAGGTGCACTTGGCGGTGCCGGGCTCGGTCACGCTCTGGGCGAGCAGCGCGGCCTGCTGGTCCACGAGCAGTCCGGTCAGCGGAAGTTCGGGACCGAACGCGGTGGTGGTGCCGACGCGGGTGTCCGCGTCGACGACCTCCGGCAGCCGCTCACCGGAGAGGCCGAAGGCGTCGAGTGCCACGTCCGACCAGCGGGTGGTGTCGAGGTCGAGCAGCTGGGTGCGGCCGGCGGTCGCCGCGTCGGTGACGAACGCGCCGGTGAGGCGGTGCACGAGCCAGACGTCGCTGGTCGTCACGACGCCGCGCCGGGTCAGGTGGCGGCGTATCCAGGCCATCTTGGGGGCGGCGAAGTACGGGTCGAGCGGCAGGCCGGTCCTCTCCCGCAGGAAGGACGCGTGCGGGGCCAGTTCGGTGCAGAGCTGTTCGGCGCGCCGGTCCTGCCAGACGATCGCGTCGGTCAGGGGTTCCCCGGTCGCGGGGTCCCAGGCCAGAACGGTCTCGCCCTGGTTGGCGAGGCCCACCGCCACCACGGGCTCGCCCGCCGCCGCCAGCGCGGCGCGCCCGGCGTCGACGACCGAGTCCAGCAGCTCGCCGGGGGTGACCTCCACCCGGCCGCCCGGCAGATGGCGGGGCCGTACGGCGGCGGATCCGGAGCCGATGACCCCGCGTACCGGACAGACGACCAGTGCCTTGGTCCCCGAGGTGCCTTGATCGACAGCGAGCACCGGGCCCGTCATCACCACTCCGTCCCTGGTGTCGCCTTGATCGGACATCGGTCGGAAGCCTGCACCGGCCGACGTCACCCGTCAAGATCCGTCCGGAGCCGCCGCCCGGCACTGACGCATACTCATATGCTGATCGTGGCTTGATACTTACGTTCGAACAAGGATCTGGATGCGTATGCTCCTGATCGCCATATAGTGATCGCCGATCAACGGGCAGCGACATCGACCGTGGGTCAACGGCGGGGGTTCGACGAACAGTTCTCGCATGGTTCACGCATCCCTGGCACCGGGCACGGCTGCAACGCGGCAGCCGGCGGCCGGATGGACCCACCTTCCATGCGATCCGAGGACTGATGATCACGACCACCGCAGAACGCGCCCGCCCGGGCCGCCGCCCCTCGACCGGGACGAGGTGATGGCGGGCAGCGATTTCCGGCCCGTCTACCACCCGGCCGGCCACGACAAGGAGCTGCGTTCCGCCGCCCAGGACCTGCGCACCGGCCGTTGGGTCTCCATGGCGCGCTTACTCGAACGCACCGACAACTGGGGGCTGTGGACCCAGCGCACCCAGGTCCTCGCCGCCGTCTCCGCCGGCTCCGACGTGGTCCAGGCCTGGCGGGCCGAGGAACCGCACAGCGTGGCCGCACTCGTGATGCACACGCGCGTCTGCGTCGAACGCGCCGTCCGCGCCCACCGCGCCGGACACCCCCGCACCGGCGAGCTGTGGCAGGAAGCCTGGGCGACCTGCCGGGAGGCCGCCGGCATCAGCCCCGCGGACCCCGTGCCCTGGGTGTGCCTGCTCGCCCTGGCCCTCCTCGACGAGCAGCGCCAGATGGCCGAGCACCGGGTCGCACCGCCCGGTCCCATGCTGCCCACCGGCCCCTGGGGCATCCTCGCGGAGGTCGACAAGCGCGACCCGCACAACCGCGAGGCCTACCACCGCATGCTCCAGTTCGTGTACGCGGGCGCGCCCGGGCCGCTCTCCGAGGCCGCCAACTTCGTCCACTGGGCGTCCGGTTCCGCCCCGCCCGGATCCGCCGTGCACGTCCTGCCGCTCTACGTACGGGTCGAACGCTACCGCCGCGAACGCGGCCAGGAGCGGGCCCTGGACCTGCACTGGGTCGCCGAGGACGCCGTCCGCGACGCCCTGCACGCCCTGGGCACCTGGTTCGAGCACGCCGATCTGCCGCACGCCTCCCCGCTGGATCTGAACCAGCTCGCCCATGCCCTGTGGGGAGCCCTCCAGTTCGACGAGGCGGCCCGGGTCTTCGACGCCATCGGCCCGTACTGGACCACCCTGCCGTGGGCCCACCGGACCCGCGACCCGGCCGACCGCGCTCTGGCCGAGGAGGTGTTCCTGCAGGCCAGGTCCCGCAGCCTGGCCGGCCGGAACTGACCCCCGCCGCCCTCCCCCACGGCGCCGGCCCTCGCTCCACCCGCACCACCCAGGCCGCACCCGCACCCCAGGCTCCACCGTCCCCGTGCTTCACAGACCCCCGGAGGTACCGCCGTGTCCAGAACCGATTGGGCAGCCCGCCAGGACCGCAAGGCTCCACCCCAGCAGGACGAGGAACAGCGCCTCAGGGAACTCGGCTACCAGCCCGTCCTCGCCCGCCGGATGGGCGGCTTCGGCAACTTCGCCATCAGCTTCTCCGTCATATCCGTCCTCTCCGGCTGCATGACGCTGTACGGCTTCGGCATGGGCTCCGGCGGCCCGGCCGTGATGCTGTGGGGCTGGGTCGGCGTAGGCCTCTTCGTCCTCTGCGTGGGTCTCGCCCTGGCCGAGGTGACCAGTGCCTACCCCACCTCCGGTGCGCTCTACTACATGGCCGACCGGCTCGGCGGCCGCCGCTGGGGCTGGTACACCGGGTGGCTGAACCTGCTCGGCCTGCTCGGCGCCATCGCCGGCATCGACTACGGCGCGGCCCTGTTCACCGGCGCCTTCCTCAACCTCCGCTTCGGGTTCGTGCCCACCCCCGGCTCGACGTTCCTGATCTTCCTGTGCATCCTGCTGCTGCACGCCGCGCTCAACCTCTTCGGGGTCCGCCTCGTCAGCGTGCTCAACTCCATCAGCGTCTGGTGGCACCTGGGCGGCGTCGCCGTGATCGTCGGCGCCCTGGCCTTCATCCCCGACCACCACCGGTCGGCCTCGTTCGTCTTCACCGAGTTCGTCAACGACACCGGATGGGCCAACCCGTTCTACGTGGCGGCCGTCGGCCTGCTGCTCGCCCAGTACACCTTCTCCGGCTACGACGCCTCCGCGCACCTCTCGGAGGAGACCAGGGACGCCTCCGTCTCCGCCGCCAAGGGCATCGTCCGGGCCATCTGGGTCTCCTGGGTCGCCGGTTTCGCCCTGCTCGCCGGCCTCACCTTCGCCATCCAGGACTACGCGGCCGTCCAGGGCAGCGCCACCGGCGTCCCGCCCGCCCAGATCTTCATCGACGCGCTGGGCTCCGGCGGGGCCACCGCCCTGCTCCTCGTCGTCATCGTCGCGCAGCTCTTCTGCGGCAACGCCGAGGTCGCCGCCGCGAGCCGGATGGTCTTCGCGTTCAGCCGTGACAACGCGCTCCCCGGCTCCGCCCTGTGGCGCAAGGTCAGCGGCCGGACCCAGACGCCGGTGCCGGCTGTCTGGCTCTCCGTCGTCGTCGCGGGCGTACTGGCCCTCCCCTCGCTGTACTCCGCCACCGCCTACGGGGCCGTGACCGCCATCAACGTCATCGGCATCACCCCGGCCTACGCCATCCCGATCTACTTGCGCCTGCGCGCCGGGCACCGCTTCGAGCCCGGCCCCTGGAACCTGGGCCGCTGGAGCAAGCCGGTCGGCTGGATCGCCGTCGTCTGGGTGGCGCTCGTCACCGTCCTCTTCTGCCTGCCGCAGAAGTCCCCCGTCACCATCGACTCGATGAACTACGCCGTGATCGCCCTGGCGGTGGTCCTGGTCCTGGCCAGCGTCTGGTGGTACGTCGCCCGCCGCTCGTACGGCACCCCGGCGGCCTACGGCAACGCCCGCGAGCAGGCGGAGATCGCCGAAGACATCGTCTGACCCGGCCCGGCCGCCCCGGCCGGCCGCGCTCGCACCCGGCCCACGGGCACCCGGTGAGCGGCGGCCGGCCCCGCCCGGTTCGGCGGGCTGCCCCCGCGAGGACCGGGCCCCGGCCTACCGCCGGTCGGCGTACACGTCGCTGCGCGCGGCCCGATGCATTTCTACGCTGGGTGAATGAGCATCAGATCCTCTGGGCGCAGGACCGGCGCGGGCGCCGCGGCTCTCGCCATCGGCGCATCGGTCCTCCTTGCTCCGGCCGCCGCCGGCACCACGCCGGCCGAGCCGCTGCCGCCGCGGCCCGCCTCGGCCGTCGACGCATCGCTGTTGCACCGGTCCGGGACCCATGTACGGGCGCGGCAGGGGGCGCCCGCGCTACCGGACGACGTGTCCGCCCTGTCATGGCTCGTGGCGGACGCCGGGACGGGTGCGGTGCTCGCGGCCCACGACGCACACCGCCGACTGCCGCCGGCCAGCACCCTCAAGACCCTCTTCGCCCTCACGGCACTACCCCACCTGCCCGGCTCGGGCCGGCACACGGTCACCGAGGCCGAGCTGGACGACGTGCCGGAGGGGAGCAGCACGGTGGGCCTGTCCGCGGATCACACCTACCGGGTGGCCGACCTGTGGCGGGGTGTCTTCCTCAGCTCGGGCAACGACGCCGTGCACGTGCTGGCCGGGATGAACGGCGGCTGGGACGTCACGTCGGCGCAGATGCAGGCCAAGGCACGTGCCCTGGGGGCGCGGGACACCACCGTGGTATCCCCGGACGGCTTCGACGCGGACGGCCAGGCTTCCTCGGCCTACGATCTCGCCGTCTTCGGCCGTACGGGCCTCGCCGACCCCGCATTCGCCGAGTACGCGGCGACCGCCGACGCCCGCTTCCCCGGCGGCACCCACACCGACGGCAGTCCCACCTGGACGTACGGGATCGAGAACACCAACCGGCTGGTGACCGGTCAGGACGGGCTGGGCCGGTACCCGGGGATCATCGGTGTCAAGAACGGCTACACCTCCCAGGCGGGTTTCACGCTGATCGCGGCCGCCCGCCGGGAGGGCCGGACGCTGGTGGCGACGGTGATGAACCCCCAGTGGGGCGGCGCGAACGCCGTGTACGAGGAGGCGCGGTCCCTGCTGGACTGGGGATTCGCCGCGGCAGGACACGTGGATCCGGTCGGGTCGCTCGACCCTCCGGCGCCGCCGCAGACGCCCGAGGCGCCGCGCACCGTCGCCGCCGGCGCCCTCACGCCGGACCGGGTCCACGTGGGTGCGCCGATGGTCTACGGCTTGTCGGCCGCGTTCCTCGCCGCGGTGGCGGCCCTGGCCGGGGCAGCCGTCGTGCGACGCCGCCGAAGCCTGCCGTGACCCACGGCGCGCCGTACCCGGGATCCGGCACCCGAGGCCGGCGGCCTGCGGTCGGCGCGCGTGGGGCGGGGTCCGCTGCCAGGCTGGCGTCGTACAGGACCCGCGAACCCCGAGGTCGAGCCAACAGGGTGAACCGGGTGCGAAGTCGATGGTGATCATGAGGATTGCCTTGTGCCCGACGTCCTCGCGGCCGCGGCCTTCTACGGCACTGTGCTCGGACAGGGGCCCGAGGACGCGGAAGGCGTCGGCCGGCTCGCCGTCTGCCTCGACCCGTCGAACGCCGACTTCGTGGTCCTCACTCCGGTCCGCGGCTGCGGCCGGACGGCTGCGATCGCGGTGGACCTAAGTGGCGGCCCCGGGTGCGGGCGAGGCAGTCTGGACTCATGAGAGCGCCCTTGCGCTCGCCTCCGGGACCGCGAGCCGACGGCCACCACCAGGTCCTTTTCGTCTTGGCGGAGTGCGTGCCCTTCGCGATCGCCCTGATGGTGCTCCTCGTCGAGTTCACGCCCCTGCACAGCCTGTACACCGGTCCCCTGCTGGTCGCGACACCCGCGCTGGCCGCCGTGACGATGGGCCCCAGGGGCACGCTCGCGGCGGCGGCGGTGGCCGTCGGTGTCAGCGTGACCACCGCCAGCTACAACGGCGCGTGGGGCAGCCAGCAGGTCTACACGAACTTCCTCGCCCTGTTCCTGGTCACGGCGGCGAGCTTCATGACGAGCCGCTCCGCGCGTGCGCGCCAGGAGGGCGAGCTCGACCAGGTCCAGCGGATCGCCACCGCCGCCCAGGACGTCCTGCTGCGGCCGGTGCCGGCCCGGCTGGGTCCCGTCCGGGTGGCCAGCATGTACCTGGCGGCCGAGACGGGCGCGCAGATCGGCGGCGATCTGTACGACGTGGTGCAGACCCGGTACGGGGTCCGGATGATCGTCGGCGACGTCCGGGGCAAGGGCCTGCCCGCGGTACGGGCCGCCGCGGTCGTGCTGGGCGCGTTCCGGGAGTCCGCGCACTACGAGGACGACCTGGTGGAGGTCGTCCACCACTGCGGAGCGGCCCTGCGGCGGGACGCGGCGCTCGCGGGCGCGGCCGAAGGCGAAGACGCCCTCCTGGAAGACTTCGTCACGGCGCTCGTGGCCCAGATCCCGGACGGCCCCCGTATCGACGTGATCAACCGGGGCCATCCGCCGCCGCTGCTGCTGTGCGACGGCGCGGTCCAGCCCCTGATGCCCACCACCGACCTGCCGCCGCTCGGTCTGGAGGAATTCGTCAGCGGTCCCCCCGGACGGGCGGACAGCTATCCGTTCGCACGGGGGGACCGGCTGCTCCTGTACACCGACGGCGTCATCGAGGCCCGCGACCCGGACAACACCTTCTTCGACCTGGCCCGGGCCATGGTGACCATGCGCGACCACAGCCGGGAGGCGTTCCTGGAGGACCTGCACCAGGCATTGCTCCGCCACACCGAGAACCGCCTGGCTGACGACGCGGCGATCCTCGTGGTCGACCGGTGCGAGGACGAGGGGCACCGGCCGGCCGGAGGTCCGGCGTAGTGCCCGTGGAGTCGCCCGGACGGTCCCGGACGCGACAGCATGGAGTGAGGCCGTCGGCGAGATGCCCCGGGAGGAGGTGGTACGGACAGTGACCAGTCATCGCTTCTCGTTCTGCGGGGCTGAGCTCGCCGCTGTCTACGTGGTCGCCGACGAGGGCAGGGAACTCCATCTCGCCGAGCTGACCGGAAACCGCGGCGTCCTGTACGGACTGCCGGCGATCCTCGCCGTGGCCGGCCATTCGCCCGCCGCCAATGCCTTCCGCTCCGGCCGCCCGCTGTGGCTGGCGCCCAAGGAGCTCGCCGCGTTCATCGAGGAGGACCCCCACCACTTCCCCACCCGGGTGCGGGGCGGTCCGCCCAACTCTCCGGCCAGGATCTCGCTGGGCGCGCTGCCGCTGGGGTACGACGACCAGGAGCTCGGGTGCCTGGTCGTCGCCGGGCAGGCCGGGGACGGCTTCAGCGCCGACGACCGCAGCCTGCTGGAGCTCTACGCCGACCAGGTGGCCACGGGACTCGAATCGGTCGCCGCCCGCTTCTCCGGACGCAAGTCCCCGCAGGCCCATCTGGGGCAGTCGCTGGTGCCCGACCAGGGCGGCGCCTTCATCCTGGAACTGAGCACCGGCCGTATGGAGGCCCACGCGCACGTGCTGGAACTGCTCGGTCTGCCTCCGGGGCAGTTCGACGGGCAGGTGGAGACCCTGCTCGCCTGCGCCGTCCCCGACGACATGCCCGCGCTGATGGCGATCGTGGAACCGAACCGGCTGGCCGCCGCCGGACAGCAGCTGGCGTTCCGTATCCGCCGCCCGAACGGCGAGCTGCGCTGGCTGGGGCTGCGTTGCCGCGTGGAGGTGGACGCGGAGGGTACGCCGCGGCGCGTCCTGGGTGTGGTGGCCGATGCCACCTATCTGCGGCCCAGCGCCGACGAGGTGTCCCTCGTACAGCGGCTGTCGGCCACCCTGGCGGGAGCGGCGACCATCCGGGAGGTCAGCCGGCTGGTGGTCGCCGCGCTGCGCGAGCCGCTCGGCGCATCCCGGGTCGCGGTCGGCGAACTGGAGCCCGAACGCCTCATCGTCACCGCTCTCGCTCCTCCGGAGCCCGATGCCTGGCCCGAGGTCTGGCGCTCGGAATGGCGGTCCGAGTGGCCCGACGTGGCGCTCAGTGACCTGCCCACCCTGCAGAGCGCGCTGCGTGGCGGGCACTTGAGTCTTTGGCCGCCGGGGGCGGCTCTGGAGCCCGGCCTGCTGGGCGTCGGGCCCGGTGGCCTCGCGGTGCTGCCGCTGCCCGCCGACGGCCGGATGGTCGGGGTGTGTCTGGTGGGGTGGGACGAGGAGCACCGGTTCGGACCGGAGGAGCGGTCGCTTCTGACCGCGACCGCGGGGCTGGTGGGACAGGCGCTGGTGCGCGCGCACGCGCTAGACGCGGGTCACGAACTCGCCACCATGCTCCAGCGCAGCCTGCTGCCCCGTAAGCTCCCGGAGCTGCCGGGCGGGGTCGCTGTCGCCCGTTACCTGCCCGCGACCGCCGGACTCGAGGTCGGCGGCGACTGGTACGACGTCATTCCGCTCCGTGACGGGCATGTGGCCTTCGTCATCGGGGACGTGCAGGGGCACAGCGCGGGGGCCGCCACCATCATGGGCCAGATGCGTACGGCGGTCAGGGCCTACGCGGTGGAGGGGCACCCGCCCGATGTGGTGGTCGCGCGGGCCAACCGGCTGCTCGTCGGCATGGAGACCGATCTGTTCGCCACCTGCGGGTATGTGGACCTGGACATGGAGGAGGGAATCGCCAGGGTCGTCCGGGCCGGCCATCTGCCGCCGATCCTGCGTCATCCCGACGGCGTCGCCGAGGAGATGGTGGTCGAGGGCGGGCCTCCGCTGGGAGTGCTCGCGGAAGCGGAATTCCCCATGACCGAGGCGGGGCTGGTCCCCGGCTCCCTCCTCATGCTGCTGACGGACGGCCTGGTCGAGTCCGCCAGACTGTCGCTGGACGAGGGCATGCGGCGGGTGTGCGACGTCCTCGCGGCGGCCGACCCGGTCGACGTCGGAGGGGTCGCCGACGAGCTGGTCGTCGGCGTGGGCCGGCGCGACGACGACGTGGCCTTGCTGCTGCTGCGCTACGACGGCCAGGGGGACCGGCCGATGCGGGCCCACTGGACGGTGTGGCGGCTGCCCAACGCGGTCCTGCACGCGCGCCGCTTCACCGCGCGCGTCCTGCGGTCCTGGGGCGTGGTGGAGGAGCTCGACGAAGCGCTGCTGGTCGTGTCCGAGCTGGTCACCAATGCCATCGCGCACACGCAGGGCGAGGTGGGGATGGATCTGACCCTGTCGGCGGACCGGCTGCGGATCGCCGTGAACGACGCGTCGCCGCGCAGCCCCGTCAAACCGATCTGGGTGAGCTGGGAGTCGACCGGTGGCCGCGGGCTGCTCATCGTGGAGGCGACGGCCGCGGCCTGGGGCTCGGTGCCGCTCAGCGGCGGCAAGCAGGTGTGGGCCGAGATCCCCTGGCGCCGCGGTTCCTGACGCCCCGCGCGCAGCCTGGCGGGCCGCGTCTACGGCCCGGGCTTCGGTTTCACCCTGGGCTGCACCTCGCTGTTCGCCTCCGCCCTCATCACGGGCGGGGTCGGGCCCTGGATGCCGTACCAGATGTTCGGCTGCGCCTTCGTCGGCATGCTCGCCGGCTTCCTCCCGAGGGCCTCGGGCCGCCGCGAGATCGCCATGCTCGCCCTCTACGGCTCCGTCTCCGGCTATCTCTTCGGCTTCCTCCTCAACCTCTCCTTCTGGCACTTCTCCCTCGACCCCGACAGTTCCATCGCGTACCTGCCGGGCCTGCCCTTCACCGAGCAGTTCCAGCGCTACCTCGCCTTCGACCTCGCCACGTCCCTGGGTTGGGACACCGGCCGCGCCGTCACCAACTTCTTCTGCATCACCCTCGCGGGACCGGCCGTCCTGACCACCTTCCGCCGAGCCGCCCGCAAGGCCCGCTTCGAGGCCCCGGTCCGCTTCCGGCCCGGGGCCCGCCCCTGACCGGATCGGCCCCCGCTTTATTGCATATAGTTCGCAGTTGCGGTGCATGCGCAGAAAAGGTGGAGAGCAGTGAGCGGACCAGTGGTGCTGGGGATCGAGTCGTCGTGCGACGAGACCGGCGCGGGAATCGTGCGGGACGGCGAACTGCTCGCGCACGTGGTGGCGTCGAGCATGGACGAGCACGCCCGCTTCGGCGGCGTCGTGCCCGAGATCGCCGCCCGCGCGCACCTGCACGCCTTCGACCCGGTCGTCCGGCAGGCCCTCGGCCAGGCAGGGCTGCGGCTGAACCAGATCGACGCGGTGGCCGTCACCACCGGGCCCGGCCTGTCGGGCGCACTGCAGGTGGGCCTGGCCGGGGCGAAGACGCTGGCGTACGCGGCCGGGGTGCCGCTGTACGGCGTCCACCACCTGGCCGGGCACGTCGCCGCCGACACCCTGGAGCACGGGCCGCTGCCCGACCCGTGCGTGGTGCTGATCGTCTCCGGCGGCCACACCTCGCTCCTCCTGGTCCGGGACCTGGTCCGCGAGCCGATCCTGCACCTCGGGGACACCCTCGACGACGCGGCGGGCGAGTGCTTCGACAAGGTCGCCCGGATCCTGGGCCTGCCCTATCCGGGCGGTCCGGCCATCGACCGGGCCGCCCGCGACGGCGATCCGAAGGCCGTGGCCTTCCCGCGCCCGCTGACCCGGCCCGGGGACGACCCGTACGCCTTCTCCTTCTCCGGGCTGAAGACGGCCGCGGCCCGCTGGGCCGAGAAGCACCGGCAGCGCGGTGAGGAGCCGCCGGTGGCCGACGGGGCCGCCGCGCTGCAGGAGGCGGTCGCGGACGTACTGACCCGCAAGGCTCTCGCGGCCTGCCGCGCGTACGAGGTGAAGACGCTGATCGTGGTCGGCGGTGTGGCCGCGAACTCGCGGGTCCGGGCCCTCGCGGAGCGCCGGTGCGCCTCGGCCGGCATCGAACTGCGCGTTCCGCCCATGACCTTGTGCACGGACAACGGCGCCATGATCGCGGCCGTCGGTGACCTGCTGGTCCGCTCCGGGGCGGAGCCGGCCCCGCTGGACGTGTCCGTCGATCCGTCCGCACCGCTGGAGTACGCCTCCTTGACCCCGCTCCCCGCCCCGCCGGTCGCCGCTGCGTGAACTTCCCCGAAGTTCCGCGAGGTTCCGTGACCACCCGACAGACCCCCTGAGAGGACCCACCACATGAGGGGCACACGCCCGCTGTCCTCGCTCCTGGCCGTGGCCGCCGTGCTGCTCGTCCCGGCCTGCGGCGGCAAGGCCCAGGACCGCACCGCCGCATCGGGACCCGGGGCGGCAGGGTTCCCCGTCACGGTGTCCAACTGCGGGGTGGAGAGCACCTATCAGCGGCCGCCGCAGCGCGCGGTGTCCCTGAACCAGCACGCTACGGAAGTCATGCTGGCGCTCGGGCTGGAGAAGTCGATGGTGGGCACGGGCTATCTCGACGACAAGATCCTGCCGGAGTACCAGGCCGCCTTCGACTCGGTGAAGGTGCTGTCGAAGCGGTACCCGTCCTTGGAGACCCTGCTGGCCGCCGAACCGGACTTCGTCTACGGCGGGTTCGGCTCCACCTTCGACGAGAAGGAGGGCCGCAGCCGTACCGCCTTCACCAAGGCGGGGGTCAACACCCATCTCAACATCGAGGAGTGCCCGGCCGGGCCGGTGACCATGGCCACCGTCGACGAGGAGATCCGCACCGTCGCCAAGATCTTCGGCGTACCGGACCGGGCCGAGGAGCAGGTGGACAAGCTGCACGGCACCCTGGACCGGGTCGACGGCAAACTGGCCGGTGTCGCCCCCGCCAAACTCTTCGTCTACGACAGCGGCGACAAGACCGCCTTCACCGCGGGCGGCAAGGGCATCGGCAACGAGCTGATCGAGCGGGCCGGCGGGGTCAACCTCTTCGCCGACGTGGACAAGGCCTTCGGCGACGTGTCGTTCGAGCAGGTGGCCGAGCGCGCCCCCGAGGTCATCGTCATCTACGACTACGGCGACCAGCCCGTCGAGGACAAGAAGAGGTTCCTCCTCGCCAACCCGGCACTGAAGGACGTCCCCGCGATCAAGAACCAGCGGTTCGCGGTGCTTCCGCTGTCGTCGACCGTGCTCGGTGTCCGCGTCCCGGCGGCCGTGGAGTCACTGGCCCGCCAGATCCACCCGGACCGGTTCCGGTGACCGGGCTGACGGCTGCGGGTGAGGCGGACGAGGCGGTCGCCGCTCCGGCGAGGACCCCGGTAACCGCGGCCCGCCGCCGGGCCGTTCCCTACGCCCTGCTGCTCGTCGCCCTGGGCGTCCTGCTGACGGCGACCGCGACGGCCGGTATCGCGATCGGTTCGATCAGCGTCCCGGCCGACCAGGTCTGGGGGATCCTGCTGCACCGGATCCACCCGGTCCTCGCCGCACCGGACTGGACTCCGGTCCGCGAGACGATCGTCGTCGACGTCCGGCTCCCCCGGGTGTTGCTGGCCGGCGTGGTGGGCGCGGGCCTGTCGGTGTCGGGCATGGCGCTGCAGGCCCTGGTCCGCAATCCGCTGGCCGATCCGATGCTGCTGGGGATCTCGTCCGGCGCGTCGGTCGGCGCGGTCCTGGTCCTCGTGTTCCACGTGACCCTGTTCGGGATGTTCTCACTGCCCGTGGCGGCGTTCTGCGGAGCCCTGGCCGCCCTGGTCGCCGTGTACTTCCTGGCGCGCTCCGGCGGGCGGATGACCACCGTACGGCTGGTGCTGGCGGGTGTGGCCATGGCCGAGGTCCTGTCCGCTGTGGCCAGCTTCCTGATCGTCACCTCCGACGACCCGCAGAAGACGCAATCGGCCTTGCGCTGGATGCTCGGGGGGCTGGCCGGCACCACCTGGACGACGGTATGGATCCCCGTCGGCGCCGTGCTCCTCGGCACGGCCGTCCTGCTCGGGGTGTGCCGGTCGCTCAACCTGCTGCTGGCCGGGGAGGAAGCGGCCGCGGCGCTGGGGCTGGACGTCCACCGCTTCCGCGGCGCCCTGTTCACCCTGGTCGCCCTGATGATCGGCACCATCGTCGCGGTCAGCGGCCAGATCGGCTTCGTCGGGCTGATCATGCCGCACGTCGTGCGCCTGCTGGTGGGCGCCGACCACCGCCGCGCGCTGCCCGCCGCGGCTCTCCTCGGCGCGAGCTTCCTGATCGCCGCCGACCTCGGCGCGCGCACCCTCATGAGCCCGGAGGAGATACCCGTCGGCATCCTGACCTCCCTCGTCGGCGGACCGTTCTTCCTCTGGCTGATGCGACGGAAGGCGGCACGATGACCGGCGGAACGACGACCGGCGGAACGATGTCCGGGCCGGGCGCCCTCGACGCCGAGGACGTCACGGTCGTGGTGAACGGCCGGACCCTGGTCGACCGCGTCTCCCTGCGCGTGGCACCCGGGGAGGTGCTGGCGCTCGTAGGTCCCAACGGCGCGGGCAAGTCGACGCTCTTGCGGACGTTCTACCGGGTGCTGCGCCCCACGTCCGGACACGTCCTGCTGGACGGCGAGGACGTGTGGCGGATGCCCGGCAAGCGGCTCGCGCAGCGCCTCGCGGCCGTCCTGCAGGAGACCGCGGGCGACTTCGAACTCACCGTCCGCGAAGTGGTGGCGATGGGACGCACCCCGCACAAGCGCGCCTTCGCGGGCGACGACGCCGACGACCGCGACATCATCATGGGCTCGTTGGAGGAGCTCGATGTCGCCGCGCTGGCGCACGCGCCGTTCGACCGCCTCTCGGGCGGGGAGAAGCAGCGGGTGCTGATCGCCCGTGCGCTGGCCCAGCGCACCGGGACGATGGTGCTGGACGAGCCGACGAACCACCTGGACCTGCGCCATCAGCTCGACGCGCTCCGGCTCGTCCGGAGGGTCGGGGTCACCGCCGTGATCGCCCTGCACGACCTCAATCTCGCCGCGTCCTTCTGTGACCGGATCTGTGTGCTGGACGGCGGCCGTGTGGTCGCGACCGGAACACCGGAAGAGGTCCTCACCCGGGACCTGCTGGCCGATGTCTACCGTGTCGACGCGGAGGTGTCCCGGCATCCGGGCACCGGGATCCCGCAGGTCACCGTCGTCCCCGAAGCACGCCGCTGACGCCCGGCCCACGGACCGCGGTCCGGCCCCTTGAGCGCTTGTCCCTTGAGCGCTGTCCGCCCGTTGCGATCCCGCGGGGGCGGGCACGTACGTGAGCACCCTGCGTACGCGCGCTACCGGGGCGCCGCGGCCCCGCCGCCACCGCCTGGGACGGCGCCGGCGACCCGGCGCCGGACCTGGTCCTCCTGCGCGAGACGCCGCAGGAGTTCGAAGACCGGGGCGCAGATCGCGAAGACGATGACGGCCCGCTCGGCCAGGGCCACGGGGTCGTCCAGGCCGGCCGCGCGCTCCAGGTCCAGCCGGGCCACGGACTCCGCCAGCCTCGCGTAGGCGGCGAGTTCTCCCGGGGCGTACTGGGCATCCAGCCGGCGCAGTTCCTCCAGCGCCGCCGTCAGTCCTTTCACGTGCGGTGAGGTGACGGGTGCCTGCCAGTCCAGCTCCGTGAGGAGGCCGGCCACCTCGGCACCGGCGGCCGCGTCGGCCCCGGCTTCCTCCTCCTGGCCCGCGGCGCCCTGGGCCGCCACCGGCACCGGGAGCGCGTAGCTGACCGCTCCGAGGGCGCTCTCGGAGCTGTGGGCCTGGTCGACGGCCCCGAGCACCTCACGGGTGGTGGCGATGGACAGGCCGCCGAGCGTGGTCAGCGCCTTGATCAGCCGCAGCCGCTGCGCGTGCTCCTCCCCGTACTCGGCCAGGGTCGCGGCCGTCGCCCGCCCCGCGGGCAGCAGTCCCTGTCGCAGGAAGTACTTGATGCTGGCGACCGGCACGCCGGTCCGCCGGCTGAGCTCCGAGATCTTCATACGGCTTCCCTGCTGGTCATGCGGTCCGGCATCCGGCATCGGGTGTCGGCGATTGGACACCACAGCAAGATACTGCCACTATCCAGTAACTGGATACCATAAGTATCCAGCCCTAGGAACGCAGCCGCACCGGAGAATCGATGCCTCATCCCACGCCCCCCTCCGTGCTCCGCCGACCCCAGCTGTGGATCGGAACGGGACTCATCGCCGCAGTGGTCTCGATGGTGTTCGCCCTGCTCTACGTCGGCGGCAACGTCAACCCCAAGGGCAACCTGCGCGACCTGCCCGTGGCCCTGGTCAACAGCGACAGCGGGGCGGAGATCAACGGCCGCCACGTCAACCTCGGCGAGCAGGTCGTCTCCGGCATCCAGAAGGCCGCCGAGGGCGAGAAGAGCATCGACTGGCAGGTCGTGAGCCGCGAGGAGGCCGACAAGCGCCTGGGCCGGGGCAAGGTCTTCGGCGCCCTCGTCATACCCGCCGACTACTCCGCCACGGTGGCCGGGCTCACCGCCCCGCAGCCCGCGCCCCAGGGCAAGGCCGCCCCGCCGACCCTGACCGTGCTGACCAACCAGGCGGCCGGCAGCATCGGCTCCTCCATGTCCTCCCAGGCCGCCCAGAAGGCCGCCCACGCCGCCTCCGCCCAGCTCGGCCAGGAACTCCTCAAGCAGGCGGGCGCCCAGAAGACCCCCCTCCCGACAGCTGCCCAGCTCAAGCTGGCCGACCCGGTGACCGTGAACGTCGCCGACGGCCATCCGGTCGGCTCCCGCAGCGCCATGGGCCTGAGCGCCTTCTACTACGCACTGGTCCTGGTCGTCTGCGGCATGCTCGGCGCCAACGTGGTCAACTCCCAGGTCGACACCGCGCTCGGCTACCTGCACACCGATTTCGGCCCGATCCGCAAGCGCGAACCCGTTCAGCACACCAGCCGCGTCCGCACCCTGGCCATCGGTATCGCGCTCATGCTCGGCCTGTCGGTGGTGATGGGCACCCTGGTCGAGGTCGCCACGGTCGGCATCCTCGACATGGACGCCTCCCACCTCGGCCTGCTGTGGCTCTACTCGGTCGCCACCATCGCGGTGGTCGGCATCGGAAGCCTGGCCCTGTTCGCCGCCTTCGGCACGCCCGGCATGCTCCTGGCCACCATCGTCTTCGTGGCGATGGCCGTACCGTCCTCCGGCGCCACCGTGCCCGTCCAGGCACTCCCCGGGTTCTTCCGCGCCCTCGCCGAGTTCGAGCCGCTGCGCCAGATCACCGAGGGCCTGCGTTCCCTCCTCTACTACGGGGCCCAGGCCGACGCGGGCCTGACCCGGGCCTGGGCCTCGATGGGTGTCGCCCTCGTCGCCGCGCTGATCTTCGGCTTCGCCGTCACCCGCCTCTACGACCGCAAGGGTCTGCACCGCATCCCCCACCCCGACGCCGGGCCCGTCTCCGAGGTGCCCGCCGAGACCCCTGAGCCCCCGAAGTCCCCGGAGACCCCCGCCCCGGCCACGGCCTGATACGGCCTCTCACCGCGGCACACCCGCCCCGCCCGCGCGTACCACCGGCCGTGCACCACAACCGGACGCGCGAGCGGGGCGGGGCTGCCAGGGGGCCCGCCGGTCAGCGCCGGCGTACGAGCGCGGTCATCGCGGCCAGGTCCGCCTCCGAGCGGGCGAGCGGGACCTTGGGCCAGAGCAGTTCGTACTCGGTCCGGATCCGGAAGACCTCATCGGCGAAGGAGCGCACGACCGCGCCGGTGACGGTGCCCCGCTCCGCGTGGTCGAGGAACTGCTCACAGGCCTCCACGGCGCCTTCGCAGTCGTCGTCGAACTCGAACAGCGCGCAGATCGCGTCGACGGCGAGGTCACGTGAGGTCAGGTGGCCGATCCCGCAGTCGAGCCCGTCGTCATGAAGGTCGTCGGGGTACGGCGCACGGTGCCAGGAACCGTCCTCGAACCAGTAGACGCACTCGACCCTTCCTTGCTCCAGCAGGTCGTGCAAGCGGTCATCGCGCACCCACCCGGGCGCCCCGGCGAGGAGATCGATCGGCGGCCGGTACTGCCCGACCCTGCTGGAATCGTCCTGCCCGAAGAGCACGGCGCGGCCGCCGGCGGCCCGGGTCAGCACCCACCGGCTGCACGCGCCGTCGTCGTACCGCAGGACGTTGTCGCCGTCGCCGTCGAGCCAGTAGCCGTACCGGAAGCGTTCCTTCTCCTCCTCGGCGTTCCAGGTCGCCGCGGCGAGCGCGGCCCAGCGCGCCCACAACACACTCGCTTCCGGAAGGTCCTGCGGCCGCCCCGGACGATGAATCTTCATGCCCATCACACTATCGGCGGCAGTTCGGATCCACTGACACGCGGCGGCCCCGTAGGCAACGGTGGACCGGAAGACGTTTCCCGCATATGCCAAAGGGTGATAAGCCTCCCGACGTTGCACATGTGCCGGCAGGGGGCGCCATGAGGTACGACCTGTCCGATCGCCTGGTGGTGGGGATCGCCTCCAGCGCCCTGTTCGACCTGACCGACTGCGACGCGGTGTTCCGGGAGCGGGGCGAGGATGCCTACCGGGCCTACCAGGAGACCCATGTCGACGAACCGCTGGCCAAGGGAGTGGCGTTCCCCTTCGTCAGACGCCTGCTGTCGCTGAACGACCTCGCGGACCAGGCCGACCCCCTGGTCGAGGTCATCATCCTCTCGCACAACGACCCCGACACCGGGATGCGTGTCATGCGTTCGATCAAGGCGCACCACCTGCCGATCAGCCGGGCGGTCTTCCGGCAGGGCCGTCCGGCGCACCCGTTCATGCCGGCGCTCAACATGTCACTGTTCCTGTCGGCCGACGGGCCTGACGTCCGGGACGCGGTCGCGGCCGGGCTGCCTGCGGGACACGTCCTGCGAACGGGGCGGATCGACGACGAGACCGACCCCGAACTCCGCATCGCGTTCGACTTCGACGGAGTGGTGGCGAGCGACACGGCCGAGCAGGTCTACCAGAGCGGCGGAATCGACGCGTTCCGCGCGTACGAGGTCGGCCATGCCGCCGTCCCTCACGATCCGGGACCGCTACGGGACTTCCTGGCGGGCATCAACCGCATCCAGCACCTCGAGGAGGAGCGGCGCCGCGAGGACTGCGCGTACCGGCCCCGCCTCCGCGTGGCACTGGTCACCGCTCGGGACGCCCCCGCTCATGAACGCGCCCTGCTGAGCCTCAAGACGTGGGGGCTGCGGGTCAACGACGCCTTCTTCCTCGGCGGTATCGACAAGGCCGCGGTCATGAAGGCCCTCGACCCGCACATCTTCTTCGACGACCAGGTCGCCCATCTCGACGGCACCGCCCAAGGCACCCCGAGCGTCCACATACCCTTCGGACTGATCAATTCACCACCTGCCGCGACGGACTGAGCGGCGGGGCCGGTCCGGTCACTCCCAGAGGCCGGCCAGGTGCGCGTGGAGGACTTCGTACGCCTCTCGCGGGGTGAGGTGGCCGACGAGGACGTGGGTGGTGAGACCGTCCGCCAGGGCGAGGAGCGTGCGGGCCTCGCGCTGCGGATCGAGGGGCACCACGCGGCCGGCACCCTCGCGTGCTTCCGAGATGAGGCGGGTGAACGCCTCCTGCAGGGCCGCGTAGTTCGCCTTCAGCGTTGTTGCGAGCGCCTCGCTGACAGCCGCCTGCGCGACGAAGGCGAGCCAGACCCTGGCCTCGGCGCGGTGCTCTTCCCGCAGCAGTGAGATCTCGGTGACCGCGTGGCCCAGGGCGGTGCCGGCGGACTGGGCCGGGCTCCGGACGAGGCGGGCCCGTACGCGCTCACCGATCCGCTCGCCGATGTGCCCGAGAGCGAACACGAGCATCTCTTCCTTGGTGCGGAAGCACCGCTGGACGGCTCCCATCGACACCTGCGCGCGGGCGGCGACGTCGCGCAGGGTCACGCCCTCCAGCCCGCGCTCGTCGGCGAGATGACAGACGGCCTCGGCGATGAGACGGCGTCGGCTCTCGTGATCGACCTGCCTGGGCATACCGGCCGCCACCTCCCTGTTCCACAGTGCTCCGCTTCGCAGCGCAGCTTAATCGATGCGCTCGTATCGGATCCATGGGTACGCTCGGTTCCGATGCAAGCGCATCAGTACATGGACGAGGGAGGTGGGGCCATGCAGGACGCCCTGTGGAAGATGCCGGCCACCGCACAGGCGGAGGCCGTGCGCACCGCGGAGGTTTCGGCCGTGGAACTGATCGACAGTCACCTCGATCGCATCGCCGCGGTCAACCCGCAGGTGAACGCGGTCACTCAGCTCCTGGCGGAGCGCGCCCGCGAGGCCGCGGCGCTGCTGGACCGCCGGCGGGCCGCCGGTGAGGCGCTGGGGCCGCTCGCGGGCGTGCCCTTCACGGTGAAGGAGAGCACCGCCGTCGAGGGCGCGGCGACCACGTTCGGCACGGAACGCTTCCGCGATCTGGTGGCGCCCGCCGACGCACCGCCGGTGGCGCGGCTGCGTGCGGCCGGAGCCATCCCGATCGGGCACAGCAACATCCCCACCCTGATCCTGGCGGGGATGCACACGCGCAGCGAGCTGTTCGGCGACACGGTCAACCCGTGGGACAGCAGCCGTACGCCGGGCGGCTCCAGCGGGGGTGACGCAGTGGCCGTCGCCACGGGGATGGCGGCGCTCGGACTCGGCAACGACTCCGGCGGGTCGGTGCGCATCCCGGCGCAGTTCTGCGGTGTGGCCGGACTGAAGCCGTCCACGGGCCGGTTCCCCGCCGACCACCGCGTGCTCGGCTCGGACGACCCCGGCCCCGCGTCGCAGATGCTGGTCACCGACGGCCCGCTGGCCCGGAGCGTGGGCGACCTGAGGCTCGCCTACGAGGTGCTGGCCGGAACCGATCCGCGAGACCCGCGCGCCGTACCGGTGCCCGCCTACGGCGAACCGCTCCCCGGGCGCGTGAAGGTCGCGGTCGTGGCGGACCCCGGCGGGCACGGCGTCCACCCGACGGTGCGCGGAGCGGTCGCGGCGGCGGCCGACGCGCTCCGCGACGCCGGTTACGACGTGCGCGAGGTGGAGGACGTGCCGCGGCTGGACGAGGCCCTCGAAACCTACGGCCGGATCGTCGTGACCGAGTTCGCCCCGACCTGGCCGGTCGTGCGCACGCTGCTCGGCAAGGGCGGTGACCGCTATGTCGAGATGATGATGGAGCGGACCCCGCCCGTGAGCGCGGACGCGTTCATGAAACTGATGGGCACCTGGCTGAACATCCGCCGCTCGTGGGCCGAATTCCTCGACGAGTACCCGCTGCTGCTCGGCCCGGTCTTCACCGAGCCGCCGGTCGAGCCGGGGCTGGAGTCGCGGGACAGGCCGGGCAGGGACCGGGTCGGGTCGGGGATGCGCCTGTGTACCGTGACCAGCTTCGTGGGCGTACCGGGTGTGGCCGTACCGACCGGAACGGCCGGCGGGCTCCCCTGTGGGGTCCAGGTCGTCGGGCGGGCGTTCCGGGAGGACCTGTGCCTGGAGGCGGCGCAGGCGATCGAGGACCGGCTCGGAGTTCTCACCCCGGTCGACCCGCGCGCGTGCGGTCCGCGCCGTTCTGTTACGCGGCCATGACATGGGCGGCGCCTCGTCGGCCAGGCCGGGCCATCCACTGAACGGTCGCGGACCAGGCCGGCGGTGGCGGCACCGCTTCCTCACATCCACCTCCGAAGGTGGCCCGGTCGGTGGACAGCCTTCCGGGCGTGCCCATAGTTTCGATCTTGACCAACCGTCACCGGACGGTTACAGCTTGGGGGAACAAGCATGTCAAAAATCACTAGGGTCGCCGCAGGCATCCTGGGCGCGGGCGGAATCCTCGCATCGTCACTGGTCTTCGCTCCCGCCGCGAACGCGGCGAGCGGTGGCGGATGCTGGGAGTACTCGGAGGGCTTCGGCTCAAGCTACGTCGACTGGAAGTCCTGTATCAGCGCCCCGAGGGCGGGCGTCGGCCGTCCCGACGCCTACGTCACCCTGCGCGCGGGGCACCCCGCCTGCAAGATCATGCTCCAGACGCTGGAGACCGGCGGCTCGAGGATCATGTCGCAGAAGATCTACGACTGCCCCTCGGGAGCCGTGACGAACATGCACCTCACGTCACCCGACTTCAACGGCCGCGACGGCCGGGCCTACGGGAACTACACGACCATCTTCTGGACCAGCAGCCACACCGCCACCATGGCCAACAAGAGCCCCTGGCTGAAGCTGCCGTAACCCCCAGCCGAACCAGGACGACGCGGCGCGAACCCGACTACGGGCTCGCACCGCGTCGTTCCGGTCTTCCGGCGTGGAGCCGGCGACTTTCGTGCGCCGGAGTCAGCCTGCTGCCGCCCGACCCCGGTCAGTCGAATGACCACGGGTGCGGTTCGTCTCCAGTGAAGCCGGCATCCCCGATACAGGTGCCACGGAGCCACCGTCTCTGGCAGGATCAGCGCATGAGGTTCAACAGAAAGGCCCATGCCGCGTAGACGGCCTGGGCGTGTCCGCGCCGAGCAGGTGCCGCGGCACCTGCTCACCGAGCACGTCCCCGTCGTCGGCCTGTCCGCGCCTGCTCTGGCCGAAGCTGCCAGGGTCGAGCGGAGCCGGAACTACCTGTGGCCTGGTGTCACGGCTGAGTCCGTGCGGATGTGGCGAGGGTTCGTGCGGGACCCGTACCGCAGCCTCTGGAGTGCGTACGAGGACGGCGGCTGCGGTGTGTGGGAATGCTGCGGAAGCCCCTTCGAAGCACGGGAGTTCTTGGATGCCGTGATACACGGCATGTCCCGGCGCCGAGGTCGCGAGCTTCGCTTGCTCGTGGACCGACTCGACAAGTCGTGCTGAGCCAGTTCAGGCAGGGCGTCAAACGTCAAGCGGCTGACCGAAAGGCCGTCGAACACGTCAGGGCCCGCTCCCTGCCCCAGGAGTGGCCGGCCGGCGCGCTGGCTGCGGGCAGTCGGGTCGCTGTCGTACGTGATGGGCAGGGGCACGCCCCCTGGCGGAACGAGTTCCTGGGCACGATCGACGACATGGGAGCGCCCGAACGCGTCGAGCACTCCCATGCGCATGCCGGAGAGTTGGCCTACTGGGTCGTCTTCGACGGGCCGCAGGACAGCGACGGGGACGGCCCCTACCGCAAGGCCCTGATCTGGGACCGATATCTGCGGCCGCCCCCCCTCCCCGGTTCGGCCTCTGACGGCCCACGCAGCGGCTATGCCGGTCGAGCGTGACTCCCGCCGGCCACCGTCGGCACCGGACTGTACGTCTCCGGTACTTCGGCGGTCCACACCGCCGCATACGCCGCCGAGATCACCCGCCTGAACGCTGCCGGGGAGGGCTGAGCGAGGGCGGGCGGGACAGCGCCCGGGCTATCTCGGGTGCGTGGGCGGCGAAGGGACCGAGGTCCGTGGCGCGGGCGTAGGCGGGGTGGTCGCGATAGGTGTCGAGCCGGTCCAGGGCGCGCAGGCCGTAGTACGCGGACGGTTGCGCCCCTGCCACGGCGCGTGCGGGGCGGGCGGTTCCGGCGGTGACCGCCGGGAGGGTCTCCTCGAACAGCACCTGGCAGGCACGGATGCCGCGGAGCATGACCTGGTGGTAGCGGTCCTCGGGCCCGACGGGGAAGCGGCGTTCGGCCAGGACCGGGCCGGTGTCGATGCCGGCGTCGACCTCGTGGACGGTGGCGCCGTACTCCGTGTCGCCGTGCAGCAGGGCGAACAGGACGGCCACGGAGGGCAGTCCCCGATGCCGCGGCAGCAGTCCGTTGTGGATGTTGAGGATGCGCAGGCCGTCGGCCCGGAGCAGGGGCTCCCGGAAGATCTGCCGGTTGTTGAGGGACCAGACGATGCCGTCGGAGCAGGCCCGGGCCAGCATGCCGGCGTGGGCGTTGACGTCCACTCCCGCGAGGTGGGGCGCGTCGGCGGCCGCGGCGTCCAGCGGGTCGGCGGAGCAGACCAGGTCGACCCGGTGGCCGCGGCCGGCCGCGTGGGTGACGGCGCGGCGGAGCAGGGCTCCCTCTCCTACGAAGATCATGCGGACACCTCCTTCTCGCGGGCGGCGGTCAGGTGCTCGCAGACCTGTTGCAGCGTCAGGTTGCGTACGAGGCAGTCGAGACGGCCGGTGAACCGCTGGGCCTGACCAGGGGTCAGCAGGTCGGCGGAGACGGCGCTGAGCATCTCGACGAGGGCCAGGGAATCACCGCCGAGGGCGTGGAATTCGGAGTCCGCCGACAGCAGCGCGCCGTCGACTCCGAGGATCTCGGCCCAGTGGTGCCTGACACGTGCCTCCACGCTGACGGTTGCCGGTGCGACCGGCGTGGAGGGGGCGAAGGGGTCGGGGAGGGCGTCGAGATCGGCCTTGCCGCTGACCGTGCTCGGCAGGGTGTCCATCACGAGGACATGGGCGGGGACGAGGTACGCCGGGAGCGTCCGGGTGAGCTCGGTCCGCAAGGCGCCGCCCAGGTCCCCGCCCAGGTCCCCGCCCGCCGCGGGATCACCGGCGTGCGGCAGTACGTACGCGCAGAGCACGGCCGTCGTGGAGCGCGGGCGGCGGCGGGGCACGACGACGGCGCGGTGCACGGCCGGGTGGGCTTCGAGGGCGGCGACGACCTCGGCGGGGTCGACCCGGTGCCCGGCGATCTTCACCTGCTCGTCGATGCGCCCGGCGAACTCGACGGCCCCGTCGGCCAGTCGGCGTCCGAGGTCACCGGTGCGGTAGGCGCGGACGCCGTCGGCGCCGGTGGTGAAGGGTGAGGGACGGCCGTCGGACGGACCGAGGTAGCCGCGGGCCACCTGGATCCCGCGTACGACGATCTCGCCGGTGCGGCCGGTGTCGCCCGGTCCGCTGCCGATGGTCCCGCCGTCCTCGGTGACGAGGTCGACCCGGGCGTACGGGCCGGGGAGGCCGATCGGGACCGTGGCGCCGCTCTCGTCGCCGTCAACGGCGTGGGCGAGTACGGCGACGGTCGCCTCGGTGGGCCCGTACGCGTTGACCACCCGGCAGTCGGCCCCGAAGACGGCGTGCGCGGACCGTACGGCGGTGGGGGTGAGTGGCTCACCGCCCAGCAGCAGGGTGCGCAAGCGGTGCGCGGGGCCGCTGCCTGTGGCGCCGCTGCCCGAGCCGCCGAGAAGGGCGAGGTGGGAGGGGGTGAGCGCGAGGGTGTCGGCCCGGTGCTCGGCGACGAGCCCGCGCAGGGCGGCGGGCGAGGGCGTGCCGGGGGCGAGGACGGCCGTTCCGCCGGCCAGCAGGGGCAGGAAGAGGGGGAAGCACGAGATGTCGAAGGCGTAGGAGGAGGCGAAGCCGAAGCGCGTGCGGCCGGTGACCTGGCAGACGCCGGTCATCCAGCGGACGAATCCCATGAGGCTGCCGTGCTCGATCTGCACGCCCTTGGGGCGGCCGGTGGAACCGGAGGTGTGGATGACGTACGCCAGATCGGCGGGCCGTACGTCCGCTGCGTCCTCCGTTTCCGCGTCCGGGCCGGGGGCAGGGCCGTCGAGGAGGTCCTCGACCGCGAGCAGGGTCCCGGGTACGAAGGGCGCGAGGTCCTCGGCCAGGTGTCGTCCGGTCAGACAGAGACCGACGCCGGCCCCTTGGAGGATCTCCTTGATCCGTACGCCGGGATGGCCGGGGTCGAGCGGCACGTAGGCGGCGCCCGCCTTGAGGATGCCCCACAGGGCGCACACGCCGGCGGACGTACGGTCGACGACCAGTCCCACCAGGTCCTCGCGTCCTGCGCCGCGCCGCCGGAGCCCGGCGGCGACGGTGTCCGAGCGCCGGTCGAGTTCGGCGTACGTGACCACGCCTTCGGGCCCGTCGAGCGCGGGTGCGTCGGGGGTGCGGGCGGCCTGGGCGCGGAAGGCGTCCACGACGGTGAGTTCGGGGACCGCCGGGTCCGGAACCGCCAGGTCCGGAACCGCCAGGTCCGGGACGGCGGCCGGAGCCCGGTGGGCCGCCTGCGGTGCGGGGTCCATGGCCGCGGCATCCGCATCGACCGGGAGGTGCGCCGAAGACGCGGTCTGCGGACCCGCCCCCGCCCGGACCTCGGGGCGGACCTCCGCGGCCGCGCCCTCGGTTCCGAGGCCGGCCAGGACCGTGTCCAGCAACCGCGCGGCGCGGTCCGCGAGATCCGGGCCCCCGCCGCGGACGCCGAGCGTGATCTCGGTCGCCGTGCCGCTCTCGGCGGCGACCAGGGAGAGCGGGACCAGTGGGGCGTGCACCGGCAGCGCGTAGGCCGTGGACGCCGTGAAGCCGCCGCCGGAGAACTCCGCCAGGTCCAGGCGGCCGAGGTGGGAGACGACGGCTGAAGCGAGGTGACGGTCGGTACGGGACGCCACGGCCTGGGCGGTGTGCAGCAGAGCGGCGGTCACGGGCCGCGGCAGCGGTGCGAGGGCCGTTTCGAATCCGGCGGCGAGTTCGCGGTTCCCGGCGAGGTCGGTCAGCAGGCGGGTGTGCGCGGCCGTCCAGTCCTCCCCGGGGCGCAGGTCCAGGAACAGCGGCAGGCTCAGGTTGCCCGTGGCCGCGATCCCGGGGCGGTGGCGGCGCAGGTCGACGGGGACCATGACGCGGGTGTCGAGCCCTGCGGCGTCGGCCAGGGCCTGGGCGAGGCGGGCGGTGAGCGCGGGATGGCGGCCGGGCAGGGTGCGGCGCAGCCACAGCGTCCGGAGCGGGCGGCCGCCGCCGTCGGCCGGGCCGAGCGGGGAGCGCCGGGGAGGTGTCGGATTCGGCCGCGTCCTGGTGCCGCCGAGCCGGCGCAGCAGCCCGGCGTCGGTGTCCGCGTCGAGCGCGGGCCGGGCGGGCTCGCCGCGCAGGGCTCGGAAGACCTCCCGTACCCAGGTCAGGGCGCCGTGACCGTCCATCATGGCGTGCGAGACGCTGAAAACGACGGTGGTGGCAGCCGTCCCGTCGGCGCCGGGCACGACCAGCACCTCGCAGCCCGGCGGCTCCGTCCGCCGCGACGGCCCGGCGGGCAGCGCGTACGTGCCCGGCGCCGAGTCGGCGTACGCACCGGCGCGCGGTACGTCGTACCGCGCCTGCGGCGGCGGTCCCCCGGCGCTCCACATCGCCCCGGCGCGCACGAGCCGTGACCCCGGGCACGACTCGGCGGCCCGGGCCAGGGCCGCCTGGAGGTCCTGGGGGGCGGGTACGCCGTCGCCCTCGACGACGATGCGCAGGGCCATGGCTCCGCGGGCGTCCCCGGCGGAGAGGTAGAGGCTTTCGGTGGGCGACACCGGACGCCGGTAGCGGACACCGGTGCCGACACCGGAACCGGTGCCGGAACCGGCACCGACACCGGCATCGACCTGATGGGAGGTCATGACTTCGTGGTCCCTTGTTCGGTGTGGTCGGGTGCGGGGTGGCGGCCCGGTGCGGCGGTGCCGGTGGAAGCGGCCGGGCCGCCTGCGGTCCAGGCGGCGACGCCGCCCACCTCGTTCACCCACTCCCGCAGTGCTCGCAGCCCCTCCGCCTGGGTGCGCGGGGCCGCGTAGCCGAGGTCGTGGCGGGCGGCAGCGGTGTCGTACGTCGCCGAGCGGGTCAGCAGCGCCATCATGTAGCGGCTCAGCGGCGGGGCCGCGTCCGTACCGTCGCCCCCGCTGCCTCCCCGTCCCGCGGCCCGGCGGCGCAGGTGCCAGCCCGTCTCGACCGCCGCCGCCAGCCCGCGGCCGAGGACGAGCGGGATGCGCGGGGCGGGCGGCGGGCAGTCGAAGAGGGCTCCGACCCGGGCCAGGAACGGCCACAGGTCCGTCTCCTCACGGTCCGCTATGAAGTAGGCCTTGCCGCCGACCCGCCCGGCGGGGGCGAGCGCGGCCCGCAGGCAGGCGTCCACGGCGTTGTCGACGTGGCAGAGCGAGACCAGGACCCGTTTGCCGCCCGACAGGTCGGGCAGCCGGCCCGCACGCATGGCGTCGACCATGCGCGGCAGGAATCCGGCGTGGTCGCGGGGCCCCCAGATGCCGCGCGGGCGCAGCGCGCAGGTGGTGAACTCCGGTCCGTCGGCGGCCCGTACGTGCTGCTCGGCGATCGCCTTCGTCTCGCAGTAGAGGTTGAACCACCTCTCCGGATACGGGGTGCTCTCGTCGATGCCGAGCCGGTCGCCCTCCCGTACCCGCATGAGCGCGCTCGGGCTGGAGACGAACACGAACCGCCGGGCCCCCGCCGACCGCGCCGCCGCCAGCAGCCGCTGCGTGCCGGTGACGTTGGCGGCCTCGAACTGCGCGCGGCTGCCGTGGTCGACGACCCGTGCCGCGCTGTGCAGGACCGCCTCGCAGCCTTCTGCCGCCCGCCCGAGCGAACCGACGTCGGTGAGGTCGCCGGTGACGACCTCGACGCCGGGCAGGGAGCCCAGTCGTACGGCGTCCCTGCCGGGGCGGACCAGGGCGCGGACCTGGTGGCCCTGGCGCAGGGCGCCGTCGACCAGGTGCCCGCCCAGGAATCCGGATGCTCCGGTGACCAGGATCTTCACAGCGCCCGCCACCAGGTCGCGCCGTAGAGCATGGTGCGCCCGACCACCGAGGCGGTCCCGTGTCCGGCCTCCCGGCCGCGCGGCAGCGCGAGCGGGATCTGCGCGGCGTGCACGCCGATGCTGAGGAAGGCGTCGATCCACCACAGCCACCGCAGCACCGGGAGGTCGGGGACGTCCCCGGTCGCGGCCCACACCGCCCCTCCGACGAGGTACGCCCATCCGGCGAGCGGCACGATCCGGGCCGCCCGCCGGCCCACGGGCGACGCGGGCCGGGCCTGCTGCCGCTCGGCCCAGCGGGCCAGCTCCTCGCGGCCGATCTTGGCGTTGTGCCGGATGTCCACCGGGAAGCCGGGGTGGCGCAGGAACTCCTGGAGGCCGGTGGTCGGGGCGTGTTCCCCGGCCATCGTGCGCAGCTCGGCGACCAGGTTCGTCCACGCGCCTTCGTCGAGCGCCGTGCCGTCCGCCCCGGTCTCGGTCTCCACGCAGATGACGGGCCGTTGCGCGCCGGCCGGCCCGATGCCGACCAGGGCGGTGCGCCGGACCAGGGGGTGGGCGTTGAAGACTCCCTCGCAGCGCACGGTGTGCAGGTCCCGGTGGTGGGTGCGGACCCGCTGGGCGGAGCGCCCGCAGAACCACAGCCGTCCTTCGGCGTCGAGGTGGCCGAGGTCACCGGTCCGGTGCCAGATACGGGGGGCTTCGCCGTCGGGGCGTTCCTCGGTCACCTTGTGCGCGGCGTCGGACTGGGGGGCCCGGTGGTAGCGCCGGCTGACGGAGTCGCCGTGGACCAGGATCTCGCCGACGCGCCCGGTCGGCAGGCCGGTCGCGGAGTCGAAGCGGGCCAGCGGGCCGTCGGTGACGGGGGCGATGGCCACGCGGGTGCCGGGGACGGGCCGGCCGACGCAGGTCCCTTCGCCCGCGGCGGCACCGGCCGCGGTACCGGCTGCCGCTGTACCGGCCGTGGTACCGCCGCCTTCGCGACCCGTGCCGGTCTCCTCGTCGCCGAGGATCTCGGCCGCCTCGATCGAGGTGATCGGCAGTACCTCGGTGGCCCCGTAGGTCACATGGATCCGAGCCTTCTCGTCGAGGACGGAGCGCAGCGCGGCCACGACCGCGTCGGGCACCGGGGCCCCGCCGGATACGACGCAGTGCAGGTCGGGCAGCGGGTGGCGGCCGCGGGCGGCGCCGGTGAGGTGCCCGGCCAGGTTCCGCAGCAGGGCGGGCGAGGCGAACATCGTGGTGACGCGGAATCGTTCCAGCGCGTCGACGAGCAGCGCCGGGTCCGCCTGGGCGACCCGGGCGGGCGCGAGCGGCGCCAGGACCAGGGTGGATCCGTAGACCAGGTCGAGCACCCCGTAGAAGGGCAGGGTGACCAGGGAGACGTCGTCGCGGGTACGGCCGTGGACGGCTTCTATCTGGCGGGCGATGGACAGCGCCATGCGGTGGGTGTACTCGACTCCCTTGGCGGGGCCCGTGCTTCCGGTGGTGAAGCCGATCATCAGCAGGTCGTCCCCGCCGGCCGGCGCCGCCGCTTCCGCGGCCGCGTACGTCGCGGTCGCGGGCATGGCGCGCAGCGCGGCCAGTGTGTGGCCGCGGCCGAGCCGGCGCCGGCCCAGGGTGACGGGCACGCGTACCCCGGCGAAGGTACGGCGGCCCAGGACGCGCACGAGCTGGGCGAGGGGCGGTCCGATGAACGCCTCCGCGCCCACGGCCCGGTAGCAGTGGAGCATGCGCCGTACGCCCATGCCGGGATCGACGACGACGGGCACGGCTCCGACCCGGAACAGCGCGAAGCAGAGGGCGAACAGCTCCGGCCCGGGCGGGGCCATCAGCACCGTCCTGGTGCCCCGGGTGATCCCGGCACGCCGGAACCCTCGGGCCAGCTCCTCGACGGACTCCTGCAACTCGCCGTAGGTGAGGGTGGCGTAGCCGCCGCGGCCGTCGGGGTGGATGACGGCGGGCTTGCCGGGGAAGGCGCGGGCGTTCCGCTCGAGCCGTCCGGCCACGCTGTCGGTGCCGGTGTCCGGCTGCTCCACGGCAGGGCCGCCGCCGGCCGGTATCGTCTGCGGCACGGGGCTCACCACCCCTCGGGCCGGTAGAGGGCACATGCCGCGCCGGGGCCGGCGCCGACCGACACGAACAGCAACTGGTCGTGGTCGTCGTGGCGTACGCCGTCCAGTGCCCGGAGGTAGCCGAGGACCGGCGCCGCGGTGTGCGGCTCGCCCTTCACTCCGGCGCCGTCGGCGGTCGCGGACGGGCCGATCACCAGGGTCCGGTCGAGGTCGATGCCGATCTCCCGCGCGTAGTCGGCGGCGGCACTCGCCGCGAGCTCGCCCAGCCGCTGCGCGTGGTCCGGCTCACGCCGGACGGTGATCGTGGTCCGCCCGTGCCGGCCCATGGTGTCGGTGTCGAGGTAGCCCTCGACGTCGGTGGGCCGGTCGGCGGTGTAGTGGCGTACCGGCCCGAATCCGGCGCGGGGGTCGGCGCTGCGCTCCAGCAGGAGCGCGCCGGCCAGGTCCGCGTACGGGTAGTCGGGGTCGCGGTCCGCGTCGCCGCCGGGGTGCACGTCAGCAGCGGTGATCAGGAGCCGTTCGGTGCTTCCCGTCTCCAGCAGGGCCTGGCCCGCCTGGACGGCGTTCAGCACGCCGCAGGCTCCGTTCATCAGGTCGAAGGAGAAGCCGGCGGCCGGTTCGGGGTCGGCGATGTAGTCGAGGTTGATGCCGACCTCCTTCTGGACCAGGGCCGACATGGCCGGTTCGAAGGTGTTGTGTTCGCGGTAGACGCCGACGTTGATGAGGACGCCGATCGAGGAGGCCGGCACCCGGGCCCGGGCCAGGGCGCCGCGGGCGGCGCGGCCTGCGAGGTCCACGACGGAGGCCGGGGCGGACGCCGTGTCGTCGGGCAGGGCGGTTGCGGCTGCGGTGATGACCATGCCCATGGTTCAGACCCCCACGTTCGTCAGCGTCGTGGACAGGGCGCCGGTGACCACGCCGGAGGCGGCCGGCACCAGCAGGTACTTGGCTCCGGGACGGGCGCCGCCCGACCTGAGGTGCTCGCACAGCGTCAGGAAGTGCGAGGTGGTGGCGGTGTTTCCGTACCGCTCGACCACGGAGAGGGAGTCAGGCATGGGGGTGGCGAACTCGGCCTCGGCCGTCTGGTTGACGTAGTCGATGAAGCGGGTGCCGACCTGGTGCTGGATGACGTGGTCGAACTCCTCTCCGGCGAACGTCCGCCCCTTCTTGGCCAGGAAGTCCCCGTGGAAGCGCGGCCACAGCTTGAGCCGGTCGCGGTTGTGCATCTTCTTGTTGTCCGTGTAGAGGGCGATGCCCGGGTTGCGGTCGCTGGGCATGCCCATGCACAGGTGGGAGTACTCGGAGCAGGTCATCAGCTCGATGTAGTGGATGCGGTCGGCGGCGTCGGCGGAGACGTCCAGGACGACCGCGGCCGCCGAGTCCCCGACGGACAGCGAGGCGAACTGCGGGTCGTAGGAGTCGGTCATCTCGCGTGCGGCGGTCTGTGCGACGCGGGTCGCCTGCTCGCCGCTGACGACCAGGCCGCGCCGCACGGCGCCGGAGCGGATCATCCGGTCGAGGAGCCACACGCCGGTCATCATTCCGGCGCAGGCGTTGGAGACGTCGAAGTGGATGGCGGAGCGGGCGCCCAGCTCGCGGGCCAGCGTCGCGGCGAAGGACGGCTCGAAGGTGAAGCGGCCGCCGTCCTTGAAGCGGGTGATCGAGGCCGAGATGACGATGTCGAGGTCGGCGGCCCGGTAGCGGGAGGACTCCAGCGCGTCCCGGGCGGCGGACAGGGCCATCCCGAACGAGTCCTCGCCAACCGCCGGTTCGGGGTCGTACACGCGCCGTTCGGTGATTCCGGTGATCTTCTCGATGTCCGCCTCCCCCAGCCCCGGGACCAGGGCGGCGAGTTGCGGAGTGGTCTGGACTGCGGCCGGAAGGCAGACGCCTAAGGCTTCTATTCGGCTGTATGCGGTGGTGCTCATGTGTGTGGCTCTCCGTGGCGGTCCGCCCGGGGCATGGGAGTGCCAGGGCGGTGGTTGACAGAGGGATTCAATGGGCGTCCGGGGAATAACGGACAGTCAAGTTACCGTAGCGTACGGAGATGTCGACGATGTGTCAGGGCTTCGCAAATCAGGAATATATGGTCGAATATCGGCCACTCGCCGCCACTTGTCGCCGCTCGCCATCGCCGCAACGTCAAGCAGAATCCGAGCCTCCGCCCCTCTCCGCGGGGCTCACGCCCTCGAAAACCTGTCCGGAACCACTCGGTCCACCTTGCAGGGCGTGACGGACGTGACCCTCGCGCACGTACCGACCGGCCAAACTGGTGATCGATTTCTGGCCGCCGAGTGGGTATGATCGCCGGCAGCAAGGCCGTAGCGCAGAGGTCGTCGCGCCCACGCATCGAGCTGGAGGACGTCGGTTCGAATCCGACCGGTCTTGCGTCTACTTCCGCAGTTCCCCCTACAAGTCGTGATGGACGCCGGGCACCGGCGAATGAAACCGGTGGAGTGGTGATGACACAGCCGACACCCGTACGGTGCCCCGCGATCGAGCACCCCGACCTGCCGCCGGCCGACCCGGCCCGCCTCGACCCGCTGCTCGCCCGCCTCGCCGCGGACCGGCCCGTCGAGACCGACGAGACCTTCCCGCTCGGGACCCTGCGCACCGACGGCCGCGTCGACCTCTGCAAGCAGGGGCTCGGCCCGGCCGGCGCGGCCCGCCTGCTGCCGGCCGCCACCGCCTCCCCGCACGCCAGACACCTGCTCCTCGGCACCAACGCCATCGGTGACGCGGGCGCCGGCACCCTGGCCGAGGCCCTCACGGGCGACCACGGGCTGCACACCCTCTACCTCGGCTGCAACCGGATCGGCCCCGACGGGGTGGGCTCCCTCGCCGGCGCACTCGGCAACGACACGACCGTCCGCGCCCTCTGGCTCAAGCGCAACCCGCTCTTCGGGGACGGCGCCCGCACCGTGGCCGCGCTGCTGCGCCGCAACACCGCCCTGCGCACCCTCGACCTCGTCAACACCGGAATCGGCGCCGACGGCGTACGCCTCCTGCTCGACGCCCTGCTGGAGCGCGAGCAGCCCCTGGAACGGCTCTTCCTCGGCGGCAACGGCCTCGGCCCCGACGCCGCCCCACTGCTGGCCGCCCTGATACGCGAGGCCGGGGTGCGCGAGCTGTACGTCCCCGCCAACCACCTCGGCGACGAGGGCGCCGCGGCCCTCGCCTCCGCCGCGGCCGACTCCGCCCACCCGGTCCGTCTCGGGCTCGGCGGCAACGGCATCGGCGCCGCCGGAGCGCGGAGCCTGGCCGCCTCCCTCGGCGGCATCGAAGCGCTCGACCTCGGACGGACCATGTCGGAGCGGAGCCTCGGCTCCCCCGGCAACGACCCCGGCGACGAAGGGGCGTACGCCCTGGCCGCGGCCCTCCCCGGCAGCCCCCTGCGCCGGCTGGAGCTGCGCCACACCGGCCTCACCGGGCGCGGTGCGAAGAGTCTGCTCGCGGCGGTGCCCGCGGACAGCCCGCTGGAGTACGTCGGCCTGGGTCCCGGCCTGCCCCGCCGCGTGAAGCGCTCGTTCACCGAGCGGCTGCGTCCCGCCCGCGCGGCCCACCCGGACCTGCGCGCCATCGGCAGTGTGTACCGGTGAGCGTGGAGAACGCCGAACTGCCCGGCGGCCTGCGGCCGGAGGACCGTCTGGCATGGCGGCGGATCCGCCGCTACGCCGTGCCCGACTGGATGATCGAGCAAGCCACCGCGCACCGGCTGGCCGGTGACTGGCGTGCGGCCTGCGAGGCCGCCGCCGTGGACGTCGGCTTCGAACTGCCCGAGCTCGCTGCCCGTTACGGCGCCGCCGTGGCCGAGGCGGTGGCGGAGGACCTGCGGCACCTCGCCCCGGACCTGCTGCGCTGGCACCTGCCCCGGTACCTGGGCGGCCGCACCACCCTCGCCACCGACCTGCGGATCCTGCTCGCCTCCTACGGCGGCCCCGGCGGTCCGACCCTATCGGTCACCACACCCCACATGAGCGAAGGCCCGCAGCGGCTGCGCCTGCACTGCGCGCCGGTCACCGCGAAGAAGTGGAACGTGTACACCGGGCGCGGCTTCGTCGCGGAGGACTGGACCGCGGCCCGGCCGTTCTGGGACGCCCGCCACGCGTCCGAGCTGGGCGCGCGCTTCGCCGACCCGGACGGCCTCGCCGAGCGGATCGCCGTGCTGCGCGCCGCGGGGGACACGCTCGGGGCCTATGCGGCGGCGGGCATCGAATGCGACCTGAGCGTCCCCGCTCCGCAGCCCTACCAGCGCCCGGCGGACCCGAAGGCCCTCCTCGCCGGGATGCCGATCGACCTCAGCCGGCTCGCACCGGAGGTGGCCCGGCTGATGGCGGCGGGAGCCGGCGACCGCTACCGGATCTCGGCGAGCTGGCGCTCCTACCTGCTGCTGGAACACGTCGGTCCCGACAGGCTCCGGGCCCGCATCGCCGACCAGGCCGAGGCGCTCGCCCTCCCGGCCCTGCCCCGGTACGCCTGGCAGCGGCTCCCCGATCCCGAACTGGTCAGGGCCGGCCTGATCTCCCCGCACGAGCTGCACCCGCTGGTGTCCGCCGCGCTGTTCCCGGCCGCCGGACCGGCAGTGCGCCCGCCCGCTCCCGACACGGGCAAGCCCGTACGGGTGCGCTGCCGCGGCGCATGGCACGAGGTGCGCTCACGAGACGGCGTACTCGACGTACCGCACACCCCCGAGGAGCAGCAACGCGAGCGTGCCATGCGGGCGTTCGGCGGAGCGGTCTCGGGGTGCTTCGCCGTGCAGCAGAGCTGGACCACGGGCGAGGGGCGGCTGCCGCGCGCCCTCCGGACCCAGCGGCACGAGCTCTTCCTGCGCATCCAGCATGGCGACACCCCGGGCGTGGTGGCGCTGCTGGACGCGGGTATGGACCCCCGGATCCGCGACGCCCGCGGCCGCGGCCTGCTGCACACCCTCCCCCTGCTCGACCACAAGGCGCTGCTGCCCCGGCTGCTGGCGGCCGGACTCGACCTGGAGGCACGGGACGGCGGGCAGCGCACCCCGTTGCTGTCCGCGGTGAACTGGGGCGGCTCGGCGGACCTGGTCCGGGACCTGCTGGCGGCCGGCGCCCGGATCGACGTCACCGACGAGATGGAACTGTCGCTGTCCCAGGTGATCCGCCGCTACAGGCGCACCGACCTCGCCTTCCTGCAGGACCGCGTCGACGAGGAGTTCCCCGGCATCGGCGCCGACTGGTTCGACGAACACATGGAGTACCGCGAGGAAGACGAGGACGACGAGGACGACGAGGACGACGAGGACGAGGACGACGACGCGTGAGTGCGACCCAGCCCCACCCGCAGCCCGCCCGGGCCCTGGCGGCCGCCGACGCCCTGGGTGCCCGGCTGGGCGCCACCCGCACCGAACCCGCCACCAATCCGCAACTGGAGGCCCTGGCACTGGCCGTGACGGCCAACCAGCCCGTTCTCCTGTGGGGTGAGCCGGGCATCGGCAAGTCCGCCGGCATGGAGCAGCTCGCCACCGCGCTCGGCGTGCGGCTGGAGACCGTGATCGCCAGCGTCCACGAGCCCTCCGACTTCGCGGGGCTTCCCATCGTCGGAGAGGATCCGGCCACCACGGGTGTCCCCATGGCCCCGCCGGACTGGGCGGTACGCCTTGCCCGCACCGGCCACGGGCTGCTGTTCTTCGACGAGCTGTCCTCCGCCCCGCCGGCCGTGCAGGCGGCCCTGCTGCGCGTGGTCCTGGAGCGCCGGGTCGGCAGCCTCGAACTGCCGGCGGCGGTACGGATCGTCGCCGCGGCCAATCCGCCCGCCAGCGCTGCGGACGGCTGGCACCTCAGCCCGCCGCTCGCGAACCGCTTCGTCCACCTCGACTGGACGCACAACCCGCGCACCGTGGCCCGCGGCATGGCCGGCACCTGGCCCGAGGTGGCCATCCCGGCCGTCGATCCCGCCAAGGCCTCCGGTTCGGTCGCCCGGGCCCGGGGCGCCGTCTCCGGCTTCCTCACCGCCCGGCCGGGCCTGGTCCACCACATGCCGGCCGAGGCCGCCGGACGGGGCCGCGGCTGGCCCTCCCCCCGTACCTGGGAGATGGCCCTGCGGCTGCTGGCCACGGGGTACGCGGCCTCGACGGGCCGGGAGGCGCTGGCAGCCGCGCTCACCGGCGCCGTGGGCGAGGCCGCCGGGATCGAACTGCTCTCGTACCTCGAACACCTCGACCTGCCCGACCCGGACCGGGTGCTGGCCGACCCGGACGCCTTCGCCCTGCCCGAGCGCGGAGACCGGCAGCTGGCCTTCCTCATCGCCGTGGTCGCGGCCGTGCAGAGCGATCTCACCCGCCCCCGGTGGGAGGCGGGCTGGGCGGTCCTCGCCAAGGCCGTGGACGCGGGCGTGCCCGACGTCGCTGCGCGCGCCGCCGCCGACCTCGCGGCGATGCGCGACCTCGACTGGCCGGTGCCCGCCGGCATCGACGCCTTCGTGGAACTGCTCCAGCTGTCCGGCTCGCTGCCGGGCGGCAGCTGAGCCCGGTCCGCCGTGCGCCCGGAGCTGGACCGCGCGAAGCTGCTGGCAGCCCGTTACAAGGCCGCCGAGACCCGTCCGTACCTCGCTTCCGCGCTGTACGCCCTGACCGTCGTCGCCTCGGCCGGGGTGCGCACCATGGGTGTGGACCGGCACTGGCGCTGCTACGTCTCGCCCGCCTTCGTCGAGGCGACCCCGGTCGTCGAACTGGCCGGGGTGTGGATCCACGAGGTGGCGCACCTGCTGCGCGACCACCACGGCCGGGCCGAGCGCCTGCCCGCCGCCGACCAGCGCGATCCGGTCCGGGTCAACATCGCCCAGGACTGCGAGATCAACGACGACCTGCTGGCCGACGGGCTGGTCCTGCCCGAGGGCCGGATGGAGCCCAGGCTCTACGGCCTGCCCACGGGCGGCCTGTTCGAGACGTACCTGCCGGCGATTCCCCCGACGCCCCACGGGCCGGACTGCGGTTCCGGTGCGCACGGCACCCCCGGGCCCTGGGAGCTGGGCGAGGACGGCGGCCCCGCCCGGGTCGGCCCGGTGGAGGCCGAGGCGCTGCGCCGGCAGACCGCCGAGGCCGTACGGGCCCACCGGCGCACCCGGGGCCGGGTCCCCGAGGGCTGGGCCCGGTGGGCCGAGGAACTTCTGGAGCCCTCCGTCGACTGGCGCCAGGCCCTGGCGGGAGCGGTCCGCGAGGCCGCCGCCTGGGCGGCCGGCGCGGTGGACTACACGTACCGCCGCCCCTCGCGCCGGACACCCGCGCTCGGCGGCCGGGTGGTGCTGCCCAGTCTGCGCAGGCCGCTGCCGCGGGTGGCCGTCGTCATCGACACCTCGGGATCGATGGGTCCGGACGACCTCGCGGCCGCCCTCGCCGAAGTCACCGGCGTCCTGCGGGAGGTGGGCGTCGGCGGGAACCGGGTCGCCGTCCTCGCGTGCGACGCCGACGTGCATGCCGTGACCCGGGTGCGCAGTGCCGGAGAGGTGACCCTGGCCGGTGGCGGGGGCACGGACATGCGGGTCGGCATCGGTGCGGCCCTGGCCCTGCCCGACCGGCCGAACGTCGTGGTCGTGCTGACCGACGGGTACACGCCGTGGCCGGACGAGACACCGTCGTGCCGGCTGATCGCCGCACTGATCGGCAACACCCCGCCCGCGCCCCCGTCCTGGGTGGAGACGGTACGCGTCGACCCGGCCACGTGATCCCGGCCGGGATACGGCGACGAACGACACCCGCCGCCCTGCCGTCCCTGGCGGGACGAGGCACCAAGTGCGGTGCTGCTGGCACCCGCGGCAGAACTCCCGGTTCCCTGTGGGTGGCGGACGGCCGTCGCCCGCGCCGCGCCAATGCCCGGACGCACGGCTGATGTTGCCGGACCGGCAGCGCAAACGCGCCCTTCGACGACACGTCTTGTCACCCTCTGTGTTTAACAGTCCGCGAATCGGTAACAAGTTGTAGTGACAGGCAGTCAATACTCGACGAAAGGCAGGACCATGAACCTCGTCAACGTGCTCATCCTCGTCGCGGTCCTCGCACTTGTCGGCCTGCTGATCGCGGCCCCCAGCGCCACCGTGCGGCGCAACCCGTTCCCGGGCCGCCGACGGCGAGCCGACCACCACCGCCGCTCGGGCGCTCCGAGGTCGACCCGGGTACCCGGTCAGCGGGGCATCCAGCACCACGCGCCCTGACCCCGGGTCGGTGGTGGGTGAGGTACTTCACCGCGGGGGGTGGCCCCGGATCGCGGAGCGCGTTGCTAGATTGTCCGGCGGCCGGTCCACGGCCCCGGACGAGATGCGCCGTACCCGGTTACGCACGACGACGCGCGAGGTGCCGCACGAGCGGCGCCCTCCGCTGTCCGCACCCGGGCAGCGTACTCGTCGAGCAAGATGGGCCGTACGTCATGACCGTGCCACTCACCCACAGCCTGTACCGGACGACCGCGCACGCCGCGGGGGGACGTACCGGATCCGTCCGCACGGACGACGGACGCCTGGACGTCCGCCTCGCCCCGCCGCGCAAGAGGGTGCCCGGCACCACCAACCCCGAGCAGCTGTTCGCGGCCGGTTTCGCCGCCTGCTTCACCTCCGCGCTCGCGGAGGTCGCCGCCGAGTTCGGGGCGGACGCCTCCACGGCGCGCGTGGCCTGCGAGGTCCAGCTCGGCACCACGGACACGCCCGCGGGCTACGGCCTCGCGGTGGCGCTCACCGTCAGCCTGCCCGGGTGGCGGGCGGCGGACCTCCAGCCCCTGCTGCACCGGGCGGACGCGGTCTGCCCGTACTCGCAGGCCGTACGCGGCAACGTACCGCTGACGCTCCTGGCCGTGGACGGGCCCGCCGAGCCGGCCGGGGCTGCCGCCGATGACCGCGCCTGAGACCGGCCCGGGCGGCCCCGTCCCGGACGGCCCGGGCGTCCCGGTGCCCGAGCACGGTGCCTGGCTGCGGCGCGGCATCAGCCGTGACGGCGGACCTCTCGTCGAGGACCGCGAAGTGGTGTGGCTGCAGGCCGGGCCGTACTACGCCGACAGCCGGGGCTTCGCCGGTACGACGTCCTTCGACGGCTCCCAGGTGCACTTCCACCACCTCACGGGCGAGCCCGGCGAAGACGCCGGCACCTTGCGGTGGGACGGTGCGAACCTCGTCGAGCGGGGCACCAACCCGGACGGCAGCACCTTCCTGGAGATCTGGACCCCGCTGCCCGCCGCCGACGGCGCCTGCGGCTCCTGGTCCGGCCCGGACCACCACGTGGTGCGCGTCGGGCGCCACGTGGTGCATGTCGATTCCCGTGCCGGTACGTACTGGCGGCTGTAGCCCCGGGCAGTGGCCCGGGGCGTGGGCGCACCGTCAGGGCAGGAGACCGGCCGGGAGGTATTCCGCGTACTGGCCCGCCTGCTGGCCGGTGGCCTGGCGGACCAGGTCCTCGATGGGGTCGACCGCCTCCTCCGGCGCGGGCGTGCCGAGGCGGGCGGCGACGTCCTTGCGGAGGATCGGAAGCAGAGCGTAGAGGTGGTCGCCGGGGCAGGAGGTGGCGTTGAAGTCGCGGTGGCCGTAGATCTCCGACGCGGGCAGGCCGTACCGGTCGCAGATGTGGGCGCACAGGTCGGCCAGGGCCGCGTACTGGGCCGCGGGCGGGTCCTGCGAGGTGTACGTGCCCTCGTTCTCGATGCCGATCGACACGGTGTTCTGGCCGACGCAGTGCGCCGCCCGCACCTGGCGGGTGCCGGCGCGCAGCTCCGCGAGGCTGTTGTGGCGCCCCTCCAGCACGAAGGCCCCGCGGCTGACGGTGAAGTGCTGGCCCGTGTCGATCCAGCCCTGCGCGTCCATGTGGTACGTCTGGATCGCGCGGGCGAGGGCGAAGGCGCGCTGCTTCGAGTAGTCCGTCACGTTCGCCGTCGCCGTGTGGTGGACGATGATCCGCTCCGGGCGGTTGTCCAGGACGACGACGGGTTCGGACGCCGCCCGCGCACCCCAGGCGGCGCAGCCGATGATGTCCGGGGTGGCTGCGGAGTATGCCCGCCCGGCCGTGGCGAGCGGCAGTGCCGTGGCGGCGGCCAGGGCGAAGGCTCCCGTGAGGACCGACCGGCGGGTGTACGGGGCGGCGGCGCGCGCGGGCGGCCGGTGCAGTGCGGAGAAGGTCATGCGGCGCCATTGAAGGGGACTGCCCCTCCGCCGGTCGCGCAGACACACCGTGCACCCCCCCGGGAGTGTCCCGAGCGGCCGTATCCGGCTGTCACCCGGCCGGCTTCGCCACCGACAGGGGCTCGGCGATGTCCTCCAGCGAGCGCCGCTCCGCCTTGACCGCCAGGAACGCCGCCACGAGACCGGCGGCGCACATCAGTGCGGCGCCGATCCGGAAGGCGAGCGCCGTGTCGCCGACCACGCCTGACTCGGTGAGGTCGGCGAAGATCAGCGGGCCGCTGATCCCTCCCGCCGCGGTACCGAGGGCGTAGAAGAAAGCGATGGCCATGGCGCGGGTCTCCATGGGAAACACCTCCGAGACGGTCAGGTACGCGCTGGAGGCGCCCGCCGACGCGAAGAACAGCACCACGCACCAGCAGACCGTCATCGTCGTCGCCGTGAGCGAAGCCCGGTCGAACAGCCAGGCCGTCCCGAACAGGAGCACACCCGAGAGCAGGTACGTGGAGGAGATCATGATCCGGCGCCCGACCGTGTCGAACAGCTTCCCGAGCAGCAGGGGGCCGAGGAAGTTGCCGGCGGCGATCACGGCGAAGTAGTAGCCGGTGTGTCCCGTCGGCACGTCGAAGAACGTCGTGAGGATGGTGCCGAAGCCGAAGGTGATGGCGTTGTAGAGAAATGCCTGCCCGATGAAGAGCGACAGGCCGAGGACCGCGCGGCGCGGGTAGCGGCCGAAGACCGTCCTGGCAATGAGACCGAAGCCGACGCTCTTGCGCTGGTGGATGGTGATCTCACCGGCCGGCGGCGGGAGCCGCTCGCCCTTCTCCTCCTCGATCCGTCGCTCCACGGAGGACACCAGTTCCTCGGCGTCCTCCGCCCTGCCGTGGATGAACTGCCAGCGGGGACTCTCCGGAACGTGCCGGCGTACGAGCAGGATGACCAGGCCGAGGACGACCCCGAGGGCGAAACTGAGGCGCCAGCCGAGGTTCTGGGGAAAGATGTCGGTGTCCAGCATCACCACGGACAGCAGGGCGCCGCCGATCGCGCCCAGCCAGTAGCTGCCGTTGATGATGAGGTCGACCCGGCCCCGGTAGAGGGACGGAATCAGCTCGTCGATCGCCGAGTTGATGGCCGCGTACTCGCCGCCGATACCGAAGCCGGTGAGGAAGCGGAAGAGGAAGAACCACCAGGACTCGAACGACAGCGCGGTCATCGCGGTCGCGCCCAGGTAGACGGCCAGGGTCACCATGAAGAGTTTCTTGCGGCCGTAGCGGTCGGTGAGCCAGCCGAAGAACAGCGCCCCGGAGCAGGCACCCGCCACGTAGAGGGCGGCTGCGACACCGGTGACCTGGGCGGCGGTGATGTCGAGGCCGCTGCCTTCCTCGGCGAGACGGCCGGCGACATTGCCGACGATGGTGACCTCCAGACCGTCGAGGATCCAGACGGTACCGAGACCGATCACGATCATCCAGTGCCACCGGGACCACGGCAGACGGTCGAGACGGGCCGGCACGGCTGTGGTGACCGTGCCCGTGGTGGCCGGCACGGAGTCCTCCGGCGACGAGGCGGCGGATGCCATCAATTCCTGTTCCCTCCTGCTCGATCCCCCCGTCCTGTCGGGTTCCCGCGAAGCGAACGGGCATGCGTCCACGGGCGAGTTCGGCCGCCCGTACGGTCCGGCGCACGGCAGAACCCCCGGCCGCCACTGCTCCCGCGGCCGGCCCGGCGACGGACAGCTCCCAGCGTGCGCGCAGTCCCCGGGTGTGGGTCGGCACGCGCAGGAGCTTGGCGAGGCGGGGCACCTTCGTGAAGCGGCCGGTGTCGTAAGTGCCGGCGACCGCTCCGGAGCGCGAGCGGCATGGTCCGGGAACATGCCCTGCTCCACTTTTGAGTGAGACCGGGTTCTGACAGTGAATCCTCGCTCCGGGCCGTCCCCGCCGACCGTTTCCGATCTTGCTCCGGGAAAGGTTCGTTTCTGACAGTAGCCAGGGCGTCAGGCAGTGGTCTCCGATTCGGCCGCGTGGCTTTGTTCACGAGAAGGGGCTCTGGCACAACTTCTGTGAAGTCGAATGGCCCGCCGACTCCGTCGGCGGGCCATTCTGCAAGATTGAGATCGGGAGAGGTCAGGAGGCCTTCTCGATGATGCCGCCGACAACGCGAAGACTGAACTCCGGGCAGAAGACTACAGACTTCCCGCTGGTCTTCCACACCGGCGCGTCGCGAGTGAACTTGGGGCCGCCGTCAAGCGGTGCGCAAATAATGGTGGCCTTGTAGTGCCCGCCATTGGCCTTCGTACATGTGGCCTGCCAGCCAAGCGCGGTGTAGCCACCGAGGGCCTTCGCATACTTCCCGTCGGTGCACCCGGTCGGCCAGCTCTTGACGGACACGTCGCCCGAGTCTCCCTGAGAGCCTGCCTCGGTCGCGACGGCCGTGCCCTGGAGGCTGAAAGCCGTGATCGCTGCAGCGGCGAACAGTGCCGTGCTCAGCTTCTTCATTTTCATGGATCCTTTTCCTCGATTCGGTCTTGCTGTTCTCAAGAAACCTTGGTCTCGTAGCCCTCGCTCACGGGCGTGAGATAAGAGCCCTGGCAGTACGCGTAGGACCAACCGGCATTCCGCCACCCGCCGTGGAAGTCCAGCAGCTTCCCATTGCTGGAGTCCTTGCAGACGATCAGAGCTCGGTAGTGGCCGCCATGGTCCTTTTTGCACCTGGCGACTGACCCGAAGTCCTTCTTCTCGACGTGGCAGCTACTGGGGTGCGCTTGGGTGCCGCTCCCGGCGGCTGTGGCGCTCCCTCCCGCGGCGAGCACGTAGGCACCGGCCATCATCACCCCGAGCGCAGGCATGATGACGGACTGTCGAATGCGATTCTTCTTGATCAACTTCTTCGCTTCTTTCTTTTCGCCATGCTGACAGCAACAGTTCGAGACGCCATCCGCCCCCCTGAGACCAGCAGGGCGCTCAAATAACATTCCGACGGACCTCGCGTCCGCTGAATTTTCGCCCCGCTGGCGAGGTCGATCGCGCACCGGGACCGATAAACTTCCCAAGCACATTGCACACCCGCGGCGCAATCCACCACACGCGCGTCCACGCGCTGGTGCTGGGCTGCGCCTGGCTGATCGAACCCGGAGCCGAAGTCCCCGCCCGACGGCCGATCCTGACGCCGCGCCTCATTGACTGCGACGGGCCCGGTGGACTCGCTGACCCGCACGGCTCCGCCGATGCGACGCGCACCGGCGGAGCCGTGCGGGTCAGCGGGGCAGCACGGTGATCCCGAGCATCCGCGCCCCCGTCTCGGTGCGGGGCCGGTGGCGACTGCCCGGTGCGAATACCACGTACGCACCGGCTCCATGGCGTTCGTCTCCCTCGATCACCTCGCCGCTCAGCACGTAGTAGCGCTCCTCGGTGGCGTGCACATCGACCTCCGGCCACTCGGTGCCCGGGGCGAAGTCGATCAGCCAGCCACCGACGTACTCGGTCCTGGGCAGCCTGCGGCGCACGATCCCGGGGGCGACCTCGACCGGTGTGACCTCATCGACCTGGACGACGGTCTTCAGCGCGCCCGTCTCAGTGATTTCACTCATGGGGCCACTGTGGTCCGGGACGGCCTCCCGGTCCCAGAGTCCACAAAGACATTCATGGGTACATTCCTGCCATGCATCGCCATCGGGTGGCGGCCCTGCTCAACGCGCCCCACTCACCCTTCGAACTCACCTGCACCACGGAGGACTTCGGCCCCGTCCGGCAGGACCAACCGGTCCACCACCATTTCCGGATCCGCGCCGAGCGCCCCGGACCCCTGCAGACCACCGCCCGCTTCGCGATGCTCGTGTTCCTGCGTGCTGGGGTACCACTGGCGAACCTTGTGCATCCGAACGGTCCATCGGTGGTGTTACGCCCTGCTCGGGCCGTCGTCGTTGGCCGAGCGCTGCGCGGGAATCCGGTGGGCGAGTCGGATGATGCGAACGTCCGGGTCGGGCGGTGTCGATCCTGGCCGGAGCCGGTGTGCGTGCTCGCCTGGTTCTCGTGGGGATCCGAGAACGGTGATGCCCTGCGCGGCCAGCCGCCAGCCGCCTCTGCGAGCACTGCACCCTCGCCGACACGCTCACCCGCCTCCTCGACGACGGCACCGGCCGTATCGCCCCGGCGTTGCCGGAGCGCGGCAGGACCTCCGCGATCCGTCAACTCGTCCTCCGAGCCCCGGCCCCCGTCATCGCGAAAGCACTCGGCTACCACGACAAGACCGCCACCCGCCTGGTCACCGAGGCTGGCGGAACCTGGAGCCGATACGCCCCCGGTGACCACACGCGGTGAGTTGTCGCGCCACTCCCGCTGGCACGCTCGTCACTCGGGAAAAGTGAAGCCAAGTTCGCGCAGGCGGGGCAGGCAGGCTTCGAGGCACTGCTCCACCGACGCAGCATCGGTACGCACGAGGATGTCATCACGCAACGGGGCGCCACCGGCCACGAACGTCCAGGGCTTTCGCCTCTCTGCCATCCGCTCGGCATCAGCCTTGAACAGCACGGTTATGCCCTGTTCGGCCAGCGCCTCCATGATCGCGACGATGTCCACCGGTGACCCCTCCAGAAGTGGCGCGAACACACCACGGTGAACCTATCCGTCCGAGGACGGACCACGAACACTGGCCTCGCCACCCAGAGTGACCTCCACTCCCTACGTATTGACGCTGCCGAGCCACAGCAGGTCACGCGCGCGGGTCATCGCCACGAAGAGCTGGCTGCGGAGCAGTTCCTCGCGCTCCCGGGCCGTCTCCGAGGTCTCCGTACCGCCCGCGGTACCGCCCGTCGGCCCGGCCGGCGTCCCCTTCGCGGACACCGCATCGTGCTGGGGCAGGAAGACGTTCTTGAACTCCAGGCCCTTGGCCCTGCGATAGGTGCCGAGCTTCACCGCGTCGACCGCGCGGCCGTCGTAGTGCTCCAACTGGCACACCGGGATGCCCGCCTGGGTGAGCAGCCGCTGGTAGTGGCGAAAAGCGCGCATGGAGGGGCACAGCAGGGCGGTGTCGGCCCGCGCACCGTCGGGCAGGGAACGCAGGGCGTCCAGGAGTTCCCCGTCGTGGGCGTCGACCGTGGGCCTGGTCACGCGTACGACGTCCCCGTCGTGGTAGGTGAGGTCGACGTCGCGGCGCCCCGGGGTGCGCAGGCCGTCGATGTCCTCGAAGGCGTCGTCGGCCACGACGGTGAGGGCCGCGTCCAGGATCTGTTTGCTGTTGCGGTAGTTGGTGCGCAGCACCTGTCCGCGGTCGCCGCGGATGTCGATGCCCGCGTCGGTGAGGCGGAAGCCGCCCGGGTACACGGTCTGCTGGCCGTCGCCGACGAGCAGCAGACCGTTCGGCACATCACCGACGAGCGCGTGCAGGAGGCGCACGCCGACGAGCGTGAGGTCCTGGACCTCGTCCACGATGACGGCCGCGTACGGGGGCCGCTCGCGCCGGCGTGCCGCTTCGGCCAGGGCCAGGGAGAGGACGTCGTTGAAGTCGTGGACGCCGCGCTCGCCGCGCAGCGATTCGTACGCCTCGTACAGCTCCCACACCGACTGCCGGTGCGTACGGTGGAGGCGCGCCTTGCGCCGCCGCCTGGGGAGGGTCGCGTATTCCTCGAAGTGGGTGAGGCCCCGCCCCTTGATGACGTAGTCGATCTCTTCGTGCCAGTAGGCGGGGGCCGGGTCGAGCTCGGCCAGGCGGCCCTGTCGGCCGACGTTCTTCCAGGCGAGGCTGAAGGCGGTCTCGGCCTTGTCCCCGTGCAGCCGTACCGGTATGCCCCGCTCCTGCAGGAACTCCTGCGCCCAGGAGTGGAGGCTGCGGAAGTCCACCCGGTCGGCGACGGCCGGGGCCATGGTCCGGAGGAAAGTGCTCTGTACCCGGGGCAGGTTGTTGGCGAAGGTGACGTACAGGATGCGGCCGGTCGTCCGCCGGGCCAGGTGGGCCGCACGGTGCAGGGCGACGACCGTCTTGCCGGTACCGGCCGGTCCGCTGATGCGGGCCGGGCCCGCCCAGTTGCGGCGCACCAGTGCTACCTGGTCGGGGTGGAGGAAGGTCATCCACTGCTCGATCGGCGCCTGCATCGCTCCCTTCAAGGCCGCGTCGCGCAGGCCTTCCAGGTCGAACAGCCCGTCCGGGGAGCCGGGTCGGTGGTGCTCGGGCGTCTGCGGCAGCTGCTGGTCGACCGCCGACCCCGCGTAGCCCGGGAACACCCGCTCCAGATGATCGGCGATCGCCCGGACCGACTCCGCGCGCAGCCGGTGCCGCTGCGACAGCAGCACGGGGCCGATCTCGTGTTCGCCCAGGAGCCGTATCCGGCCGCGGCTCGTGTCGGCACGCTGCCCGGCGAACACCTTGAGCGGCTGGACCGCCACCGGTGACATGCCGAGGGACGCCACCGCGCTCTCGGCGGCCTTCGTGGCGGCGAGCAGCCCGGCCGCCTGTCCGTCGTCCGGCTCGCCGCCGGTGGTGACGTCGATGACGAAGACACCACCGGGCCCCACCAGCAGCATGTCCGCGTCGGCGGTCCGTGTCCCGGACCATTGCCGGTCGACGAGCAACCGCCAGCCGCGGGCCGTCAGTACCAACAGCTGGGCGAGGACCCGCTGTTCGCCCTCACCGACAGCGCCCCACCGCTGGGCCTGCCGGCGGGCGGCCTGCCACTGCTCCCGGAGTAACCGCTCCTGCCGCCGCGCGTCCTGCGCCCGCTGCGATGCCGCCCCGCCTGCCCCCATACCAGCCCCCTCGTACGCGGAGTGACGATCATAGGGCGGAACGCAAGCGTGCCGGCAGGGCGCGTACCGGGCCGGCGTTGCCGGCCTCGGAACTCCTGCGGGACAGCCCTTGGATGGAGGACTACACTCGGAAGGAGATGGGGGCCGCAACTGCGGGAGTCACCCAAATCCCGTGGTTACGCGCCAGGGCGCGACGGCGAGATGTCCACGCGCTGGTCCGAGTCCGCGGCCGGTCGACACAGTGCGACAGCGGCCGTGGCTAGCCTCACCTCCGCATATGGACCGACAAAATCTCATGACATCTGGTGCATGAGGCATGTGGGCTGTGCGCTGCACGCCAGGTCATGTCGGTCTGCTCTGCGGGCCGTTCCGTACCGGTCCGGCCGCCGTTCCTCATACGTTGCTCAGGGGAATTCGGCGCGCGCTGGAATTCGGCGGGCGCTCGACCGGCGAGGACCGAGACGGCACAGAACACACAACAATGAAGGGTGCTGAATCATGCAAGCACTGAGAATCAAGCGTCTCTTCGCGGTGTCTGCCATCGGCGTTCTGATGGCAGGTGGCGCTGCCCTCGGCGCCGCCGGTACCGCCTCCGCGGCAACCCCCACCCACGCTGTCACCTACGTCACTGGTGGTGGCTGGGACCATGACCACGACCACGGTTGGTACGACGACGACGATGACGACTGGGGCGGAGGCTACGGAGGCTACGGCGACGACTGCTGACTGATCAGTGTGTGAAGCTGTGCGGCACGTCCGGCCGCACGGCTTCACCTGCGCACCGGGCACTCTTCCTCGGCGACGGTGCACGCTTTCAGAGGCCATGAACCCCATCGCAGGGGAGGTCGTTATGGGCACCGCGAACCAGGACGACGTAACGAACGCGGCCATGGATATGAATGACCCGGACGGAAATGGATGGCTGCTCCAGGAGGTCCGGGAGCGACTGCCTGGACGATGACGGCCGCCAGAACCGAGCAGCAGGGGGACCGAGAGGACCGCCCATGACCAGCGTTGTACGGCCGATTCTTTACGGCGCCGCTGCGGGACTCGCCGGCACGACCGCACTCAACATGGCGGGTTACGCCGATATCGTGCTTCGAGGCCGGCCCATCAGTGATACGCCTGAGATCACAGTCCGCACCCTTGCCGAGAAGCTCCATATTCGAATTCCCGGGGACGGCCAGATCCGGGAGAACCGGATCGCGGGCCTCGCTCCCTTGACCGGCTACAGCGTGGGGATGGGCATGGGGGTGGCGCTGTCATCGGCACAGGCTGCCGGCCGGCTCCCGACGAAGGCTTCCCGCTATGCCGCTGCGTCCCTCTTTGCGCTGACTGTCACAAATCTGCCGCTTTTTCTTTTGGGAATCTCGGATCCACGGACCTGGACAGCCTCCGCCTGGGTCTCGGACATCGTCCCGCACGGCATCTTCGCGGTGGTCACGGTCCGCGTCATCGAAAAGCTGGAAGCAGCGGGCCCCCAGAGCTGACGGCGGGTTCACCCGTCCGTGCGCGACGCTTTGTCGGGCCCCTAGTCCTGCCAGTAGAAGAGCAGGGTGCCGACCGTCAACGGGTCGCGGCTGCCGAAGTGGTACACGCAGAGGCCGGTGACCTCGGTCGAGGCGGCGGCGCGGTCGATCCAGCGGAACCCGGCGGATTCGAGGGCTCGGCACACGTCCGGATCGTCGTCGTCACCGGTGGCGAACCGGCCGAGCGTGCTGATGAACACCGTGCTGTCGTTCGTGCCGTAGCCGATCACGTCGTACGTACCGTCCCCCGTGCCGTGGTCCTCTCCGCAGGAGACCGGGGGCTTCGGTGCGAGGCCCGCGGCGGTGAGGGCGACCGTGGCCCGCAGCAGCCGCTCGGCCGGGTCGGGAGCCGGCGGCGGCTCCGCGCACACGGCCTCGATCCGCCACCGCGGATCGCTGCGCTCCTCGGCCCACTGCCCGTACTCGTGGACGATCGCCGCGCGCAGCTCCTCGTCCAGGCCGGCCACCTCGACGCGGGGCCGCCCCAGCTCCTCGTACAGCCTGCGGGTCTCGGTGGCGTCGTCGGTCAGCCGGTGCAGTGCGTGGACGGCCCACAGCTTCGCCTCCTCGGTCGGTGCCCCGGCCAGGTAGCCGCGCAGCCGTTCGGGGTCGGTCAGGAACCCCTGGGCGCGGTACGCGACCGCCCGGTCGGGGTCGGCGAGCGCATCGGTGACGTCCTCGCCTGCGTGGTGGCGCAGGCGGATGCCGGTGGAGCGGTCCTCGGGGCGGCCCCCGTCGAGTTCGGCCAGGACCGCCTCGAACCCGTACCGTGCGGCCAGTGCGTCCAGCCCCGCCTCGCCGGTCTCCCGCCGGTGACGCCACGGGCTGAAGGCGAGCGTCGCCAGGGCGCCCGCCGCCGTGAGGTCGCCGAGCGCGCCGCGGGCCCCCAGGACCGCTTCGGCCAAGCCGTACGCGCCGTCCTGCTGCCGGTCCTCGTGCCGCAGCCAGGGCAGCAGCTCGGTGCGGTCCGCGAGCAGGTCCAGCAGCGCGATGCGCACATGGCTCACGTCACCGGTGTCCTGGACGCGGGCGGTCAACTGGGGCACGCGCCGCTCCGGCACCCGTCCCGCCAGTGCCTCCGCGCAGGCCTGGCGGCGCCACCACGGCTGGGCCGTGTCGGCCGCGCACCTCGCGAGGGCGTCCGCGTCGAACGCGCGCAGGCCGGCGGTGTCGGTCCGCCCGGCTTCCGGACTCAGCATCTTGATCGTCTTCGCCATCCCGGGAGGTTACTCGGCGTCGCCGGGCGGGGCCCGCCCCTTTCCCGCGTCCGGGCGGACGGGATCCGGTGTCGGTGGGTGTCGATAGGCTTCATGGATGGCACTCCCCGACGCTTCCCCCGACACCTCCGAGACCTCGGAGACCTCCGACGCTCTGCAGGTACTGCACCGCGTGTTCGGCTACAGCTCCTTCCGCGGTGAGCAGCAGGAGATCATCGAGCAGGTCGTCGGCGGCGGCGACGCCCTCGTGCTGATGCCGACCGGCGGTGGCAAGTCGCTCTGCTACCAGATCCCGGCGCTGGTCAGAGAAGGCACGGGCATCGTCATCTCCCCGCTCATCGCGCTGATGCAGGACCAGGTGAACGCGCTGACCGCCCTCGGGGTGCGGGCCGGATTCCTCAACTCGACGCAGGACCCGTACGAGCGGCAGGCCGTCGAGCAGGCGTTCCTCGGCGGCGAGCTGGACCTGCTCTACCTGGCGCCCGAGCGGCTGCGCACCGAGAGCACCCAGCGGCTTCTCGACCGGGGGACGGTCTCGCTCTTCGCGATCGACGAGGCGCACTGCGTCGCCCAGTGGGGTCACGACTTCCGGCCCGACTACCTGGCGCTGTCGATGCTGCACGAGCGCTGGCCGAAGGTGCCCCGGATCGCGCTGACCGCGACGGCCACCGAGGCCACCCACGCCGAGATCGTGGCGCGGCTCGGTCTGGAGGAGGCCCGGCACTTCGTCGCCAGCTTCGACCGGCCGAACATCCAGTACCGGATCGCCCCGAAGGACAACCCGCTCAAGCAGGTGCTGGAGCTGATCCGCGGCGAGCACGCCGGTGACGCCGGAGTCGTCTACTGCCTCTCGCGGGCCTCCGTGGAGAAGACCGCGGCCTTCCTGGTGGAGCAGGGGATCGACGCCGTGGCGTACCACGCCGGCATGGACGCCCGGACGCGCGCGGCGAACCAGGCGCGGTTCCTGCGGGAGGACGGGGTCGTGGTGGTGGCCACGATCGCCTTCGGCATGGGCATCGACAAGCCCGACGTGCGCTTCGTGGCGCACCTCGACCTCCCGAAGTCGGTCGAGGGCTACTACCAGGAGACCGGCAGGGCGGGCCGGGACGGCGAGCCGGCCACGGCGTGGCTGGCGTACGGCCTGCAGGACGTGGTGCAGCAGCGCAAGCTCATCGACGGTTCCGACGGCGACGAGACGCACCGCCGCTCCCTGGGCATGCACCTGGACGCGATGCTGGCGCTGTGCGAGACGGTCGACTGCCGCCGGGTGCGGCTGCTGGAGTACTTCGGCCAGTCGGGCACGCCGTGCGGCAACTGCGACACGTGTCTGACGCCGGCCGAGTCCTGGGACGCGACGGTCGCCTCGCAGAAGCTGCTGTCGACCGTGTGGCGGCTCGCGAACGAACGGCGGCAGAAGTTCGGCGCCGGCCAGATCATCGACATCCTCCAGGGCAAGAAGACGGCCAAGGTCATCCAGTTCGACCACGACGCGCTCTCGGTGTTCGGCGTCGGGGCGGACCTGGGCACCGCGGAGTGGCGGGGGGTCGTACGCCAGCTGCTGGCGCAGCGGCTGCTGGCGGTGGAGGGCGAGTACGGGACGCTGGTGCTGACGGAGGACAGCGGCGAGGTGCTGGGCGGACGCCGCAGCGTCCCGATGCGGAAGGAGAAGGCGCCCGCCGGACCCGCCCGCAAGGAGTCCGGTTCGCGCTCGGGGAAGGGTGCCCGGGTGCCGGTCGACCTGCCGGCCGCGGCGGAGCCGGTCTTCCTGGCCCTGCGCGCCTGGCGGGCCGAGACGGCGCGGGAGCAGGGCGTACCGGCGTACGTCGTCTTCCACGACGCGACGCTGCGGGAGATCGCGACCCGGCTGCCCGCCACGACGGAGGAGCTGGGCACCATCGGCGGCGTCGGCGAGGCGAAGCTCGCCAAGTACGCCGAGGGCGTCCTCGACACCCTGGCGGAGTGCGGCGCCACGGCCTCGGCCGCCGCGTCCGCACCGCCGGCCGGCTCCGCCGCCCCGGCTCTCTCGGAGGCACCGCCGGTGGCACGACCTGCGGGACGGCCCGCGGCGGCGGCGCCGGACGACGACGAGCCGCCCTTCGACCTGGACGAGATGGCTCCGCCGCCCTGGGACGACTGGCAGTAGCCGTACCAGCCGCACGGAAAGCCGGGCAGCGGCACCCTGCACCCATGGGCGCAGGGTGCCGCGCCCATGTGCCGGGCGGCCCATGGGCGGCCGGCGACCGGGTGTGAGGGCCCCGTCACCCCCCGCACCCGCAGGAAACCTGCACATGGCGTCCGCGATCTCGACAGCGGACCTCTCCGGCCGGGCAATTTGTCACGATGTGCACCGTCCTTTCAGTGACGATTCGTCCCGTTCGGTTCCATGCCCGCAGCACACCTCCCCCATCTGTTACTCGATCCTGTGAAGAAGTCGCCACCATTCGGTGAATCAAGCTGCACGTCCGTCGGCAGAGGTGACCGTCCGCCCGTGACGGGAAGTCAGCGGGATTGGGTGGACGGCGCGTTCGCGTGCTTTCATCTTGCGCATCGCAGCAGTCAGGAACGGCGGCCGAGTTTCGTTCCGCCGACCGCGCGGCGATGAATTCCTCCCCCCAATGAAAGGTGCGCGCCATGCGTAACGACCTGGAGACCCGCGAGATCGACGACACCGAGCTGGACGCCGTGTCCGGCGGCATCATCAGCGTGTCCGGTGGCCTGGCCGGCGCCGTGACCAGCGATGTCAGCAATGTCGTGGGCGTCGTGGGCTCCCTCCACACTGTCCAGGCCGCGACGGGCATCGTGTCCCACGTCCCCGGTCTCGTCACGGGCATCACCGGTGTTTCGGTGAACTCCGGCCGCGCCGGTCTCTGATCGGAAATAACCCGTGAACCCCGGATCATCCCCCACGGCTCCGGGGTTCACGGCCGCCCGTGTGTCCGCCCGTATGTCCGCTCCACGATACGAATGCAGCCGAAGGAACAGTTCGTGCAGTTTCGCCAAAAGGCTCTTTCCAAGCTGCAATCGCCCGAGGAATTGGACCTGCCCGTACGCTTCGCCCGCCCGCAGGGGCGACTGGTCCTGACCGTCACGGTCGCCGTCATGGCGGCCGCGGCCTACTGGGCCTTCACCGGCGCCGTGTCGTCCAAGCTGAGCGCACCGGGCATCCTCACCCGGGCCGAGGGCAGTTACGTGCTGCAGACGCCGGTCGCGGGACAGGTGACCGGGGTACTCGCCGAGGAGGGCCAGCTGCTGGCGGCCGGTGCGCCCCTGCTCAACGTCCGTACCGAGCAGGGGGAACGGCCCGTGCGCGTGGTGACCGGCGGCCGCTTGACGACCCTGGTGGCCAAGGTGGGGTCGGTCGTCGCCACGGGTGCGGACGTGGCCACCGTGGAACGTGCGAAGGATCCGCAGGACCCGCTGGTGGCCGTGCTGTACGTGCCGGGCGGCAGCGGTGCGGCGATCACCGTGGGCGCCCCGGTCGACCTGAACGTCCAGTCCGTCCCGCAGCAGCGGTTCGGCATGCTGCGCGGGCGCGTCACGGCGGTCGGCCGCGCGCCCCAGACGCGGGCGCAGATCGGCGGCTTCCTCGGCGACAGCGCGCTCGCCGAACAGTTCTCCCGCCACGGCAGCCCGGTGGCCGTGGTCGTACGGCTCGAACGCTCCTCCTCCACCCCGTCCGGCTACCGGTGGTCCTCCGCGGACGGGCCCCCGTACGCCGTCGATTCGAGGACGCCGGTCACCGGAGCCGTCCACCTCGCCGCGCAGCGCCCGGTCGACTGGCTGCTGCCGTGACGGCGCCGCACCTGCCTCCCGCCGGGCGCCGGAGCCACCGCCCCGAGCCGAGGGGCGGCTCCCGCCGCAGGCCCGCACCCGCACCCGCACCCGTACCGAGGGGCAGGACGCCCCGCCCCGTACGCACCCCCACCGTGCTGCAGATGGAGGCGGTGGAGTGCGGCGCCGCCGCCCTGGCCATGGTGCTCGGCCACCACGGCCGCTTCGTCCCGCTCGAAGAACTGCGCATCGCGTGCGGTGTCTCCCGCGACGGCTCCCGTGCCAGCAGCCTCCTCAAGGCCGCCCGCGGGTACGGGCTGACGGCAAAGGGCATGCAGATGGACCTGGCCGCGCTCGCCGAAGTGAGCGCCCCGGCCGTCCTGTTCTGGGAGTTCAACCACTACGTCGTCTACGAGGGCACGGCCCGGCGGCGGGGCCGCACGGGCGTGTACGTCAACGACCCCGCCAAGGGCCGGCGGTTCGTCCCCATGGACGAGTTCGACACCAGCTTCACCGGGGTCGTCCTCACCTTCGAGCCGGGCGACGGGTTCCGCCGCGGCGGCCGCGGACCGGGCGTCCTGGGGGCCGTGCCGGCCCGCCTGCGGGGCACCTCGGGCACCATGGCCGCCGCCGTGGTCGCCAGCCTCCTCCTGGTCGCCGTCGGCGCGGCGGTGCCGGCCCTCAGCCGTACGTACATCGACATGTTCCTCATCGGCGAGCAGACGTCCCTGCTCGGTGTGCTGTTCGCCTCGATGGCCGTCGCCCTCGTCCTCACCGCGACCCTCACCGCGCTGCTGCAGGCCAACCTGCTGCGCGGGCGCATCATCTCCTCGACCCTGAGCAGTGCCCGTTTCTTCCGGCACCTGCTCAGGCTTCCGGTCACCTTCTACTCCCAGCGCAACCCGGCCGATCTGGTCCAGCGCCTGCAGTCGAACGACGCGGTCGCCGAGACCCTCGCCCGGGACCTGTCCGCCGCGGGGGTGGACGCCGTGGTGGTCGTGCTCTACGCGGTGCTGCTGTGGAGGTACGATCCGCAGCTCACCCTCGTCGGCGTGGCCGTGGCGCTGCTCAACGTGGTCGCCCTGCGCATCGCGATGCGGCTGAGGGCCACCGGTACCAGGAAGCTGCGCGCCGAGAGCGCCCGGCTGACCAACACCGCGTACAGCGGTCTGCAGCTCATCGAGACGATGAAGGCGACGGGCGGCGAGAACGGCTTCTTCCGCCGCTGGGCCGGGCAGCACGCCGTGACCCTCGACGTGCAGCAGCGGCTCGGCGTGCCCGGCGCGTGGCTGGCGATCGTCGCGCCTACGCTCGCGGCGTTCAACAGTGCGCTGATCCTGACGATCGGCGGCCTGCGGGCGGTGGAGGGCCACCTCACCGTGGGCCTGCTCGTCGCCTTCCAGGCCCTGGTGACCAGCTTCACCGCGCCGGTCTCCCGGCTGGGCGGCGTCGCCGGCCGGATCCAGGACTTCGCGGCCGACGTCGCCCGCCTGGGCGACGTCGAGAACTTTCCGGTCGACCGGGTCTACTCACGGCGCGAGCCCGCGGCCTCCACCCGGCGCCTCAAGGGCCTTGTGGAGCTGGACGGCATCACCTTCGGCTACAACCCGCTGGACGCCCCGCTGCTCAAGGACTTCTCGCTGACGGTCGGACCGGGGCAGCAGGTCGCGCTCGTCGGGGCCTCCGGCAGCGGCAAGTCCACGGTCTCCCGGCTGGTCTCCGGCCTCCACGCCCCCTGGGCCGGGGCCATCCGCATCGACGGGATGCGGCTGGAGGACATCCCGCGCGGCGCGCTGGCCGCCTCCGTGTCCTTCGTCGACCAGGACGTCTTCCTCTTCGAAGGCACCGTCCGCGACAACGTCACGCTGTGGGACCCCTCCCTCACGGACGAGGCCGTCGTCGCCGCCCTCCAGGACGCCGCCGTGCACGACGTGGTGGCCCGCCGCCCCGGTGGCATCCACAGCCGCGTCGAGCAGGACGGCCGGAACTTCTCGGGCGGTCAGCGCCAGCGTCTGGAGATCGCACGGGCGCTGGTGCGCCGCCCCAGCGTCATGGTGCTCGACGAAGTGACCAGCGCCCTGGACGCGGTGACCGAGCAGACCATCATCGACAACCTGCGCCGCCGTGGCTGTGCCTGTGTGGTCATCGCCCACCGGCTGAGCACGGTGCGCGACAGCGACGAGATCGTCGTGCTCGACCGGGGCACGGTGGTGGAACGCGGGCGCCACGAACACCTGGTCGGCGCGCGGGGCCCGTACGCCGCACTGGTCAGGGAGCACTGAGGTGACGTACGCGGACCGCGCCACTGCGGCTGCCACTGCCGCTGCCACCGCCGGTACGCCGGCCGGAGCTCCGGATCCGGTCGTCGCGGCCCTGGGCGCGCTGGGCTCGCCGGTGGACTGCACGGGCCTGCGCAGCCTGTCCCTGGAAGGTCCGCTCGTCCTGTGGCTGGTCGTCGCGGGTGAGCTGGACCTGTTCGCGGTGGACGCCGTGCAGGGCGGGCACTGGCACTTCCTGGGCCGGCTGGAGCCGGGCACGCTGTTGCTCGGGCCCGCCGAGGGCCCCGGCCACACCCTGGTCGGCCGGCCCCTGCCCGGGTGCCGGCTGCGCCGTATCGCACTGCGGGAGCTGTACCGCGCGGAGTACGCGCCGTTCCCGCAGGACCCGCAGTATCCCGCGTACGCCGGTGAGGGGTCCTACGGCGCAACTGCCGCAGGAGGGCCGAGCCCGCTGGAGGACGCGTTCGCGCGCGGCATCGGCCGCGGTCTGCGCGTGCTCTGCGAGGCACCGCTGGACGCTGCCGCCGCCACCGGGCGCGGCGGAGCCGACGACGACATCCTGTGGATGCCGATCGCCCCTGGCAGCGTGCAGTACGGCGCCGTGTACGAGACGGAGCCGGTCGGCACCCTCCTCGTCGACGCGGCGCTGTGGCAGGGCATGGTCGACCAGCAGTACCGGCTGCTGTACGCCTTGGACGGCTGGATCGAACAGCTGGAGCGCGCCCACGAGGACCGCACGGCCGCCGGGATCCGGGCGGGCCGGGCCGCCCGTACCCAGGCGGACCGGACGCTGCTGGCGTCCATCGTCCGAGCCGGCCGCCGCGATCGCCACCGGAGCGCGGACGCCGACGCGACCTTCGCGGCGTGCCGCGTCGTCGCCGGCGCGGCGGGCATCGCCCTGTCCGCACCGGGCGGGGCAGGCACCATGTCCGAGCAGCTGGATCCCGTCGAACGCATCGCGCTCGCCTCGCGGATCCGCACCCGCGTGGTCGGTCTCGGCGGACGCTGGTGGCGGGAGAACTACGGGCCGTTGGTGGGCCGGCGCGAGAAGGACGGCACGCCGGTCGCCCTGCTGTGGCGGCGCGGTGGCTACGAGGCGGTCGAACCCGCCACCGGCAGGCGCGAGCGCGTCAGCAGAGCCAACCAGGCCGCCTTCGAACCGCGCGCCGTCATGCTGTACCGCCCCCTGCCCGAGGGGCGGGTGGGTCTGCCCGCGCTGCTCCGCTTCAGCGTGCGCGGCACCCTTCCCGAGCTGCGCAGCCTGATGCTGGGCGGGCTGGTCGCGGTGGTGCTGGGGGCCCTGGTACCGGTCGCCACCGGCCAGGTCCTCGGCCGGTACGTCCCGCAGGGCGAGACCGGGCTCATCGTGCAGACCGGGCTGGCGCTGGTCGCGGCCGCCGTGGTCGCGGCCGTCTTCATGCTGCTGCAGAACACCTCCCTCCTGCGCATGGAGGGCCGTATCGAGGCCACCTTGCAGCCGGCCGTGTGGGACCGGCTGCTGCGGCTGCCGGCCACGTTCTTCGCGGGCCGCTCCACGGGCGAGCTGGCCGGCGCGGCGATGGGCATCAGCGCGATGCGCCGCGTGCTGTCCGGCATCGGCCCGGTCTGCGTACAGGCGGGCGCGGTCGGCGTGGTGAGCTTCGTACTGCTGCTCGTCCACAGCGTGCCCCTGGCGATGACCGCGCTCGGCATGCTGGCCGTCATCGCGGTGGTCTTCCTGGGCCTGGGGCTGTGGCAGCTGCGGTACGAGCGCCGGCTGAACACGCTCGGCCACCGGCTGGGCAACCAGGCCTTCCAGACCCTGCGGGGCTTGCCCAAGCTCCGCGTCGCCGCCGCCGAGAGCTTCGCGTACGCGGCCTGGGCACGGGAGTTCGCCCGTACCCGCGACCTGCAGCAGCGCATCGGCCGGATCCAGAACGTGAGCACGGTCCTCGGCGCCGTATACCTGCCGCTGTGCACGCTGGTGATGTTCGTGCTGCTGGCCGGGCCGGCCCGCGGCGCCATGTCCGCCAGTGAGTTCCTCACCTTCAGCACCGCGCTGACGATGCTGCTGTCGTCGGTCACGCAGGTGACCGGGGCGCTCGTCTCGGCCGCCGCGGTCCTGCCGATGTTCGAGCAGATCAGGCCGCTCCTGCGGGAGACCCCCGAGGTGGACCGCTCCAGTACCCGCCCGGGAGAGCTGACCGGTGCCGTCGAAGCCAAGAACCTGTCCTACCGCTACACCGACGACGGCCCGCTCGTCCTCGACGACGTCAGCCTCCGGATCGGACCGGGCGAGTTCGTCGCGGTCGTCGGGGCCAGTGGCTGCGGCAAGTCGACCCTGCTGCGGCTGCTCATCGGTTTCGACAGGCCCGTCTCGGGCAGCGTGCTCTACGACGGTCAGGACCTGGCGGCGCTGGACCGGGCGGCCGTACGCCGCCAGTGCGGTGTCGTGCTGCAGCACGCCCAGCCCCTCACCGGCTCGATCCTCGACTGCATCCGCGGCACCGGGACGTTCTCGCCGGAGGAGGCGTGGGAGGCCGCCGCGATGGCGGGCCTGGCGGCGGACATCGAGGCCATGCCGATGGGCATGCACACCATCCTGTCCGACGGCGGCGGGACCGTCTCGGGCGGTCAGCGCCAGCGGCTGATGATCGCTCAGGCCCTCATCCGCAAGCCGCGCGTCCTGTTCCTCGACGAGGCCACCAGCGCGCTGGACAACGAGGCCCAGCGTGTGGTGACCGAATCCACCCGCGCCCTGCGGGCCACCCGCCTCGTGATCGCCCACCGGCTCTCCACGGTCATGGACGCCGACCGCGTGATCGTCATGGCGGACGGCCGGATCGTCCAGCAGGGCCCGCCCGCAGAACTGCTCGCCGACACGGCCGGCATCTTCCACGGCCTGGTCCGCCGGCAACTGCGCTGACCCACCGCTACTGGAGCTCGGACAGGTCGACCGAGTCGGCCGGTGCCGGGGGCCGGGGTGTGACGGGCTTGTCGAAGTCGGAGAAGGAAGCGTCCACGCGCCGGCCGGACTCATCGGTGCCCCGCACCTGCAGGAGGTACGGCTCGTCCTCGGTGGAGACCTGGTACGTGCCCGTCCGGCCGTCGCGCCTGCTGGTGACCGTGATGGCGGGCTGGCCGTCGACCGTAGTCCGGGCGCCCTTGACCAGCTGTTCGCTCGGCGGCTTCGAGGAGAACTCCTTCTTGAAGAAGTCCAGATCGCAGACCTGGGCGAAATCGCTCAGCATGGCGCTGTCCGTGGTGCCGTGCAGGTAGCGGCCGTTGATGAGGGCGATCGCGTCGTCGGCCGCGGGACCCGGCACCTGGGCTCTGAGCAGGGCGTCGTCGAGTTTCATCCAGACGTCGTCGCCGCGTTTGACGATGTCGGCCTTGCCGGCGTTGCCGGGGGGTATGACGGTGCCGACGCAGTCGCCCTGCCCGTCGAACCGCAGGTCGAGCGTGGTGGTGCCCGCGGTGTCGGTCACCTTGCCCACCATGTGCATGGAGGTGACCTCGGACATGGCCTCGCGCGAGGCCTGTGCGATGGCCTGGGCGCTCTCGTCGGCGACGCCGTTGTCATCGGCGACGGCCGTGCCCCCGCCCGCGAGGACCAGCAGGCAGGCGGCTCCGGCGGTCGCGCAGCGGAACGCGACTGCCCTGGGTGCGGACATCGGGCATCACCTTCCTCGGGCGGCATCCGGTACGGCGGCAGGCATCACCGCTCCTGCGGCGCAACCGGTCACCTGATCAGCGTAGGTCCGCCTCGCGGTGGACGCAGTTCGGGTGGGTGCGGCCGGATCCGGACGGGACGGGCCCCGGCGTCGGGCAGCATGGTGCCCGATCACGTCCCCGCAGCACCGCCGCCGGAGGGTTGGATGACCATTTCCACGTTATGGGCGCCGATGAGGGCACGCCTCGCCGTGACCGTGACGGCCGCGGCCGCCGCTCTCACGATGGCCGGGGCCGCCACCGCCGGGGCGAGCGCACCGCCGCCCGAGGCGAAGGCTCCGCGCGCGTTCGTGGCACTGAGCTCGGTCGACCCGACGATCCTGCAGGACATGCGGTACGTGCGTGCGCACAACTTCGTCGGCGAGCCGGTCGACGGCTACCGGCAGCCCGTCTGCATCCTGACCCGCCCGGCCGCCGAGGCCCTGCACCGGGCCCAGGTGAACCTGCTGCGCCAGGGCTACTCGCTCAAGGTGTACGACTGCTACCGGCCGCAGCGGGCCGTCGACCACTTCGTACGGTGGGCCGAGGACCTCGGCGACGAGCGGCGGAAGGCGGAGTTCTATCCGCGCGTCGACAAGTCCCGGCTGTTCGAGGACGGCTACATCGCGAAGAAGTCGGGGCACAGCCGCGGCAGCACCATGGACGTGACGCTGGTGCGGCTGCCGGCGCTGCCGGCCCCCCGGCCGCGGCCGGGGCAGGAGTCGGTGCCCTGCTACGCGCCCCGGGCGGAGCGGTATCCGGACAACTCCGTGGACATGGGCACGGGTTTCGACTGCTTCGACACGCTGTCGCACACCGACGACCCGCGCGTCCAGGGGGCCCAGCGCGCCAACCGGGATCTGCTGAGGTCGGCGCTGACGGCACAGGGATTCGTCAACCTGCCCGAGGAGTGGTGGCACTTCACGCACAAGCCGGAGCTGTTCCCCGACACGTACTTCGACTTCCCCGTCGGGCACCGGTCGGTCGCCGGACACCGCTCCTGAGGTTCCCTGGCTCCGCGGACGGGCGGGCGCCGCGGCCGCCGGGATGCACGGGGCGCCGCGGCGGCGGACAGTGGAGGCGGGGCCTTCGGCAGACCGGGAGGACCCGCGTGACGGACGACGACCCGACACCCGACCGGGCGGTTCCGCCTTTCATGTCGGAGGCGGCCTTCCGCTCCCTCCACGCCGAGCTGTGCCGGCGTGCACCCGCCGGCCCTGAGCACCGGCGCGGCACCCTCGCCCACCTGACCCCGCAGCGCGTGGCCGCGGCCGCGGCAGAGGTGCGCCTCGGGCGCACCGTGTCGCTGGCCGCCCCCATCGAGACACAGCCGGGGCCGGACGATCCGCAGCCCGCCGTCTACCGCCTGACGGCGCCGACCGCGCCGGAGACCGGAACCCCGGGGGTGCATTTCGCCCTGGACCGGTTCGCCATGAACGTGCACGGGGACGCCCACAGCCATCTCGACGCCCTGTGCCACGTCGTGTTCGACGGCGAGCTCCACGGCGGCCTCCCGGAGAGCCGCCTGACGGCGGGCGGCGCGCGCGGGATCACCCTCGACCTGGTGCGCGACGGGATCGTCGGCCCCGGGGTCCTGCTGGACGTCCCGCGGCTGCGCGGGGTCTCCTGGCTGGAGCCCGGGGACTTCGTGACCGCCGACGACCTCACGGCGGCCGAGGAGGCCCAGGGCGTCCGGATCGGGCCGGGCGACCTGCTCCTCGTACGGGTCGGCCACCGCCGCCGGCGCCGGGAGACCGGCGCCTGGGACGCGGCGCACGCCCGGGCGGGCCTGCATCCGGCGTGCATGGGGCTGCTGGCCGAGCGGCAGGTCGCCGTCCTCGGCTCGGACGGCAACAACGACACGGCCCCGAGCCCCGTGCCCGGCGTCTCCTTCCCCGTGCACGTCCTGGCACTGCACGCCCTGGGCATGCACCTGATGGATTACCTGGACCTGGACGAACTGGCCGACGCGTGCGCGGGGCTCGGGCGCTGGCGGTTCCTGTGCACGGTGGCACCGCTGCGGCTGCCGGGGGCCACCGGCTCCCCGGTGAACCCGATCGCCGTCCTGTGACCCGTACCGCCCGAGACCGGCTCCCCCCATCCCCGGGTGCCGCACCGGCGGGGGGCGTATACGTTCGAAGGGGGACCCTGCCGCGACAGGCCCGCCGGGTCGGCGGCACCGCAAGCCGAGGACGGTGATCCGGTTGAACGACGCTCCCCACTACGACGTCATCGTCATCGGAACGGGCGCGGGCGGCGGCACGCTCGCCCACCGGCTCGCCCCGTCCGGGAAGCGGGTGCTGATCCTCGAACGCGGTGGCTTCCTCCCCCGCGAACGCGACAACTGGGATTCGACGGCGGTGTTCGTCAAGGGGAAGTACCGCGCGCCCGAGTTCTGGTTCGACCGGCACGGCCGCGAGTTCCCTCCCGAGGTCAACTACTACGTGGGCGGCAACACCAAGTTCTACGGCGCGGCGCTGTTCCGGCTGCGCCCGGAGGACTTCGGGGAGCTGCGCCACCACGACGGGATCTCGCCCGCCTGGCCGGTCCGTTACGAGGTCCTGGAGCCGTACTACACCCAGGCGGAGCACCTCTACCGGGTGCACGGCCGGCACGGCGAGGACCCCACGGAGGGTCCGGCGAGTGCCCAGTACGCCCACCCTCCGGTGGAACACGAGCCGCGGATCCAGCAGTTGAGCGATGACCTGGAGAAGCAGGGCCTGCACCCCTTCCACCTGCCCATCGGGGTCGACCTGGACCAGGACGCGACCGGCCGGGCGACCCCGTCCAGCGTCTGCATCCGCTGCAACCGGGTCGACGGCTTCCCGTGCCTGGTGCGCGGCAAGTCCGACGCCCAGGTGATCTGCGTGGAGCCGGCGCTGCAGCACCCGGGCGTCGAGCTGGTCACCCACGCGCACGTGCTGCGGCTGGAGACCGATCCGACGGGACGTACGGTCAGCTCGGTCGTCGCCCGCCTCGACGGGGGCGAGGAGGCTCGGTTCTCCGCCGACCTGGTGGTCGTGGCCTGCGGCGCGGTCAACTCGGCGGCGCTGCTGCTCGCTTCGGCGAACGACCGGCATCCGCGGGGGCTGGCGAACGGTTCGGACGTGGTCGGGCGGTTCTACATGCGCCACAACAACCTGGCCCTGATGGCCGTCTCCCGGGAGCCGAACGACACACAGTTCCAGAAGACCCTCGCCCTGCACGACTGGTACCTGGGCGCGGACGACTGGGACTACCCCCTCGGCGGTATCCAGATGCTCGGCAAGTCGGACGCCGAGCAGATCCATGGCGAGGCCCCGCGCTGGGCCGGCGCGGTGACGCCGGACATGCCGTTCGAGGTCATGGCCCACCACGCGGTGGACTTCTGGCTGTGCGGGGAGGACCTGCCGCTGCCCGACAACCGCGTCACCCTGGACGGCGACGGCCGCATCCACCTCGCGCTCGACGAGTCCCACAACACGGCCGGGCTGGGGCGGCTGCGGCACAAGCTCCAGAGCATGCTGGGGCGCCTGGGCATGCACGAGCACCACCTGCTGGACCACAGCATCTACCTGCACAAGGGCATGCCGATCGGTGCGACCGCGCACCAGGCCGGCACCGTACGGTTCGGCACCGACCCGGCGTCGTCGGCCCTGGACCTCAACTGCAAGGCGCACGAACTGGACAACCTGTACGTGGTCGACACGAGCTTCTTCCCGAGCATCGGCGCGGTGAACCCGTCGCTGACGGCCATCGCGAACGCCCTGCGGGTCGGCGACCACCTCCTGGAACGGATGGGCTGACCCGAGCCAAAGGCACCGCGGCCGGGACACCCCGGCCGGAACACCCCGGCGGGGACACCGCCGACCGGGCGAAGATCCTGCACCGGGTGGCGCAACACGGATCGCGGCGGGCCGCCGCGCGCCGGATGCGGTGATTGGGTGACGCCGGACCCGCCGGGGTGCCGTCACCCCGACGGCACGGGGCGGCGGTGCGAAGGAGGCAGTCCGCCGTGAGTTCGACCGAGGGCGTACCCCGGGGCGTGATCCCCGCGCACCTGCTCCGGGGCCAGAAGGCACTGGTGACGGGTGCGAACTCCGGAATCGGCAAGGCCACGGCGATCGGCATGGGCCGGGCCGGGGCGGACGTGGTCGTGAACTACGTCGCCGGACGGGAGGAGGCCGAGAAGGTCGTCGCGGAGATCGCCTCCTTCGGCGTGCGCGCGGCGGCGTACGAGGCGGACGTGTCCGACGAGGGCCAGGTCGTGGCCATGACGGAGCGCATGGTCGAGGAGTTCGGGACCATCGACATCCTCGTCGCCAACGCCGGCCTCCAGCGGGACTCCGCCTTCACCGAGATGACGCTCGCCCAGTGGCAGAAGGTCATCGACGTCAACCTGACGGGACAGTTCCTGTGCGCCCGCGAGGCGACGAAGGAGTTCCTGCGGCGCGGGGTCGTACCGGAGGTCTCCAGCTCCGCCGGCAAGATCATCTGTATGAGCTCGGTGCACCAGATCATCCCCTGGGCCGGGCACGTGAACTACGCCTCCTCCAAGGGCGGTGTGCAGATGATGATGGAGACCCTGGCCCAGGAACTCGCCCCGCAGAAGATCCGCGTCAACGCGATCGCCCCCGGCGCGATCCGGACGCCCATCAACCGCAGTGCCTGGGACACCGAGCAGGCCGAGCAGGACCTGCTCAAGCTGATCCCGTACGGCCGGGTGGGCGATCCGGAGGACATCGCCCACGCGGCCGTGGGCCTGGCTTCCGATCTCATGGACTACGTCGTGGGCGCCACGCTCTACGTGGACGGCGGAATGACCCTCTTCCCGGGCTTCGCCACCGGCGGCTGACCTCCTTCCGCTTCGGCCCCGGGGAGGGACGCATGCACACCACGCTCCACCTGCTGGCGCAGGCACCGCCACCGCAGATGCTGCCGGCCCGCTCGCTCATGGCCTTCACCCTGGCCTCGCACATCATCCTGGTGCCGATGGGCGTGGCGCTGCCGCTGATCACCCTGATCATGCACGGCTACGGGCTGCGGCGCGGCGACGCGACCGCCCTGCTGCTGGCGCGCCGCTGGTCGGCGGTCATGGCGGTGCAGTTCGCCATCGGCGTCGTCACGGGCACCGTCCTGTCCTTCGAGTTCGGCCTGCTGTGGCCGGGGCTGATGGGCCGGTGGGGCGATGTGTTCGGGATCGGCTTCGGCGTCGAGGCATGGGCCTTCTTCCTGGAGGCCGTCCTCATCGCGATCTACCTCTACGGGTGGCGCCGGCTGCCCGCCCGTACGCACTTCCTGCTCGGACTGCCCCTGCCGGCGACGGCCCTGCTGGGCGCCTTCGGCATCCTGGCGGCCAACTCCTGGATGAACACCCCGCAGGGCTTCTCCCTCGACTCCGAGGGCAACCCCGTCGACGTGGACGTCCGCAAGGCGATCTTCACGCCGATGTTCGGGCCGCAGTACTGGCACTTCGTCGTGGCGATGCTGGTCACCGCCGGGTTCGTGGTGGCCGGGGTGTACGCCACCGGCTGGCTGCGCGGGCGCCGCGACCGCTACCACCGCCTCGGCTTCACCGTTCCGTTCACGGTCGCGGCCGTGTTCACCCCCGTCCAGTTCGTGCTGGGCGACGCCATCGCCCGGGCGGTGTTCCAGAAGCAGCCGGTGAAGTTCGCGGCGATGGAGATCGTCTGGAACACCGACACGCACGTCCCGGAGTACCTCTTCGGCCGCCTCCACCCCGACGGGACCGTCACCGGCGGCATCAAGATCCCCCAGCTCGACTCCATCCTGGCCGGTTTCAGCCCCGACACCGAGGTGCACGGGCTGGCGACCGTACCGGCGGCGGACCGGCCCACCGTCACCCAGGCCACCCTCATCCACTGGACCTTCGACATCATGGTGGGCATCGGATCGGTGCTCCTGCTGCTGGTCGTCTGGTACGCGTTCGTCTGGTGGCGGCGCCGCCGGCTGCCCGCGTCGCCGTGGTTCTACCGCAGCGCCGCCTGCGCCGGCGTGGCGAGCGTCATCGCCGTCGAGTGCGGCTGGATCACCACCGAGGTGGGCCGCCAGCCGTGGATCGTCTACGAGAACATGCGGGTCGCCGAAGCGGTGACCGGGGCCCGCTCCGGGTCCTTGTGGACCATGTTCGCCGTGGTCGTCGTCGTGTACGTCCTCATCTTCGGGTCCTTCCTGGCCGTGCTCCTGAAGATGCGCACCCGATGGCGCCAGGACGACGAACGAAGCCTTGAGGCGGGCACGATGGCGACACCGGAGACCGACACCCCCTACGGCCCCCGCTCCGCCGTCCCGGCCGGCGACGCCCCCGCTCCGGGCGGCGGCACCGGCGCGGCACCGACCGAGGACGGCACGCCGTGACCGCCGCCGGTGTGGTCGCCGCCGTCCTGCTCCTCACGGTGGCCGCCTACACCTGCGCCGGCGGCACCGACTACGGGGCGGGCTTCTGGGACCTGACGGCGGGCGGCGCGGAACGCGGCGAGCGCCCCCGGTGGCTCATCGACCACGCCATGGCCCCCGTGTGGGAGGTCAACAACGTCTGGCTCATCTTCGTCCTGGTCATCATGTGGACCGGGTTCCCGGTGTTCTTCCAGACCGTGTTCTCCTCGATGTGGCTGCCCCTGGCCCTCGCCGTCATCGGCATCGTGCTGCGCGGCGCCGGCTTCGCGCTGCGCAAGCCGACCCGCAGGATCGCGGGACGGCGCGTCTACGGCGCCGTGTTCGCGGTCTCCTCGCTCCTCGCCCCGTTCTTCCTCGGTGCCGCCGCGGGCGGGATCGCCTCGGGGCGCGTGGGACCGGGCACCGAACCGACGGCGCACGCCTGGTTCAACCCGACCTCCGTCTTCTTCGGCCTGCTGGCCGTCGTCGGCACGGCGCTGCTCGGTGCGGTGTTCCTGGCCGCGGACGCCGTCCGCTACGAAGCCCCCGACCTGCACGCCTACTTCCGGCGGCGGGCGCTGGCCGCCCTCGCCGCCTTCGCCGTGCTGGGGGCGGTCACGCTGGTCGTCGCCCACGCGGACGCCCCCCACCTGTGGCACGGCCTCTCCCACGGCGCCGGGCTCGTCCTCGTCATCGTGGCCGTACTGGCCACCCTCGTCACGGCATGGCTGCTGCTGCGCACGTCCGGGGCGTGGTCCCGGCCGGCGGCCGTCGTCCTCATGGCCTCGGCCGTGCTCGCGTGGGGCGTGGCGCAGCGCCCGTACCTCATCCCTGGCCGGCTGACGGTGGCCGAAGCCGCGGGGGCGCCCAGCACCCTGCACTGGCTGATCATCGTGACCGTCGTGGCCACGATCCTGGTCTTCCCCGCCGTGGCCTTCCTGTACCGGCTCGACACCCGCGGCGCGCTGGAACCGCTCAGCGACGCGGACCTGCGGCGGGGCGGCGCCGGCCCGGAATCCGAGGCCTGACGGAACGACTGCCGTGAACCGTCTTCCCGCGGACCCGACCGTGCTCCACCTGCTCGCCGGCCTGCCCACCCGGGGGGGGGACACGCTCGTCGGCAACGACGTCTGGTTCGGCTACGGCACGACGGTCATGCCCGGGGTGCGCATCGGGCACGGCACCGTCGACGCCCTCGAACGGGCCGCACCCTAGGCCGCGGAGCCCCGGTTCAGGGCGGCGTCCAGGGTGATCGCCGCGTCGATGAGGGCGAGGTGGGTGAAGGCCTGCGGGAAGTTTCCCAGTTGGCGTCCGGTCAGGTCGATCTCCTCGGAGTACAGGCCCAGGTGGTTGGCGTAGCCCAGCATCTTCTCCAGGACGAGCCGGGCCTGGTCGATCCGTCCGGCCCGGCCGAGTGCGTCGACGTACATGAAGGTGCACAGGGAGAAAGTGCCCTCGGAGCCGCGCAGGCCGTCCGGTGACGCCTCGGGGTTGTAGCGGTACACCAGGCTGTCGCTGACCAGCTCCTGCTCCATCGCGTCGAGGGTGGAGACCCACATCGGGTCCTGGGGGATGAGGAAGCCGACGGTGGGCATGCGCAGGAGCGAGGAGTCCAGGACCTGGCTGCCGTAGTGCTGGACGAACGCGCCGCGCTCCTCGTTCCACCCGCGGTCCATGACCTGTTCGAAGATCCGGTCCCGGGTGGCGCTCCAGTGCGGTACCGGTGCGGGGCGGCCGCTGAACACGGCGTGCCGCAGGGCACGGTCGAACGCCACCCAGGACATCACGCGGCCGTAGGTGAAGTCCTGGGCCCCGCCACGGGTCTCCCACAGCCCTTCGTCGGCCGAGTCCCAGTGCTCCGCCAGCCACTCCAGCATGCGGATCAGGCCGGTCCATCCCCGGTACCCGAGGTGGATGCCGTGCCTCTGCGCGAACGAGATGCTGTCCATCGCCTCGCCGTAGATGTCCATCTGGAGCTGGGTGGCCGCTCCGTTGCCGATGCGGACGGGCGACGAGCGTTCGTAGCCCTCCCAGTGGTCCAGGGTCTCCTCCTTCAGGTCGGAGGAGCCGTCGACCGCGTACATGATGTTCAGCGGCCCGGTGTCCCCCTCGCCGCCCGCGCGTTCCGCGATCCGGTCGCCGAGCCATCCGATGAACGCCTTCGCCTCCTCCGTGAACCCCATGCCGAGCAGGGCGTACACGGAGAACGAGGCGTCCCGGATCCATGTGTAGCGGTAGTCCCAGTTGCGCTCGCCGCCGAGCTGCTCGGGCAGCCCGGTGGTGGGCGCGGCGATCACGGCGCCGGTGGGGGCGTATGTCATCAGCTTGAGGGTCACGGCGGAGCGTTCCACCGGCTCGCGCCAGCGGCCGGTGTAGGTGGAGGTGCTCAGCCACTTCCGCCAGTAGCCGATGGTGGCCTGGAAGAGTTCCTCGTACTCGGCGAGGGGGATCCGCCGGGGCGGCCCGTCGGCGGCGGACTCCAGGAGCAGCCCGCGCTGTTGGCCCGCTTCCAGGTTCAGGGTGAGGCGCACGTCGCGCTCGCCGCCGGTGAGGAGGTGGCCCAGTCGCTCGTCGTCCGGTTCCCGGATGGTGTGCACGGTCAGGGTGGTGCCGTCGGCGGTGAAGACCGCCCCGTTCTCCGTGAGGTGCAGATCGTGCGACTTGCGCCCGTAGTCGAACCGGGGAGCGATGTCGATGTCGAAGGTCATGCTGCCGCGCACGCAGCGGACCATGCGGATCAGCCGGTGCCGGGCCGTGACCGTGGTGCCGGTCAGGGGCATGAAGTCGACCACCTCGCCGGCGCCGGCCTCGGTCATGAAGCGGGTCACCAGGACCGCGGTGTCGGGCAGGTACAACTGCTTGGTCGCGTACGTCGTGTGGGCCGGGCGGACCGTGCAGTGGCCGCCCTTGCCCTTGTCCAGCAGGGCTCCGAACACGCTGGGCGAGTCGAAACGCGGGCAGCAGAACCAGTCGACCACTCCGTCGGAGGTCACCAGCGCCGCGGTCTGCAGATCGCCTATCAGGCCGTGGTTCTCGATCAGCGGGTACTCGTCCATCAGGGCGTCCCTTCCGGCATGCGTCGCCGCCCGGATCTCGGCCCCCCGAACCAGCGTATGCCGGGCCTGCGGCACCGTCCCGCCGAGCCGGGTTCCTACGGCGCACGGCATACGTCGAACGCCGAAGGAGCTTCTCCGAGCAGCCCGACGGGGCGGCGGGGCGGCTACGGGGGACGACGCCCCACAGCACTAGCTTCCGGCACCACGGTCGGGTGCGCTCATGTCCCCCGTCGCGGGAATGCCGTCGGCGAGCCCGTAGCGCAGGTAGACGGTGCCCTTCGGGCCGGCTGCCGGGGGCGCGAGGAGCGTGAGGTTGGCGGGCACCGCGCCGCTGTCGAACACCTTCTTCCCGACGCCGAGCACGATCGGGTGGAGCCAGAGGTCGAGGCGGTCGAAGAGCTTTTCGCGCAGGAGGGTCTGTACGAGGTTGAGGCTCCGACGACCTTCACGTGCTCGTGGCGGCAGCGGATCTCGCGGACCGCGCCGGCCAGGTCCGGGCCGAGCCGTGTGGACCCGGCCCACGAGAGGTCGGGCCTGCCGCGGGAGGCCACGTACTTCGGGATGCGGTTGAAGAGCGTGGCGATCTCGTTGTCCTCACCACCCTCCTGGTGGGGCCAGTAGGCGGCGAAGATGTCGTACGTCCGCCGGCCGAGCAGGAGGGCGTCCGTGCCCTCGTACGCGGCACCGACCTGCGCCCCGGCGACCTCGTCCAGCAGGGGCGCCTGCCAGCCGCCGAACGGGAACCCCACCGGGTCCTCGTCGGGGCCGCCGGGCGCCTGCCCGACGAGGTCGAGGGTCGCGAACAGCTCGATGTGGATGAGGCCCATGGCTCACTCCCGATGAATCGGTTGTCTCCGTCGTCTCCGTCAAGAGATAGACCGGCCGGCGCCCGCGGACTCATCGCCGCGCGGGCATCGGATTCGCTCGGCGCCACGTTTACCTATTATCTTTAGGTAAATACCTAATGGCTGTAGCCATATCGAAGGAAGGTGAAGGTGATGGTGCGGGTGGGGCTGACGCCGGAGCGGCTGACCCTGGCGGGGGCGGAACTGGCCGACGAGGCCGGATTCGAGCAGGTGACCCTCTCGGCGCTCGCCCGGCGCTTCGACGTCAAGGTCGCGAGTCTGTACTCGCACGTGAAGAACTCCCACGAGCTCAGGACCAGGATCGCCCTGCTCGCGCTGGAGGAACTCGCCGACCTGGTCGCCGCCGCCGTGGCCGGGCGTGCGGGCAAGGACGCCCTGATCGCCTTCGCGAACGCCTACCGCGACTACGCCCGGGCGCATCCCGGCCGCTACGACGCCGCGCGGTTCAGGCTCGACCCGCAGACGGCCGCGGCGAGCGCAGGGGTGCGGCACGCGCAGATGACGCGGGCGATCCTGCGCGGCTACGACCTGGCGGAGCCGGACCAGACGCACGCGGTCCGCATGCTGGGCAGCGTCTTCCACGGCTACGTCAGCCTGGAGGCGGCCGGAGGCTTCAGCCACACGGCCGTCGACGCGCAGGACTCCTGGGCCTGGACCCTGGAATCCCTCGACGCCATGCTGCGGCGCCGGAACACCCCCTGACGCGCGGCGCGCCGCGCGCACCGACCCGGCCCGCACCCCGAACACCCCGAACAGCAGGCTGAGGCAAAGGCAATGAGCACCGAACAGGGCTGGATCACCACTCCCGTCACCGCGGACATGCTGCGCGGGCACCTCGACGTGGAGAGGACCGCGCACGGTCTGCTGCCGCACCGGCTGCCGGCCCGGGCGCGGCTGCAGATCCCCGACGACCGACTGGCCGTGGCCGAGGCGCAGCCCTCGGGCGTACGGCTGGTCTTCCGCACCCGGGCCACGGTCGTCGAACTCGACACGCTGCCCACCAAGCGGGTCTACCAGGGTTTCCCGCCCCCGGCGGACGGCGTCTACGACCTGTTCGTCGACGGCCGTCTCGCCGCCCAGGCCACGGTGGCCGGCGGCAACGTCCGTACGGTCACCGACCTGGTCGGCCAGACCTCGGAGCTGACCGAAGGGCCTGCGGGCACCGCCCGGTTCACCGGACTTCCGGCCGGTGACAAGGACATCGAGATCTGGCTTCCGCACACGGAGATCACCGAGCTGATCGCCCTGCGCACCGAAGCCCCGGTGGAACCGGCACGCAGCAGCGGGCGCAGGGTGTGGCTGCACCACGGCAGTTCCATCAGCCACGGCTCGAACGCCGTCCACCCGAGCGCCATCTGGCCCGCCCTGGCCGCCGCGCGGGGCGGAGTGGACCTGGTCAACCTGGGGTTCGGGGGCAGTGCGCTGCTGGACCCGTTCACCGCGCGCGCGATGCGGGACACCCCCGCGGACCTGATCAGCCTCAAGATCGGCATCAATGTCGTCAACGGCGACACGATGCGCCTGCGTGCCTTCACCCCCGCCGTCCACGGCTTCCTCGACACCATCCGCGAGGGCCGTCCGACGACCCCTCTGTTGGTGGTCTCCCCCATCCTGTGCCCGGTCCAGGAGGACACCCCCGGCCCTCTCGCGCCGGACTTCGAGGGCGGGACCCTGCGGTTCAAGGCCACGGGCGATCCGGCCGAACGCGCTGCCGGGCGACTCACCCTCACCGTCATCCGCGACGCACTCGCCGCGATCGTGCAACAGCGGGCGGCCGACGACCCGAACCTCCACCACCTCGACGGGCGCGACCTGTACGGCGAGAGCGACCACGCCGAATTCCCGCTGCCGGACGCGGTCCACCCCGGCCCCGAAGGACACCGCCGCATCGCCGAGAACTTCGCGCGGCTGGCGTTCGCGGGCGACGGCCCCTTCGCCACCAGGACCGGCTGAGCCCCACGGTCCGAGGCGGAACCACGGGCCGGGCGTGCGCGCGGGCACGGACTCCGGTGGGGCGGATCACCAGCGCATGCGGACGTCCTCGGCCCATCCCAGCAGCCGGTCCACGACGATCCGCTCGCCGCCCGTGCGGATCGAGCCCGTGTAGTGGCCGAAGCACTGATCCGTGCGGTTGGCGAGGAGACCGATGCCGTTGGGGGTGGACCGGTTGTGGAACGGGGTGAACACCAGGTCCACCCGGGCCGATCCGGGGCTGCGGATCGACCACGGCGCCAGGTGGTCGCCGCGGGACGGAGGCGGCGCCCCAGTTCCACGCCACCGAGCGGGGCCACCGGCCGCGCCCGTGGTCGAGGGTGCCCCAGGCGTCGGCGCCGAAGGCCAGTACGGACGGCTCAGGGCAGCAGGACGGCCTTGCCGCGGTTGCGATGGGCTTCCAGGTCGGTGTGGGCCTGGGCGGCCTCCGCCAGCGGGTAGGTGCGCCAGACCGGAACCGAGACCTTCCCCTCGGCGGCCAGCCGTGCCAGCTCCGGCAGGGAGTCCCCGGTCCGGTCCGTGCTTCCGGTGCTGAAGAGCACACCGTGCTGCGCCGCCGACATGTCGGCGATGGTGACGACACGGGTGCTGTCACCGGTCAGCGCCACCGATGCGGCCAGCACGCCCGCGCCGGAGGTGTCGAAGACGAAGTCCACCCCCTGGGGAGCGGCGGCGCGCACCCGCTCCGGCCAGCCGCCGCCGTAACGGACCGCCTCGGCGCCCAGCGCAGCCACCCGTTCGAGATCGCGCTCGCCGGCCGTTCCCACGACCGTGATGCCCCGGGCGACGGCCAACTGCGCCGCGGCCGTGCCGACACCGCCGGCGGCGCCGTGGACGAGCAGGGTCTGCCCGGTCCGCACGCCCAGCTGTTCCAGGACACGGAACGCGGTCTGACCGACCGTCACCAGGGAGGCCGCGGCCTCCCAGGACAGGGCTCCGGGCTTGGCCACGAACCGGTCGAGCAGCGCGTACTCGCTGTAGCTGCCGCCGACGGCGACGCCGAGGACCTCGTCTCCCGCGGCCGCGCCGGCTCCCTCACCCACGGTATCGACCACGCCGGCCGCGTCCAGACCGAGGACCACGGGAAACCGGGCCGGGACGGCGCCGGCCATCAGACCGGAGCGGAGCTTCATGTCGAACGGGTTCACGGAGGCGGCCCGCACCCGGATCCGGACCTGGCCCGGACCGGGCTCCGGCGGGGTGACGTCGGACAGGCGCAGCACCTGGGGCGCGCCGTACTCGGAGAAGGTGATGGCTCTGGACATCAGGAACTCCCGGATGGAGGGCGTGCGTACGGGCGCGGCCGCCGCCTCGTGGCCCGGCCGGTGAGGGCGGGCAGGCACCCGCCCTCGGCGCACCCACAGCATTCCGTGCTTCTCCGTGAGCACCGGTGCGGCACGCGGAACATCAGGACGGTGGGTCGGCCAGGGCGTACAGGCCGGACACCCCGGCCCCGCGGCGGCGCTTGGCCTCGATGGCCTTCATGCCCGCGTGGAGGGCGGTCGTTCCGTGGGCGTAGGCGTCCTCGATGGGCAGGTAGTACATGAGGTTGAAGTACAGGCGGGGCGCCGGGTGGCGGCGGTCGAGGGCGACCGCGCGGATCCACGTCGTGGTCCCGTAGTGGTAGAAGAGGCAGAAGCCGGTCATCCGGGGTCCGTCGTAGGCGGCCACCACACGCGCTTCGCTGCCCATCGCCGTGGCCTGCCGTTTCAGCAGGCCGGTCATCGCGTCGAGGCCGTCCCGGTCGTGCCCGTGGCCCTGCTGGTGTCCGGCAAGCAGGACCGCGGCGTCCTCCCAGCAGTCGGCGAGTACCTGGCGGCGTACGTCGAGGCCGGTGGCCGCGGCGAATTCGCGGCGCTCACGGCGGATGCCCGCGCGGCGCTGTGAGGGCAGGGAGGAGATGTAGTCGTCGAAGTCTGTGCCGGGGAGCGGGATGAGGGCGTCGTCCTCCAGGTGCAGGGCGGGGTCCGGGTAGAGGGGGGCGAGCCGGGTGGCGGCCTCGGCGGTGAGGTAGGGCCACCAGTGCGTCGTGCCGTGGTGGTCGGCGAAGCGGCGTACGGCGTCCCGGAGGAGGGCGAGGCAGGCGTCGCGCCGGCCGGGGCCGAGGCCGGGGGCGGTGAGCGGGGTGTTGTGGTAGCCGCGCCGGGCGCCGGCGATCACGCGGGGCCTCAGGTACGGGGGCAGTACGGTCTCGGGCTGGTAGCTGTCGTTCGGCTCGTCCCGCACCAGGTAGAGGGGGGTGGCGGCGAGCAGTGTGCCTCCGGGGTCCCGGACGAGCACGTACGCGCAGGTGGCGGTGGGGTCTTCCTCTTCGCCTGCGAGCCACCGGTGGGAGAGGTAGAGGCCGGCCGGCCGGGCGAGGTGCTCCCACTCGGCGGCGGGGACCTCATGGACGGACTCGACGGTGCTCGTGATCAACGGGGGTTCCTCCGGCGGTGGCGGTTCGGGGCCTTGAGGGCGGGCGCGGCGAGTACGGCGATCAGGCAGGCGGCGGCTTCGACAGCCCACGGGAAGAGCGGGCCGGCCTCCAGCAGCAGGGTGAACAGGGCGGGGGCGGCGACCATGCCGACGGCCCACGAGAACTGGTACAGGCCCTGTGTGAAGCCGCCGGCCGCCTGGGGGGTGAGGCTCACGGACAGTTCGCTCAGCGCCGGGCCGAGGAGGATCTCCGCCACGCTGAACAGCACGACCGCCACGACGAGGGCCGCCCAGGCGGCGGAGGCGGCACCGGGCGGCGAGGGCAGTACGGGCAGTCCGGGCAGGGCGGGCAGTGCGGGCAGTGCGAACGCCCACATCCCGACGGCCATGATCAGGTATCCGGCGGTCACGGCGCGGCGGGGCACCTTCGGCGCCACGTGCGCGGTGACGACCGTCGAACACGCGGAGACGATGACGGTGTTGATGACGAACAGCAGGCTCGCCGCCGAGGCGGGGAGCCCCAGGGCGCGGGTGGTGTAGACGGCGGCGAGGACGGCGAGGACGGCCTGCGCGAGGACGTAGGGGATGTTGACGGCCACGAGCAGCAGGTAGCGGCGGGTGTGGTCGGCCCGGGTCACGAGGGCACCCGGCGGCGTCCCGTCCGGTTCCGCTGGGGTGGTGGTGAGGGCGGCGAAGCAGGCGGCGGCCACGAGGTAGGTGGCGGCATCGACCGCGATCATCCAGCGCAGCGAGCCGTTCCCGAACACGGTCAGGGCACCCGCCGCGGCGGCGGACCCGGCGGCGAGCCCGATGTTGCGCAGCGAGCCGGTGAAGGCGAACCAGGAGCGGCGTTCGCCGGCCTGGGTGACGTGCGTGATCAGGGTGCGCTGCGCGGTGAAGTACATGTTGATGCCGGCCTGTACGAGGAGGTACACGCCGGCGACGTGCGACGGCTCGCGGGCGAGCAGGAACAGGGCGAACCCGGCGGCGGAGAGGATGTTCGCCCACACCACGACGCGTTTCGGCCCGACGCGGTCCATGAGGCGTCCGGCGAGGAACGTGACGGGCAGGGCGAGGGCCTGACCGATCGTCATGGCCGCGCCCACCCGCGCCAGGGGCAGCCCCTGGACGTCGGTGAAGTACAGCAGTCCCAGCGGCAGGAGCATGCCGTTGCCGACGGAGTCGATCAGGTTGCCGGTGACGAAGAGGCCGTGCCCGCGCAGTCCGGGCAGGCCGAGACGGTCCGCCGCGGTGCGCGGGCGGCGGGTGTCGGTGGCCGCGCTCACCGGTTCAGCAGGGAGCTGATCTTGCCCATGACCTCGGCCGCGGGGAAGCCGGTCGCCTCGTGCAGCCGCGTCAGGGCCTTCACGGTCGGGTCCTCCTCGCCTTCGGCGAGGGTGATCACCACGATGTCCCCGTGGGAGGCGCCGTCGATGACCAGGTCGTGCGCGGTGACCACCCGGACGCACCGGCGGAGCTCGGTCAGTACCGCCGGCGGGATGCCGTCCCCGGCGAGGAATTCGATCGCCCAGCCGGCCCGTCGTGCCGTGCCTCCGGTGAAGGGGAGGCCGCGGGCCAGGCGGGCGAGGGAGGTGAAGGTGTTGGTGCCGGACGCGGCGCAGGAGAGGGTGGTGGCGCCGCCGATGCGCGGGTTGATCTCCAGGATCACGAACCGCCCGCCGGTGTAGATCATGTCGATGTTCACCGACCCGTGCACTCCCAGGCCCCCGCAGAAGTCCACCAGGGTGCGGGCCACTTCGGCGAAGGCGGCGTCGGCCTCCTCGCGGGGGCCGCACCAGCGCAGGTCCGCGAAGGTGAACACCGGCTCGGCCCCGGCGCGGCCGGTCCAGCACAGGGGAAGGACCTGGTAGGCGCCGGGGCGCCCCACGATGTCCACGCTGCACAGGTCACCTTCGACGACCTGTTCCACCACCGCGGACACCACCGCCGACGACCGCCCCGACACCGGCGTGCCGGATGCGAGGTAGGCATCGAGGTCGGCGGGTGAGCGCAGGGTGCGGATGCCCATGCTGGTCGAGTCCCATACGGGCTTCGACATCAGCGGATAGCCGATCCGTTCGGCCTGCACGCGCAGCGCGTCCCGGTAGCCGGGCACCGCGAGACCCCGGCCCGCCAGCAGATCGGAGTCGACCCGGAACCCGTCGGGCACCAGCAGCCCGGCCCGCTCGCAGAGCTGCTTGGTCTCCCACTTGTCCACCAGCAGCATCGTCGCGGCGAGCGGCGTCATGACCGTCGGGATGCCCACCGCGTCCAGGAAGGCCTTGGCCGCGGCGTCGCGCAGGGCGTTCTCGCACGGCAGCGAGATCGACACCGCCGCGTCCGCCCCCCAGGCGGCGACCGCGTCCGCGAGCTCCCGGGGCGTCACGCCCCGGTCGAGCCGTTCCCGGTAGCCGGGGAAGTCCTCGTCACCGGCGATGCCGCTGGTGTGGAACAGCCCGGCCTCGATCCCGTCCGCCGCGAGCCCGCGTACGGCCTGCTGGACGTAGGGATCGGCGCGCTGGATGCCCACCGACCGTAAGAAAGCGATCTTCCGCACCGGCTTCAGCCCACTTCCACTCGGGACCGGGCGGCCACCCGGTCGGCCAGCCCGCGCGCCCGCTCGGCCGTTTCCGCACGGGCCACCACGTGCCCGATCCGGCAGGCCGAATCCGCCGGGTCCGGCACCGCCTCCCCGGGCCCGAGATGCACCTCGCCCCGCGTACCGGGCAGCTCCGGGATGACCACCTGCCGCACCACGCCTCCGCGCTCCGGCAGCAGGAACCGGATCGACGCCGCGTCCGTACGGGTGGGCACGGTGTCGGGCACCAGACCGAGGACGGCCTGGAGCTGGGCCTCGGCTTCGCTCACGCCGGTCGCGGCCTCGACGATCTCGCACAGGTTGTCCCCCGGCAGCCGGGCGCCGGTCTCGATCACGTACGGGGTTTCCGTGCCCGGCGGAATCTTCAGCTCCGTGTGCGCGATCCCGTTGCGGACGCCGACGGCGAGCGCCGCCCGCGCCGCGATGTGCTGCACCTTCCTGACCAGCGGCGCGGGCAGACCGGAGGGGCAGGTGTGCCCGGTCTCGATGCGGTACCGGCCCTCGGTGGTGTCCTTCGCGACGACGGGCAGGGGGTAGGCCACCCCGCCCGCGACCACCGTGTCGCAGGAGTACTCCCCCCCTGGGACGTACTCCTGCAGCAGGGCCCGCGTATCGAGCTCCAGGCCGTGCGGGTGGGCGTGCGTGAACCGCTGGGCCGCGCCGACCGCGTCGGCGAGCTGATCGGGGCCTTCGACCACGGACACGCCCCACGAACCGCCCTGCTCCGCCGGCTTGACCACCAGCGGCCATCCGAGCGCGCGCTCCTGTGCCTCTCGGTACGCCTCGGCGGCATCGTGCGCGACCGCCCAGCGGGGTGCGGGGATGCCGGCGGCCGCGAACGCCTCACCCATCTCGATCTTGTTCCTGGCGGCCCGCGCGAGCCGGGGATCGTTGCCGGGCAGGCCGGTCCGTTCGGCGAGCAGTGCGGCGAGCGGGGTCAGCAGCTCGAAGCAGGGGGCGACACCGGTGATGGCGTGCTGCCGGCAGAAGGCGGCCATGTCGTCCAGGGCCCTCGGCGTGTCCGCCAGGTCCGTTGCGCACACCCCCGCGAGGCCGGCCCGCAGCCGGTCGGGATAGCCGTCGTGGACGTCCTTGCGGGTGGCCGCGTACAGGCGCACTCCCAGCCGGTCGGCCGCCTCGACGAGGAACCGCCCGGCGTTCCCCATCGGCTCGATCACCAGCACTCCCGGCCCGCGCGGGCCCACCCCGATTGTCATTCCTCCAGCAAAGCCGGGGGGCGGGCGCGGCGGCTATCGGCCTGACAGACGAAAAGAAGTCCCCCCGCAGCGTGGGCCTTTGGAGCAACTGCCAACGAACCGGCCAGTACGGGATGGGTATTTGGTGCGCCCACCCGATGGAACCGGACAAGTGTCCCGTGATCGGATCGCCAGGCCGGGAAAACCCGCGCCGGCACCCCGTACGGGAGGGCAACACCGTGACCAGCAGCCTGCACCAGGAGCTCGCCGACCACATCGACCAGGGCGTCATTCCGCCCTACCAGTACTCGTACCCGCCCCGCTCCACGTACCGCCCGCTCCCGGAGGGCAGGTGGAGCGTCCCCGACGTGTGGGCGAGGGATCTCGCCAACCACCAGGTCCCCGAGCTCAATCTCTACCTGCACGTCCCCTTCTGCGACCGCAAATGCGGCTTCTGCAACCTGTACACGATCATCAGCACCGACGAGGACGTCTACGACGCCTATACCGACGCCCTCTGTACGCAGATCCGCGATCACGCGGAGATCATCCAGGCCCGGCGGTTACGCACGATCTACATAGGCGGCGGCACCCCCGCCCTGCTGAAGCCCCGCCACTTCGAGCAGATCTTCACCACCATCGGCGAGATCTACCCCAACTGGCGCTCCACGGCCGAGGAAGTCGCCGTGGAAGCCACCCCGTCGTCGATCGCCGACGCGCCCGGCGATTTCAAGGCCCTCATCGACATGGGCCTCACCCGCGCCAACGTCGGCATCCAGTCCCTCGTCCCGCGTGAGATCCGCGAGGCCGGCCGCGGCAGCGAGGACGAGGACGTCATCCGCCGCGCCGTCCGCACCGCCCACGAACTCGGCCTGCCGGACCTGTCCACCGACCTGATCATGGGCTTCGCGGGACAGACCCCGGAAACCTGGCGCCAGAGCGTGGACGAGCTGGCCGCGCTCCGGCCCACCACCATCAGCACCTACTTCCTCACGGTGCGGCCGGACGCCTGGTTCTCCAGGACCGGCGCCTACCAGTACATGTGGCAGCCCGAGCTCTACGAGCGCTACGACTACGCCCGCCAGGTCTTCCTCGACCACGGCTACGTCCAGGAGGGCTCCGTCCGCTACAAGAAGCCCGGGCGCGGCGGCTACGTCCAGAAGGTGCTCACCTTCCACGGCGTTCCCCTGCTCGGTCTCGGGGTCGGCGCCCGCTCGTACACCAGCGTGCTGGACTACATGTGCGGCAGCGTGAAGCCCTCGGCGGCCGAGGTCGCCGATTACATCAAGAGGGCCAGGAACCACGAGCTCTCGCCCGTCACCGGTTTCGAACTGACCGGTGAGGAGCTCGTCCGCAAGCGCCTCGTCCTCGACATGTTCGACCTCGACCTCACGGAGCTCGACCGGTTCGGCTACCGGAAGCACGCCGCCGAGTTCGAGCCCGTCCTCGACGCGGCCGAGTCCAACGGGCTCGTCCACCGTCTCGGCCGCCGCGTCCAGCTGACCCCCAAGGGCTTCAAGTACCGCGACGTACTGTCCTGGATGTTCTACTCCCGGTCCGTCAAGGACCTCGACCGCGAGTACTACGAGGAGCTCCACGCGGCGAACAAGCGCGCCCGGAAGAACATGGGGGCGACACCGGTACGGATCACCGGCATCGACCTGCGGGAGCGCGAGGGAGCCGCGTGAGGGACCTGTACATCGCGGCGGGCGGCGGAGGGGACCCCGTCGGGACCCTCATCGCCGCCCGCGCCCTCACGGCGGACCGGGCCGGCCCGGCGGATCCCCCGTGGATCGCCACCTACGCGTGGGAGCGCCCGGAGGTCGACCCGACCGCCCGCCCCCTCGGGGCAGGCGACTTCGACGGCCTCGCCCACGACGAGGACGGAGGCCTCGGGGGCGACTTCGGCGGCGGCTTCGGGGGCGGCTTCGCGACGTTCACACCGGCCACCCGCGCCCGCCCGCCGGCCGGGTCCACCATGCCCGCCCTCGCCAGGGACCTGCCCGCCCGGCTGCTGCTCCTCGACCCCGCCCGGGGACTCTCCTCCCTGGCACGGCAGATCTCATCGATGGCCGAAGCGACAGGCGGCCGGATCCGCGTCGTCGACATCGGCGGCGACATCCTCACCCACGGCAACGAGCCCGGCCTGTGCAGTCCGTTCGGGGACGCCCTCACCCTCGCGGCCTGCCGCCTCACCGGCATCCCCGCCACCGTCCACATCGCGGGCCCCGGCCTCGACGGAGAGATCGGTGAACGGCCCCTCCTCGAACGCCTCGCCGGAAGCCGCCCCCTCACCCCGGACCGGGACGCGGCAGCGGCGGCCGGCCGCGCACTGGCCTGGCACCCTTCCGAGGCATCCGCGTTGTGGGCGGCCGCCGTGCACGGCGCCCGGGGCACGGTCCGCACCGTGAACAGCGTCATCCGCCTCACGGACGTCTCCCCGCGGCTGTACCCCCTGCCGCTCCGGGAGGCCATCGGCCACAACCCCGTCGCCCGGGCCCTCGTGGACGAGCGCCCGGCCACCCTGGACGCCGCCGCCGACCTCTCCCGCCGGATCACCGGCATCCCGGGGCTGGAGAGCGAGCGCACCCGATCCCCCCGGCCGGACCCGCCCGCCGGGGGGATCGCCCTCCTCGACCGGGACGAGGCCATGAAGACCCTGTGCGAAGCGGCTGGCGGAGCCGACCACATCACCCTCCGCCACGCCGCCCGCTCCCTCGGCCTCGCCTGGGCGGACATCCCCGCCCTCCGGGCCCTCCTCGCCACGGACACCCCCCTCCTCCCGCTCACCTCCGGGCCGGGAAGGGAACTGCTCGGGCGGGGTGCCTCCTGGTAGCCGGCGGGGGTGGGGCTGCTCGACCCCCGTTTGACATGCCCCGAGGGGGTGGCAGGGTGGTACGTGGGGTACGTGTTGGGAGGTTCCGCATGCTATCCGCTTCGGCACGGTGTGCTGCCGCGCGACAATTTCCGCTGCGGCTGACGACGGGCGCGTTCTTGCTGAACTCCGGGATCTCGAAGCTCGGTGCGGACGAGGCCACGGCTGAGAAGCTGCAGCAGTTCGCCGCCATGACCTACCCGTTCCTGAAGAAGCAGGACGCTCAGAAGTTCGCCAGGCTGCTCTCCGCCGGGGAGCTCGCCATCGCCGCCGCACTGCTCGTACCGTTCGTCCCCGCCGCTGTCGCCGGGGCCGCGCTGACCGCGTTCTCCGTGGGCACCCTCGGGCTCTACCTGCGTACTCCGGGGATGCGGGAGGAAGGCAGCCTGCGCCCGACCGAGCAGGGAATCACCCTGGCCAAGGACCTCTGGCTGCTGGGCATCGGCGTCGCCCTCGTGGCCGACGGCGTGACCGGACACGAACACCGGTGAAGAGGGCTCGTCAGGGGCGCCTATGGCCATGACCACATGGCTCTTCGAACCCGGCCACACCGCGGCGGAGTTCCGGGCGAGACACATGATGGTCACGTACGTGCGGGGACAGCTCAAGAACGTGCACGGGTCGCTGGTGGTCGATCCCGACAGGCCGGAGGAGGCACGCGTCGAGGCGACCATCGACGCGACCGAGGTGTACACCGGTCAGCCCCAGCGCGACGCCCACCTCCGCAGTGCCGATTTCTTCGACGTCGAGCACCACCCGACGTGGACGTTCGTCGGGTCGCGCGTTCACCAGGTGAGCGGAACCGAGTTCGAGGTCACCGGAGATCTCACGGTACGCGGCGTGACGCGCCCCGTGACCTTCGACGTCACCTACCTGGGACAGTGGGACACCCCTTGGTGGGAGGAGGGGCGGGACCTCGGCCCCCGGCGACGCGCCGGATTCGTCGCCACGGCGCGCATCGACCGACACGAGTTCGGGGTGAGCTGGAACGATGTGGTCGACCGCGGCGGAGTGGTCGTCAGCCCCATGGTCGACGTCACGGTCGACGTCGAGGCCGTCCTCGAGCCCGGCACAGCGGCCGCCTGAGCGGGGTGGGGGTGCGCCCGTTCCCGTGGGGGTGCGGCGGTTCCCCCTGGAGTCAGGGGCGGATGCCGTCGCAGGCGATCGGCAGATGGCGGGGCCCGCGGAGCACCGCGTTCTGGCGGTACGGGGGCGGGTCCTCCAGCAGCCGCGGGTTCTCCAGTCTGCGGGCCAGCTCGCTGAGGGCCAGCTGGGCCTCCATGCGTGCCAGCGGGGCGCCGAAGCAGCTGTGGATGCCGCTGCCGAGGCCGAGGTGCTGGATGTCCCCGCGGTCGGGGTCGAAGCGGTCCGGGTGCTCGAACCGCTTCGGGTCGCGGTTCCCGGAGGCCAGGATCAGCGAAACCGTGGCCCCCTTGGGGATGGTCACCCCGGCCACCTCGATGTCGTCGAGCGTGCTGCGCCGCGGCAGGAGCTGCACGGGCGGTTCGTACCGCAGCAGTTCCTCGACGATCGGTACGGACAGCTGCGGGTCCTCGCGCAGCCGCTGGAGGACGTCCGGGTGGCGCAGGAGGGTCAGCATGCCGTTCGTGATCAGGTTGACCGTGGTCTCGTGGCCCGCGATCAGCAGCAGCGCCGCGGTGCTGATGGCCTCCAGCGTGCTCATGGACCCGTCCGCCTCCTCGGTGGCGGCCGCCAGCTGGGACAGCATGTCCTCGCCCGGATCCTTGCGGCGCTCCTCGATCAGCCCGGCCAGGTACATGCCGAGCTCCATCTGTGCGTCCGCGGCGGCCTTCGGCTTCTCGCCGGGGTCGGCGTCGGGATCGGGGTCCAGGCTGGCGGCGATGGTGTCGGCCCAGCCGTGGAAGCGGGGCTCGTCCTCGTGCGGCACACCGAGCAGCCGGCAGATCACCGTCACCGGGAAGGGGTAGGAGAACTGGTCGACCAGGTCGATCCGTTCCGGGGATCCCGCGTCGACGATGCCTTCGATAAGGCTCGAGACGATGCCGGCCAGCTCGCCGCGCATGTCATGGACCTTGTGCGGCGAGTGCGGCGGCCCGAACGGCCGGTTCGTGATGCGGCGCAGCCGGTCGTGGTCCGGCGGGTCGAGCTTGAGGAACACCGGGGGCAGCGCCGAGTCGTCCCCGGCCTCCTGCGCCAGCGGGTCGCTCGACGGCAGTGTCAGGTTGCGGGGGTCGGAGCTGATGCGCGGATCGTGCAGCAGGCTCTGTATCTCGTAGTACGTGCTGACGACATACGGCCCGTCCGCGTCGTGGAACACCGGCGTCTTGCGCAGCTCCTCGTACAGCGGGTACGGATCGGCGCGGCTGGAGTAGTCGAGGATCTGCCGGAGCATGGCTTGGCTCATGATGTGTCCTCGCACGGCTCGCGGGATCGGCGGACCGTTCGTGCGATCCGCCGCCGTCGTCGTTCTGACACTGGTCGCCGGCCGAATCCGGCGCCCCGGTTTCCCCAGCATGCACGGAGGCCCCGGCGGCCGCCTGCCGGACGGCGACATTACAGGTCAAGGCCCCCACGCCCAGGCCGCGAAGCCATGGCTCGGGGCGCGTTACCGAGCCATCCCGCCCCCTCGACAGCCCGTCGGCCCCTACCGCATCATCATTCTTGCACTAGTAGTGCAATGATTTCGGCGGAAGGAAAGGCCCACGTATGCGTACGTTCCTCCGTGTCTTGGCTGTCCTGGTGGCAGCCGCCGTCTTACCGTCCCTCACCGCCGCGGCCCCGGCCGGAGCGGTGACCGTGCCCGCCCTGTCCATACCCGGGGATCCGCGCGGAGCCGGACTGGACCCGTTCACCGGTCACGCCGTCGCGCCTCGGCCGGTCTCCGTCCCCCCGGTCCCGCAGCACCCGTTCATGGCCGCAAACGGCTCCAGCAACCTGCACGGCGACGCCTACCAGAGCGACACGTACGAAGGCCCCGGCCCCACCGGCCGCGATCTCGCCGTACGCAGCAGGCTCCAGGGCGGGCTCTGCGGCTCGGTCACCTTCGACTCCAGGGGCCGGATCGTCACCGTCTGCATGACCCCCGGACGCTCTCCCCGGCTGATGCTGCTCGATCCGCACGACCTCGCAGCGGTTTCCTCCCTCACGCTGCCCGGAACGGCGGGCACCAGCCCCACGGAAGTCTCGGGAGGCGGCTACTTCTACCTCGATCAGCTCGACCGGGCCGTCGTCCCCACGAAGGACGGCACCATCCAGGTCGTGGCCGTCCGGCGCGACGCACTCGTGACGGAGGCGCGTTACGACCTCAAGCCGGTGATCGGCACCAGCGGCATCGTGTCCGTCCTCCCCGACTGGTCGGGGAGGACGTGGTTCGTGACCGGCAGCGGTGTGGTCGGCGTCCTCGATCCCGCCACCGGCGCGGTCTCCACCCACGTGCTGCGGGGGGAGGGAATCGCCAACAGCATCGCGGTCGACGAGTCCGGCGGCGTCTTCGTCGTCAGCGACCACGCCCTCTACCGCTTCGACGCGTCCGCCGAGGGCCGACCCGTCGTCACCTGGCGGGCCCCGTACGACAGGGGCTCGCGGCAGAAGCCCGGCCAGCTCAGCCAGGGCAGTGGGACCACTCCCACGCTCATCGGCCCGGCATCCGGCCCGGGCGGAGGGTACGTCGCCGTCACCGACAACGCCGACCCCCGGATGAAGGTGCTCGTGATGGAGCGCGGGAAGACCGGGCCCGCGAAGGTGTGCGAACAGCCGGTCTTCGCCCCGGGCAGGAGTGCCGACGAGAACAGCCTCGTCGCCGTGGGCGGTGACCTCGTCGTGGAGAACAACTACGGGTACGTCGTCGCAGAGCACGCCCTCCTGAAGGGAATGCTCGGTGGGCGCCAGGTCGACACCGAACCCGGCCTGGCCCGGGTCCACGTCGACTACACCACCCGTACCTGTTCCCTGGCCTGGTCCGACAGCACCGAACGGGTTCCCAGCGTCGTCAGCAAGGTCTCCCTCGCGACGGGCCTCCTGTACACCTTCACCCACCCCACCGCGGACGAACTGCGCTCCGCCCACCGGACGGGCACTGCCGCAATGCCCGACGCGTGGTACCTCACGGCACTGGACGTACGGACCGGCAAGCGGGTGTGGAGCCGGCTGGTCGGCGCCGGGCCCCTGTTCAACAACCACTACGCGCCGGTGACCCTGGCCAGGGACGGCTCCGCCTATGTCGGCGTGGTCGGCGGCCTCGTCCGGATCAAGGACTCCTGACCCGCGCGAACGGCCAGCCCGACGCGGCACCCGACCCGGCGCCCCACCCGGCCGCCCGACCCGCTGCCCGACCCGCCGTACGGGTCTCCGGCTGGGCCCGGACGTGTGACAGACCGCGGCCACGCTGCGGTACGGGGCATGAACCGCGCCCCGGACGGTTACCCCTTCCCCGGGTCCCGGCCTCCTCGGCGCAGGAGCGCGGCAGAGCCTGACGGCATCGCGCCGGTCCGCGTACCGCACCACGGACGGCTCCACGAACGGCTTCACGAAAGGTACGACGATGAGACGGCGCAGCACGCGTCACCGGGGATTGAGCTCCCTTGTCACCCTTGCCCTGACCGGCGCGGCGACGGCGACCGCCGTGGTCCCCGCCCACGCGGTCACCGTGCCGTGCGACACCGCGGCTTTGATCGCCGCGATCGTCAACGCCAACGCGGGCGTGGACACGGTCATCGACCTGGAGCCGTACTGCCTCTACGAGGTCTCGGCCGCGTACTCGACCGACACCGGACTTCCGCCTATCACCAACAACACCACCGGCGTGACCATCAACGGCCACAACGCGACCATCAAGCGTGTCGGCTCCGCATCCTTCCGCCTGTTCGAGGTCGGTACGGGCGCTCCGGACCCCGTCACCCAGGGCAACCTGACACTCAACGACCTGACCGTCATGAACGGGAAGCCCTCCAACGCCATCGGCGGCGGCAACGTGCTGGTCAGGGAAAACAGCACCTTCGCGGGAACCAACGTCGCCTTCCAGGGAGCAACGGCGAACCTCGGCGGCGGCATCAGGTTCCGGTCCAGCACCACGGGAACCCTGACCGACAGCCGCATCTCGGACAACCAGACCAGCGGTGGGGCGAGCGGCGGGGGCGGGCTGCAGTCCGACGGGCAGCTCACCCTCACCAACACCCACATCACGAGCAATCGTGCGCGCGTCGGCGGCGGTATCGGGCACTCCGCCGGGACGCTCACCGTCAACGGCGGCAGCATCAAGCACAACACCGCCTTCGACTTCGGCGGCGGTATCTCCTCCGACGGAAGCGGCACCCTGAACATGACGGGGACCGCCGTCACCGACAACCGCGTCACCACCGGCGGTCTCGGGTCGGGCTCCGGCGGCGGGGTGTACATCGGGTTCAGCGGCAACCGGACCATCACCGACTCCGTCATCGAGGGAAACACGGTGACGGTCCAATCCGCGGACGACGGCGGAGGCGGCATCTCCGTGCACGGCGGAACGCTCACGCTGGACAACACCAAGGTGAAGGGGAACAAGCTCATCGGAGAGGCCGGTCACGGGGCCGGAATCAACGCGCTGGGAGGCACCTTGAACCTCCTGAACGCCTCGGACGTGACGGAGAACCTGGCCGCCGGCCGCTACTCGCTGGGCGGCGGGATCTACACGGCCAGCCTCGCCACCACCCCGGCGGTGAACGTGAACGGCTCCGCCGTCGACCGCAACAAGGTCTCCGGCACCGGTTCACGAGCCGGCGGCATCTACAACGCGTCCGGCACCTACAACCTGACCGACGCCTCGGTCCAGTTCAACGTCGCGCCGGACGCCCCCGCGCCCGGCGGCATCTGGACGAGCACCGCGATCACCTCGGTCACGACCACCACGATCGCCAACAACACCCCGACGAACTGCCTCTACAGCCCGGCACCCGTGACGTCCTGCGTCGGCTGACCCCGCCCCGTCGACGCCCCTGCGGCCCCGCCCCGAGAGGGGGCGGGGCCGCAGGGCGTTTCGTGCGTCCATCGCTGCGTCGCGGGAACCGGGATCGTCCCCACAGCGGGGCACGGCCGGCGAAGGGAGCCCCGGGGCACGGGGCGCGCCTTCGCCGGCCGCGCCGGGTGTCAGCTGCCCGAACCGACGAACGTCACGTAGACGGCGCCGTTCTCACCGCTGTTGCCGTTGGAGATCACCGGGACGCTCGAGGCCGTGTCGGTGTTCGCCACCGCCCAGCTGCCGCCACCGCCTCCGCCACCACCGGTGATGGCTTCACCGCCGCCGCCACCGCCACCGCCGCCACCCCAGCCGCCGCCACCACCGCCGCCGCTGCCGTAGTTGGTGCCGTTGGTCCGCCACTCGCCCTCGCCGCCCTGCCCGGCATTGCCGAAGAAGAGGGAGGAGTTGTTCGTCCACGTCGCACCGGCGTTGGGGCCGTTGCCGGTGTGGACCGGGCCGCCCAGACCGCCGATGCCGTCGATGCCGCTGGTCCCGGCCTTGTGGTCCACCCCGGAGCCGCCACGGCCGCCTGAACCGCCGTCACCGTTGCTGCCGCCGCTGCCACCCGCGCCGGTGCGCGTCAGGCTGCCGGTGGTCGCTTTGCCGTCGCTGCCCGCGGATCCGCCCGAGATGATCTGACCCGAGACCGCGGTGCCGCCGTTGCCGCCGGCGCCGCCGTTGCCGTTGGCATTGCCCTGGCCACCACCGCCGCCACCGCCGGCGTCGGCGAGCAGCGTGGTCGTGGTGCACGAGCCGTAGCCCTCGATGCACGGGTTCTGCGTGGTGAGGTCCACGCCGGAGACCAGGGTGGAGGCACCGCCGCGACCGCCGGCGGACGTCGCGCCGAGTTGGCCGATGTAGTAGTACAGGGTCTGTCCGAACGCGGTCTGGAAGCTCGCGACCGACGTGACGGTCTGCGCCTTGCCACCGTAGCCGCCGTCACCGCCACGGTAGAGGCCGCCGCCGTTGCTGCCGTACCGTCCGGCACCGCCGTACGCCGTCACGACCATGGGCGTGGTCGTGGTCAGCGGGGTCTGCGTCGCGTTCTGCGCCGCCGCCAGCAGGGCCGTGGTGTCGTACGAGGAGAGGCCGTCCGGCAGTTGGCAGGACACCACGCCGGACTGGATCTCGCCGCACGAGATGTCGGTCGTCGTCGCCGAGGCGGTCGGTGCGGAGAGTGCCAGGACGGAGACCAGGCATGCGCCGGTCCCCAGGGCCTTGACGACCCTTTCCGATCTGAGCATGCAATTCCCTTCAGGGGCGGGCGGATGGGCCCGGCGTGCGGTCACGGCGCGCATTGTGCGACGGCCGCCACGGTGGCGGAGGCCGTTGCCGAGGGGTTCAGGACGGTGACGGTCCAGGTGTTGGGAGTCGCCGCCCGCGAGGTCAGCAGGACCTGCAGCGAGCCGCTCATGAGGTAGCCGCCGCTCACGAGGGTGCTCCCCGCCGGGCAGGTGGCGAACACGGTGGCCTCATTGCCGGGGGCCACGGTGATGGGATCGCCGACGGTCTCGGTGGTGGCCACGGGCCCGGCCGGCCCGGTGGCACCCGGAGAGCCGCTGGGACCGGGGGGACCCGAGGGCCCGGTGGAGCCCGCGGGACCGCTGGGACCGGGAGGACCCGAGGGCCCGGTGGAGCCCGCGGGACCGCTGGGACCGGGAGGACCCGAAGGCCCGGTGGAACCCGCAGGACCGCTGGGACCGGGAGGACCCGAAGGCCCCGTGGAACCCGCAGGACCGCTGGGACCCGGAGGACCCGAAGGACCGGGAGGACCCGAAGGACCGCTGGGTCCGACCGGGCCCGGCGGGCCGCTGGGACCCGGACGCTTGTGTCCGTCGTGGTCCCCGTGGTGCGGCGGTCCGTCCTCGTAATCCTCGTCCTGCGGCGGGCCGTCCTCGCGGTGCGGTGGCGGCCGGTCGTGCGGGGGTCCGGACAGGAAGGGTCCGCAGTTCACCCAGGACGGACAGAGCCCGTTCGGATCGGGGTCCGCCTGCGCCACGGCCGAGGACCGCGCCGCCTGCACCGGGGACGATGCCGCGGTACCCGCGAGCCCGGCCGCGGCCACGGTGAGCACTGCGAAAGCCCCGCAGACTTGGGGGATCCGCCGACCGGGCAACGGCCCCGAACGGCCTCGCCGAGGGAGATCAGAGCGCATCAAGGAGCTTCTGCTTTCTTGGGGGAAGGGGAGAGCGGGTCGCGCCATCGTTACCCTCTGGGGGCTCGTCCGCGTCCGCTCTGCTCCCTTTTGAGTGACTGTCATACGACGCCCGGCCTAGGGCGACTCGGAATGAGCCGCCGCTGCGCCGGGCAGTGCGGGTTCCGCGCCGCGCGACCTGCCCGGGACCGGCTTCGCAGTCCCCGCAGGCTCCGTGGCCGCCCGCACGCAGGTCGTGCGGGCGGCCACGGAACACCGTCGTTCCAGGGCGCCGCCGTACCGCGGTCAGGCCTCGGGAGACTTCTCCGGAGAGTCCTCGTGCGCGCCCCCGTGGGGCTTCGTGTCCGGCTCCTCGTGGGGATCCGTCGTCGGCTCCTCGCGGGGATTCGTCGCCGGCTCCTCGTGCGGACCCTGACCGTGCTCCTCGGCCGGGCGGTGCCCCGGCTTCTGGTGCCCGCCGAACTCCGCCGGGACCACCCTGAAGGCGATCGACTGCCACAGCTGGGAGCTGTGCCCGGCCAGCTCCAGGCGGTACTCGCCCCGGAGGTGGTGGTACCGGCCGTGCCGCTCGGGGACCCTGACCGTGCCGGAGACCTCTCCGTCGCCGTTCGCGAGGAGGATGGCGAGGGTGACGATGCGCCGGCCGGCGCGCAGGTCGCCGTTCCCGTCGGATCCCTCCACGGTGCGGGTTTCGTCGGCCCGGCCTTCCGGGATCAGCCGTACGTACACCTCCTCGTTCGGCCAGTAGCGGCTGGCGGACACGGTGAAGCTCTCGCCGTGTGCCACCGTGCTGCGGTCGACGGTGATGGTGGAGAAGGGGGCCGGGTTGACCGCGGCCGGCGGCGCTGCCGACGCTACGGCCGGGCCCGCGCTCAGCACGGCGGCTCCGGCCGCCAGCGCGACGAGCCATCGCGGGTTTCTGGGCATGGTGGGGTGGTCTCCTTCGGAAGCGGAGGGCACGCCGGGCCGTTCCTCGAACACCGGCCCGCGATTCGTAGACACGTACGTGTCGAACCAAACAGGCGCGCCACGCGGCTCCCCGGGACGGTCGCGGTCTGCCACCCGTACGGTCGGCACCCGCCCACACGGCCACCCGCCGTCTCGTTTGCGACAATGGCACCCGGCGAGGTTGGGAGGGGCACCGTGAATCAGCCGGCTCGACGGCCGCGGACCGAGGGGCGCGCCATGGACGGCCGTGCCGCCGACGGCCGTGCCGAGCGCGGCCGCCAGTCCCGGGTGAAGATCGCCGAGGCCGTACTGTCCCTGCTCGACGACGGGGAATCCAGCTTCCCCGCCGAGCGGGTGGCCGAGCGCGCGGGCGTGTCCCGGCGCCTGGTGTTCCACCACTTCGCCGACATGTCCGAGCTGGTGGAGACGGCCATCACCCGCCGGCTGGAGCAGCTGATCGAGCAGATCAGGCCGCTTCCGACCTCCGGCCCGCGTGACACCCGGGTAGCGGCCCTGACGGAACAGCGGGCCCGGATCCTGGAGTGGATCACACCGGCCCAGCTGACCCTGATGCGCCTGGAAGCCCCCGGGGGCCGCGTTGCCGAGGTCACCCGAGAGGTGCTGGACCTCGCCCGGGCACGGCTGGCCGAGATCTTCGCGGAGGAACTCGAACGTCTGCCCGCCGCACGCGGGACCGAAGTCCTCTACGGGCTGGACGCGGTGACCACCTGGGGCGCCTGGTACCACTGGCGCAGCAGCGGCCTGAGCGCCGAAGCGGCAGCGAGCACCATGGAGACGGCCGTGCACGCCCTGCTCGCCACCACCGACCGGCCCCGCTCCGACGACTAGGCCGTGTTTTAGATCGGGGTTCCGGCCCGCGCCTTGCGCCGTGATGATCATGGTGTGGGGCGTGGGGATCTTTCTGGTGAGCAGTGGTCGG